>NZ_JBJNLB010000033.1:0-540 GCF_052169275.1 Serratia sp. CY27727 | reverse complement strand
TTAATCGGGGCAGGGTGAGTCGACCCCTAAGGCGAGGCTGAAAAGCGTAGTCGATGGGAAACAGGTTAATATTCCTGTACTTGGTGTTACTGCGAAGGGGGGACGGAGAAGGCTAGGCTAGCCGGGCGACGGTTGTCCCGGTTTAAGCGTGTAGGGGGTGTGACCTGGTAAATCCGGTTGCATACTAACCCTGAGGCGTGATGACGATGCACTACGGTGCAGAAGTAGTTGATGCCCTGCTTCCAGGAAAATCCTCTAAGCTCCAGGTAACATTAAATCGTACCCCAAACCGACACAGGTGGTCAGGTAGAGAATACCAAGGCGCTTGAGAGAACTCGGGTGAAGGAACTAGGCAAAATGGTGCCGTAACTTCGGGAGAAGGCACGCTGGCATGTAGGTGAAGTCCCTTGCGGATGGAGCTGAAGCCAGTCGAAGATACCAGCTGGCTGCAACTGTTTAATAAAAACACAGCACTGTGCAAACACGAAAGTGGACGTATACGGTGTGACGCCTGCCCGGTGCTGGAAGGTTAATTGATGG
>NZ_JBJNLB010000032.1:0-611 GCF_052169275.1 Serratia sp. CY27727 | reverse complement strand
CTGTCGGCAAGTGTGCAGGCCGCCGAACCGCGGCCGTTCAGCGGCGGTTGGTTCAACGCCAAAAATGTCGGCCAGGCGGGGGGGGCGCAGGGCGCCCGCCCGGGAATGAATCTGCCGGGCACGCCGCCGCCGCTGGCGCAACAGCAGCAGGCCAATCAGCAGTTGCAGCGTTCGCTGGCCAACCTCGGTAAAACTGCTTCCGCCATCGCCGCCCAACAGGCGGCGCAGGCCGCCGCGCGCCAGGCCGCGCTGGCGGCGGGCGGTGCGCTGCCGGACGGATTGGCGGAGGGCGGGTTGAAAGTCGACCGCAACCCGGCGACCCAGGGGTGGATCAATGCCGATGCGCCGACGCAGCAGACGGCCAACGGGCAAACGACCGTCGGCATCCGGCAGACCGGCGACAAGGCGATCCTCAACTGGGAAACGTTCAACGTCGGCAAGAACACCACGGTGGACTTCAAACAGCAAAAGGATTGGGCGGTGCTCAATCGCGTCAACGATCCGAGCGCCCGGCCGAGCCAGATCCAGGGCCAGATCAAGGCCGACGGCACGGTGATGGTGGTCAACCGCAACGGTGTGGTGTTCAGCGGCAGCAGTCAGGTCAACGTGCG
>NZ_JBJNLB010000031.1:0-624 GCF_052169275.1 Serratia sp. CY27727 | reverse complement strand
TTGTAAGCCTTAAACCACCTCCTAAGGAGGTGGTGATTGAACCTGTGAGGCTCTAGCCTGAAGGAAACCCATGCCGGAATATTCCAGCTTACTCACCACAAGTAAGAAGGAAATCACCAACATGGGTTTATACAGGAGTTCATCACATGTGTTCTGGCGTTGCAAATACCACCTGGTTTGGACGCCGAAGTATCGATTTAAAATCCTCCGCGACAAGGTGGGCAAAGAGCTCTACCGAACAATTTATATCCTCTGCAACATGAAGGACTGTGAAGTTCTTGAGCTAAATATTCAGCCAGATCATGTGCATCTGGTCGTGATAGTCCCCCCGAAGCTATCGATTTCGACGTTGATGGGCGTCCTGAAAGGACGCAGTGCAATCCGGCTTTACAATCGTTTCCCACATATACGAAAGAAGTTGTGGGGCAATCATTTTTGGGCAAGGGGATACTTTGTCGATACGGTAGGGGTAAACGAAGAAATTATCAGGCGATACGTGAAGCATCAGGATAAGAAGGACCAAGAGATCGAACAGCAGATGGAGCTGTTGCAGGATTAACTCGAAAATGGCCCCCTTTTAGGGGGCGTCGTGTAAAGCCACCTCCTCAGGAGGTGGTCTTTTAC
>NZ_JBJNLB010000030.1:0-704 GCF_052169275.1 Serratia sp. CY27727 | reverse complement strand
CAGATCGATAACGCGCCAGAAGAAAAAGCTCGTGGTATCACCATCAACACCTCTCACGTTGAGTATGACACCCCGACTCGTCACTACGCGCACGTTGACTGCCCAGGGCACGCCGACTACGTGAAAAACATGATCACCGGTGCTGCTCAGATGGACGGCGCGATCCTGGTAGTTGCTGCGACTGATGGCCCAATGCCTCAGACCCGTGAGCACATCCTGCTGGGTCGTCAGGTTGGCGTTCCTTTCATCATCGTATTCATGAACAAATGCGACATGGTTGATGATGAAGAGCTGCTGGAACTGGTAGAAATGGAAGTTCGCGAACTGCTGTCCGCTTACGACTTCCCAGGCGACGACCTGCCAGTAATCCGCGGTTCCGCGCTGAAAGCGCTGGAAGGCGAAGCTGAGTGGGAAGCGAAAATCATCGAACTGGCTGAAGCGCTGGACAGCTACATCCCAGAGCCAGAGCGTGCTATCGACAAGCCGTTCCTGCTGCCAATCGAAGACGTATTCTCCATCTCCGGTCGTGGTACCGTTGTTACCGGTCGTGTTGAGCGCGGTATCATCAAAGTTGGCGAAGAAGTTGAAATCGTTGGTATCAAAGACACCGTTAAGTCTACCTGTACTGGCGTTGAAATGTTCCGCAAACTGCTGGACGAAGGCCGTGCTGGTGAGAACGTAGGTGTTCTGCTGCGTGGTATCAA
>NZ_JBJNLB010000029.1:0-785 GCF_052169275.1 Serratia sp. CY27727 | reverse complement strand
GTTTCATTCCAACCGCTTCACTCTCGTGTCGCCATCAGAACCAATCTCGGAACTTCGCTGAAAATATCTTCGTCTCTAAAACACCTTCGGTGTTGTAAGGTTAAGCCTCACGGATCATTAGTACTGGTTAGCTCAATGCATCGCTGCACTTACACACCCAGCCTATCAACGTCTTAGTCTTAAACGTTCCTTCAGGGGCCTTAAAGGCCCAGGGAAGACTCATCTTGAGGCAAGTTTCGCGCTTAGATGCTTTCAGCGCTTATCTTTTCCGCACTTAGCTACCGGGCAATGCCATTGGCATGACAACCCGAACACCAGTGGTGCGTTCACTCCGGTCCTCTCGTACTAGGAGCAACCCCTCTCAATCTTCCAACGCCCACGGCAGATAGGGACCGAACTGTCTCACGACGTTCTAAACCCAGCTCGCGTACCACTTTAAATGGCGAACAGCCATACCCTTGGGACCTACTTCAGCCCCAGGATGTGATGAGCCGACATCGAGGTGCCAAACACCGCCGTCGATATGAACTCTTGGGCGGTATCAGCCTGTTATCCCCGGAGTACCTTTTATCCGTTGAGCGATGGCCCTTCCATTCAGAACCACCGGATCACTAAGACCTACTTTCGTACCTGCTCGAGCCGTCACTCTCGCAGTCAAGCTAGCTTATGCCTTTGCACTAACCTCACGATGTCCGACCGTGATTAGCTAACCTTCGTGCTCCTCCGTTACTCTTTGGGAGGAGACCGCCCCAGTCAAACTACCCACCAGACACTGTCCTCACCCC
>NZ_JBJNLB010000028.1:0-861 GCF_052169275.1 Serratia sp. CY27727 | reverse complement strand
TTGCCAGCGGTTCGGCCGGGAACTCAAAGGAGACTGCCAGTGATAAACTGGAGGAAGGTGGGGATGACGTCAAGTCATCATGGCCCTTACGAGTAGGGCTACACACGTGCTACAATGGCATATACAAAGAGAAGCGACCTCGCGAGAGCAAGCGGACCTCATAAAGTATGTCGTAGTCCGGATTGGAGTCTGCAACTCGACTCCATGAAGTCGGAATCGCTAGTAATCGTAGATCAGAATGCTACGGTGAATACGTTCCCGGGCCTTGTACACACCGCCCGTCACACCATGGGAGTGGGTTGCAAAAGAAGTAGGTAGCTTAACCTTCGGGAGGGCGCTTACCACTTTGTGATTCATGACTGGGGTGAAGTCGTAACAAGGTAACCGTAGGGGAACCTGCGGTTGGATCACCTCCTTACCTAAAGATATTGCTTCGAGTGGCGTGCTCACACAGATTGTCTGATGAAAAAGTAACGAGCAGAAATACCTTTATAGGCTTGTAGCTCAGGTGGTTAGAGCGCACCCCTGATAAGGGTGAGGTCGGTGGTTCAAGTCCACTCAGGCCTACCACTTCTCGGAAGTGGAAAAGGTACTGCGCGTGACTGTATGGGGCTATAGCTCAGCTGGGAGAGCGCCTGCCTTGCACGCAGGAGGTCAGCGGTTCGATCCCGCTTAGCTCCACCATATAGTCCGGTATTTCACTACTTCAGAGTATATTGGAAACAGTATGCTGCGAAGTATTTTGCTCTTTAACAATCTGGAACAAGCTGAAAATTGAAACATGACGGCTGAAATTCATTCCTCCGTAGAAGTACCGGAATGAAGAGTAACCTGTCATAGAGTCTCTCAAATGTTTGCAGC
>NZ_JBJNLB010000027.1:0-2427 GCF_052169275.1 Serratia sp. CY27727 | reverse complement strand
GTACCGCACCGGCGACGTGGCGCGTTATCTGGCGAACGGCGACATCGAGTACCTGGGGCGCAACGATCAGCAGGTAAAAATCCGCGGCTTCCGCATCGAATGCGGCGAGATAGAGGCGGCGCTGGCGACGCACCCGGCGGTGCGCGAAGCGGTGGTGGATGCACGGGCGGTGGGCGACGACAAACGGCTGGTGGCGTGGGTGGTGCCGGCCGCGGACGTGGCGGAAGAGACGCTGGCGGGCGCGCTGCGGCAGCATGTGAGCGCGGCGCTGCCGGACTATATGGTGCCGTCGGCCTGGGTGGTGGTGGCGGCGTTGCCGCTGTCGCCGAACGGCAAACTGGATCGTAGGGCATTGCCGGAGCCGCAGGGGGCGCAGAGCCAGGCGGCGTATGAAGCGCCGCAGGGTGAACACGAAACGCTGCTGGCGGCGATCTGGCGCGAGCTGCTGAACGTGGAGCGGGTCGGCCGCCACGATAACTTCTTCGAGCTGGGGGGCCACTCGCTGCTGGCGGTGAAGTTGATGGCTCAGCTGCGGCGCGCTGGTTGGGGAGCGAACGTGCAGACGCTGTTCTCAACGCCGACGCTGTCGGCGCTGGCGCAGGCGATGAGCGCGCAAGGTGAGGTCGACATACCGGAAAACCGGATTTTACCGGGCGGGGCCTCCATTACGCCGGAGATGTTGCCGCTGGCGACGCTGAGCCAGCCGGAAATCGACGCGGTGGTGGCGCAGGTGCCGGGCGGTGTGGCCAACGTACAGGACATCTACGCCTTGTCGCCGCTGCAGGAGGGGATTTTGTTCCACCATCTGCTGGCGGAACGAGGCGACCCGTACCAGCTGTCTGCGGTGCTGCGTTTCGACAGCCGTGCGCGCCTGGACGCCTGGCTGGCGGCGATGCAGCAGGTGATCGATCGCCATGACATTCTGCGCACCGCGTTCATCACGCAGGGCATGTCCTCGCCGGTGCAGGTGGTGTGGCGCAAGGCTGAGCTGGCGCTGAGCGAGCGGCGTTTCGATCCGGCTGACGGCCCGATTTGGCGACAGCTGGCGGCCAGCTTTGATCCGTTGCAGCAGCGGCAGGATCTGACCCGCGCGCCGCTGCTCAACTTTACCGTCACGCAGGAGGAGGACGGCAGCTGGTGCGCCTTGCAGCAGTGGCATCATCTGATTGGCGATCACTCCACGCTGGCCTTCATGGAGCAAGAGATCGGCGAGATCCTCGCCGGCCGTGGGGCACAGTTGGGCGTCGCCCAGCCGTTCCGCAATGCGGTGGCGCAGGCGCGCCTGGCTCTCAGCGAGGCGGAGCACGAAAGCTTCTTCCGCGACATGCTGGCGGATATCAGCGAGCCGGTGCTGCCGTTTGGCCTGAGCGACGTGCACGGCGAAGGGCGGCAAATCGCCTGCCGCTACCAGGCACTCTCTTCGGCGCTAAACCTGCGGTTGCGGCGACAGGCGCGGCGGCTGGGCGTCAGCCTGGCCAGCCTGTGCCACCTGGCCTGGGCGCAGGTGCTGGCGAGCGTCAGCGGGCGAGACTCGGTCGTGTTCGGCACCGTATTGCTGGGGCGTCTGCAGGGCGGCGAAGGCGCGGAACGGGCATTGGGATTGTTTATCAACACGTTGCCGCTGCGTCTGGACATCGATCGGCGAGGCGTGGAGACGGCGGCAAGAGAGGCGCACGTGCGGCTGAGCGGGCTGCTGGCGCATGAACATGCGCCGCTGGCATTGGCGCAGCGCTGCAGCGGCGTCAGCCCTGGGGCGCCGCTGTTCAGCGCCTTGCTCAACTATCGCCACAACAACGGCGAAGCAGTGGCGTTGCCGGAAGGCGTCAGCTTGCTGAGCGCCGAAGAGCGCACCAACTATCCGTTCGTGTTATCGGTGGAGGACGGCGGCGATTCGCTGGGCCTGACGGCGCAGGTGACCGAGACGGTCGATGCCCAGCGGGTGTGTGACTATATGGTGCAGGCGCTGAGCTCACTGGCGCAAGCGCTGGAGCAGGCGCCGGAGACGCCGGTGTGTTCACTGGCGGTGGTGCCGGAGGCGGAACGCGAACTGCTGCTGCATGGCTGGAACCGCACCGAGCGTGACTACCCGCTGGATCAGACGCTGGCGGCGCTGTTCGAGCAGCAGGTGCGCCGCACGCCGGACGCCACCGCGCTGGTGAGCGGCGCGGAAAGCCTGAGCTACGCCCAGCTGAACGCCCGCGCCAACCGGTTGGCGCACGCGCTGATAGCGCGCGGCGTCGGCCCGGACAGCCGGGTGGCAGTGTGCGCCGAACGCGGCCTGAACATGGTGACGGCGCTGTTCGGTATTCTCAAGGCCGGCGGCGCCTATGTGCCGCTCGATCCGGCCTATCCGGGCGAACGCCTGCAGTACATCCTGCAGGATGCCGACCCGGTGCTGCTGCTGGCGGACGCCGCCGGCCGGGCGGC
>NZ_JBJNLB010000026.1:0-2835 GCF_052169275.1 Serratia sp. CY27727 | reverse complement strand
CGTAGTTCACCGACCGCTTGGTGTCTATGCGGTGCCAGGTGTAGCCCGCCCCGCCGCGCAGCGCCAGCGCCCCGAACTGCTTGTCGCCGTACGCCGCCAGGTGGTAGTTGTCGCTGTCCACCTTCGACCCGTACCCGCCGTGCAGCGAGGTGCGGGTGTAGCCGGTCGCCACCCCCAGCCGCCAGTCGTCCGCCGCCGCCGAGTCCAGCCCCACCAGCACCCCGTAGGTCGAGGCCTGATAACCCGTGGCGTTGGCGTCGCCCGACGCGTGGTCCCACGCCCCCAGCAGCTGCGCCCAGGCACCGCCTTCATCCGCCTTGATGGCCGACGAGCTCGCCAGCCCTTCCGCCTGACGCAGGCGCCCGTTCAGCGCCTCACGCAGGTAGCGGCTGTCGTTCACCAGCGCCGAGGCGATGTCCGCATGGATTTGCCCCGACAGCTGACGGAACGCCTGCCGCGCTTCGCCCGCCGTGCCGCTGCCGAGCAGGCTCTCGTACACCGGGTTGCCCGCCGCCAGCGCATCCGCCGCCGCCGCCGCCGCCCGCTCGTTCGCCGTCTGCGCCACGCTGGCGAAGCTGGTGCCGTTGCGCCCGACGCTCAGCGTCACCCCGGTCGGCTGGTAGCTCAGCCCGGTGCCGAGGAACAGGTAGTTCGGCGCCACCGTGTCAAACTGCCCGCTCACCCCCTGCTGCGCGCTCAGGATGGTGTACTGCTGGCCCAGCAGGCTGCGCACCTCGCTTTGCGTCAGCAGGTTGGGGCTGTTCTCCAGCGTCACCGCCACCTCGCCGCCGCCGATCGTCGCCGATCCGCTGCTCTGGATCCGATCGCTCTGGCCGTTCGGCCCCACTTCCACCGCGTAACGCGAACCCGGCTCGAAGCTGACGTTGCCGGCCACGTTCAAAGTGCCGATCGAGTTGCCCGGCGCCACGGTGCCGCCCTGACGGGCGGTCAGCGAACCGACCGTGCCGCTGCCGCCGACGATGCCGCCGCTCTGCACGCTGACGGCCGAAGTGACCGAGCCGTTGACAGCCAACCGCCCCTGATTGACCAGCGTCGGGCCGGCATAGGTGTTGGCGCCGGTCATGACCAGCGTGCCCATCCCTTCTTTGGTCAGGCCGCCGTGGCCAGAGATGTTGTTGGAGTAGACTTCCAGTTCGCAGCTGATGCCGTCACACTTTCTGGCGTGCAGCGTGCCGGCATCCACCTCGGCGCCCAGGCCCGGAATATTGGCGACAAACTGGGTCGGGCCGTAGGCCACGCCCGTCGGATCCGGGATGCGGAACTCCGCCGGAATATCCTCGACGGTATAGAACATGCCCGGGCCGTTAATGGCTTTGCCCAGGTTGATCATCCCCCAGCCGTAGAGCGCGTCGATGCCCGGCGCGCCCATGTCGGTGGCGGTAGTTTTCAGCACGTCGGCAATCTGCGCCGAACTCATGTACGGGAAACGCTGCAGCAACACCGCCACCGCGCCGGTGACGTGCGGCGTCGCCATCGAGGTGCCGTTTTTATTGCCGTAGTCCGACACCAGGTTGGCCGGATCGGAACCGTTGGCCACGGTGCTGTAGATTTTGCTGCCCGGCGACGAGACGCAGAAGCTGGCAGTATAGCCGCAGCGGGAAGAGAAGCTGCTGATGGTGTAAGGCACGCTGTTGGCCGAAGCCGCATCCTGCGCCACGCTGGCGACCGACAGCCAGTTCGGCGCGATGTCCGGCACGAAGTAGGCCAGCCCGCTGATCACATCCGGCTGGTTGTAGTTGCCGTCGTTACCGGCGGCGAACAGCACCAGAATATTTTTGCGCGCGGCGTCGATGGCGCCCTGATAGCCTGCGCCGGCCAGGCTGCCGAGCAGCGGTTTGACCTGATCGAATTGTTCCTGCGCATCCTTCAGCTCAAAGTGCAGCGCGTTAGGATCGCGGCCGCCGTCGGACAGAAAGTCGGGAATACTGACGCCCCAGCTGTTGTTGATCACCCGCACGCCGTTGTTGATCATCGCCTGCCAGCCGGCATTGGTGACGGCGCCGTCCAGGCCGAGGAATTCACCATAGGCCGGGCCGTCGTTGTCGTTATCGACGCTGATCACCTGCGAATCGAAAGCCACGCCGTGCATGCCGACGCCGTCGCGGTTGGCGGCGCTGATGCCCGCAACGTGCACCCCATGATTGCTCAGCATGCCCTGTGAGCCGCTGTAGAAGTGGAAGGTGCCGTCGAAGTAAAAGCGGTCGCCGGCGTTAATGCCCGGCCGGTGCGGATCGGTGTAGGCGCGATAGCCTTCGGTGACCACGTTGATCAGTTTGCCGTCGCCGGCGAACTCGGGATGGCGGTTGACCGGGGTATCGAAAATGCCCACCTTCTGCCCTTTGCCGGTATAGCCGGCGGCGTAGGCCTCATCGGCGTGGATCGCCCCCAGCCCCCAGTTGGCGTTGAATTCGGCGTTGCGCCAGCTGGCCGGATCGCCGGCTTGGCCGTTCACCTCGTGCGGTGCCGCCTGTGCATACCCCGCCAGCGCCATGCAGCAGACCAGCGCGTTCAGCCGCCACGGCGAGCGGCGAGCATTTCCTTTGCTATCAAAACCCATTGTTGTTGTCATTTCCTTACCTTTTGCTTGTTATTGGCCGACGCCCCAGGTGCGCCGGGCTTTCATTAGCAGGATGTGAAAAAGGAACCGTCCGCAGACGGTTCCGGTACAAGGATTGAATCGATGGTGTTTGTGCTTAGAAGCGCCAGGTGAAACCGGCGTTGACGCTGTTGTCCTGGTGGTTCTGCGACAGCAGCCCGCCGTAGCCCAGCGACAGCGTGGCGTTCTCGTTCACCGCCACTTCCGCCCCCGCCTTC
>NZ_JBJNLB010000024.1:0-1592 GCF_052169275.1 Serratia sp. CY27727 | reverse complement strand
ATTGCTCTTTAACAATCTGGAACAAGCTGAAAATTGAAACATGACGGCTGAAATTCATTCCTCCGTAGAAGTACCGGAATGAAAAGTAACCTGTCATAGAGTCTCTCAAATGTTTGCAACTTGAACGATGGAAACATCTTCGGGTTGTGAGGTTAAGTGACTAAGCGTACACGGTGGATGCCTAGGCAGTCAGAGGCGATGAAGGGCGTGCTAATCTGCGAAAAGCGTCGGTAAGGTGATATGAACCGTTACAACCGGCGATACCCGAATGGGGAAACCCAGTGTGTTTCGACACACTATCATGTCATGAATACATAGTGGCATGAGGCGAACCGGGGGAACTGAAACATCTAAGTACCCCGAGGAAAAGAAATCAACCGAGATTCCCCCAGTAGCGGCGAGCGAACGGGGAGGAGCCCAGAACCTGAATCGGCTTGTGTGTTAGTGGAAGCGTCTGGAAAGTCGCGCAGCAAAGGGTGATAGCCCCGTACACTAAAATGCACAGGTCGTGAGTTCGATGAGTAGGGCGGGACACGTGACATCCTGTCTGAATATGGGGGGACCATCCTCCAAGGCTAAATACTCCTGACTGACCGATAGTGAACCAGTACCGTGAGGGAAAGGCGAAAAGAACCCCGGCGAGGGGAGTGAAATAGAACCTGAAACCGTGTACGTACAAGCAGTGGGAGCACCTTCGTGGTGTGACTGCGTACCTTTTGTATAATGGGTCAGCGACTTATATTTTGTAGCAAGGTTAACCGTATAGGGGAGCCGTAGGGAAACCGAGTCTTAACTGGGCGAATAGTTGCAAGGTATAGACCCGAAACCCGGTGATCTAGCCATGGGCAGGTTGAAGGTTGGGTAACACTAACTGGAGGACCGAACCGACTAATGTTGAAAAATTAGCGGATGACTTGTGGCTGGGGGTGAAAGGCCAATCAAACCGGGAGATAGCTGGTTCTCCCCGAAAGCTATTTAGGTAGCGCCTCGTGAACTCATCTTCGGGGGTAGAGCACTGTTTCGGCTAGGGGGCCATCCCGGCTTACCAAACCGATGCAAACTCCGAATACCGAAGAATGTTATCACGGGAGACACACGGCGGGTGCTAACGTCCGTCGTGAAGAGGGAAACAACCCAGACCGCCAGCTAAGGTCCCAAAGTCATGGTTAAGTGGGAAACGATGTGGGAAGGCACAGACAGCCAGGATGTTGGCTTAGAAGCAGCCATCATTTAAAGAAAGCGTAATAGCTCACTGGTCGAGTCGGCCTGCGCGGAAGATGTAACGGGGCTAAACCATGCACCGAAGCTGCGGCAGCGACGCTTAGGCGTTGTTGGGTAGGGGAGCGTTCTGTAAGCCGTTGAAGGTGGCCTGTGAGGGTTGCTGGAGGTATCAGAAGTGCGAATGCTGACATAAGTAACGATAAAGCGGGTGAAAAGCCCGCTCGCCGGAAGACCAAGGGTTCCTGTCCAACGTTAATCGGGGCAGGGTGAGTCGACCCCTAAGGCGAGGCTGAAAAGCGTAGTCGATGGGAAACAGGTTAATATTCCTGTACTTGGTGTTACTGCGAAGGGGGGACGGAGAAGGCTAGGCT
>NZ_JBJNLB010000023.1:0-5518 GCF_052169275.1 Serratia sp. CY27727 | reverse complement strand
TAGTCGGCGTGCCCTGGGCAGTCAACGTGCGCGTAGTGACGAGTCGGGGTGTCATACTCAACGTGAGAGGTGTTGATGGTGATACCACGAGCTTTTTCTTCTGGCGCGTTATCGATCTGATCGAAAGCACGTGCAGAACCGCCGTAGGTTTTAGCCAGTACGGTAGTGATCGCTGCAGTCAGGGTAGTTTTACCGTGGTCAACGTGGCCGATAGTACCGACGTTAACGTGCGGTTTTGTACGTTCAAACTTTTCTTTAGACATCGATTGTCCCTCTAAGACACGGATAAATCGGTGGTATCACCACATCAACCAAGCATTTGCTCGTTGAATCCAGAACAGAAAGAAAATCAGGGGGCGAGAAATTAAGAAGTGGTGCTGATAGGCAGATTCGAACTGCCGACCTCACCCTTACCAAGGGTGCGCTCTACCAACTGAGCTATATCAGCACATCTTGGAGCGGGCAGTGGGAATCGAACCCACATCATCAGCTTGGAAGGCTGAGGTAATAGCCATTATACGATGCCCGCATCCTGGAACTCGGCTACCTGATTTTTCTGTAGAATTTTGGGATGGAGCAGGATTGTTCATCACTCGGCTCGCATCCTTCGGGCCGGCTGCGCCTTGCGCTGCACAGCTCGAACCTTGCCGAAGGCTTTCGCCCTCTCCTCCCACTATCAACCGTTGCGGCATTTATCGCATTTCAGTTAATCGCCGAAGGCAAGATTTGGTGGTGGGGGAAGGATTCGAACCTTCGAAGTCTGTGACGGCAGATTTACAGTCTGCTCCCTTTGGCCGCTCGGGAACCCCACCAGATTTTAACTACTTGTGACTTGAATGGTGCCGGCTACCGGAATCGAACTGGTGACCTACTGATTACAAGTCAGTTGCTCTACCTACTGAGCTAAGCCGGCATCAAGTGCAGCGCATTCTAGGTAGAGCGGGCGACCTATGCAACAAAAAAATTGCTTTACGCGCACTTTCGCTCACAAATCAGTCAATTTTGCATACTGTCATGCAATTCGCAGCCTGCGGCGTGCAAACATTCATCACTCGCGGCAATCATTCTCTACAATTTTATCCACTTTTTGCAAGCCTTGAGCGCCGCTTTCTCCGTGTCGGGCTTCTCAAAACACTTAACCCGCAACGGTAAACTGTGAGCGGGATCGATGCACCAAAAAGGGGATACCTGCCCCGGACCGAGGCGTGAGCTACACTGATCCCTCACCCTTTTGCCGTCGTCATGCCTTTCGCCGCTGTGGCTCAGTTATTGCTTCTCTTCATTACCCCCATATCTGGAGGAATGACTCATGAAAATAGTGCCTATCAACGCCGCTACGCTGCCGATTTACCGGGATGAATTGGCCCGCCTGTTGACCGATGCCGTCACGCACGGCGCTTCTGTCGGTTACGACACCTTAATCCCTCACGAAGACGCCGAGAGCTACTTCCACAGTCTGCGACCGGCCCTGGCTAAAGGTGAACTGCTGCTGTGGATTGCCCGCGACGAGCGCGGTGTCGTTGGCACCGTGCAACTCGAACTCTGTCAGAAGCCGAACGGCCGTAATCGTGCGGAGGTGGTGAAGCTGTTGGTGCATAGCCGCGCTCGTCGCAACGGCGTAGGTCAGGCGCTGATGAAGACGCTGGAGCACGTAGCGCTGCAGCAGCAACGCGGGCTATTGTACCTGGATACGCAGGCCGGTTCGGCGGCAGAAGCGCTTTATCGCAGCCTGGGTTATCGCTGTTTGGGCGAGCTGCCGGATTATGCGGCGGGGCCCGATGGGCATTACCACCCAACGGTTATTTATTACAAACGCCTGTTCACCGTGAACCAACCTTCGCGCGCCATCGCCAGTTAACCTTCAGGCGGTATCCGGACCCGATGATGCCGCCTTGCAACCCCGCTTTATCAACTGCGCGCCGCTTCGCACAATTGACATAAACTGCTGCCTATCGACAACTTTTGCGAAAAAAGTCTACGCCAAAAACGAAGCTGTCTATAATATGCAGCTTGTTTATTCTCTGGAGTTGGCGTCCGGCGCCTTTCCCAACCTGCGTTAACAGGCAGAATTTGGCTTATGATAAAAAGAGATCAATCTTTAGCAACGCCTTACCTACAGTTCGATCGTACCCAATGGGCGGCGTTGCGAGATTCGGTGCCGCTGACGTTGTCGGAAGAAGAGATCGTTAAACTGAAAGGGATTAACGAAGATCTCTCGTTGGAAGAAGTTGCGCAGATTTATCTGCCGCTGTCACGGCTGTTGAACTTCTATATCAGTTCCAACCTGCGCCGACAGGCGGTGCTGGAGCAATTCCTCGGCACCGACGGGCAAAAGATTCCCTATGTCATCGGCATCGCCGGCAGCGTAGCCGTTGGTAAGAGCACGACCGCTCGTCTGTTGCAAGCGTTGCTGAGCCGCTGGCCTGAACATCGCAGCGTGGAGCTGATCACGACCGACGGCTTCTTGCATCCTAATAAGGTGCTGAACGAGCGCGGTCTGATGAAGAAAAAAGGCTTCCCGCAGTCTTACGATATGCATAGCCTGGTGAAATTCGTGTCGGAAGTGAAATCCGGCGCCAAACGCGTCACCGCTCCGGTTTATTCTCATTTGATCTATGACGTTGTGCCCGAAGGTAATAAAGTCATCGAGCAACCGGATATTTTGATCCTGGAAGGGCTTAACGTATTGCAAAGCGGCATGGATTATCCTCACGATCCGCATCGCGTATTCGTTTCCGATTTTGTCGACTTCTCTATATATGTCGATGCCCCGGAGACGCTATTACAAAGCTGGTATATCAATCGCTTCCTGAAATTCCGTCAAGGCGCATTTTCCAATCCCGATTCTTATTTCCATCACTATTCAAAATTGCCGGAACCGGAAGCGATTAATATCGCCACGCAATTATGGAATGAAATTAACGGGTTGAATTTGCAGCAGAATATATTGCCTACACGCGAACGCGCCAGCCTGATCATGACCAAAAGCGCTAACCACGCCGTTGAAAGCGTGCGTTTAAGAAAGTAAGCCTACCGATCGATTCAGGGGACGTTGCCGTCCCCTGCTTTCTCTAACTATTCTGCGCTGCGCAGCGATATCTCTCCACCGATGAAGGGCTTGATCTCCCCGTCTTGTTCCAGCAGCAGCGCGCCCTGCGAATCGATTCCTCGGGCGATACCCACAATCTGCCGCTCGCCGATAAGCAGCTTGACCGGCCTGTCGATAAAGTTATCCAGGGTACGCCAGCGACCGATAAAGGGCGCCAGTCCGTCTATCTCAAACTGTTTCAACGACTGACGCAGTTCATTAAGCAGGGTTGCAGCCAGCTCATTGCGATCGATCTGAACTCCCGCTTCCTGTAGGTTAATCCATCCTTGAGTAATGGCGCTGGCATTGGTATCACGCATCGCCAGGTTGATGCCGGCACCGATGACCAGTTGAGCCGCATCGCCGGTTTTCCCCGTCAGTTCGACCAGGATCCCCGCCAATTTACGATCGTTCAGATAGAGATCGTTAGGCCACTTCACGCGCACATCGGCCGCACCGAGACGCTGCAGAACTTCCGCCATCACCATCCCGATCACCAGGCTAAGCCCCATGGCCGCAGCCGGCCCCTGCTCCAGTCGCCAGAACATCGACAGGTATAAATTAGCGCCGAATGGCGAGATCCACTGCCGCCCGCGGCGCCCTCTCCCTGCCTGCTGGTATTCAGCGACACAGGCGTCACCAGAGTGCAATTCGGCAATGCGGTCCAGCAAGTATTGGTTGGTGGAATCGACCACCGGCAACACGCTTACACGCTTGTCTTCCAGCAGGCTGAGGATGCGCTCGGCTTCCAACAGCTGGATGGCGCCAGGCAGGCTGTAGCCTTTGCCGGGCACGGTAAAGACATCCAGCCCCCATTCGCGAATGGTCTGAATATGCTTATTGATCGCCGCACGGCTCATGCCCAGTGACTCACCCAGGTGTTCCCCGGAATGAAATTCACCGTCGGCCAGCAGCGCGATCAGTTTTAACGGAACCTTGGTATCTTTCATGACAGCACCGCCACGGCATTCAGCTCACCGGTCGCGCCAATAAAACGCACCTCAGGCTCCAGCCAGACGCCAAATTTATCGGCCACTGTCTTGCGTACGTGGCGCGCCAGCGCCACCACATCTTGGCTGTGGGCGTTGTCGATGTTCACCAGCACCAACGCCTGCTGACGGTGTACCGCAGCGCCGCCGATACGATATCCTTTCAGTTCGCATTGATCGATAAGCCATCCGGCGGCCAGCTTCACCTGGCCATCCTGCTGCGGATAGTGCGGCATGCCGGGATATTTGGCGATGAGTTCTGCAGCTTTCTCTGCGTTCACCAGCGGATTCTTGAAGAAGCTGCCGGCATTACCGGTTTCACGCGGATCAGGCAGCTTGCTGCGGCGCATGGCGCATACGGATTCAAATACCTGAAGCGGCGTCACCGTGGCGGGATCCAGCCTGGCCAGATCGCCGTAGCTCAATTTGGGTTGCCATTGTTTGTTGAGACGCAGGCCCAGCCCGACAATGACATGCCCGGTTTGGAAACGGTGTTTGAAAATACTTTCCCGGTAACCGAAACCACACTCGGCAGCCGGAATGCGATCGATAGCACCGGTAGAGAAGTCCAGCAGATCGACATACTCGCAGACGTCTTTCAATTCGACGCCGTAGGCGCCGATGTTCTGGATAGGGGCGGAGCCGGCCAATCCAGGAATCAACGCCAGGTTTTCCAGGCCGCAGATCCCGGCCTGCAGCGTATATTGCACCAGGTCATGCCAGTTTTCACCGGAGCTGACGTGGAGATACCAGGCATCGTTATCTTCCCGAACATCGATACCTTTCAACTGATTGACCATTACTGTGCCAGAAAAATCCTCCAGGAACAGCACGTTGCTACCTTCACCGAGAATCAGCAGCGGCTCCTGACGCTTGCGCGTTTGTTGCCACACTTTGAGCATCAGCTCAATTCTATCGGCCATGATCAGGTGCGCTGCGTTGACCGGGAGCGCAAACGTATTGTGGTTTTTTAAAGACGCGCTTTCAGTAGACATAACGTTCAGTACCCATAAAGAAATAATCTTTCGCCTAGTCTACTCGATTCGAGGCGTCTGGCTAATATTTGTTTTAATTAACGTGAAATTTATCGCCTAATACACTGGAGAATTAAGATTTATCCTTGATATAACCGGATAATTCTCATCAACATCTTCATAAATAGATATTTTTATTATTTAAATAATAATCTGGAGCTATCAATTATATATTGAGCTAGCTTTTTCTCTGACAAAAAACATTATGCATCCTTATGAAAATAATTAGCATATGCCAATAGAGGTATTTCTATAAGCAATAAATACAGCCAGGGAATTTATTTTCCCCATAGCAAAAAGCCCTGAACGTCAGTTCAGGGCTTTCGGCTTGGTTTGATGCCTGGCAGTGTCCTACTCTCGCATGGGGAGACCCCACACTACCATCGGCGCTACGGCGTTTCACTTCT
>NZ_JBJNLB010000022.1:0-15281 GCF_052169275.1 Serratia sp. CY27727 | reverse complement strand
GTCAACGATCCGAGCGCCCGGCCGAGCCAGATCCAGGGCCAGATCAAGGCCGACGGCACGGTGATGGTGGTCAACCGCAACGGTGTGGTGTTCAGCGGCAGCAGTCAGGTCAACGTGCGTAACCTGGTGGCCGCCGCCGCCAGCATCAGCGACAGCCAGTTCCGCGAACGCGGCCTGTATTTCGACGCCAACGGCAGCCAGCCGAGCTTCACCGACGCCGCCGGCGCGGTACGGGTGGAGCAGGGCGCCTTGCTGCAGACCGCCAATCCGGCCAGCTCCACCGCGGCGGGCGGCTACGTGTTGCTGCTCGGCAGCGAGGTGGAGAACGCCGGGCAGATCGTCACGCCCAAGGGCCAGACCACCCTGGCGGCGGGCGACAGCTTCTACATTCGCCGTGGCGTCGGCACCGATGGCAACCTGCGCTCCACCACCCGCGGCAATGAAGTGGCCACCTCCCTGGCCGCTGACAGCGCCGCCGGCCGGGTGGTCAACCAGGGTCTGATCCAGGCCGCCACCGGCGACATCACCCTGACCGGGCGCCAGGTCCGCCAGGAGGGCGTCGCCCTGTCCAGTAGCTCAACCGACGTGCGCGGCACCATCCACCTGCTCAACTCGGCCAGCGACGCCAGGGGCAGCGTGGTCCTGGGCGAGGGCAGCACCACCGCGGTGCTGGTCGACGCCAGCGGCGCCGGCGCCCTCGACAGCCAGCGCGACGCCGCCCAGCAGGCGCTGGATGGCACCACGCCGACCAACAACGTGGTCGGTCGTTTCGACAACCTCAGCCGGGTCGCCGATCGCAGCGAGCAGTCGCGGGTCGAGATCGTCAGCGGCGGTAGCGTGGATTTCCAGGGCGGCTCGCTGACCCTGGCCAGCGGCGGCCAGGTGGTGGTCAGTGCGGCGGGCCGGAGCCTGCTGCGTGACGGCGCGCAGGTGGACGTCGCCGGTGCCGTCGGGGTGAAGGTGGCGATGGAAAGCAACAACATCCAGATCAATGTCCAGGGCAACGAGCAGCGCGACGCGCCGGTCAACCGCGACGGCGGCGGACTGGCCAGCAATGATGTCTGGGTCGATGCCCGCGAACTGGTCCTGGTTCCGGCCGGCACCAACGGCTACGCCACCGATCGCTGGTATACCGCCGGCGGCCTGCTGGAACTGGGTGGCTACCTTGGCACGCGCAACCATTCGGCCGGCGAGTGGATGGCCCAGGGCGGCACCCTGACTTTCACCGGCGGCGAACTTGTGAGCCAGCCCGGCTCGACGGTCAACCTCTCCGGCGGGACCCTCGATGTGCAGGGCGGCCTGATCCGGCAGACCTGGCTCAAGGGCAGCGACGGACGTCTCTACGAAATCTCCCGCGCCCCCGGCGACCTGCTCTACGAGGGCATCTACCGCGGCTTCGAGGACAGCAGCCCGCGCTGGGGGCAGACGCGCTATTTCTACAATCCGCTGATCGCCCCGCAGAGCCGTTACGAGAGCGGCTACATGGTCGGCCGCGATGCTGGTCGCCTGGTGGTCGGCACCGCTTCGGCGGTGCTCGAGGGCGACCTGCTCGGCAAGGTATTCCAGGGCGAGCGCCAGGTGCGTGCGCCGCAGCCGGGCGCGGATGGCTACCAGCAGGCGCAGAACGCAGTGGCGCGCGGCGCCGAGCTGATCGTGGGCAGCTATACCCCGCGCTACGAAAGTGCCAGCGGCAACGTGCTGTACAACCTTGCGCCGACCCTGCAGCAGGTGCGCTTGGCCGATGGCGGCGAGCCGCTGGCGGTGAACCTGGATCTGGATACCGCGCTGGCCGACGAACAGCGGGGTGTCCTCCAGCTCGACAGCGAACGGCTGTCGGGTTTCGAGTTGGGGGCGCTGCGCGTGGCCGCCCAAGAGCGGATCTCGGTGGACAACGCCCTGCAGGTCGGCGATGGCGGCGAGATTGTCCTGTACGCGCCCGAGGTCGAGGTGAATGCCGACCTCACGGCACGCGCCGGCAGCCTGCGCCTGGGCAACGTGCTGGAGCAGGTAGAGGTGACCCGTGGCGAGCGGTTCGATACCTATCTCACCCCCGCTGCCGGCCAACGTGCCGCCCTGACCCTGGGCGATGGCGTGACGCTGGATGCGCGCGGTCTCTGGAGCAATCTGGTGCAGGGCGGCGTGGATGCCGACCAAGCTTATCTCGACGGCGGGCGGATTTCCCTGCGAAGCAGCGGCGACCTATCGCTGGGCGATGGCAGCCGGATCGACGTGTCGTCCGGAGCCGCGCTGCTCGCCGATGGCAAACAGGTGGGCGGCAAAGGCGGCGACCTGACGCTGTCGGCCAACACCGGCTCGGCGGCAGGCGACGGCCGCCTGCAACTGGGCGGTGAACTGGCAGGCCATGGCGTCGCCGGCGCCGGCACCCTGAGCGTCCAGGCGCTGCGGGTGAGTATCGGTGCGGCGGCGCAGGACGGCACCCTGGCGCTGGCCGCCGGGTTCTTCGACAAGGGCTTCGCCAGTTACCAGGTGATCGGCGAGCAGGGACTGGAAGTGGCGGAAGGCGCACAGGTGAAGGTGCAGCGTCCGCTGTACCGTTTCCGCGACGCCGCCGCCAGCGGCGCCGACCCGCTGCTCGCGCTGGAGCCCTGGCTGACGCCGCTGTACGAGGAGCTGCCGGTCGACGGCGAACTGCGGCAGCGCCCCGGCGCCAGCCTGTTCTTGCAGGCCGGCAGCCGCCAGAGCGGTGCCGGGCAGGTGGCCGATAGCGTCCTCAACATAGGTCGTGGCAGTCTGCTGGAGGTTGATCCCGGCCAGCGCATCGAACTGCGCAGCGTCGGCCAGTTGAACGTCGATGGTCGCCTGAACGCCTGGGGCGGCTCGATCGAATTGGGCAGCGTGGCGTTGCCCGATCCGGTGCGCGACCAGGTCGAGAGCGTCGGCCACCAGCGCGCCATCCGCGTTGGCGAGCAGGGTGTTCTCGATGTCGCCGCACGCGCCGCGACCGCGCTGGACTTCCAGGGGCGGCGCTACGGCCAGGTGGCCGATGGTGGCAGCATCGTCATCGGCGGCACAGTTGACCATGCCAGCGGCAAGGCCGATGCCGCCGAACTGTTCATCGACCTGCGCCCGGGAAGCCTGCTGGATGCCTCCGGCACCCAGGCGCTTCTGGACGTGCCTGGAGTCGGCCAGACCCGGGTCAGCAGCGCCGGCGGCAGTATCTCCCTGGCGTCGGCCAACGGCTTGTACCTGGATGGTGACCTGCGCGCCTTCGCCGGCGGGGAAGGTGCCGCCGCCGGCAGCCTGACGCTGGCGCTGGCCACGCCGAACTACCTGACCAGTCTGGCGACCGACCAGGTATTGCGCCAGCGCGAGCTGATCGTCGGCCAGCAGCGCGAAGCCGCCGGGGAAGGGAGAGACTATGCCTATGGCCATGGCCGCCTGGCGGCGAGCCAGGTACAGGATGGCGGGTTCGGTGACCTGACCCTGTTCAGCGACGGCCTGCTGAGTTTCGCTGGCGATCTGGAGCTGTCCCAGGCGCAACGTTTGCGCCTCTACAGCGGGGCATTGGGGCTTGGCGAAGGTGCCGCCGGCGATAGCCGGGTCAGGTTGTCGGCACCGTCCCTGCTGTTGGCGGGAGCGTTCGTCAACGACGGAATTACGGAAAACAACGAAACCCGGCCGCTGTCGACCGGCCTGTTCGAGGTTTCCAGGCAGCCCAGCGAGGCACTCTTCGAAGCCAGCGCGCAGGTGCTGGATATTCGCGACAGCATGGTCTTCGGCTCGCGTGGCAGTTTCCGCGACGCCAGTGGCGGGACGCAGACGATTGACCGGCGTGGCTTCGACCGGGTCGAGCTGTCCAGCACGGGCGACATGCGTTTGCTGGCGGGGAACGCGACGCCTGTCAGTAACATTAACACCCAGGTGCTCAGCGGCGGCGATCTGCTCATCCGCACGGCGCAGCTCTATCCGAGCACCGGCGCGCGCGCGCGGATTCTCGCCGGCTATGGCTACCAGGCCGATGGCGCCGCTGCGGCGTTCGACCCGGCGCGCAGCCTGCGTATCGAGCGCAGCGACGCGACGACGCCAGAGCAGCCCCTGGCGGTCTTCGGTCGCTTGACGCTGGGGGCGGCGAGCGTCATTCAGGGCGGCGTCGTGCGCGCTCCGTTGGGCTATCTGGAAATCGGCCAGAACGCCGACAGGGTCGAGCTGTTGCCCGGCAGCCTGACCTCGGTCAGCGGCGCCGGCCTGACCTTGCCCTACGGCGGCACGGTAGACGGCCAGGTCTGGCGCTATGCCGGGGAGGAAATCTCCCTGACCGGCGTCGGCGGTAGCTTCAACGATAGGGGGATAATGGATACCGGGGTCGACCTGGGTGGCCGCTCCGTGCGGGTGGCGTCCGGAGCGACGCTGGATCTTTCCGGCGGCGGCGAACTGCTCGGCGCCGGTTTCGTCTCCGGCCGCGGCGGCTCCACCGATGCGCGCTACAACCCGCTGGTGCGTTTCGACGAGGAGGGCCGCTTCGACCTGCCGGGACTGGCCGACAATCCGATCTACGCCATCGTGCCCGGCGTTCAGCGCATCGCGCCGGTGGCCGCCGAAGGCGGCGCCGTCGACCCGCTGGTCGGCCAGCAGATCAGCATCGGCAGCGGCGTGCCCGGCCTGTCGGCGGGAACCTACACCCTGTTGCCGTCGACCTACGCCCTGCTGCCCGGCGCGTACCGGGTCGAACTCAACGGCCAGGCCGGGCTGGGACGGGCAGCGCCCACCCAGCTCATGCGCAGCGGCTCCTGGTCGCTGGCCGGGCAGTTGTCCCTCGCCGGCACCGGGGTGCGCGACGAACTGTTCCGCCAGGTGCTGCTGACCCCGGCGGATGTGCTGCGGCGCCATTCGCAGTACAACGAAACGAGTTACAGCGACTTCGCCATGGCCGATGCCGCCCGCCGTGGCATCCCGCGGCCGATGCTGCCGGTGGATGCGCGCAGCCTGCGCCTTGACCTGCTCGCCGGTGGCGGTGCCGATGCGCTGGCGTTCGACGGCACCGGGCTGTTCCAGGCCGCCAGCGGCGGCTATGGCGGTAGCCTGGTAGTATTGGGCAACGACCAGCGGATCGAGATCGTCGGCGCCGGCGCGCAGGCCAGCGAGGGGTTCCAGGGCGTGACGCTGCGGGCCGACGATCTCAACGCCTTCGGTGCGGCGCGCATGGTGATCGGCTCAACGCCAGCGGTACTCTACGGGCAAGGCGGTAATTACGTCACCTTCGACATCACCGATGGCGCGCAAAGCATCGTCCTGCGCAATGGCGCCGAACTGGCCGCACCCGAGGTGTTCCTTCTGGCGAGAAGGCCGGGAGAGGCGATCAGCCTCGAGCAAGGCGCCGCCATCGTCACCCTGGGGCGGGGAGCTGCGGCCTACGATGCACGGGATGGCTTCCTGTATGCGCCGGGAGGGCGTTCCATGCTCGCCCTGTCGAACGGCGTGCTGAACGTCTTGCCGCCGGAAGCCGGAACGCCGGACAGTGGTCCCGGCGACATCCTGCTCGGCGTTCCCGCTGCCGATGGTGTGGCCGGCGAAACCCGGCTGTATTCCGAGGGCAGTCTGGTCGCGGCCACCGACAAGCGCTTCGAGCTCGACGGCAGCGTGCGTTACGGCACCCGCAACCTGACCCTGGCGGCGGGCGGTTTCAATGTCGGCGAGCAGGCGCTGCTGGCCGAACTGGCCGAGCGCGGTGTGCTGCCGACCGGGTTGGCGCTCGACCAGCAAGTGCTCGACCGCCTGCTGCAGGGTGATGCGTCGGAGGGCGCGCCGCCCCTGGAGACGCTGGTGCTGAACGCCCGCGACGCGTTCAACTTCTACGGCGACGTCAGCCTCGATTCCTACGATCCGAGCAGCGGTCGTTCCCGCTTGTCGCGCCTGGTGCTGGGCACCCCGGCGATCTATGGCTACGGCGACAGCGACAGCGTCGCCTCGATCCGCACCTCCAACCTGATCTGGAACGGCGCGCAGACGCCGGCTGCCGGGGTCATCGCCGGCGGCGCCGGCAGTGGCCAGGGCACGCTGGACATCCGCAGCGAACGCCTGGAGTTCGGCTACGGTCCCTTCAGCCAGCCCAGCGCCATCGACAGTTACCAGCGCCTGGCGCTGGGCTTCGCCACGGTCAACCTGGCGGCCAGCGAGCGGATCACCGCCAACCACAAGGGTAGCCTCGCGGTCTATCAGAGCCAGGGCGAGTATCGGGCTGGTAGCGGCTACGCATACAGCGGCGGCGATCTCAACCTGATCACACCCTTGCTCACCGGCGAGGCCGGCTCGCGCAACAGCCTGCTGGCGGGCGGTGCGTTGCGGGTCAGCGCGGGGGGCGGCGGCGCGGCATCCACCCCGGTCGAACTGGCCAATGGTGCACTGGGCGCCGAACTGGCCCTGGAGGGCGCCAGCCTGCTGCTGGACACCCGCGTCGGCCTGCCCAGCGGTAAGTTGAGCCTGACCGCGCAGGAGGACCTGGAACTGGGCGCCGGCGCCCAGCTCGACCTGGCCGGGCGCGCGCTGCGTTTCGACGACGTGACCCGCTACAGCTGGGGTGGCGAAGTCAACCTGCTGAGCCACGGCGGCAACATCCGCCAGGCCGGCGCTTCGCGCATCGACCTGTCGGCGAGCAACAACCAGGCCGGTAGCCTGACGGCGGTGGCGCTGGACAGCGCGGCCGGCGTGGTCGACCTGCAAGGGCAGATACTGGCGGCGAGCAGCGGCGAATACGACGCTGGCGGCACCCTGGTGCCGTACGCCGCGGGCAGCGTCGAGATCCGTGCCCAGCGGCTGGGCGAGGACGGTACGCCGGACAGCCGGTTCGCTGCTCTCAACCAGCGCCTGAATGCCGGCCAGGTGTTCGGTGCGCGCAGTTTCCAGATCAAGCAGGGCGACCTGAACATCGGCAACGACGTCAGGGCCTCGACGATCGAGGTGTCGCTGGATGGCGGCCATCTGAGCGTGAACGGCGTGCTCGACGCCAGCGGCGAGCAGGTCGGCAGCATCCGCCTGGCCGCCAAGCAGGGCCTGAGCATCGGTGGCGAGGCGCTGCTCGATGCCCATGGGCGGCGGCTGCGGGTGGACAGCTACGGCAAGATCATCGATTCGCCGAACCGTGCGCTGATCGAACTGAACGCCGGAGACGGGCTGCTCAGCCTCGGCGCCGGCGCCCGTATCGACCTGCGCCACGGCACCGAGGCGGCAGTGGGAAGCGCGCCCGGGCAGAACGACGGCGTCGCCCGCGGCACCCTCGACCTGTACGCGCCGCGTCTGGGCGGGGCGACGGCGGGCGATATCGCCATCGACGCCGGGGCGCCGTTGCAGATCCTCGGTGCCCGCGCCATCACCCTCAGCGCCGTGCAGCGCTACGACGACGCGCCGGTCGCCGCGCTGCCGGCGAGCAACGGCCGGCCGTACCAGGAGATCACCCAGGCCTACCTGGATGGCAAGCACCAGCAGAGCGAACTGTTCATGCAGGCGGCGTTGGCCAATAGCGCCCTGCTCGACGGCAAGCTGGCCGGTTTGAACAATGCCGCCTACGCGGAAGCTTTCCACCTGCGCCCCGGGCTGGAGATCGTCAGCGCCACGGCCGATGGCGATCTGGTGGTGCAGGGCGACCTGGATCTGTCGGGCTATCGCTATGCCAGCCTCAACCCGCGGACGGCGAAAACCTCGGTATACGGCTCCGGCGAGGCCGGTTCGCTGGCGATCCGCGCCGGCGGCGACCTGAACATCTACGGCAGCGTCACCGACGGTTTCGCCCCGCCGCCGGAAACCGACGACGATCAGGGCTGGTTGCTGCTAGCCGGCCAGGATCACCTGGGCGGCGATCGGGTGGTGCCGACGGCTGGCGTGCGGCTGGACGACGACAGCTTCTTCCCGGCCGGCAAGACGCTCAACTTCGAACTGCCGATCAAGGCCCTGACCCTGGCCGCCGGTACCCGGCTGCCGGTCGAGGCGGTGCTCAGCCAGCCGCTGCAACTGCCGGTGGGGACGGTGCTCGAGGGGGCGTTGCTGGATGCCGCCGGCAACCTGCTCCGGCCGGCTGGCAGCCTGCTCGGCGAGGCTCTGGATCTGCCCGCCGGCACCCGCCTCGGCGCCGGCAGCCGTCTGCCGCTGGCGACGCCCGTGACGGGGATGACCTGGCCGGGCGGCGTGCCGCTGCCCGGCCGCGCCACGCTGGCCAACGGCGAAGTCGACGGCGAAGTCGACGGCGTGCGCCTGGCCGGTGGGCTGGCCTTGCGCGCCGGGGCCTTCCTGCCGGCCGGCAGCGATATCCGCCTGCCCGATGGTGCCGCGTCGGTGGACGTACGCCCGGCCGGTGCGGTGTCGCGCAACTGGGCCATCGCGCCGATGCTGGCGGCCGGTTCGCAGTCCTGGAGCGTGCGCCTGGTGGCTGGCGCCGACCTGCAGGCGGCCGATCCGCGGCTGACCGATCCGCGTTCCAGCGGGCAGATGCGCCTCGCCGATACGCACTACGGCATGCGGCGCATACCGGCGGCGGGTGGTGGGCTGGTGTGGACCCAGGAAGGGGTGGATGGTTGGGCTTCCCCTGGAGACACCAGCGTCTATCCCGGAGCGCCAGTCGATCTCGAAAGTCTGGGTTGGCCAACGATGTGCGATGAAAACCCCACATGGTGTGCCGCAAAGCCCAGCGGCTTCACTTGGACTGAAGAAGGGGTGGCTGGTTGGGCTTCCCCTGGAGACACCAGCGTCTATCCCGGAGCGCCAGTCGATCTCGAAAGTCTGGGTTGGCCAACGATGTGCGATGAAAACCCCACATGGTGTGCTGCCGCTAGCGAGGATTATGCTCTGGAGGTAGGGCCACACGCTTCGCGCTTCAGCGTGCTGCGCACCGGCACCGGCGATCTCGACCTGTTCGCCGCCGGCAACTTGCGTATGGATTCGCCGTTCGGAGTCTACACCGCCGGTACCGCGAGCGCGGTCGATTCCAGCTACAACCTGCCGCGCGCCAGGGATGGCGGCAGCGTTCTGAGCGATCCGGCGCTGGGCGGCTACGAGCAGTGGGTGGACGGCGGCGAACAGAGCCTCTACAGCGCCTGGTATCCGACCCAGGGCGGCAACCTGACGCTGGCGGTCGGCGGCGATCTGCGCGGCGATGTGCTGGGCCGGTTGTCCGGCGCCGTACCCAACTCTGGCTACGACTCGGCGGCCGTCGGCAACTGGCTCTGGCGCCAGGGCAGCGGTTCGACCGCCGGTACGGCTAACGATGCTACCGCCTGGTGGATCAATTTCGGTACCTATGCGCGCCAGCCGGGCGGCACTGAAAAGGATGCCGTCACGCAGCAGGTGGGCTTCACCGGCATCGGCACCCTGGGCGGTGGCGATCTGAGCCTGAAGGTCGCGGGCGATGCGGGCGTCATCGAGGCGCGCACGTCCAGCGTTCCGCTGGAAACGTCGCAGCGCAGCCAGGGGCTGGTGCTGGCGGTGGGCGGCAGCGGTCAGGTAGGCGCCGATGGCCAATTAACCCTGAGCGGCGGCGGCGATATGGACGTACGTATCGGCGGCGCGCTCAATCCGTTGACGCCCTTCGTTCAGAACAGTTCGCTGTACGGCGCGATGGTCAACCTGCGCGGCAATGCCCAGGTCCGGGCGACGAGCCTGGGCGGTATCGATCTGATCTATGGTCGTCAGGATAGCGGTCAGGTTCCGGGCGAACGGCGCGCCTACGATCCTTTCGTCTCGACCCTCGGCCTGGCCAACGGCGGGCCGACGCTGGTGCTGGGCGACGCCACCTTCAGCCTGAACAGCCTGGGTGACCTGGTGCTGCAAGGGGTGGTCGATCCTGGGAGGACGCCGTTGATGAACGGCACCCCCTATACCAGCGCCAGCGGTGTCGAGGGTTACGGCCTGAGCGGTTTCTCGTTGTGGACCGAACGCACGGCGATCGACCTGACATCGGCGGGAGGCAACCTGACCCCGGTTTCCCTATTCAGGCCGGAACAGGACACCGATTCCGCGCTGGTCTATCCGGCGAAGCTGTCGGCCGTGGCGCTGACCGGCAGCCTCTATTATGGCAACGCGACACTCCGCGAAAACGCTCGCAGCGACAGGACCGCGCTAATCCTGGCGCCGTCGAGCCAGGGTCGTCTCGACCTGCTGGCCGGCGACTCCATCTACGCCGGCGGCTACAGCATCAGCCGTTCCGGCGCCAGCGCCGGCAGCCTGGCCACGCCGCTGAATCCAAGCTACCAGGGTTATACCGGGTTCACGCGGCAGGGCGACAACCTGTCCAGCGACGGCAGCCGCGCCAACAGGGAGCGCTTCCCGTTGTTCGCCTTCGGCGCCAACAGTGTCTCCGGCGAATGGGGGGCGGCGTTGGAACCGTCGCGCTTCTACGCCCTTGCGGGCGATCTGGTCGGTGTCGACAGTGGCCGGCTGCTGCGCTACACCGAGACCAGCGATGTGCGTTTCGGCCAGTTGCGTTACGAGGGGCATGGTGCGGTGCGCATGATCGCCGGCCGTGACATCGTCAGCAGCGGCACCGGGTTGGGCTCCGAGCGGACCGCGAGCGACAACATGGGGAACTACGCCAGCAGCGGCAATCTGTTCGTCAATACCTCGGCTACCGACGTGTCGCTGGTGCAGGCGGGGCGCGACATCCTCTACGGCAACTTCAACGTCGCGGGACCGGGCAGCCTGGAGATCAGCGTCGGACGCAACCTGCTGATGAACGACGAGGTGGCGGTCACCAGCCTGGGGGCGGTCGCCGCGGGCGACACGCGCTCCGGCGCCAGCATCGTCCTGCAGGCGGGCGCCAGCCAGGCGGACTACTCCGGCTTCCTCGAGCGCTACCTGGATCCGGCCAACCTGGCGCAGGCAGGAACGCCCTTGGCGGAACAGCCCGGCAAGGTGGTACGGACCTACGAAAACGAATTGATCGAATGGTTGAGCGGGCGCTATGGCTTCAGCGGCGACGCCCAGCAGGCGCGGGAGTTCCTCGCCGGCCTCTCGGCGGAGCAGCAGCGGATCTTCGCCCGCGAGGTGTACTTCGCCGAGCTCAAGGCCGGCGGCCGCGAGTACAACGAGGTCGGCGGAGTGCGCCAGGGCAGCTACCTGCGCGGGCGCAACGCGATCGCCGCGCTGTTCCCCGAGCGCGATCCGGCGGGCAATCCGATCAGCTACGAAGGCGATATCGTCATGTACGGCGGTGCCGGCGTGCACACCAACTTCGGTGGCGACATCCAGTTGCTCACCCCGGGTGGGCAGCAGGTATTCGGTATCGAAGGTGAGGCGCCGCCGTCCACCGCAGGCATCGTCACCCAGGGCCAGGGTGATATCCAGGCCTACTCGCGGGACAGCATCCTGCTCGGCCAGAGCCGCATCATGACCACTTTCGGCGGCGGCATTCTGGCCTGGTCGGCGGAAGGCGACATCAACGCCGGTCGCGGTTCCCAGACCACCGTGGTCTACACCCCGCCGCGGCGCATCTACGACGCCTGGGGCAACGTCAGCCTGTCGCCGCAGGTGCCCAGCACCGGCGCCGGTATCGCCACCCTCAACCCGATTCCCGAAGTGGCGCCGGGCGACATCGACCTGATCGCCCCGCTCGGCACCATCGATGCCGGCGAGGCGGGCATCCGGGTCTCCGGCAACGTCAACGTGGCGGCGCTGCAGGTGGTCAACGCGGCGAACATCCAGACCCAGGGCCAGAGCAGTGGTATCCCTATGACGGCGGCGGTGAACGTCGGGGCGCTGACCTCGGCCAGCCAGGCGGCGGGCAGCGCGGTGCAGGCAGCGGAGCAGGTATCGCGCCAGGCGAAGCGCAATCAGCCTTCGACGATCAGCGTGGAGATCCTCGGCTACGGCGATGAACGTCTGGAGGCGGGAGGCAACGGCACTCCCTTGACCCACCAGGGATATGATCCGGCGGGTGCGGTTCAGGTGGTTGGCGCCGGGAAGTTGACGGCCGACGAGTTGGCGCAATTGAGTGAGCGGGAACGCAATAGCCTATTATCGCAATAAGGCGTGCAGTGTCTTTGCACAATCGTCCGCCAAGGAGGGCGGGTTCATTAACGTATTATTTTTCCGGGCGCTGGGGCTGTGCCGATTTGCCAAAATGGTTGCCCATACGATTTTTGAACGCCGATTGACTGTAAAGACCGATCTGATTGGGCTGGCGTTTACTGATATCGGCGTCGAATTTCGATCCAGCGTTTTTCGTCACTTTTTTCTGAGTGCGAGGAGACATCAATTGCTGATAGCAATCATAAGGCAATGCCCGATAACCATTGACCTCAGCCTCTATGCAAGAAGCGGCGTGAAGCGGTGGTTGCGGTTCGGCTGTCAGGGCCGGGAGTGGGATTGAGAACAATAAAGTCGGTAGTACGATGCTGCGCCACCGCGTATTTGCGCGTTTCTTCATCTTTGCCCTTCCTTCACGTTGAGCGCCGCCGAAGAGCGGAACCAATGAGTTCATTTCTATCCCAATCGACGAATGGGAGCAATCTTGCCGGGAAATAATAATAAAACGGTCATAAATTACGGCTAGGTTACTGAATGTGTCATTTTGTTGCACTGTTGTTTTCTTCGTTGCATGTGCACTGGATCTTACGTGAGAAAAATTACGCTTCCGTCGTCGGTCGGATATTGGTGGTTTATTTTTCTGCTTGTCGTCGTGCCGCTCCTCGGCATTGCGGGGGAACCGTCGAAAGACATTCGCCCGGTGAACTTCAATATTCCATCGTTGCCGCTGGTGCAGGCGTTGGCGCGTTATGGCGAAGCGTCGGGTTTTGCGGTGTTGGTGGATAGCGGCATGGCGGCCGGCCGGCGATCTTCGCCGGTCAAAGGTTATCTCGATCCCTACTTGGCGTTGACCTATCTGCTGCACGGCAGCGGATTGACCGCGCGTTATACGGGCGCTAATGCCTTCACGCTGATGGCGAAAAGCGCTGAGGTTGCGCGCAAGCCCGCGGGTGACGTATCCACGCCGGGGTTGGGGGGACATCGCTTCGGCGCCGCTTTGCAGCAGGCGCTGCAACGGGCGCTGTGTCAAACGCCGCACACCCGTCCGGGTGATTACCGTGCGGTAATCCAGCTGTGGCTAACCAAGAATGGCACGGTAGAGAGACTTAGACTTCTTGGTTCAACAGGCTCATCGCTGCGAGATGACGCGATTCAGAAACAAATAAGAGAGCTGCGGCTTGCGACGGAACCGAATGTCCGTTTGCCGCAGCCGCTGACTATTTTGATCTTACCTGGGGAAGGAGCCTCAATGACGTGTCGAATGCAGCCAGCATCACGGCATTGACTGGGGGAATATAATAATGCGCCGACATTTCCTTACTTATTATGATGCATTGCGTAAACGGCTTAAATATCGTCTGGGTTCTGAGGATCTGGCGAATGACGTATTGCATGAAACCTGGCTGCGCATCGAACAGCGTGATGAGGAACAGCAGATACAGAATCCCCAGGCTTATCTGTATCGCACGGCGTTGAACGTCGCCTATGATCGGCAGAACAGCGGTCCCCGTTTGCTGCAGGTAGACGAAATCGATGCGCTGTTACAGTTGGAGGACGAGACGCAAGACCCGGTACGGATTGTCAATGCCAGAAATGAGATACATGAACTGCAACGCATTCTGCATCAGCTGCCGTGGCGGCAACATCAGATATTGGTGGCTTCGCGTCTGGAAGGGATCGCACACCGCGAAATTGCCCAGCGTTTCCATATATCTACGCGCATGGTGGAGAAAGAATTGCGGGCGGCGTTGAATTTTTGCGCTAAAAGTATGCAGCGAAACGTCATTCAGCGATTCGGTCCCGGGGCGGGAAAATCGTCTAAGTAATATATACCCAAGGGCGATGAGCATAGGATGACGTCCTTGATATCCTGAAACGCCCACAGCGGGCAGCGAGGAGAAGTGTTAAGTCATGAGTTATTTTGCATGGCGCGCGAAAATCCGTCTGACGCGAGAGGCCACTAACTGGCTGATTCGCCTGACCTCCGGGCGAGTGACGACCGAAGATGCGGATGCTTTTCGGCAATGGTGTCAGCAAAGCCCGCAGCATCATGCCGCGTTCGATGAGGCCAGGCGCCTGTGGCGAAATCTGGAACCTGCCATGAGTGCGGCTCCGTCTTGCGCGCACGAGCGGCAGGCATCGGCATGCGCGCCGAAGTGGGGGCGAAGAGCGTTTTTGGGCGCCGCCGCCGCCTCTGTCGGCATGCTGTGGCTGAAGCCGGAGCTGTTGCTTAATCCCCAAGTGGGCTGGTCCTCATTGTCGGGGTTGGCAAGCGACTACCAGACGTCGCTCGGCGAGCAGAAGAACATTGTGCTGGCGGGCAACGTCACGGTGGAAATGAACACGCTCACGCGTATCGACCGACGGAAAGCCGGCATGGCGCTGCTGGCGGGGGAAGCACAAATTTTGACGCGAGCGATGAATCTCCCCCGGTGGGTGGTGTATGCGGAAAATGGTGAAGTGCGCGCTGGAGCGGCAAATTTCAACGTACGCAATGTGGAAAGGCAGGTCAACGTGACTTGCCTTGAGGGCGAAGTTGCCGTGATTTGTCAGTCGGTGCATCGCCAGTTGCGCGCTGGTCAACAGTTGAGTTACAACGCTTCCGGCGTCGGCGAGGTGGTGCGAGCCAATCTGGAACAGGTTACCGCCTGGCGACAACAGCAGTTGATTTTCAATCGCCAACCGTTGTCTCAGGTGATCGATGAAATCAACCGCTACCGGCCGGGCAAGATCATTCTTTTGAATAGCCAGTTGGGGCGGCGATTGGTGCAGGCGCGCTTCCGGTTGGATCAGTTGGAGAGCGTCGCGGCGCTGATTCACGATGCCTATGGTGCAAAAGTGACCGCTTTGCCGGGAGGGATCGTGGTGTTGAGTTAGGCAGCGTCTGCGCCGTTGACTGTTTCGATACGGCGGGTTGAACGGTGGAAATATGATGAAGTTTTTATGACATCAGTTCGGTCATTGTCATGATCCACAGTCATTCAGGAGTAAGCCGCAGCGATTGTCGACAGCTCATAAGCCTGTCGGTGCGCTGTTCAGCCTGTGAACCTGAAAGGAACTGTGAACATGTCGCTTAGCAATGCCGCGCAACAGCAAAATAACGTAGCCCAATCGGCGGCCCGTCACCGCCGTTCTTCGCTTAATAGCGGTACATTTCCGTTACAGCCCCTCGCTTATGCCATCGGCCTGATGCTACTGTCGGCAAGTGTGCAGGCCGCCGAACCGCGGCCGTTCAGCGGCGGTTGGTTCAACGCCAAAAATGTCGGCCAGGCGGGGGGGGCGCAGGGCGCCCGCCCGGGAATGAATCTGCCGGG
>NZ_JBJNLB010000021.1:0-25824 GCF_052169275.1 Serratia sp. CY27727 | reverse complement strand
TGGAGTGCCCACACAGATTGTCTGATAAATTGTTAAAGAGCAGTGAGTTAGGCGCTTTCGCTTGCTAACTCGAGGTGGCGTATATTACGCTTTCCTCTTTCAGAGTCAACCCTAATTTTTAGGATTTTTTCTCTTTCTTCCCGGCCGCTGTGTGAAGTGAATCACTTGCGCCGTGTCGATGGAGGCGCATTATAGGGATCCGAGTTTTTTGCACAACCCCTTTTTTGATCTTTTCTTTCTGTTTGCACACTTTTCAGCCCTTCCGTGTGGATCTTGTGCGATCAGGGCCATTTTCAGCAGGATCCGGCGCTGCCGTTGGTTGTAATTCCATCGCCAGGGTCTAGTATTGCCGGTAAATATGATCCCGACGTGAGGCAGCACTATGTCCGATGCAGTACGTTCTTATCTTCAATACACCCCCAAACTCGGTCAGCGTGTCTTGATCGATCCTTCCAGCGTCGTGATCGGCGACGTCGATCTGGCGGATGACGTCAGTATCTGGCCGCTGGTCGCTATCCGCGGTGACGTCAATGCGGTAAAGATCGGCGCGCGCAGCAATATTCAGGACGGCAGCGTACTGCATGTGACTCACCGTTCCGAACACAACCCAGACGGTTATCCCCTGCTGATTGGGGAAGACGTGACCGTGGGTCATAAAGCCATGCTGCACGGCTGCGCCATCGGCAACCGGGTGCTGGTCGGTATGGGCTCGATCCTGTTGGACGGTGTAGTAGTAGAAGACGACGTAATGATTGGCGCCGGCAGTTTGGTGGCGCCGGGCAAACGGCTGGCCAGCGGCTATCTCTATATGGGGAGCCCGGCACGCCAGGTTCGGCCGTTGACCGCCGCCGAGTTGGAAGGATTGCTTTATTCTTCTAACAACTATGTGCGTTGGAAAGATGAATATCTGTCGGAAGACATCTGACGGCCACCCCGTTCCCTATATAGAGAACGGGGTGGGAATTATGCCGCCAGTTCGCTGCGCAGCTGGCGCAATACCGGCTCGATCTCTGGCATCACTCCGTGCCAAAGCAGGAAAGCATGCGCCGCCTGCCCCACCAGCATGCCCAGCCCATCGGCATATTCCGTTGCCCCTTGCTGCTGCGCCCAGGCCAGGAACGGCGTGACGCCCTGCTGATAGAACATGTCATAGCAACGGGTTTGCGCGTTCACCACGCCTGAGGGCAACGCCGGGATCTCCCCGCTGATGCCGGACGCCGTCGCGTTGATCACCAGATCGAACGCTTGCTGATTCAGTTGATCCATCGGCGCCGCCGAGATCTCTCCCAGATGCCGGAAAGCGTCGGCCAACTCCTGGGCGCGGTTGAAGGTGCGGTTGGTGATCGTGAGCCGGCAGCCGAAAGACAGCAGCGGCAGGATCACGCCGCGCGCCGCGCCGCCGGCCCCCACCAGCAAGATGCGATCCTGCGGCCGGATCAATTGCTGACGCTGCAGATCGGTCAGCAAACCGATGCCGTCGGTGTTGTCCCCCAGCAGATCGCCATTCGGCAATACCTTCAGGGTATTGACCGCGCCGGCCATCGCTGCGCGCTCGCTCAGCTCGGAAGCGGCCTCATAAGCGCGCTCTTTGAAAGGCACCGTGACGTTCGCCCCCTGCCCTCCGGCGCGGATAAATTCCTGTAGGCTGGTTTCAAAACCGTCCAACGGCGCCAACACCGCCCCATAGGGATGCTCTATGCCAGTCTGGGCAGCGAACAGCGCATGAATCCGCGGCGACTTGCTGTGGCCGATAGGGTTGCCAAATACCGCAAACTTCTCCATGCCCATTACCTCTAGCCCTGACGGATCTGTTCGCCGGTCAGAGCATCTCTGATTTCGGAAGGGTTAAGACGGCCGCCGACCTTGCCGGCCAATACCGGGAAGGCCTCGCCGAATTGCCGCGCGACTTCATCCGCACTGCGGCACGGCTCCAGCCCACTGAGATTGGCGCTGGTCGACACCAGCGGCTTGCCGTAATGCCGGCACAGCTGCTGCACCAACGGATGATCGCTGACGCGCACCGCCAGCGAGCTGAAACGCCCGGTCAGTAAACGTGGCGTCTCCGGGCGAGCAGGCAACACCCAGGTTACCGGCCCAGGCCAGCTGGCGAACATCGTCACGCGCTGCTGTTCGCTGAGCGCGCTGTCGTCGATATAGGGCTTAAGCTGCGTATAGTCGGCGGCGATCAGAATCAGCCCCTTTTCCCACGGCCGCTGTTTCAATGCCAGCAAAGCATTGACCGCCTGTTCGCTGTCGGGATCGCACCCCAGGCCGAATACCGCTTCGGTGGGATAGGCAATCACCTGCTGTTGATGCAAAGCATCGATGATAGATAAAAGGTTCGGGCTTAATTCTGAGTTCATGATGTGATTATTCTGTAGTCGCCACGGGTTTTCCGCACAGCTTGCTGGCACAGCACAGGACGGGGCCTTTTGCCGTACGTTTTTCCATCAGCAGCGGGTAATGGCAATAGGCGCATTCACCGGCGACGGGTTTAACATTGAGGGCGAATTGGCATTCCGGATAACGATCGCAGGAATGAAAAACCTTGCCGTAGCGCGATTTACGCTGCAACAGCTTGCCCTGACCGCACTGCGGACAGGTAATGGCGGTTTCATCAGGCTTATCGATCACTTCAGTGTGATCGCACTGCGGATAATCGCTGCAACCGATAAACATGCCATAGCGCCCCTGGCGCAGCACCAACGTCGCCTGACACTTCGGGCACTGCTGCCCATCCAGCACCTTGACGACATGCCCGTCGGCCTGCGCTTTCAGAGGCCGAATATATTGGCATTCAGGGTACTGGGAACAGCCGAGGAAGGGGCCGTGGCGACCGCTACGGATCACCAGCTCGGCCCCGCATTCCGGACAGGGTTCATTTTGCCTGGCGGCAAAAATCGCGTTTTTTGTCATAACGTCTTCTATGCGCGTTATCGGCTCAATGCAGATAACCTTCGTTCACTTCAAACAACAGTTCTTCCATTTGCTGATAGGCGCTTTCATATCCGGGAATATTAAACAGCACCATCAACACGACCCATTTCAGATCTTCGAGATCGAATTCCGCATTATCCAAAGCCATAACGCGGTCGATAACCATTTCACGGGTTTCGAGGTTCAATACCTGAATCTGTTCCAGGAACAGGAGAAAACCACGGCAGCCGGCGTCCAAACGCGCGCTTTCCTCTTCGGTGTAGATCCGCATTGCCAGCGGATCGGCATCCATAAAGTAAGGCGCATTTTGACCTTCTTGCAGGTCAGCCAGCTTCTCAAGCCAATTCAACGCGTTGTAGATATCATCCCGATGAAACCCCGCTTGGGCGAGATCATCGGTCAGTTGATCCTGATCGACGCGCATCTCTGGTTCATTGTGGATATAAGTTTCAAACAAGTACATGAGTACGTCGAACATGGCTTGCCCTCCTTATTCGGACATAGCCGCCGGGTACAGCTGCGATCCACCCTGCTAACTCCAGTTCTAGTAACTTGATTACCACCACTGGCACAGGTTGGCCGGCACGTTCAGCGACGACGTCAACAGGTGTCACCTCATCTCCTACGTTAGCCAACACATCAGCAAATGGCAATTCAACTTCAGCCTGCGACGCACAAATAGTTGTATTTTCGTTCAGTGGCAGCCATTGAAGGCCGCTTCCCAGCAATTCTGCGATATCTTTCGGCCCGGTAACCAGATGCGCGCCCTGCTGAATTAGCCAGTGCGTGCCTTCGCTCATCGGGTTCCCTAACGGCCCCGGCAAGGCGAATACCTCACGCCCCTGCTCCAGCGCATAGCGGGCCGTCACCAGGGTACCGCTGCGCAACGAGGCTTCTATGACCAGAACGCCCTGGCTCAGTCCGCTGATAATGCGGTTGCGGCGCGGAAAATGGTCGGCCAGAGGCAAATCGGTGACCAAATGATCCGAAATCACCGCGCCGCCCTGCTCGACAATCTGCTCCGCGAGCCTGCGGTGCCGGCGTGGGTAAACATTGGCCAACCCGCTGCCCAATACCGCTACCGTGCAACCGCCGGCCGCCAGCGCTGCGCGATGGCAAATGCCGTCGATGCCGATCGCCAAACCGCTGGTGATGGTGAAACCGCAACGCGCCAATTCCGCGGCGAAATGATTGGCCCAACGCTCGCCGTAGTGGCTGAACTGCCGGCTGCCAACCATGGCGAGCTGCGGGCGCAGCAACGCTTGAGGATCGCCCTCGATCAGCAAAAACAGCGGCGCATCGTCGATCTGGGCCAGGCGTTCCGGATAGCCGGCCGCCCCATAGTTCAGCATACGGTGCGCCGGCAGTTCCAGCCAACGCAAGCTAGTCGCCAGATAAGCGGGATCCGCTTGGTTGAACTGCGCCCGCTGCCGCTCGTTCAATCCCAGTTCACGCAACGCGCTGCGAGGCTCGCGCCCCATTTGCGATAGCTGCCGCACGATCCGGCTGGCCACGACGGTCTGCAGCCCCGTTACCCCTCGCATCCGTAAAGCGATCTCTTCCGGCCGCATCGTCTGTTCCCTCAGCAAAAACGGTGGTATTACCAATCTGAGCAATTGGTGCGCAATGCTGTCAATCAGGCCGGGAAATGTCTAGAATAGAGGTTAAACCTCGTTCATTACTCGGATACAGATCTAAAGATATATGTCAGTCTTGCAGGTATTACATTTCCCAGACGAGCGTCTGCGCAAAGTCGCAGCGCCGGTAAAAGAAGTCAATGCAGATATCCAGCGCATCGTGGATGATATGTTTGAAACCATGTACGCAGAGGAAGGCATTGGCCTGGCTGCGACTCAGGTGGATATCCATCAGCGCATTATCGTGATCGACGTCTCCGAGAATCGCGATCAGCGCCTGGTGCTGATCAACCCCGAGCTGCTGGAAAAGAGCGGCGAAACCGGCATCGAGGAAGGCTGTCTTTCCATTCCCGAGCAGCGTGCGTTGGTACCACGTGCCGCGCAGGTGAAGATCCGCGCGCTGGATCGCGAAGGCAAACCTTTCGAACTGGAAGCGGACGATCTGCTGGCGATCTGCATCCAGCACGAGATGGATCACCTGATGGGTAAACTGTTCGTCGATTACCTGTCGCCGCTCAAGCGTCAGCGCATTCGTCAGAAACTGGAAAAAATGGCCAAGCTTCAAGCCCGCGCCTAACCGATCAGGAAATCAACGTGTCTGACTCTTTACGGATTATTTTCGCCGGAACACCAGACTTCGCAGCGCGTCATCTTGACGCGCTGTTGTCATCTGAGCACCAGATTGTCGGCGTTTTTACCCAGCCCGACCGCCCGGCAGGCCGCGGCAACAAGCTGACGCCAAGCCCGGTAAAAGTGCTGGCTGAGCAACACCAACTGCCGGTATTTCAGCCCAAATCGCTGCGCCCCGAAGAGAACCAGCGCCTGGTGGCCGATCTTAACGCCGACGTGATGGTGGTGGTTGCCTACGGGCTGATCCTGCCGCAGGCGGTGCTGGATATGCCGCGTCTCGGTTGCATCAACGTACATGGCTCGCTGCTGCCTCGCTGGCGCGGTGCGGCGCCGATCCAGCGCTCGCTCTGGGCCGGCGACAGCGAAACCGGCGTGACCATCATGCAGATGGACGTCGGTCTCGATACCGGCGACATGATGCACAAGATTGCCTGCCCGATTGAGAGCAGCGATACCAGCGCCAGTCTCTACGACAAGCTGGCGCAGCTCGGCCCGCAGGGCATGCTGACGACGCTGCGCCAAATGGCCGACGGCAGCGCCACCCGCGAAGTGCAGGACGAAGCGCTGGTGACCTACGCCGAGAAGCTGAGCAAAGAAGAAGCTCGCCTGGACTGGACGCTGTCCGCCGAACAACTGGAGCGCTGCATCCGCGCCTTCAACCCTTGGCCGATCAGCTACTTCACCATCGACGAGCAACCGGTGAAAGTCTGGCAAGCCAGCGTACTGGCGCAAAGCGCCAATGCGGAGCCGGGCACCGTTGTCCATGCCGACAAGCACGGCATTCAGGTGGCGACCGCCGACGGCATCCTCAATCTGATCCAACTGCAGCCCGCCGGCAAGAAACCGATGTCGGCGCAGGACCTGTTAAATTCACGTCGTGAATGGTTTACCCCGGGTAACCGGCTGTAAGTCACCCCACTGCCCGGCCGTTCATCGCCGGGCCGTTATTTTCTTAATGCCGATCGTTATCAGCTTCAGCCTATGAAAAATAATTACAATCTCCGCAGCATCGCTGCCAAAGCTATCGGCCAGGTGCTGGATCAAGGGCAGTCGCTCAGCACTGTCCTGCCAACACTCCAAACCGCCATCAGCGATAAGGACCGCGGGTTGCTGCAGGAACTGTGCTTCGGCACGTTGCGCGTGCTGCCGCAGCTCGAATGGTGCATTCAACAATTGATGGCCAAGCCGCTGACCGGCAAACAGCGTACGCTGCACTATCTGCTGATGGTCGGCCTGTATCAGCTGCTGTATACCCGTATCCCGCCGCACGCCGTATTGGCCGAAACCGTGGAAGGCGCGGTGGCGCTGAAACGCCCACAGTTGAAAGGCCTGATTAACGGCGTCTTGCGGCAATTCCAGCGCCAGCAGGAAGAGCTGCTGCAGCGCGCCGCCAACAATGACAGCCGCTATCTGCACCCGAGCTGGTTGCTGAAACGCATTCAACAAGCCTATCCCGCCAACTGGGAACAGATCGTCGACGCCAATAACCAGAAGCCACCAATGTGGCTGCGCGTCAACCGCCTGCATCACACCCGCGAAGCTTATCTGCAGTTGTTGACCGACGCAGGCATCGCCGCGGAGCCTCATTCAGACTATGCCGACGCGGTGCGTTTGCTGGCGCCTTGCGCCGTGACCGATCTGCCTGGGTTCGCCGACGGCTGGGTCACCGTGCAAGATGCCTCAGCCCAGGGCTGTGTCGATCTATTGGATCCGCAAGACGGTGAACAGATCCTCGATTTGTGCGCCGCGCCTGGCGGCAAAACCACGCATATTCTGGAAGCGGCGCCGAAAGCGCACGTCATGGCGGTCGATATCGACGAACAGCGCCTGGCACGGGTGAAGGAAAACCTGCAGCGCCTGCGTTTGCACGCAGAGGTTAAGCTGGGCGATGGCCGCACCCCGCAGCAATGGTGCGGTGACAAGCTGTTCGACCGGATCCTGCTGGACGCGCCTTGTTCCGCCACCGGCGTGATCCGCCGTCACCCCGACATCAAATGGCTGCGCCGCGATCGCGACATCGCCGAACTCGCCGCGCTGCAGGCCGACATCCTGGAAGCCGTCTGGCCCCATCTGAAATCGGGCGGCGTGATGGTTTACGCTACCTGCTCTATCCTGCCAGATGAAAACAGCAGCCAGATCGCCGCGTTCTTGCAGCGCCACGCCGATGCCAAGCTGGTTGAAACCGGCGATGCGCAGCGGCCGGGGCGGCAGAATATCCCGCATCCCGAGGACGGCGATGGCTTCTTTTACGCTAAGCTGATTAAAATGTAATGCTTCGGGGTGTGCGTGCGCGCCCTAAGTCTTTCAGTGTGAAGCAGAGAACACGATGAAAATAATTATTCTTGGTGCCGGTCAGGTTGGCGGGACGCTGGCGGAAAACCTGGTGGGTGAAAACAACGATATCACCGTCGTCGATACCGATTCCGGCCGGCTGCGTCAGCTGCAGGATAAATTCGATCTGCGGGTGGTTCAGGGGCACGGCTCTCATCCTCGGGTGCTGCGCGAAGCCGGCGCAGAAGACGCCGACATGCTGGTCGCCGTCACCAACTCCGACGAAACCAACATGGTTGCCTGCCAGATCGCCTATTCTCTGTTCAATACCCCCAACCGTATCGCCCGTATCCGCGCGCCGGAATATATCCGCGAGTCGGAGAAACTGTTCCTGCCGGAAGCGGTGCCGATCGACCATCTGATTTCACCGGAGCAGCTGGTCATCGACTATATCTACAAGCTGATTGAATACCCCGGCGCGCTGCAGGTGGTCAACTTCGCCGAAGGCAAGGTCAGCATCGCTGCGGTTAAAGCCTATTACGGCGGCCCGCTGGTCGGCAATGCGCTCTCTTCGATGCGCGAACACATGCCGCATATCGACACCCGCGTCGCCGCTATTTTCCGCCAGGACAGACCAATACGTCCGCAAGGCTCGACCATTATCGAAGCCGGTGATGAAGTCTTCTTCGTCGCCGCATCACAGCACATCCGCGCGGTGATGAGCGAACTGCAGCGGCTGGAAAAACCCTATAAGCGCATCATGATCGTCGGCGGCGGCAACGTCGGCGCCGGCCTGGCTGCCAAGCTGGAAAAAGACTACAACGTCAAACTGATCGAGCGGAACCAGCAACGCGCCGCCGAACTGGCCGAGCAGCTGCACGATACCATCGTGTTCTACGGCGATGCCTCCGACCAGGAGCTGCTGGCCGAAGAGCACGTCGAACAGGTGGATGTCTTCATCGCCATCACCAACGACGATGAGGCCAACATCATGTCCGCCATGCTGGCCAAGCGCATGGGCGCCAAGAAGGTGATGGTCTTGATCCAGCGCCGCGCCTATGTCGATCTGGTGCAGGGCAGCGTGATCGATATCGCCATTTCGCCGCAGCAGGCGACCATCTCCGCCCTGTTGGGGCACGTGCGCAAAGCGGATATCGTCAGCGTCTCGTCGCTGCGCCGCGGCGTGGCGGAAGCGATCGAAGCGATTGCCCACGGCGATGAAAGCACGTCCAAAGTGGTCGGCCGCATCGTCGAAGATATCAAGCTGCCACCGGGTACCACCATCGGCGCGATCGTACGTGGCGACGACGTGATCATCGCCAACGGCAACAGCAAAATCGAACAGGGCGATCACGTCATCATGTTTATTACCGACAAGAAATTCGTGCCGGACGTTGAACGCCTGTTCCAACCGAGCCCGTTCTTCTTGTAGAACGAATTTATTAGGCGATGGTCTATAATTGCGTAGTTGTTCTCTGCCTTGGGGGGAGATAAAACTTCTCTCCTTTTGTGGCAAAGGGAAATTGCTTTGTTAAACTTGAGTTATTAATTCTGCAAGGGGTGCGTTCTATGAGTATGTTGAAAGAGTTTCGCGAATTTGCCATGCGTGGCAACGTGGTCGATTTGGCCGTCGGTGTGATTATCGGTGCTGCATTCGGCAAGATTGTTTCGTCCTTCGTGGCCGATATCATCATGCCACCTCTGGGCCTACTGATCGGCGGCGTCGACTTTAAACAGTTCCATCTGGTATTACGTGAAGCTCAGGGCGCCGTCCCGGCGGTGGTAATGAACTACGGTTCATTCATTCAAACCGTATTCGACTTCGTGATTGTCGCCTTCGCCATCTTCCTGGCGATTAAATTGATGAACAAAATGCGCCGCAAGCAGGAAGAAGCCCCGGCAGCGCCGCCAGCACCTACCGCAGAAGAGAAACTGCTGACGGAAATCCGTGACTTGCTGAGCCAGCAACAGCAGCCAAAACTGTAAAACAGCGTTTGGTTATGCCAATAAAAAGCCACCTGACGAAGGTGGCTTTTTTAATGTCTTAAAACCAGAAGGCCAGTGGTAAATTATCGCTTGATAGTTTACCACTGGCCTCCCAGTTACCGCCTTTATTGTGTTTTTCTTTACGCCGATAGCTGCCTTTGCCTTTCACATTCTTTTCTACTCGTTGACGGAATAGCGGATCATGCAGCAGCGCCTCAATGGCGTTATCTTGAATCTGACCTTTAGTGTGACGATATTTCGTCATGATAATGCTCCTGTAAAAGGTGTGGTGATAAAACGGGGCGATAATACTGCCGGCGGTATAAAAATTAAAGTGCCGTCAGCAACCTTTTTTGCCTTTTTCATCGCTGGCGCCCTGTTCCAAGGCTTCCAGAATAGAACAATAATTGCTGGTATGGGCAGTGCCGCAGCAGGCATCACTCAGCCGCTTCAGCGATTCGCGCATGCGAGTCAGCTCCGCCAACTTACTTTCCACTTCGCTCAGGCGCGCATCGACGATCGACTTCGACTCCTGACAGGTATGATGTTCAGGATCGACGCGGATCGACAGCAGCTCAGCGATCGTTTCCAGAGTAAATCCCAGCTGCTTGGCATAGCGAATAAAGCGCAGCCGCTGCAGATCCTGCTCGGTGTAGAGCCGATAGCCGCCTTCGGTGCGGACATTGTGATCCATCATGCCCTGCTTTTCATAGTAACGCACGGTATCCGGCGTCACTTCGGCAAGCTTGGCCAACTGACCTATCTTGAACATTACTTCTCCTCCCGGGTGAATTTGCCGTCCAATGCACGCTGATATTCACCATGCAAGAAATCCGTACTCATCCCAGCCTGACGCAACCGGTGCTCCAGCAGCGCCATGCGTTTGCTGAGTTCGACATAGTCCTGATGCTCACTGTTAATCCCTTGCAGCAAACGAGCAACAGTCAACGCCTCTTTGCGATCTTCCAGCTCCGGCGGCAGGTAACCGGCATTTTTCAGCAAACGGTAACCGGCGCGCAGTTCAGCCGGGACCGCGCTGTCATCTTCCAGCGCCAACGGTTGACCCTGGCCGGGCAGATTGTCGAACTCGCCTTTATCCTGGGCATCAAGGATATGGCGTTCCGCCCATTGATCGAGCAGCCCCATGAAAGACAGCCTCGGTTAGCCTAATGATTAAGCCTTAGCATAGCGGATAGGGGCGGGGATCTTAAGCGCAGCGGGGGAATTACGCACATTTGGCTGGGTTTGGACGTAAAAAAACCGGGCAAGCCCGGTTTTTTTACGCGTCTACAGATTACTCTGCAGTTGCTACTTCTGCTTGAGACTCAGCACGATCAACCAGCTCGATGTATGCCATCGGCGCGTTGTCGCCTGCGCGGAAGCCACACTTCAGAATGCGAGTGTAACCACCGGCACGGCTCGCTAAACGCGGGCCCAGCTCGTTAAACAGTTTTGCCACGATCTCGTTATCACGAGTACGGGCGAATGCCAGACGACGATTAGCTACGCTGTCGGTCTTGGCAAGAGTAATCAGCGGCTCAACAACGCGACGCAGCTCTTTTGCTTTTGGCAGGGTCGTCTTGATGATCTCATGACGAACCAAAGAGCCGGCCATGTTACGGAACATAGCCTGGCGATGGCTGCTGTTACGGTTCAGTTGACGACCACTCTTACGATGGCGCATGACCTTATCCTTCTCAGTAAAACCTTAACCTGTGATCCGGTTACTCGTCAGCAATGCTTGCCGGCGGCCAGTTTTCCAGGCGCATGCCCAGAGACAGACCACGTGAGGCCAGCACGTCTTTAATCTCGGTAAGAGATTTTTTACCCAGGTTTGGCGTTTTCAGCAACTCAACCTCGGTACGCTGTACCAGATCACCGATGTAGTGGATAGCTTCTGCCTTGAGGCAGTTAGCAGAGCGGACAGTCAATTCCAGATCGTCAACAGGGCGCAGCAAGATCGGATCGAATTCCGGTTTCTCTTCTTTAACTTCCGGCTGACGTACATCACGCAGGTCAACGAAAGCTTCAAGTTGTTCAGCCAGAATGGTGGCCGCACGGCGGATCGCCTCTTCAGGATCGATCGTGCCATTGGTCTCCATCTCGATGACCAGCTTATCCAAGTCAGTACGCTGTTCTACACGCGCAGCTTCAACATTGTAGGCGATACGCTCTACAGGGCTGTAGCAGGCGTCAACCAACAGACGACCGATTGGGCGCTCATCTTCTTCCGAATGAATTCGGGCAGAAGCCGGCACATAACCGCGACCGCGCTGAACTTTGATACGCATGCTGATAGCCGCGTTCTCATCAGTCAGGTGGCAGATCACGTGCTGAGGCTTGACGATTTCGACATCACCATCATGGGTGATGTCGGCAGCGGTCACAGGGCCAATGCCAGATTTATTCAGGGTAAGAATAACTTCGTCTTTGCCTTGAACTCTCACCGCCAGCCCTTTCAGGTTGAGCAGGATCTCCAGGATATCTTCCTGTACGCCTTCTTTGGTGCTGTACTCATGCAGTACACCATCAATCTCAACCTCGGTCACCGCGCAACCCGGCATAGATGAAAGCAGAATACGGCGCAGTGCGTTGCCAAGAGTATGGCCAAAGCCACGCTCTAAAGGCTCAAGGGTCACCTTGGCGTGCGTCGAACTGACTTGCTCGATATCTACCAGGCGCGGTTTTAGAAACTCTGTCACAGAACCCTGCATTGTGTCCTCTCTTTGGTACTAAGCTTTACTTGGAGTAAAGCTCGACGATCAGGTGTTCGTTAATGTCCGCAGACAGATCGGTACGTTCAGGCATACGCTTGAACACGCCTTCCATCTTAGCAGCATCAACTTCCAGCCAAGTCGGCTTTTCACGCTGCTCAGCCAGCTCCAGAGAAGCTTTAACACGAGACTGCTTTTTAGCTTTCTCGCGGATGCTGACTACGTCATTCGGAGATACCTGATAAGAAGCGATGTTAACAACGCGACCGTTTACCATAACTGCTTTGTGGCTAACCAGCTGACGTGACTCTGCACGAGTAGCGCCGAAGCCCATACGGTAAACAACGTTGTCCAGACGACCTTCCAGCAGCTGCAACAGGTTTTCACCGGTGTTGCCCTTCAGGCGGGTTGCTTCTTTGTAATAGTTACGGAATTGACGCTCCAGAATGCCGTACATACGGCGAACTTTCTGCTTCTCACGCAACTGAACACCGTAATCAGACAGACGCGGTTTACGCGCACCGTGCTGACCAGGTGCTTGTTCAATTTTACACTTGGAATCGATCGCGCGAACGCCAGACTTAAGGAACAGGTCTGTGCCCTCACGACGGCTCAGCTTGAGCTTAGGACCCAAATATCTTGCCATTTTCTTTCTCCAACAATCCTAAAAGCTGCGTTACACGCGGCGCTTTTTCGGCGGACGACAACCGTTATGAGGGATCGGAGTCACATCAGTAATGTTAGTGATGCGGAAACCAGCCGCGTTCAGAGCGCGGATAGTAGACTCACGACCAGGACCAGGTCCTTTAACCATAACTTCCAGGTTCTTGATACCGTATTCTTTTACTGCGTCAGCACAACGTTCTGCTGCAACCTGTGCTGCGAACGGAGTGGACTTACGAGAACCACGGAAACCGGAACCACCGGCTGTTGCCCAACCCAAAGCATTACCCTGACGATCAGTGATGGTAACGATGGTGTTGTTGAAAGAAGCATGGATATGAGCCACGCCGTCAGAGACTTGCTTTCTTACACGCTTACGTGTACGAACAGGTGCCTTTGCCATTATTCAATAACCCCGATTATTTCTTGATCGGCTTGCGCGGACCCTTACGGGTACGAGCGTTGGTCTTGGTGCGCTGACCGCGTACCGGCAGACCACGACGATGACGCAAACCACGATAGCAACCAAGGTCCATAAGACGCTTGATGCTCAGGGTAATTTCACGACGCAAATCACCCTCAACGGTGTATTTGGCAACTGCATCACGAAGCTTTTCGATTTGCTCTTCAGACAGCTCACTGATCTTAACATTTTCAGCAATACCCGTGGATGCACAGATAGCCTGTGAACGGGTTTTACCGATACCGAAGATCGACGTTAAGGCGATAACGGTATGTTTATGATCAGGAATGTTAATGCCTGCTATACGGGCCACTATGCACTCCTACTATTTTATACAGCAACACCATTCTGAAAAGCCCGTTTTCAGGATACTCAAATAGTGTTGCAGTGCGACATACAAAAGATTGGCTGGCTAATCTAGCCAGCTCAACCCAACTTTGCAAGAAAAATATGCGAGATAATCAGCCTTGACGCTGTTTATGCTTCGGCTCGGCGCTGCAAATCACACGAACGACACCGTTACGCTTAACGATTTTGCAGTTACGACATAATTTCTTGACGGAAGCACGAACTTTCATTTTTACTCTCCGTAACTTCTCAAACGAATCTGACTAGCGGTTATAGCCTTTCAGATTTGCTTTCTTCAATGCAGACTCGTACTGACTTGACATCATCAGAGTTTGCACTTGAGCCATAAAGTCCATGATGACGACAACCACGATCAGTAGCGAGGTACCACCAAAGTAGAATGGTACTTTCATTGCATCACGCATGAACTCCGGGATCAGGCAGATGAAAGTAATGTACATCGCGCCCACCAGGGTTAAACGCGTCATTACTTTATCGATATACTTCGCCGTTTGCTCTCCCGGACGAATTCCTGGTACGAAGGCACCGGACTTCTTCAGGTTATCTGCTGTCTCACGCGGGTTGAAGACCAACGCCGTGTAGAAGAAACAGAAGAAGATGATTGCAGACGCATAGAGTAACACATAAAGCGGTTGCCCTGGCTGCAAATACAGCGAAATCGTAGTCAGCCAGTTCCAACCGGTACCGCCCCCAAACCATGATGCAATCGTGGCCGGGAACAGAATAATGCTGGAAGCGAAAATCGCCGGGATAACACCCGCCATGTTCACTTTCAACGGTAAATGTGTGCTCTGTGCTGCATAAACACGACGACCTTGTTGACGCTTCGCATAGTTAACGACGATACGACGTTGACCACGCTCGATGAAAACAACGAAGAAGGTTACTGCAAACACCAATACTGCAACCAACAGCAGCAGGAGGAAGTGCAGGTCGCCTTGCCGCGCTTGCTCGATAGTATGGGCCACTGCCGGCGGGAGCCCCGCTACAATACCCGCGAAGATAATGATCGAGATACCGTTGCCGATACCGCGTTCAGTAATCTGCTCACCCAGCCACATCAGGAACATTGTCCCGGTTACCAGGCTCACAACCGCAGTAAAGTAGAATGCAAAGCCTGGATTTAACACCAGGCCCTGCATACCAGGCATATTCGGCAGACCGGTAGCAATACCGATCGACTGGAATATGGCCAATACCAGCGTACCGTAACGGGTGTACTGGCTAATCTTGCGACGGCCAGCCTCCCCTTCTTTCTTGATTTCCGCCAACGCTGGATGAACCACCGTCAGCAGCTGGATAATGATCGACGCCGAGATATACGGCATGATCCCCAGAGCAAAGATAGAAGCACGGCTGAGGGCACCACCAGAGAACATATTAAACATTTCAATGATAGTGCCTCTCTGCTGCTCAAGCAATTTGGCAAGCACAGTGGCATCGATACCAGGAATCGGAATGAAAGAGCCGATGCGGAAGACAATCAGCGCGCCGATGACAAACAAAAGTCTGCGCTTCAGCTCGCCGAGCCCGCCTTTAGCACTTTGAAAATCTAATCCTGGTTGCTTAGCCATCTGCTACTTATTCCTCAATTTTACCGCCAGCAGCCTCGATAGCAGCACGAGCGCCTTTGGTGACACGCAGACCACGCAGGGTTACCGGACGAGCGACTTCGCCAGAAAGTACAACTTTCGCGAATTCGATCTGGACACCAACTACGTTAGCGGCTTTCAGCGCGTTCAGGTCGATAACATCGCCTTCAACCAGAGCCAGTTCAGACAGACGAACTTCTGCCGTGATCATCGCTTTGCGTGAAGTGAAGCCGAATTTCGGCAGACGACGGTACAGAGGCATCTGACCACCTTCGAAACCACGACGTACGCCACCGCCAGAACGAGACTTCTGACCTTTGTGACCACGGCCGCCGGTTTTACCCAGGCCAGAACCAATACCACGACCTACACGCTTAGGCGCATGCTTGGCACCTTCAGCCGGAGACAGAGTATTTAAACGCATCTGTTACTCCTCAACTTTAACCATGTAGGAAACCAGGTTGACCATACCGCGAACAGCAGGAGTATCCTCGCGCTCTACGGTGTGACCAATACGACGCAGACCCAGACCGAGCAGAGTAGCTTTATGCTTCGGCAGACGGCCAATTGAGCTGCGAGTTTGTGTAACTTTAATAGTCTTAGCCATGGTCAATTACCCCAGAATGTCGGCAACGGATTTACCACGCTTAGCAGCGACCATTTCAGGAGACTTCATATTCGCCAGAGCGTCGATAGTTGCACGAACCACGTTGATCGGGTTGGTGGAACCATAAGCTTTAGCCAATACGTTGTGCACCCCAGCAACTTCGAGAACGGCGCGCATTGCACCGCCCGCGATGATACCGGTACCTTCATGAGCAGGCTGCATGAACACGCGAGAACCCGTGTGAGCGCCCTTAACAGGGTGCTGCAGGGTGCCGCTGTTCAGCGCGACGTTCATCATGTTGCGACGGGCTTTTTCCATCGCTTTCTGGATCGCTGCTGGAACTTCGCGTGCTTTGCCGTAGCCAAAACCAACGCGACCGTTACCATCACCAACTACAGTCAGTGCGGTAAAGCTGAAAATACGGCCACCTTTTACGGTTTTAGATACGCGGTTTACCGCGATCAGCTTTTCCTGCAGTTCGCCAGCTTGTTTTTCGATGTGAGCCATCTTAAACCTCTTCCTTAGAACTGAAGGCCAGCTTCACGGGCAGCATCTGCCAGTGCCTGGACTCGACCATGATATTGGAAACCGGAACGGTCAAAGGATACTTTCGCAATCCCTTTTTCCAACGCGCGCTCAGCCAGAGCTTTACCTACGGCTGCTGCTGCGTCTTTGTTACCGGAATACTTCAGTTGCTCCGCGATAGCTTTTTCTAAAGTAGAAGCGGCTACCAGTACTTCAGAACCGTTTGGAGCAATCACCTGTGCGTAAATGTGACGCGGGGTACGATGTACCACCAGGCGGGTTGCACCCAGCTCTTGGAGCTTGCGGCGTGCGCGGGTCGCACGACGGATACGAGCAGATTTCTTATCCATAGTGTTACCTTACTTCTTCTTAGCCTCTTTGGTACGCACGACTTCGTCGGCGTAACGAACACCTTTGCCTTTGTAAGGCTCAGGACGACGGTAAGCACGCAGATCTGCTGCTACCTGGCCAATTACCTGCTTATCAGCGCCTTTCAGCACGATTTCAGTTTGGCTTGGGCATTCAGCAGTGATACCTGCCGGCAGCTGGTGATCGATAGGGTGAGAGAAGCCCAGGGCCAAATTCACCACGTTGCCTTTAACGGCAGCACGATAACCAACACCTACCAGTTGAAGCTTTTTGGTGAAGCCTTCGGTAACACCAACAACCATTGCGTTCAGCAGAGCGCGCGTGGTACCCGCTTGAGCCCATGCGTTAGCAAAACCTTCGCGCGGAGCGAAAGTCAGTGCGTTAGCTTCTTGCTTCACTTCAACGGCGTCGTGGATAGTACGAGTCAACTCGCCGTTTTTACCCTTAATCGAAATAACCTGACCGTTGAGTTTTACCTCTACGCCGGCAGGAATGACGACGGGTGCTTTTGCAACACGAGACATTCTTTCCTCCCGAATTAAGCTACGTAGCAGATAATCTCGCCACCAAGACCAGCCTGGCGAGCTGCACGATCGGTCATAACACCTTTAGAGGTAGAAACAACAGCGATACCCAAACCGGCCATAACTTTTGGCAGCTCATCTTTTTTCTTGTAGATGCGCAGACCTGGACGGCTGATACGTTGAATGCTTTCTACCACAGCTTTGCCCTGGAAGTACTTCAGTACCAGTTCCAGAACAGGCTTGGCGTCGCCTTCGATTTTGAAATCTTCAATAAAACCTTCTTCCTTCAGCACGTTGGCAATTGCCACTTTCAGCTTGGAGGAAGGCATGGTGACCGCAACTTTGTTCGCGGCTTGACCGTTACGGATACGGGTCAGCATATCCGCGATCGGATCTTGCATGCTCATCTGTCTTTACTCCCGTGATTCAATTGGTAATTACCAGCTAGCCTTTTTCAAGCCTGGTACTTCACCGCGCATAGCGGCTTCACGAAGCTTAATACGGCTCAACCCGAATTTGCCCACATAACCATGTGGACGGCCAGTTTGGCGGCAGCGTTTACGCTGACGAGACGGGCTGGAATCACGCGGCAGAGTTTGCAGCTTGAGAACGGCATTCCAACGATCTTCATCGGATGCGTTCACATCAGAGATAATAGCTTTCAGTTCAGCGCGTTTTGCAAAGAACTTGTCAGCTAATTTCACGCGCTTGACTTCGCGTGCTTTCATTGATTGCTTAGCCATCAGTAACCCTGCCTTACTTGCGGAACGGGAAGTTAAAAGCAGCCAGCAGCGCGCGGCCTTCATCATCAGATTTCGCAGTAGTGGTAATGGTAATATCCAAACCACGAACGCGATCGACTTTGTCGTAGTCGATTTCTGGGAAGATGATTTGCTCACGCACGCCCATGCTGTAGTTGCCACGGCCATCGAATGACTTGGCGGACAGGCCACGGAAGTCACGGATACGTGGAACAGCAATGGAGATCAGGCGCTCAAGGAACTCCCACATGCGTTCGCCACGCAGAGTTACTTTACAGCCGATCGGATAGCCCTGACGGATTTTGAAGCCTGCAACAGATTTGCGGGCTTTGGTGATCAACGGTTTTTGACCGGAGATAGCTGTCAGGTCCGCTGCGGCGTTATCCAGCAGTTTCTTGTCAGCAATCGCTTCACCAACACCCATGTTCAGGGTGATCTTCTCGACCCGAGGGACTTGCATGACAGAGTTGTAATCAAACTGAGACATCAGTTGTTTGACTACCTCGTCTTTGTAGTAATCATGCAGTTTCGCCATCGTATTACTCCAAATTACTTGATAGTTTCGCTGTTAGATTTGAAGAAACGGACTTTTTTGCCGTCTTCGAATCTAAAGCCTACACGGTCAGCCTTGCCGGTAGCCGCGTTGAAGATAGCAATGTTAGAAACCTGAATTGCAGCTTCTTTTTCAACAATGCCGCCTGGTTGGTTCAGAGCCGGAACCGGCTTCTGGTGTTTCTTAACCAGGTTGATGCCTTCAACAATGACCTTGCCAGCAGACAGGACATTTTTTACTTTACCGCGCTTACCTTTGTCTTTCCCGGTAATCACGATAACTTCGTCATCACGACGGATCTTCGCTGCCATGTTCGCTCCTTAGAGTACTTCTGGTGCCAGAGAGATAATTTTCATGAACTTCTCATTACGCAGTTCACGAGTTACCGGCCCAAAAATACGCGTACCGATTGGCTGCTCGCTGTTATTGTTCAAAATAACGCATGCATTGCCATCGAAGCGAATGACAGAACCGTCCGGGCGACGTACACCCTTCTTGGTGCGCACCACTACCGCCTTCAGAACATCGCCTTTCTTCACCTTACCGCGAGGAATTGCTTCCTTGATGGTAATTTTGATGATGTCGCCGACGCCTGCGTAGCGACGGTGCGAGCCACCTAGAACCTTGATACACATTACGCGACGTGCACCGGAGTTGTCGGCGACGTTCAGCATAGTCTGTTCTTGGATCATTTTAGTGCTCCGCTAATGTCAACTACTACTTTAAAGACCCAAGTAAAAATTAGGCCGTTGAAAAGCCCCATAACCGAGGGCGCAGCATTATAACACCGCTTACTTGGTATGGGTAGAAAAAATAAACGGCTCATTTTCTGAGCCGTTTATTAAGTGAGAGCCAGCTACTCTATTACAGAATCGCTTTCTCTACAACGCGAACCAGCGTCCAGGACTTGGTCTTGGACAGTGGGCGGCATTCGCGGATTTCCACCACGTCGCCGGTACCACATTCGTTGTTCTCGTCATGTACGTGCAGCTTGGTCGTACGTTTGATGAATTTCCCGTAGATCGGGTGCTTCACAGTACGTTCGATAGCAACAACGATGGATTTCTCCATTTTATCGCTAACAACACGACCCTGCAGGGTACGGATAACTTCAGTCATTTACACACCCGCCTTTTGAGTCAGTAAAGTCTTAACGCGTGCGACGTCACGACGCACTTGTTTCAACAGGTGAGTTTGTTGCAGCTGGCCACTGGCCGCCTGCATGCGCAAGTTGAATTGCTCACGCAGCAGGTTGAGCAGCTCGGCATTCAGCTCTTCAACGCTTTTTTCACGCAGCTCTTGTGCTTTCATTACATCACCGTCTTAGTTACAAAGGTGGTTTTGATCGGCAGTTTCGCTGCTGCCAGTTTGAATGCCTCGCGGGCAACCTCTTCTGGCACGCCGTCCATTTCGTACAGGACCTTACCAGGCTGGATCAGGGCAACCCAATACTCCACGTTACCCTTACCTTTACCCATACGCACTTCCAGCGGCTTCTCGGTGATCGGTTTGTCCGGGAATACACGGATCCAGATCTTGCCTTGACGCTTAACTGCACGAGTCATTGCACGACGAGCTGCTTCGATTTGACGAGCAGTCAGACGGCCACGGCCAACAGCTTTCAGACCGAAAGTGCCGAAGCTAACATCCGTACCTTGCGCCAGACCACGGTTGCGGCCCTTGTGCACCTTACGGAATTTTGTACGCTTTGGTTGTAACATCAGCGACTCTCCTTACTTGCGGCCTTTACGCTGCTGCTTTTTAGGTTGAGCAGCCGGTTCCGGTTGTTCAACTGCAGCCATACCACCCAGGATCTCACCTTTGAAGATCCATACCTTAACGCCGATTACACCATAAGTGGTGTGCGCTTCAGATGTGTTGTAGTCGATGTCCGCACGCAGAGTGTGCAATGGAACACGACCTTCGCGGTACCATTCGGTACGTGCGATTTCAGCGCCGCCAAGACGGCCGCTTACTTCAACTTTGATACCTTTAGCGCCAAGACGCATTGCGTTCTGTACTGCACGCTTCATAGCACGACGGAACATCACGCGACGTTCCAGCTGAGAAGTGATGCTGTCAGCAACCAATTTAGCGTCGAGTTCCGGTTTACGGACTTCGGCGATGTTGATCTGTGCAGGAACGCCAGCGATGTCCGCTACGACCTTGCGCAGTTTTTCGACGTCTTCACCTTTCTTACCGATAACGATGCCTGGGCGAGCAGTGTGAATGGTCACACGGATGCTCTTCGCAGGACGCTCGATAACGATGCGAGAAACGGAAGCTTTCGACAGTTCCTTAGTCAGGAATTGACGAACTTTAAAGTCGCTGTCCAGGTTGTCAGCGAATTCTTTGGTATTCGCATACCAAGTAGAGTTCCAAGGTTTGACAATACCCAGGCGAATACCATTAGGATGTACTTTCTGACCCATTGCTAGTCTCCAGAGTCTCAGCGATCGGACACAACCACAGTAATGTGGCTGGTGCGCTTCAGGATGCGATCTGCACGACCTTTTGCACGCGGCATAATGCGCTTCATGCTTGGGCCTTCGTCTACGAAGATTTTCGTAACTTTCAGATCATCGATGTCAGCGCCATCGTTGTGTTCTGCGTTAGCAATGGCAGACTCCAGCACTTTCTTAACCAGACCAGCAGCTTTCTTGTTGGTGTAGGTCAGAGTTTCCAGAGCTTGCGACACTTTCTTACCGCGAATCAGGTCAGCAACAAGGCGAACCTTCTGAGCAGAAGAACGAGCGTGGCGATGTTTAGCGATAGTTTCCATCTCTTCCTCCTACCTTAGCGCTTTTTAGCTTTTTTATCAGCCGCATGGCCGCGATAAGTACGAGTCGGCGCGAATTCACCCAGTTTGTGACCGACCATTTCATCGGAAACGAACACTGGTACGTGCTGACGACCATTATGGACAGCGATGGTCAAACCGATCATGTTAGGAAAGATCGTTGAACGACGGGACCAAGTGCGCAAAGGCTTCTTGTCACCGCTTTCCACCGCTTTCTCTACCTTCTTCAGCAAGTGCAGGTCAATAAAAGGACCTTTCTTGAGAGAACGTGGCATGGCTTATCCTCTAATTATTTTTTGCTACGGCGACGTACGATGAACTTATCAGTACGCTTGTTGCTACGGGTCTTCTTACCTTTGGTCTGAACGCCCCACGGAGTTACCGGGTGCTTACCAAAGTTACGACCTTCACCACCACCGTGCGGGTGATCTACCGGGTTCATCGCCGTACCGCGAACGGTAGGACGAACACCACGCCAACGTGCAGCACCTGCTTTACCCAGAACGCGAAGCATGTGTTCAGCGTTACCGACTTCACCCAGGGTGGCGCGGCAATCAGCTGGAACTTTACGCATTTCGCCGGAGCGCAGACGCAGAGTTACGTAGGAACCATCACGAGCAACGATCTGAACGTAGGCACCAGCGGAGCGAGCCATCTGGCCGCCTTTACCTGGTTTCATTTCTACGTTGTGAACCGTTGAACCAACTGGAATGTTGCGCATCGGCAGGGTGTTACCCGCTTTGATTGCAGCATCAACGCCAGATTGAATCTGGTCACCAGCTTTCAGGCCTTTCGGCGCCAGGATGTAACGGCGTTCGCCGTCTTTGTACAGAACCAGCGCGATGTTCGCGGAACGGTTCGGATCGTACTCCAGACGCTCAACCACAGCAGGGATACCGTCTTTGTTGCGCTTGAAGTCAACCAGACGATAATGTTGCTTGTGGCCACCACCGATATGACGGGTGGTGATACGGCCATTGTTGTTACGACCACCGCTTTTGCTCAGTTTTTCCAGCAGCGGGGCATAAGGTTTACCCTTGTGCAGCTCAGGGTTAACCACTTTAACAACGTGGCGACGACCCGGAGATGTAGGTTTACATTTAACAATTGCCATTGTTCTTACTCCTCCGACTTACTCTGCGCCGCCGATGAAGTCCAGATTCTGGCCTTCTTTCAGGGTGACGTAAGCTTTTTTCCAGTCGCTACGACGACCAACACGCTGACCGTGACGCTTCACTTTCCCTTTAACTACCAGGGTGTTCACGTCTTCGACTTCGACTTCAAACAGTTTCTGCACTGCAGCTTTGATTTCTGCTTTGGTCGCGTCTTTGGCAACTTTGAGAACGATGGTGTTGCTTTTTTCCATCGCAGCGGATGCTTTTTCAGATACGTGCGGTGCACGCAGCACTTTCAGCAAACGTTCTTCACGGATCATGCCAGCATCTCCTCAACTTGCTTCACAGCATCAGCAGTCATAACCACTTTGTCGAAGGCGATCAGGCTAACCGGATCGATACCTGCTACATCGCGCACGTCAACCTTGTACAGGTTGCGAGCTGCCAGGAACAGATTCTCATCCAGTTCACCGGTCACGATCAGCACGTCTTCCAGAGCCATATCTTTCAGTTTCTGTGCCAGCAGCTTAGTTTTAGGCGCTTCTACAGAGAACTTCTCGACAACGATCAGACGATCTTGACGTACCAGTTCGGACAGGATGCTTTTCAGCGCGCCGCGGTACATCTTTTTGTTTACTTTCTGACTGTGGTCCTGTGGCTTAGCAGCAAAGGTCACGCCGCCTGAACGCCAGATCGGGCTCTTTACAGAACCTGAACGCGCACGGCCGGTGCCTTTCTGACGCCATGGCTTTTTGCCGGAACCAGTTACTTCAGCACGGGTCTTCTGAGCACGGGTACCTTGACGGGCACCTGCTGCATAAGCAACAACAACCTGGTGTACCAGCGCTTCGTTGAAATCACGACCGAAGGTAGTTTCGGAAACAGTCAGCGCGCTTTGCGCGTCTTTCAATACTAATTCCATTGCTATCCCCTTACGCCTTCACAGCTGGTTTAACGATCAGGTTGCCACCGGTTGCGCCCGGTACAGCACCCTTAACCAGCAGCAGGTTGCGCTCAGCGTCAACACGTACTACGTCCAGGCTCTGAACGGTTACGCGCTCATCACCCAGGTGGCCAGCCATTTTCTTGCCTTTGAACACTTTGCCCGGAGTCTGGTTCTGACCGATAGAACCCGGAACGCGGTGAGACAAGGAGTTACCGTGGGTAGCGTCTTGGGTACGGAAGTTCCAGCGCTTAACAGTGCCAGCAAAACCTTTACCTTTAGAAGTACCGGTAACATCGACTTTTTTAACGTCAGCGAAGATTTCTACGCTAATTTCCTGACCTGCAGCGAATTCTTGACCTTCTTCCAGGCGGAATTCCCACAGACCACGGCCAGCTTCAACGCCAGCTTTAGCGAAATGGCCCGCTTCCGGCTTGGTTACACGGTTAGCTTTTTTGCTACCGGTGGTAACCTGAACGGCACGGTAACCGTCGGTGTCCAGGCTTTTAACCTGAGTCACGCGGTTCGCTTCAATTTCAATTACGGTTACTGGGATAGAAACGCCATCTTCAGTGAAGATACGGGTCATACCCACTTTTTTACCGACTAAACCAATCATTGTTTCAACCTCTCAATCGCTCAATGACCTGATTAACCCAGGCTGATCTGCACGTCTACACCGGCAGCCAGATCCAGACGCATCAGAGCATCAACGGTTTTCTCGGTTGGCTCAACGATGTCAACCAGACGCTTGTGAGTGCGAATCTCGTACTGATCGCGCGCGTCTTTGTTGACGTGCGGAGAAATCAGAACGGTAAAGCGCTCTTTGCGAGTTGGCAGCGGGATCGGACCACGGACTTGCGCACCAGTGCGCTTTGCAGTCTCGACGATTTCCGCGGTTGATTGATCGATCAGACGATGATCAAACGCTTTCAGGCGGATACGGATTCTTTGGTTCTGCATGAGACCAGAGCTCCAATTATTTATAAACGTAAATAATTACTCCTCACACCCATTTCGATTGATGGGGGAGTGTAATCGTCAACATATAACCCCCATATCGGGAGTATTGTTCGAGAGGCAAAAAAGGCCTGCCAATCGACTGATTCGCTAAAATCAGGCTTACCAAGATTAGGTAAGCCCGCGCATTATACGCAAAATGGCCGAGGAAGCAAGCCGCAGTTGGAAATATGCTCAGGAAATCGTCATTTTTGCGCGCTCAGATGCAGTCGCGAGATGAAGGCGGCAAACAGGGTATGAATTATGCTTGGTAGGGACGCTCCCCTGCCCCACCGTAAAAACGGTTGCCGGCAGGAGAAACGATGACGAACAGAAGGCAGGTTTACTCTTTGCGCTCTAGAACCTGAGCCTGGGCATAGTTTTGAATACCGAGGCGAGCGATCAGATCCAGCTCGGTTTCCAGCCAGTCGATATGCTCTTCTTCATCGGCCAGGATGTCGATCATTAAATCGCGGCTGACGTAATCGTGGATCGAGTCGGCATAGGCGATACCTTCGCGCAGGTTTTTGGCACCCGCCAGCTCCAGCGCCAAATCGGAACGCAGCATCTCTTCAATGTCTTCGCCGATGTTCAGCTTGCCGAGATCTTGCAGGTTCGGGATCCCTTCCAGGAACAGGATACGCTCGATGTAGCGATCGGCATGTTTCATTTCGTCGATCGACTCGTGGTACTCCTTGTCGTTGAGGCGCATTAACCCCCAATTCTTGAACATGCGGGCGTGCAGGAAATATTGATTGATGGCAACCAGCTCGTTACCGAGCAGCTTGTTGAGGTGAGCAATGATCTTTTTATCGCCTTTCATAGGTAATTCCTCCTGGCCAGTTCTAAAAGTGTAGAACCTGTAAGCCAAGAGTCAAAAATAACCTTACCCTTTGTTAGGCAACTTCATGCATTGGGATGATAGTTCCGCGTTCCTCCACCATAATCTGTCTTGCCTGACGAATGCACTTTCCACAATCGGTACCAATCGGCACAAGTTCACGCAGCTGCTTCATGGTATGGGGATTGTGCTGACGCACCGCATTACGGATCGCTTTGTCAGTCACCGCATTACACAGACATACATACATAGAGAGACTCACTTCTTAACCAATGCACTGAGTCTAAATGGGAATGGTTTTTATTTCAATTAAGATTTAAACAAATTGCATAAAAAAAGGGCACCGAAGTGCCCTTTTTTGTGTCGAAAAATTATTCGCGATTAAGCGATAACTTTAGCAACAACGCCTGCGCCAACGGTACGGCCGCCTTCACGGATTGCGAAACGCAGACCGTCGTCCATCGCGATTGGGTGAATCAGGGTTACAACCATGTTCACGTTGTCGCCTGGCATTACCATCTCTAC
>NZ_JBJNLB010000020.1:0-30934 GCF_052169275.1 Serratia sp. CY27727 | reverse complement strand
GAAATCGTTGGTATCAAAGACACCGTTAAGTCTACCTGTACTGGCGTTGAAATGTTCCGCAAACTGCTGGACGAAGGCCGTGCTGGTGAGAACGTAGGTGTTCTGCTGCGTGGTATCAAGCGTGAAGAAATCGAACGTGGTCAGGTACTGGCGAAGCCAGGCTCTATCAAGCCACACACCCAGTTCGAATCTGAAGTGTACATCCTGAGCAAAGATGAAGGTGGTCGTCACACTCCATTCTTCAAAGGCTACCGTCCACAGTTCTACTTCCGTACCACTGACGTGACCGGTACCATCGAACTGCCAGAAGGCGTAGAGATGGTAATGCCAGGCGACAACGTGAACATGGTTGTAACCCTGATTCACCCAATCGCGATGGACGACGGTCTGCGTTTCGCAATCCGTGAAGGCGGCCGTACCGTTGGCGCAGGTGTTGTTGCTAAAGTTATCGCTTAATCGCTGATAAAGTTTGACGCGACACGCGGTAAAAGGGCATCATTTGATGCCCTTTTTCTACGCTGTGAACTAGAACCTATCTCATCAGCGATTTTGCAGTCATAATCATTGGTGAGATGGGCTCTTAAACCGTATTGACTGAAATACGTCATGGCGTAAAACACCGGGATAGCGCTGAAGCGGTATCCGATCGGTTTGGTTTGCCTCGCAATGCGAGGCAAAGTTGTTTGTTCTGAATCATCATTGTGACAGGTTGGTTTATGAGTGCGAATACCGAGGCTCAAGGGAGCGGACGCGGCCTGGAAGCGGCAAAGTGGCTGATCGTCGCCGTTCTGTTGGTTGTGGCTATTGTCGGTAACTATTACTACCGTGATTTAAGCCTGCCATTGCGCGCGCTGGCAGTTGTGCTGATCATCGCCGTTGCAGGTGCAGTGGCTCTGATGACCACCAAAGGCAAAGCCACCGTTGCGTTTGCCCGCGAAGCGCGTACCGAAGTACGTAAAGTGATTTGGCCAACTCGTCAGGAAACGCTACACACCACGTTGATCGTTGCCGCGGTAACCGCCGTGATGTCACTGATTCTGTGGGGGCTGGATGGTATTCTGGTCCGTCTGGTGTCGTTTATTACTGGCCTGAGGTTCTAAAATGTCTGAAGCTCCAAAAAAACGTTGGTACGTCGTTCAGGCGTTTTCCGGTTTTGAAGGTCGCGTAGCACAATCGCTGCGTGAACACATCAAACTGCACGATATGGAAGAGTTGTTCGGCGAAGTGATGGTGCCTACGGAAGAAGTGGTTGAAATCCGTGGCGGCCAACGTCGCAAGAGCGAGCGTAAATTCTTCCCTGGCTACGTGCTGGTGCAGATGGTGATGAATGACGCCAGCTGGCACCTGGTGCGCAGCGTACCGCGCGTCATGGGGTTCATCGGCGGTACGTCTGACCGTCCTGCGCCGATCAGCGATAAAGAAGTTGATGCGATCATGAACCGCCTGCAGCAGGTTGGTGACAAGCCGCGTCCGAAAACGCTGTTCGAACCGGGCGAGCTGGTGCGCGTCAACGACGGCCCGTTTGCCGATTTCAACGGTGTGGTCGAGGAAGTCGATTACGAGAAGAGCCGCCTGAAAGTTTCCGTTTCCATCTTTGGCCGTGCAACGCCGGTGGAACTGGACTTCAGCCAGGTTGAGAAAGGCTGATCGAATAATCAGCAACGAGTGGCCCGTAGCCGCTTGTCAAAGGCGCGAAATTGAACTACAATTTCGCGCCTTTTGTTTTTAGATGCCTTGCCTGATGCATGTTGGGCGGGGTGAAACACGGGGAGCCTCTTGCGAGGCGATACTACCCAAACCGAGGAAATTTAAATGGCTAAGAAAGTACAAGCCTACGTCAAGCTGCAAGTTGCAGCTGGTATGGCGAACCCGAGCCCACCAGTGGGTCCAGCTCTGGGTCAGCAGGGCGTTAACATCATGGAATTCTGTAAGGCATTCAACGCTAAGACTGACAGCGTTGAAAAAGGTCTGCCGATTCCGGTTGTTATCACCGTTTATTCTGATCGCTCCTTCACTTTCGTTACCAAAACCCCGCCAGCAGCAGTTCTGCTGAAAAAAGCGGCTGGTATCAAGTCTGGTTCCGGTAAGCCGAACAAAGACAAAGTAGGTAAAGTGACTCGTGCTCAGGTACGTGAAATCGCAGAAACCAAAGCTGCGGACATGACTGGTTCTGACGTTGAAGCGATGACTCGCTCCATCGAAGGTACCGCTCGTTCCATGGGCCTGGTAGTGGAGGATTAAGAGATGGCTAAGCTGACCAAGCGCATGCGCGTGATCCGTGACAAAGTTGATGCTACTAAACAGTATGACATCGCTGAAGCTGTTGCTCTGCTGAAAGAGCTGGCCACCGCTAAATTCGTAGAAAGCGTTGACGTTGCCGTTAACCTCGGCATCGACGCTCGTAAATCTGACCAAAACGTTCGTGGCGCTACCGTTCTGCCACACGGCACCGGTCGTTCCGTTCGCGTTGCCGTATTTGCCCAAGGCGCTAACGCTGAAGCAGCAAAAGCTGCTGGCGCAGAGCTGGTAGGTATGGACGATCTGGCTGACCAGATCAAGAAAGGCGAAATGAACTTCGACGTTGTTATTGCTTCCCCGGATGCAATGCGCGTTGTAGGTCAACTGGGCCAGATCCTGGGTCCACGCGGCCTGATGCCAAACCCGAAAGTGGGTACCGTTACTCCGAACGTTGCTGAAGCAGTGAAAAACGCTAAAGCAGGTCAGGTTCGCTACCGTAACGACAAAAACGGCATCATCCATACCACTATCGGTAAGGTTGATTTCGACGCAGACAAACTGAAAGAAAACCTGGAAGCCCTGCTGGTTGCGCTGAAAAAAGCAAAACCTTCTCAGGCGAAAGGCATGTACATCAAGAAAGTTAGCCTCTCCACCACCATGGGTGCTGGCGTTGCTATCGATCAGAGCGGTCTGTCTGCTGCAGCGAACTAATCGCATTTGCGATTATCGCTTTGACTTGGGGCCAAGATTTGTCTAGAATCTTATGCCCCAAGGTTTTGCTATTGGCTATGCCGTAGGCAAAACAAAGATTTTTCGGTTGGAGCCTGGCCTATCCAGGCCTCCGTCCAAGACCGCAGGTGTATCGCAAGATACTTAATCCTTCCTGCGTAGACGGTGACAGAGCCTAAGAAAATTTTTCTTTTTTATAAAAGAATGTCTTTGCTGGATTCTGCTCACCGTGTTAAGCCGCTCGGCGTGGCGTTTTACAAAGCGCCGAGTGAAGTGAGTTCCGGGGGATTTTCCCCGGCTAATCCAGGAGCAAAAAGCTAATGGCATTAAATCTTCAAGACAAACAAGCGATTGTTGCTGAAGTCAGCGAAGTAGCCAAAGGCGCGCTGTCTGCGGTTGTTGCGGATTCCCGCGGCGTTACCGTAGATAAAATGACTGAACTGCGTAAAGCAGGTCGTGAAGCTGGCGTTTACATGCGTGTTGTTCGCAACACCCTGATGCGTCGCGTAGTTGAAGGCACTCCATTCGAATGCCTGAAAGACACGTTTGTCGGTCCAACCTTGATTGCATTCTCTCACGAACACCCGGGCGCTGCTGCTCGTCTGTTCAAAGAGTTCGCGAAAGCGAATGCAAAATTCGAGGTTAAAGCTGCGGCCTTTGAAGGTGAGCTGATCCCAGCGGCGCAAATCGACCGCCTGGCGACGCTGCCAACTTACGAAGAAGCGATCGCACGCCTGATGGCAACCATGAAAGAAGCCGCTGCCGGCAAACTGGTTCGCACTCTGGCTGCAGTACGCGATCAGAAAGAAGCGGCGTAAGCCACTCTTTCTTAGCCTTTGCTAACGTATTTAAACTATTTCTGAATTTTAGGAACAATTGTTATGTCTATCACTAAAGACCAAATCCTGGAAGCAGTTGCCGCTATGTCCGTAATGGACGTTGTTGAACTGGTTTCCGCTATGGAAGAAAAATTCGGCGTTTCTGCTGCTGCTGCTGTAGCTGTAGCTGCTGGCCCGGCTGAAGCTGCTGAAGAGAAAACTGAATTCGACGTTATCCTGAAAGCTGCTGGCGCTAACAAAGTTGCTGTTATCAAAGCAGTACGTGGCGCTACCGGCCTGGGTCTGAAAGAAGCTAAAGACCTGGTTGAATCTGCTCCAGCCGCTCTGAAAGAAGGCGTGAGCAAAGATGACGCAGAAGCTCTGAAAAAATCTCTGGAAGAAGCTGGCGCTGAAGTTGAAGTTAAATAAGCCAACCTTTCCGGTTGCAGCCTAGTCTTTTAGGCTGATGGCTGGTGACTTTTTAGTCACCAGCCTTTTTGCGCTGTAGGGCGCCAGTAGCGTTTCACACTGTTTGGCTGCTGGTTTCGCCTCCCAATGTTTGTTTCTATTGACGACTTAATATACCGCGGTCTTTGCACTACCAGGAGTTCTGGGGGAAGACGCGATGAAATGGTTTAAGCGTGATAGCAAGAGACATTGCGGAAAGTGTTCCCGCTTTCCGGTCGACAAAACGGTGTTGCATGAACTGTCCCTAATCGGACGGACAGATTGGGTCACTGATCAGCGAGCTGAGGAACCCTATGGTTTACTCCTATACCGAGAAAAAACGTATTCGTAAGGATTTTGGTAAACGTCCACAAGTGCTGGACATACCATATCTCCTTTCTATCCAGCTTGACTCGTTCCAGAAGTTTATCGAGCAAGATCCAGAAGGGCAGTACGGCCTTGAAGCCGCATTCCGTTCTGTTTTCCCTATCCAGAGCTACAGTGGCAATTCGGAGCTGCAATACGTTAGCTACCGTCTTGGTGAGCCGGTCTTCGACGTCAAAGAGTGCCAGATCCGTGGTGTGACGTTCTCTGCACCGCTGCGCGTAAAACTGCGCCTGGTTATCTATGAGCGCGAAGCGCCTGAAGGTACGGTCAAAGACATCAAGGAACAAGAAGTCTACATGGGCGAAATTCCGCTCATGACCGAAAACGGCACCTTTGTGATCAACGGTACTGAGAGGGTTATCGTATCTCAGTTGCACCGTAGTCCTGGCGTATTCTTCGACAGCGATAAGGGCAAAACCCACTCCTCGGGTAAAGTGCTGTACAACGCACGCATCATCCCTTACCGCGGTTCATGGTTGGACTTCGAGTTCGATCCGAAGGACAACCTGTTCGTGCGTATTGACCGTCGCCGCAAACTGCCTGCGACCATCATTCTGCGCGCGCTGAACTACACCACTGAACAGATCCTCGACCTGTTCTTTGACAAGATCGTCTTCGAAATCCGTGACAACAAGCTGCAGATGGAGCTGGTGCCAGAGCGCCTGCGTGGTGAGACCGCTTCGTTCGACATCGAAGCCAACGGCAAGATCTACGTAGAGAAAGGCCGCCGCATCACCGCTCGTCATATCCGTCAGCTGGAAAAAGACGACATTCAGAGCATTGAAGTACCGGTAGAGTACATCGCGGGCAAAGTGGTCGCGAAAGACTATATCGATACCAATACCGGCGAACTGATCTGCGCAGCCAACATGGAGCTGTCGCTGGATCTGCTGGCCAAGCTGAGCCAGTCCGGCCACAAGCGCATCGAAACGCTGTTCACCAACGATCTGGATCACGGCGCGTATATCTCTGAAACGCTGCGCGTCGATCCGACCACCGATCGTCTGAGCTCGTTGGTAGAAATCTACCGCATGATGCGCCCTGGTGAGCCGCCAACGCGCGAAGCTGCCGAAAGCCTGTTCGAGAACCTGTTCTTCTCCGAAGACCGCTACGATCTGTCCGCGGTTGGCCGTATGAAGTTCAACCGTTCTCTGCTGCGCGACGAGATCGAAGGTTCGGGCATCCTGAGCAAAGACGACATCATCGAAGTGATGAAGAAGCTCATCGATATCCGTAACGGCAAGGGCGAAGTGGACGATATCGACCACTTGGGCAACCGTCGTATCCGTTCCGTCGGCGAGATGGCCGAGAACCAGTTCCGCGTAGGTCTGGTGCGTGTTGAGCGTGCGGTGAAAGAGCGTCTGTCTCTGGGCGATCTGGATACCCTGATGCCTCAGGACATGATCAACGCCAAGCCGATTTCGGCGGCGGTGAAAGAGTTCTTCGGCTCCAGCCAGCTGTCCCAGTTCATGGACCAGAACAACCCGCTGTCCGAGATCACGCACAAGCGTCGTATCTCCGCACTGGGCCCGGGCGGTCTGACCCGTGAGCGCGCCGGCTTTGAAGTTCGAGACGTACACCCGACCCACTACGGCCGCGTGTGCCCAATCGAAACGCCGGAAGGTCCAAACATCGGTCTGATCAACTCCCTGTCCGTGTACGCACAGACTAACGAGTATGGCTTCCTGGAAACCCCGTACCGCCGCGTGCGTGACGGCGTGGTGACCGATGAAATCAACTACCTGTCTGCTATTGAAGAAGGCAACTTCGTTATCGCCCAGGCGAACTCCAACCTGGATGAAGAAGGCCGCTTCGTAGAAGACCTGGTCACCTGCCGCAGCAAAGGCGAATCAAGCCTGTTCAGCCGCGACCAGGTTGACTACATGGACGTATCCACCCAGCAGGTTGTTTCCGTTGGTGCTTCACTGATTCCATTCCTGGAACACGATGACGCCAACCGTGCATTGATGGGTGCGAACATGCAACGTCAGGCCGTACCTACCCTGCGCGCTGACAAGCCGCTGGTTGGTACCGGTATGGAACGCGCCGTAGCGGTTGACTCCGGCGTAACCGCCGTTGCCAAACGCGGCGGTGTGATCCAGTACGTGGACGCTTCCCGTATCGTTATCAAAGTTAACGAAGACGAGATGTACCCGGGCGAAGCAGGTATCGATATTTACAACCTGACCAAGTACACCCGTTCTAACCAGAACACCTGCATCAACCAGATGCCGTGTGTGAATCTGGGTGAGCCAATCGAGCGCGGCGACGTGCTGGCGGATGGCCCATCGACAGACCTGGGCGAACTGGCGCTGGGCCAGAACATGCGCGTAGCGTTCATGCCTTGGAACGGCTACAACTTCGAAGACTCCATCTTGGTCTCCGAGCGCGTGGTGCAGGAAGATCGCTTCACCACCATCCACATCCAGGAACTGGCGTGCGTGTCTCGCGACACCAAGCTGGGGCCTGAAGAGATCACTGCCGACATCCCTAACGTGGGTGAAGCTGCGCTCTCCAAGCTGGATGAATCCGGTATCGTGTATATCGGTGCTGAAGTGACCGGCGGTGACATTCTGGTCGGTAAGGTAACGCCTAAAGGCGAAACCCAGCTGACGCCGGAAGAGAAACTGCTGCGTGCGATCTTCGGTGAGAAAGCGTCTGACGTTAAAGACTCTTCTCTGCGTGTACCGAACGGCGTTTCCGGTACGGTTATCGACGTGCAGGTCTTCACCCGCGATGGCGTGGAAAAAGACAAGCGCGCGTTGGAAATCGAAGAGATGCAGCTGAAGCAGGCGAAGAAAGACCTGACTGAAGAACTGCAGATCCTGGAAGCTGGCCTGTTTGCGCGTATCCACGCGGTGCTGGTTGCCGGTGGCATCGAAGCCGACAAGCTGAGCAAGCTGCCGCGCGATCGCTGGCTGGAACTGGGCCTGACCGACGAAGAGAAGCAAAACCAGCTGGAGCAGCTGGCTGAGCAGTACGACGAACTGAAATCCGACTTCGAGAAGAAGCTGGAAGCCAAGCGTCGTAAGATCACTCAGGGCGACGATCTGGCGCCGGGCGTGCTGAAAATCGTCAAGGTTTATCTGGCCGTTAAACGTCAGATCCAACCGGGTGACAAGATGGCGGGCCGCCACGGTAACAAGGGTGTTATCTCCAAGATCAACCCGATCGAAGATATGCCTTACGATGAAAACGGCACGCCGGTAGACATCGTACTGAACCCGCTGGGCGTACCATCACGTATGAACATCGGTCAGATCCTGGAAACCCACCTGGGTATGGCTGCGAAAGGCATCGGTGAGAAGATCAACCAGATGCTGAAGCAGCAGCAGGAAGTGGCCAAGCTGCGTGAGTTCATCCAGAAGGCCTACGATCTGGGCGACGACGTTTGCCAGAAAGTTGACCTGAACACCTTCAGCGACGACGAAGTGCTGCGTCTGGCAGAGAACCTGAAAAAAGGTATGCCGATCGCAACGCCGGTGTTTGACGGTGCGAAAGAGACTGAAATCAAGCAACTGCTGGAAATGGGCGGTATCCCGACCTCCGGTCAGATCACGCTGTTCGATGGCCGTACCGGTGAGCAATTCGAGCGCCAGGTTACTGTCGGCTATATGTACATGCTGAAACTGAACCACTTGGTTGACGATAAAATGCACGCCCGTTCAACCGGTTCTTACAGCTTGGTGACTCAGCAACCTCTGGGTGGTAAAGCGCAGTTCGGTGGTCAACGCTTCGGTGAGATGGAAGTGTGGGCACTGGAAGCATACGGCGCGGCTTATACCCTGCAGGAAATGCTCACCGTTAAGTCGGATGACGTTAACGGCCGTACCAAGATGTACAAAAACATCGTGGATGGCGACCACCGGATGGAGCCAGGCATGCCGGAATCCTTCAACGTACTGTTGAAAGAAATCCGCTCGCTCGGCATCAACATCGAACTGGAAGACGAGTAATCGTCATGCCGGCTCAGGCTCCCCGCCTAAGGGAGCCTGAGGGTGGTTGTTCAGGTCACACGGGTACCTACTGCGGTTGTGGGTACCCAACAGGTTTAACTCCGACAGGAGCCAATCCGTGAAAGACTTATTGAAGTTTCTGAAAGCGCAAACTAAGACCGAAGAGTTTGATGCGATCAAGATTGCTCTGGCCTCGCCAGACATGATCCGTTCGTGGTCGTTCGGTGAAGTTAAGAAGCCGGAAACCATTAACTACCGTACGTTCAAACCAGAGCGTGACGGCCTTTTCTGCGCCCGTATCTTCGGGCCGGTAAAAGATTACGAGTGCCTGTGCGGTAAGTACAAGCGCTTGAAACACCGCGGCGTGATCTGTGAGAAGTGCGGCGTTGAAGTGACCCAGACCAAAGTGCGTCGTGAGCGCATGGGCCACATCGAGCTGGCTTCGCCGACCGCGCACATCTGGTTCCTGAAATCGCTGCCATCCCGCATCGGTTTGCTGCTGGATATGCCGCTGCGTGACATCGAACGCGTACTGTACTTCGAATCCTATGTGGTGGTCGAAGGCGGTATGACCAACCTCGAACGTCGTCAGATCCTGACCGAAGAGCAGTATCTGGACGCGTTGGAAGAGTTCGGTGACGAATTCGACGCCAAGATGGGTGCGGAAGCTATTCAGGCCCTGTTGAAAAACATGGATCTGGAAGCCGAGTGCGAGCAGCTGCGTGAAGAGCTGAACGAAACCAACTCCGAAACCAAGCGCAAGAAGCTGACCAAGCGTATCAAGCTGCTGGAAGCGTTCGTGCAGTCCGGTAACAAACCGGAGTGGATGATCCTGACCGTGCTGCCGGTACTGCCGCCGGATCTGCGTCCTCTGGTTCCGCTGGATGGCGGTCGTTTCGCGACCTCGGATCTGAACGATCTGTACCGCCGCGTGATCAACCGTAACAACCGTCTGAAACGCCTGCTGGATCTGGCTGCGCCGGACATCATCGTGCGCAACGAAAAGCGTATGCTGCAAGAAGCGGTAGACGCCCTGCTGGATAACGGCCGTCGCGGTCGTGCCATCACCGGTTCCAACAAGCGTCCTCTGAAATCTTTGGCCGATATGATCAAAGGTAAGCAGGGTCGTTTCCGTCAGAACCTGCTCGGTAAACGCGTTGACTACTCCGGCCGTTCCGTAATCACCGTAGGTCCATACCTGCGTCTGCATCAGTGCGGTCTGCCTAAAAAGATGGCGCTGGAGCTGTTCAAACCGTTCATCTACGGCAAGTTGGAGCTGCGTGGCCTGGCCACCACCATCAAAGCCGCCAAGAAAATGGTTGAGCGTGAAGAAGCCGTCGTTTGGGATATCCTGGACGAAGTGATCCGCGAACACCCGGTACTGCTGAACCGTGCACCAACCCTGCACCGTTTGGGTATCCAGGCGTTTGAACCGGTTCTGATCGAAGGTAAAGCGATCCAGCTGCACCCGCTGGTTTGTGCGGCCTATAACGCCGACTTCGATGGTGACCAGATGGCCGTTCACGTACCGCTGACGCTGGAAGCCCAGCTGGAAGCGCGTGCGCTGATGATGTCCACCAACAACATCCTGTCCCCTGCGAACGGCGAGCCAATCATCGTTCCTTCTCAGGACGTTGTACTGGGTCTGTACTACATGACCCGCGACTGTGTTAACGCCAAGGGCGAAGGCATGGTGCTGAACGGTTCCAAAGAAGCTGAGCGTGTTTACCGCGCCGGCCTGGCGTCTCTGCATGCGCGCGTTAAAGTGCGTATCACCGAAGACGTCAAAAACGCCGAAGGCGAATGGACTTCTCAGACCAGCATCATCGACACCACCATCGGCCGCGCCATCCTGTGGATGATCGTACCGAAAGGTCTGCCGTACTCGATCGTTAACCAGCCTTTGGGCAAGAAAGCGATCTCCAAGATGCTGAACACCTGTTACCGCATCCTGGGCCTGAAGCCGACCGTTATCTTTGCTGACCAGATCATGTACACCGGTTTTGCTTACGCAGCCCGTTCCGGCGCTTCCGTAGGTATCGACGACATGGTTATCCCGGCCAAGAAAGCGGAGATCATCGAAGAAGCGGAAACCGAAGTTGCCGAGATCCAGGAGCAGTTCCAGTCTGGTCTGGTTACCGCCGGCGAACGCTACAACAAAGTGATCGATATCTGGGCTGCAGCGAACGAACGCGTTGCGAAAGCGATGATGGAAAACCTGTCGGTAGAAGACGTGGTTAACCGTGACGGCGAAGTGGAACAGCAAGTTTCCTTCAACAGCATCTTTATGATGGCCGACTCCGGTGCGCGTGGTTCCGCCGCTCAGATTCGTCAGCTGGCCGGTATGCGTGGTCTGATGGCGAAGCCGGACGGCTCCATCATCGAAACGCCAATCACCGCGAACTTCCGTGAAGGTCTGAACGTACTCCAGTACTTCATCTCCACCCACGGTGCTCGTAAAGGTCTGGCGGATACCGCACTGAAAACCGCGAACTCCGGTTATCTGACCCGTCGTCTGGTTGACGTGGCGCAGGATCTGGTTGTGACCGAAGACGACTGTGGCACCCACGACGGCATCCTGATGACTCCGGTTATCGAAGGTGGCGACGTGAAAGAGCCGCTGCGTGAACGCGTTCTGGGCCGTGTGACGGCAGAAGACGTCCTCAAGCAGGGTACGGCGGACATTCTGGTGCCACGCAACACCCTGCTGAACGAGAAGGCGTGTGACCTGTTGGAAGAGAACTCTGTCGACAGCGTTAAAGTCCGTTCCGTGGTGAGCTGTGAAACCGACTTTGGTGTGTGTGCAAACTGCTACGGTCGCGACCTGGCACGTGGCCACATCATCAACAAAGGTGAAGCCATCGGCGTTATCGCGGCACAGTCCATCGGTGAGCCGGGTACACAGCTGACGATGCGTACGTTCCACATCGGTGGTGCGGCATCTCGTGCGGCTGCTGAATCCAGCATCCAGGTGAAAAACAAGGGTAGCATCAAGCTGAGCAACGCGAAGTTCGTTATGAACGCCGCGGGCAAGCTGGTGATCACCTCGCGTAACACCGAACTGAAACTGATCGACGAATTCGGCCGTACCAAAGAAAGCTACAAGGTGCCTTACGGTGCCGTGATGGGCAAAGGCGACGGTGAAGAAGTTAACGGCGGCGAAACCGTTGCTAACTGGGATCCGCACACCATGCCGGTCATCAGTGAAGTCAGCGGCTTCATTCGCTTCGCGGACATGGTCGACGGCCAGACCATTACTCGCCAGACCGACGAACTGACCGGTTTGTCTTCTCTGGTAGTTCTGGACAGCGCAGAGCGTACCGGTAGCGGTAAAGACCTGCGTCCGGCACTGAAAATCGTTGACGCTCAGGGCGAAGACGTATTGATCCCAGGCACCGATATGCCTGCTCAATACTTCCTGCCGGGCAAAGCGATCGTTCAGCTGGAAGACGGCATTCAGATCGGTGCGGGTGATACCCTGGCGCGTATTCCTCAGGAATCCGGCGGTACCAAGGATATTACCGGTGGTCTGCCGCGCGTTGCCGACCTGTTCGAAGCACGTCGTCCGAAAGAGCCGGCAATCCTGGCTGAAATCAGCGGGATTATCTCGTTCGGTAAAGAGACCAAAGGCAAACGTCGCCTGGTGATCTCTCCGCTGGACGGCAGCGACGCTTACGAAGAGATGATTCCGAAATGGCGTCAGCTTAACGTGTTCGAAGGCGAAGTGGTGGAACGTGGCGACGTCGTTTCCGACGGCCCAGAGTCTCCGCACGACATTCTGCGTCTGCGTGGCGTGCATGCGGTTACCCGCTACATCACCAACGAAGTGCAGGAAGTTTACCGTCTGCAAGGCGTTAAGATTAACGATAAGCACATCGAAGTTATCGTTCGTCAGATGCTGCGTAAAGGCACTATCGTTAGCGCTGGTGGCTCCGAGTTCCTGGAAGGCGAGCAGGCTGAAGTGTCTCGCGTCAAGATTGCCAACCGTCAGCTGGAAGCTGAAGGTAAGATCCCGGCAACCTTCTCGCGCGATCTGCTGGGTATCACCAAGGCTTCCTTGGCGACCGAGTCCTTCATCTCCGCTGCATCGTTCCAGGAAACGACGCGCGTTCTGACCGAAGCTGCCGTAGCCGGCAAGCGTGATGAACTGCGTGGCCTGAAAGAGAACGTCATCGTGGGCCGTCTGATCCCAGCCGGTACCGGTTACGCTTATCATCAGGATCGCATGCGTCGCCGTGCTCAGGGTGAAGCGCCGGTTGTTCCGCAAGTCAGCGCGGAAGAAGCGACGGCTAACCTGGCCGAGCTGCTCAACGCAGGCCTGGGCGGCAGCGACGACGAGTAATCGTCATCCGCGCCGCGGGCCTGGCATGCCGGGCCCATCGCCAGATAAACCGCTCCCTCGGGGGCGGTTTTTTTTCGCCTCATGCCGGGGCAGAGCAAACTTTGCTACTATGGTTACAGCAGAAATTGACCGGCGCTTTTTACCTGACAACCAAGGACAGTGCGAACATGGACAGCCTCATTACCTTCGAAAAATTGACGGCGCAACACCTGCCTTACCTGTATGAGATCCGCTTTTCCGTTGAGGAAAACCTGCTGCATCCGCATCAGATCCAGTATCTGCAGCGCAAACAGGCGCTGGAGGACATCAACCAGGGCGGCGGCTGGATCTGCAAGCATGGCGACGACTATGCCGGCGTTGGCTTCGGGTTATTCATCCCTGAACCGCTGATCGGCGGCCTGTTCGTGAAGCCGGAATACCAGTCGAAGGGGATCGGCTCCGCCTTGCTGGCACGGATCACTCACTGGATGTTTGAGCATGGTGCCGAAGCGATCCACTTAACCACCGATCCCGGCTCCAAAGCCGAAGGATTTTATCAATATAACGGTTGGGCCGTGGTCGGGCAGGATGAATTCGGCCAGGTCGAACTGGTGAAACGCCAAGAGGGTGACTGATGAAAATCAATGGATTGATGACGTTACTGCTGCTTTCGCTGTTCAGCGCGCCGCTGTATGCGGCCGTTGACTACTTTTACCTGAAGCCGCTCGACGGCGAGAAGATCAAGATAACCCGGCAGATGCTGGAGGCGATGCCGTCGCACACGATTAAAACCTCGACCAATTTCACCCCGGAAGATACGTTCACCGGCGTTGAGTTTGCGGAGCTGGTGAAAGCCTATCATCTGAAAGGCCAGTCGGTGCGCGCTTTCGCCTGGGATGATTACTCCTATTCGATGCCGATTGACGAGATGACTAAATACCGCGTGATCGTCGCCTATCAGCGCGGCGGCAAGCCGATCGACGTGGGGGAACTGGGGCCGTTCGCCATTATTTATCCGCGCGATAGCTACGCCGAGCTGAATAACCTGGATGTGAACGCGAAAACCGTCTGGCAAGTTAAACGGTTGGAGCTGAAATAAGATGAGCAAAAAACTGATCGGTACTCTTATCGCGTTGGTTGCCATCTTCTCCTTATTGATTTTGTTGATTGCCATTAACTTCGGCGGCGTAAAAGAACGCTATAAGCAGATCGAGCCCAATCTGGACAACTACTCGGTGGCCGAGATCCTCTTTCTGGCGTTTGAAAGAACCAAAACCGCGCTGCTGCTCAGTGAAAATAACGACTACGACGCCTTCCAGATCAAAAAGAAAATCTTCTACTCGAAGATTCAGATCCTGGAGAGCCGTTCTACCTTCAGCGACTCTTTTTATTACGACGACGAGTTCATCAAGAATGTTGCGCTGTTGAAGCAGCAGTACCGCACGTTGGACGATCTCTCCGCCGGCTTGCTGGTGGGGCAGAAAAACAAGGCGGACATTCTCTCTTATATGGATGATATCGAGGGCACGCTGGTCGATATCCAGGAAATTATTTATCGGATACAGATTAAAAACTTTACCGAAGTGAAAGGCATCATCCAGGAGAATTCGAGTAAAGCCGAGATGTTCGCCCTCTTTTCGTTGATTTTGGTGTTTCTGATGATGTTCCTGGTGCTGAGAAATGCCTTCTCGTTAAAAGAGATCATCAAGAACAAGAACATCTTTATCTCTTCCATCTACCACGAGATCGCCGGCTCGACTCAGGCCATCGTCATTGCCGCGGATATCATGGAGCACGAGCTGGCGCAGGAAGAGTTGAAAAAAGAAGCCCGCCTGATCTCCTATCACGGCAATAAGATCGCCGAACAAACGCGCGAGGTAATGGATTATTCGCGGCTTGAGATGGGGGAAGTCAAAATCAATATTTCCACCTTCCGGCTGAATGAGGTGGTGGACGATGCCGTAACCGGCATCGGCGCCGGGCGCGGCAATCGCCTCGTGATTCACCGTTCGTCTTATGCCGGGCTGATTGGTTCTGATAAATACAAGCTCTACCGAATATTGGCCAACCTGCTCAGCAACGCGGACAAATTTACCCACCGCGGCGCGATAACCCTTAACGTGAAGGTATGTCACGGCAATCTGTATTTGCGGGTAAAAGACACCGGCATCGGGTTTAACGTCAAAAATCTGGATCGGTTGTATAAGGCGTTCAATCAGGGGGTGGAAAGGGAAACGCGGCAGGGGTTGGGGCTGGGGCTGACCATTATCAAAAATTACGTCACGACGATGAAAGGTACCATTAAAGCCAAATCCGTCGAAGGGGTGGGCTCATCGTTTTTGATCCGCATCCCGGTCAAACTAATTAAAGAATAGGTTCGACAGCAGCAGCGAGGAGATAATCAGCGGCTTGGTCGGTTTTTCCACCAGATGTACGTCATAGTGCAGGATCATATCGCCGATGTTTTTCTCGTAGTGATTCAGCTGGCCGGTCAGAATGATGATGCGGGCGTGCGGATCGAGGGCGTCTTTAATTTTCTTCACGACGCGTTCGGAGGTCTCGCCGAAATCCAACAGCCAGTCCAGAATAAACGCCTCAAAGGACTGCTGTTCCAGCGCGGCCAGCATGGCGTCCGCCGTCTGAAAGGTCTCAGTCTCGATGCCGTATCGGCTGGCGATCTTCTTCAACAGTTCGAGAATATCCCCATCATTGTCCAGGATCGCGATACGCGGGGCCGGCAGAAAGTCTATCTTGTTGACTTTGTACAGCGGAGCCTCGGCGGCATGTTCCCGATTGGTGTTGATGATGAAAAGATCGTCTTTTTTGCAGGCGTAGGTTTCGTCGTTGTCCGCTTGCGTGACCGGGCGCTCGTCAACCTCAATATTGCAGCGCTTGTGAATGCTGTTCATGATAAAGACGGCGTTATGCGTCCTTTGGCCGGCAAACGGCTCGTTGAAGTACTGAAATACCTTTTTGACTTCATCGAGGGTGATGCCTCTTTTGCCATCCAGCTTCTGTTTGGCGCTGTTGTACTGAAGGTTCAGTATGTTGGCCATCGTGGAGGCATGCTTTCTGTCGCCAACTCCTTTCAGAGTGAGCAACGCGCTGATTGCATCGATGTAATTTGGCGTTTTCTTCATGACAACCTTGGCTTTTTTTGATGTTGACCGCGAGCGCTGAAAAACCTGCGCGAGGACCCGTGCTGGATTATAGATGATGACTGGGGGTTGCAGCGATATCAGTTTGATTTTGCTTGTCAAACTCAAAATACACTCGGTGCTAAATAAAAAAACACTCAAAAGACATTCACATTTAATCGTTTGTATGGTTAATTAGCGCACATACTGTGTGATTCGCGTCCTGGGGGGGTGCCAGTCTCACAAAATAAACCGCCTGCTCTTGTCCGTAAGCAGGGAGCAGGCGGCAAAAAGATCCGCGGCCAACACCAGGGCCAATGGCAGCACCGGGGATGACCACTCGAATCTCTCTTCGTCGCTGTACCTTCTTATCCTCGTTCCCACTTTTCTGCCGCCACAGCGCTCTATGAGTATCACTCCTGAGTGAGTGCCGCACATCGTTATGCCATCTTTCTGACTGCCCATTAGCCGACAAGGCAATCTGCCCGTACGCCCTTACCGGCCGCGATACGCCATATGCGCGTTGCCGCGGACGAGGGCCCGGCGTCGCGCAAGAGAAGCTCCGGCGCGATCCGGGATGGGATAAGGCGGGGCCATCGAGAGGGTGACGGCCCCGGCCGACGCCGGGTTTGGCGGTCGGCAAGGTCACTATAGCCGGGGAGGTTACCGGCGCCAGCGCCGGCGTTCGGCATTGCGCGGCCGCTCCAGCGTTTTCTTCACGCGGCGGTAAACGTTGCCGCTTATTGCGTGCTGCGTCCCAGATAACCGTCCCAGTCTTTCCACACCGGCTGCAGCCCGGCGTTGCTGATGGCCTCGGCGACCTGCTGTGGCGTGCGGCCGTCGTGCGGCTCGAACTGTTCCAACTCCGGCGGCACGTCGTCGGCATAGCCGCCGGGCTGCGTCTTGGATCCGGCGCTGACGCTGTTGATCGCCACCGGGATCATGTGATCGCGGAAGTACGGCGATTCACGCGTAGACAGCGACAGCTCAACGTCCGGCGCGAACAGCCGGAAGGCGCAGATCAGCTGCACCAACTGAGGCTCGCTCATGATCGACGCCGGCTCAATGCCGCCGGCGCAGGGGCGCAGACGCGGGAACGAGATCGAGTAGCGGCTCTGCCAGTAGGTTTGCTGCAGGTAGAACAGATGTTCCGCCAGCAGGTAGCAGTCGGTGCGCCAGCTGTTGGACAGGCCGATCAACGCGCCGAGGCCGATCTTGTCGATCCCGGCGCGCCCCAGGCGATCCGGCGTGGCCAGGCGCCAATGAAAATCCTGCTTCTGCCCGCGCAGATGGTGCTGCAGATAGGTGGCCGGATGGTAGGTTTCCTGATACACCAGCACGCCGTCCAGGCCCAGCGCTTTCAGTTCGGCGTACTCGTCCTGCGCCAGCGGCTGCACTTCCATCATCAGCGAGCTGAAGTGGCGGCGGATCGCCGGAATGTGCTGACGGAAATAGTCCATGCCAACCTTGCTCTGATGTTCGCCGGTGACCAGCAACAGGTGATCGAACCCCAGCGCCTTGATGGCTTCGCACTCGCGTGCGATCTCCGCCGCGTCCAGCGTTTTGCGCTTGATGCGGTTGCTCATCGAAAAGCCGCAATAGGTGCAGTCGTTGGCGCACAGGTTAGAGAGGTACAGCGGCACATAGAAGCTGACGACGTTGCCGAAGCGCTGACGGGTCAGCTGCTGCGCGCGCTGCGCCAGCGGTTCCAGATACGGCGCGGCGGCGGGGGAGATCAGCGCCATAAAGTCGTCGCGCGTCAGCTTGTCGGCGTTCAACGCGCGTTCCACGTCGCGTGCGGTTTTGCCGTTGATGCGCAGCGTAATGTCGTCCCAATCCAGCTGTTGCCAGCGGCTACTGAAATCGTCGCCCATCACTGCGCCTCCTCTGGTTGGCTGAGGAAGGCGGTCAGCGGGCTGGAGGCGGCCGCATCGCGCTGGCTGGCACCCAATCCGGTGCTGCACGCCAGCTCGCCGGCCTCCAGCGCCAGGCGAAACGCCCGTGCCATTTGCACCGGGTCGCGCGCCACGGCGATGGCGGTATTCACCAGCACCGCGTCGGCGCCCAGCTCCATCGCTTCCAGCGCGTGGCTCGGCGCGCCGATGCCGGCGTCGATCACCACCGGCACCTTGGCCTGCTCGATGATGATCTCGAGGAAGTCACGGGTGCGCAGACCGCGGTTGGAGCCGATAGGGGCGCCGAGCGGCATCACCGCCGCGCAACCCACCTCTTCCAGCCGTTTGCACAGCACCGGATCGGCGCCGCAGTAGGGCAGCACCACAAAACCGTCTTTCACCAGCGTTTCCGCCGCCTTCAACGTTTCTATCGGATCCGGCAGCAGGTATTTCACATCGGGATGGATCTCCAGCTTCACCCAGTGGGTGCCGAGCGCTTCGCGCGCCAGCCGGGCGGCGAACACCGCTTCGGCGGCCGTTTTGGCGCCGGAGGTGTTGGGCAATAGCCTTACGCCCAGCTGCTGCAGCGGCGCCAAAATGGCGTCGTTGCCGCCGCGCAGATCGACGCGCTTCATGGCCATGGTCACCAGCTGTGAGCCGGAGGCCGCCAGTGCCTCCAGCATCAACGCCGGGGTGGCGAACTTGCCGGTGCCGGTGAACAGGCGCGAGGTAAAAGTGGTATCGGCGATTTTCAGCATGTCAGCCTCCGGCGATCGCTTGAAACAGCAAAATGTCGTCACCGTCCTGCACCTGATGGTCGGCCCAGTCGGCGCGCGGGATGATGGTTTGGTTGATCGCCAGCGCAGTGCCCGGCTGGTGGCGTTCCAGCTGGGTCAGCAGGGCGGCGACGCTGAGCGGCTGCGCCAGCTCCAGCGGTTGGTCGTTCAGACGGATCTTCATGCCGCGCCTCCGCATACCGGGCAGGCGCGGGCCTGGCTCAGTTGCAGCGTGCTCCAGCTCTGCTGCTTGCCGTCGAACAGCCGCAGCTTGCCGTTGAGGGAGGAAGGCATACCGGCCAGCATCTTGATGGCTTCCAGCGCTTGCAGAGTGCCGATCACGCCCACCACCGGGCCGAGCACCCCGGCGGTGCGGCAGTTGCGCTGCGGCTCTTCCTGCTCCGGGTACAGGCAGGCGTAGCAGCCGTGCGCATAGGGCGGCTCGAGCACCAGCAGCTGGCCGCTGAAGCCGACCGCGCTGCCGCTGATCAGCGGCTTGGCGGCGGCGATGCAGGCGGCATTGACCTCATGACGGGTCGCCATATTGTCGCAGCAGTCCAGCACCAGATCGGCGCGGGCGACCGCGTCGCGCAGCGCTTGCCCCTGCAGCCGCTGCGCCAGCGGGATGGATTCCACCAACGGGTTCAGCGCCTGCAGGTGGCGTTGCGCCAGCGCCGCCTTGCCGGTGGCGGTATCGGCGCTGCGGTAGAGGATTTGCCGCTGCAGGTTGGTGACATGCAGCTGGTCGTCGTCGGCCAGCAGCAACGTGCCGACGCCGGCGGCGGCCAGATACAGCGAAGCCGGGGAACCGAGCCCGCCCAAACCGACGATCAGCACCGTGGCGCGCTTGAGCCTCTCCTGGCCTTCCGGGCCGACGTCCTCCAGCAGCAGCTGGCGGCTGTAGCGCAGGAATTCCTGATCGTTAAGCATCGTTCGGATCCTCGCCTTCGATCAGCCGCAATAGCTCGGCCGTCGCCGCGCGCCAGTCCGGCGCCTGGGTGATGGCGCTGACCACCGCCACGCTGCCGACGCCGCACGCCAGCACTGCCGGTACGCGATCGATGCTGATCCCGCCGATCGCCACCGTCGGGTAATCCGCCAGGCCGGCGATGTGGCGTTTCAACTCCGCCAGCCCCTGCGGCGCCGAAGGCATGTCTTTGGTTTGGGTGGGAAAGATGTGCCCCAGCGCGATGTAGGAAGGTTTCACCGCCAGCGCGCGCGCCAGCTCCGCGTCGTCATGGGTGGACACGCCCAGCCGCAGCCCGGCGCGGTGAATGGCCGCCAGATCGGTAGTATCGAGATCCTCCTGGCCCAGATGCACGCCGTAAGCGCCGTGCTTGATCGCCAGCCGCCAGTAGTCGTTGATGAACAGCCGCGCCTGATAACGCTGGCCCAGCGCGATGGCGGCGGCGATATCCGCTTCGACCTGCTCGTCAGGCAGGTCCTTGATGCGCAGCTGGATGGTGGTGACGCCGGCCTCCAGCAGGCGAGCGATCCATTCCACGCTGTCGACGACCGGGTAAAGCCCCAGCTTGTGGGGCGTAGCCGGGAAGGGGGTCGTGATATCAGTCATTGCTTGTCTCCTCTTGCAGGGTGCCGGCGCTGTGATACAGCTCGCTGCCGCGGGCGCGGAACTCGGCGGACATTTTCTCCATGCCGGTCAGCTGCACTTCGATCGGCTTGGCGGCCTCCTGGGCCGCGGCGTAGTCGCGCACCTCCTGCGAAATTTTCATCGAGCAGAATTTCGGCCCGCACATCGAGCAGAAGTGGGCGACCTTGCCGGACTCCTGCGGCAGGGTTTCGTCGTGATAGGCGCGGGCGGTGGCCGGATCGAGCGCCAGATTGAACTGATCTTCCCAGCGGAATTCGAAACGCGCCTTGGACATGGCGTTATCGCGGATCTGCGCACCCGGATGGCCTTTGGCCAGATCGGCGGCGTGAGCGGCGATCTTGTAGGTGATCAGGCCCTGCTTGACGTCCTCTTTGTTCGGCAGGCCGAGGTGTTCTTTCGGCGTGACGTAACACAACATGGCGCAGCCGAACCAGCCGATCATTGCCGCGCCGATGCCGGAGGTGAAATGGTCATAGCCCGGGGCGATATCGGTGGTCAGCGGGCCGAGGGTGTAGAACGGCGCTTCGTGGCAGTGTTCCAGCTCTTCGGTCATGTTGCGACGGATCATCTGCATCGGCACGTGGCCCGGGCCTTCGATCATCACCTGCACGTCGTATTCCCAGGCGATTTTGGTCAGCTCGCCCAGCGTATGCAGCTCGGCGAACTGGGCTTCGTCGTTGGCGTCCTGAATCGAGCCGGGGCGCAGGCCGTCGCCGAGCGACAGCGAAACGTCGTAGGCGGCGCAGATCTCACAGATTTCACGGAAATGCTGATAGAGGAAGTTTTCCTGATGGTGCGACAGACACCATTTGGCCATGATCGAGCCGCCGCGTGACACGATGCCGGTCAGGCGTTTGGCGGTCATTGGCACGTAGCGCAGCAGCACGCCGGCGTGGATGGTGAAGTAGTCGACCCCTTGCTCCGCCTGTTCCAGCAGCGTATCGCGGAACATCTCCCAGGTGAGGTTTTCCGCCACGCCGTTGACCTTCTCCAGCGCCTGGTAGATCGGCACGGTGCCGATGGGCACCGGGCTGTTGCGCAGGATCCACTCGCGGGTTTCGTGAATATAGCGGCCGGTAGAGAGATCCATCACGGTGTCCGCGCCCCAGCGGGTGGACCACACCAGCTTCTCCACCTCTTCTTCGATCGACGACGTGACCGCCGAGTTGCCGATATTGGCGTTCACCTTCACCAGGAAATTGCGGCCGATGATCATCGGCTCCGCCTCCGGGTGATTGATGTTGGCGGGAATGATGGCGCGGCCGGCGGCCACTTCCTGGCGCACGAACTCCGGCGTGATGTTGTCCGGCAGATTGGCGCCCCAGCTTTGACCCGGGTGCTGGTGGCGCAGCACCTCGCCGCGAATGCGCTCGCGCCCCATGTTTTCACGGATGGCGATGAACTCCATCTCCGGGGTGACGATACCGGCGCGGGCATAGTGCAGCTGGGTCACGCACTTGCCCGGCAGCGCCTTGCGCGGCAGCGGCAGATGTTCGAAGCGCAGGTGATCAAGCCCCTCGTCCGCCAGCCGCTGTTGGGTGAAGCCGGAGCTGGCGCCGCTGAGGGTGGCGGTATCGCCGCGCGCGTCGATCCAGCCGGCGCGCAGTTTGGCCAGGCCGGCGTGCACGTCGAGCTTGGCCTGCGGATCGCCGTAGGGGCCGGCGGTGTCATACACCGGGATCGCCTCGTTGGGTTCATACTGCGGGTTGTCTTTGCTGCCGCCGAGCAGGGTCGGGCTGAGCTGAATTTCGCGCATCGGCACCTGGATATCGCTGCGCGAGCCTTGCAGATAGATACGGCGTGAGTTCGGGAAAGCCATGCCTTGCAGGGTGTCGATAAACTGCTGGGCGGCTTCGCGTTGCGCTTTACGGGCGCGCGGTGGATTAACGTTAGACATAGCAAGTTCCTACCAGTGTGTTGGGTTGGGAAAGTTGCTTGTCTGGAGCTCGGAGGGAGTAATGATGGTGGCCGATAAGGCAGGGGGCCCGCAAGGGGAAGGCCGTGCCTGTGGCGATAGATTACTCTTGTTCCCTTCGCGGGTATTAACCCGATCAGGTTCCGCGGATCCCGAATTAACGGTCTCAGCCTGGCTGATTCGATGAACAAATCAGGCGCTAGGCACTCCGACAAGATGCCCCCCAGTATAGGAGGGATAAGAAAAAAAACTATAAAATTTTAACGCGCCGGATCCAGCGCCTGTTCCGGCAGCGTTTGCTGCGCGGCTTCCGCCTCCAGCAGGATCAGCTTATCTTCCAGCGCAAAGCGCGCCGCCAGCGTTTCGCCGATATCCGACAAGGCCTGGTGGAATTCCAGACAAACCTCCTGATCGATATCCACTTCGGTATAGCGATCGTGGAACGCCATGATCTGTTCGGTATTGGCCCACAGCTTGGGGTAGATGTTCACCGCCAGCGACATTTTCGGACTGGCTGCGCCTTCCACTTGTTTGATAATTCTGTCATAGATATGAAAATGCCCTGCGGAGAGGTAATCCACCAGGTTGTGGCAAAAGTTCTCCAGCGCTTTTTCATTCAGCGGCGTATGCTTTTCTTTATTCGGTTTGAGGCCTACCAGCGTGCAGTAGGCGACCAGCAACTGCTTGCGGGCCTGAAGCCATTGATCAACTAATTCATTACTACCGCCAACGCGCTGAGTCAGCCTTTCCAAACGGTTGAGCATGTTTGACTCCGTGTAAGTAATAAAAGTAACCGGTAAGTTATTAAAATGTAACAAAGCCGATTCGTAGAGTGCCAGTGAAGCTGAGGTTGTGCAACAACGATATGGAACTTGCATTAACGGGCAATGAAAACGGCTGGTGGATCGTCAGCCATGAAAGCAAACTTTGGTTACCGAACGGTGAATTGCCGTCGGGGACGGCCGCCACCCTCGGGCTGCAGGGCCGTATGGCGCGCACCATCGGTGAGTGGGCGGGTGCGCCGGTTTGGCTGGTGCGCCAGGCGATGCCGCGGGAGATGGGCTCGGTGCGTCAGCTGTTGGATCTGGATCGCGGTCTGTTTCAGCTTGCCGGGCGCGGCGTGCAGCTGGCGGATTTCTACCGTTCACATCGCTATTGCGGCTACTGCGGCCATGAGATGCACCTCAGCCGCAGCGAGAGCGCCTGCCTGTGTGGCCACTGCAAAGAGCGCTACTATCCGCAGATTGCACCCTGCGTGATCGTCGCCATTCGGCGCGAGGATCAGATCCTGCTGGCGCAACACGTGCGCCATCGCGGCGGTATCCACACGGTGCTGGCCGGCTTCGTCGAAGTGGGCGAAACGCTGGAGCAGGCGGTAGCGCGCGAAGTGATGGAAGAGAGCAATATCGAAATCAAGAACCTGCGCTACGTCACTTCACAACCCTGGCCGTTCCCGCACTCGCTGATGATGGCCTTTATGGCCGATTACCATCAGGGGGAAATTCGTCACGATCCCAAGGAGCTGCTCAACGCCGGCTGGTATCGCTACGACCAATTGCCGCTGTTGCCGCCGCCCGGCACCGTGGCGCGCCGGTTGATTGAGGACACCGTGGCGCTGTGCCGGGCAGAATAATGTACAATGGCCGGCAGATTATTAAGGGAGCCCCATAAATGACTGAGTTGAAGAACGATCGCTACCTGCGCGCGCTGTTGCGCCAGCCGGTGGATGTGACCCCCGTATGGATGATGCGCCAGGCCGGTCGTTATTTACCGGAGTACAAGGCGACCCGCGCCCAGGCCGGTGATTTCATGTCGCTGTGCAAGAACGCGGAGCTGGCCTGCGAGGTCACGCTGCAGCCGCTGCGCCGCTATGCGCTGGACGCCGCCATCCTGTTCTCCGACATTCTCACCATTCCCGACGCCATGGGGCTCGGCCTGTACTTTGAAGCCGGCGAAGGCCCGCGTTTCAGCTCCCCCATAACCTGCCGCGCCGACGTCGACAAGCTGCCGGTGTTCGATCCGGAAGTGGAACTGGGCTATGTGATGAACGCGGTGCGCACCATTCGCCGCGAGCTGAAGGGCGAAGTGCCGCTGATCGGCTTCTCCGGCAGCCCGTGGACGCTGGCGACTTATATGGTCGAAGGCGGCAGCAGCAAAGCCTTCACCAAGCTGAAGAAGATGATGTATGCCGAACCGGCCACGCTGCACCTGTTGCTGGACAAGCTGGCGGACAGCGTGATCCTGTACCTCAATGCCCAGCTCAAGGCCGGCGCGCAGTCGGTGATGGTGTTCGACACCTGGGGCGGCGTGCTGACCGGGCGCGATTACCGCGAGTTCTCTTTGCACTACATGCACAAGATCGTCGACGGGCTGCTGCGTGAAAACGACGGCCGCCGCGTGCCGGTGACGCTGTTCACCAAAGGCGGCGGGCAGTGGCTGGAGGCGATGGCCGCCACCGGCTGCGATGCGCTGGGGCTGGATTGGACCACCGACATCGCCGACGCGCGTCGGCGCGTGGGCGACAAAGTGGCGCTGCAGGGCAATATGGATCCGTCGATGCTTTATGCCTCTCCGGCGCGCATCGCGGAAGAAGTGGAGACCATTCTGGCCGGTTTCGGCCACGGCAACGGCCATGTGTTCAACCTGGGCCACGGCATCCATCAGGATGTGCCGCCGGAGCACGCCGGCGCCTTCGTCGAGGCGGTGCACGCGCACTCGGCGAAATACCACCGTTAAGGATTCGATGTGACCGATATGGCGGCCCTGCGCGCCGAACAGCTGCGGCGCGCGGCTGAAGTCATTCGCTACGACGATCTGCCGGCCGAACCGCCGGCCTTCATCGCCGGCGCCGACGTGGGCTTCGAGCAGGAGGGGGCGGTGACGCGCGCCGCCATCGCCATCCTGCGCTATCCGTCGCTGGAACTGGTGGAGTATCAGGTGGCGCGCATCGCCACCGTCATGCCCTACATCCCGGGCTTCCTGTCGTTTCGCGAATACCCGGCGCTGTTGGCCGCCTGGGGGCAGCTGCAGCAGAAACCGGGGCTGATCTTCGTCGATGGGCATGGCATTTCGCATCCGCGGCGTCTCGGCGTCGCCAGCCATTTCGGCCTGCTGGTCGATGTGCCGACCATCGGCGTGGCCAAGAAGCGCCTGTGCGGCAAATTTGCGCCGCTGGACGCCGCCGTCGGCGCGCTGGCGCCGTTGGAAGATAAGGGGGAACAGCTGGGCTGGGTGTGGCGCAGCAAGGCGCGTTGCAACCCGCTGTTCATCTCTACCGGCCATCGCGTGAGCGCCGACAGCGCGCTGGCGTGGGTGCAACGCTGTATGGCGGGCTACCGTTTACCGGAGCCGACCCGTTGGGCCGACGCCATCGCATCGCGCCGTCCGGCGTTTCAGCGTTGGTTGCAGCAGCATCCGGAGGTGTCGCCATGAGCGATTTCGGGTACACTGCGCCGCAGATAACGCGTAAGAGAGTAAAGCATGCTACGTAACCCGATTCATTTACGTCTGGAACGGCTCGAGGCCTGGCAACATTTGACCTTTATGGCCAGTTTGTGCGAGCGTATGTACCCGAATTACCAGATGTTCTGCAAACAGACCGAGTTCGGCGATCCGGCGGTTTATCGCCGCATTCTGGATTTGGTGTGGGAAACGCTGGTGGTGAAGGACGCCAAGGTCAACTTCGACAGCCAGCTCGAGAAGTTGGAAGAGGCGATTCCGTCGGCGGAAGATTACGATCTTTACGGCGTTTACCCGGCAATTGATGCCTGTATCGCATTAGGGGAACTGATCCATTCGCGGCTCGGCGGGGAGACGCTGGAGCACGCCATCGCCATCAGCGAAACATCGATTCGCACCGTGGCGATGTTGGAAATGACCCAAGCTGGTAAGGAAATGACCGACGAAGAGTTGGAAAGTTTGCCTGCGGTAGAGGAAGAATGGGACATTCAATGGGAAATTTTCCGCCTGTTGGACGCCTGTGAAGAGCGCGATATAGACCTGATCAAGGGGCTGCGATCCGACCTGCGAGAGGCCGGTGTCAGCAACATCGGGATAAATTTAGCGCAATAAGGCAACAAAACGTGATTTAACGCCTGATTTGTCATGCCTTAAGGCTTCACATCCGCACCCTGTCTGGTCTACATTTGGGGGGCGTAAAAAAAGTGGCTATCGGTGCGTGTATGCAGGAGAGTGCTGTCAATCGGCATATCCGTCGCACTCGATGCTTTGCAAACGATAAACACACTGTAAGGATAACTTATGAACAAGACTCAACTGATTGATGTAATCGCGGACAAGGCTGACCTTTCCAAAGCACAAGCTAAACTGGCTCTGGAATCCACCCTGGCTGCTATTACTGAGTCTCTGAAAGAAGGTGATGCAGTACAATTGGTTGGCTTCGGTACTTTCAAAGTAAACCATCGTAGCGAGCGCACTGGCCGCAACCCACAGACTGGCAAAGAAATCAAAATCGCAGCAGCCAACGTGCCTGCGTTCGTTTCTGGCAAAGCACTGAAAGACGCTGTTAAATAAGACCGCGCCTCGGTGAAAAGAATAAACAGGGGGGCGATGGCGCCCCTTTTGTTTGCTCGTCGGGCGCTCATGGCCGTTGGCATCGCCGTCGGCCTGAGTGCCTGCAGTTTCCATTCCGATATCCCCAGCTTTACCGCCAGCGGCTTCGTGGCCGATCAGGGTGTGATACGCCTGTGGCGTAAAGACGATGAGCAACATCGTCCGCAGGTGTTGGTCAGCGTCTACAGCCCTTACCGTGGTCCGGGTACCATCACCACGCTGTACACCTATCAGGGCGACGTGCTGCGCCAAATCAAACGCAACGATGCCGACGGCGATCGAGATTCCATTCAGCTGCGCTTTGCCGACGACGGCACGGTGAGCTTTATGCAGCGCCAGCTGGCGACACGCCGCGAACCGCTGACCAGCGATGAAATTGCTCTGTACCAATATCAGGCGCGGCGTATCCTTGAAGTGAGCAATGCGCTGCGCGCCGGCAAGGTGAAATTGCTGCAGGGGCACTGGATGCAGGGCGAGGTGCAAACCTGCGACGGCCAACGCATGAAACCGGGGCTGGATGCCGCCTCCATCGTTTGGATCGAGAAACGCGCCCGCAGCAGTAGCCGGCCGGTGAGCGTCGCCTGGCTGGAAGCGCCCGAAGGCAGCGAACTGCTGCTGGTGGCGAACGACGACTTCTGCAGCTGGGAACCGAAAGAAGAGCAGCTGTAAAAAAGGCCCCGCGCTGCGGAGCCTCCCATCATGACCTTAGACGGCCAAATCACTTGCCGCGCGCAATCGCGCGATAACCGATATCTTTGCGGCAGAAGCTGCCCGGCCACTGAATGCCTTCCGCCAGCTGGTAGGCGCGTTGCTGCGCCTGCGCCACGGTGTCGCCCAGCGCCGTTACGCACAGCACGCGGCCGCCGCTGGTGACGACATCATCGCCCTGCAGGCGTGTACCGGCGTGGAAGACCTTGCCGTCGGCGCTTTCCTGCTGCGGCAATCCCTGGATCACTTCGCCGTTGCGATAGTCGCCCGGATAACCGCCGGCCGCCAGCACCACGCCGAGCGCAGGGCGTTCGTCCCAGTCGGAGCTTTTCTCGTTCAGGCGGCCTTCGGCACCCGCCAGGCACAGTTCCACCAGATCGGAGCGCAGGCGCAGCATGATCGGCTGGGTTTCGGGATCGCCAAAACGACAGTTGAATTCGATCACCTTCGGCTGGCCATCGGCGGCGATCATCAGGCCGGCGTACAGGAAGCCGACGTAGGTGTTGCCTTCCGCCGCCATGCCGCGCACCGTCGGCCAGATCACCTGATCCATGGCGCGCCGGTGGATTTCGTCGGTCACGACCGGCGCCGGGGAGTAAGCCCCCATGCCGCCGGTGTTCGGGCCGGTATCGCCGTCGCCGACGCGCTTGTGGTCTTGGCTGGTGGCCATCGGCACCACGTTCTCGCCGTCGACCATCACGATGAAGCTGGCTTCTTCGCCGTCGAGGAACTCTTCCACCACGATGCGATGACCGGCGTCGCCGAACGCGTTGCCGGCCAGCATGTCACGCACGGCTTCTTCCGCTTCCTGCAGCGTCATCGCGACGATCACGCCTTTACCGGCCGCCAGGCCATCGGCCTTGATGACGATCGGTGCGCCTTTGCGGCGCACATAGGCCAGTGCCGGCTCTACCTCGGTGAAGTTTTCATATTCGGCGGTCGGGATGCGGTGGCGCGCCAGGAAATCCTTGGTGAAGGCTTTGGAGCCTTCGAGTTGCGCGGCGGCCTGCGACGGGCCGAAGATTTTCAGGCCGGCGGCCTGGAAGGCGTCGACCACGCCGATCACCAGCGGCGCTTCCGGCCCGACGATGGTCAGACCGATGTCATGGCTCTGGGCGAAAGCGACCAGGGCAGGGATGTCGGTGGCGGCGATCGCCACGTTTTCCAGATTGGCTTCCAGCGCGGTGCCGGCATTGCCAGGCGCAACGTAGACTTTGTCCGCCAGCGGAGACTGGGCGGCTTTCCAGGCCAGCGCGTGTTCGCGCCCGCCGTTGCCGATAATCAAAATGTTCATCAGGGGCTCCACGAATGGCGTGCGCCGGAGCGCACGCGGCAAAAGGAATTAATGGCGGAAGTGACGCATGTCGGTAAAGATCATGGCGATGCCGTGTTCGTTGGCGGCGGCGATCACTTCGTCGTCGCGGATAGAGCCGCCCGGCTGGATCACGCAGGTAATGCCGACCGCCGCCGCGGCATCGATGCCGTCGCGGAACGGGAAGAAGGCGTCGGAGGCCATGGCGGACCCTTTCACTTCCAGCCCTTCGTCGCCTGCTTTGATGCCGGCGATCTTGGCGGAGTAAACGCGGCTCATCTGGCCGGCACCTATGCCGATGGTCATGTTGTCACGTGCATAAACGATGGCGTTGGATTTCACGAACTTGGCCACTTTCCAGCAGAACAGCGCGTCGCGCAGTTCCTGCTCGGTCGGCTGGCGCTCGGATACCACACGCAGATCGGCGGCGGTCACCATGCCCAGATCGCGATCCTGCACCAGCAGGCCGCCGTTGACGCGCTTGAAGTCCAGCCCCGCCACGCGTTGCTGCCACTGGCCGCAGGCCAGCACGCGCACGTTCTGCTTGGCGGCCAGCAGGGAGCGCGCTTCCTGGGTGACGTTTGGCGCGATGATCACTTCCACGAATTGGCGGCTGATGATCGCCTGCGCGGTGGCGGCATCCAGTTCGCGGTTAAAGGCAATGATGCCGCCGAAGGCGGAGGTCGGGTCGGTTTGGTAAGCGCGCTCGTAGGCGGCCAGGATGTCGTCGCCGATCGCCACGCCGCAAGGGTTGGCGTGTTTGACGATCACGCAGGCCGGCTCGGCGAACTCTTTCACGCATTCCAGCGCGGCGTCGGTATCGGCGATGTTGTTATACGACAGCGCCTTGCCCTGCAGCTGTTCGGCGGTCGCGACGGACGCTTCCTTTACCTCTTCTTCTATATAGAAGGCGGCCTGCTGGTGGCTGTTCTCACCGTAGCGCATATCCTGCTTCTTGATGTAGTTGAGGTTCAGGGTGCGCGGGAAGCGGCCGGACGGCTGCTCGGTCTCGCCGTGGTACGCCGGCACCAGCGCGCCGAAGTAGTTGGCGATCATGCTGTCGTAGGCGGCGGTGTGCTCGAAGGCCTTGATGGCGAGATCGAAGCGGGTGGCATAGCGCAGCGAGCCGTCGTTGTTGTCCATCTCGGTAATGATGGCGGCGTAGTCGCTGCTCTTCACTACGATGGCGACGTCTTTATGGTTCTTGGCGGCGGAGCGCACCATGGTTGGGCCGCCGATATCGATATTCTCGACCGCGTCTTCCTGCGAGCAATCCGGGCGCGCCACGGTTTGGGCGAACGGGTACAGATTGACGACCACCATGTCGATAGGCTGGATGTCATGCTGAGTCATGACGGCGTCGTCCTGCCCGCGGCGGCCGAGAATACCGCCGTGAACTTTCGGGTGCAGGGTCTTTACTCGTCCGTCCATCATCTCCGGGAAGCCGGTGTAGTCGGAAACTTCGGTAACGGGCAGACCGGCGTCTGCCAGCAGGCGAGCGGTGCCGCCGGTGGAGAGCAGTTCAACGCCGCGCTGGGAAAGCGCTTCGGCGAATTCAACGATACCGGCTTTGTCAGACACGCTGAGCAGGGCCCGGCGGATTGGACGAGGTTGTTGCATGGTTTTATCCCTTGGCTTTGAGTCGCAATTAAAGAGCGTTACGTGAATGTCCACCTCGTTCTCTCTATAAGGAAAGGTTTTTGCCTTATAAGGGAGGGGCAGGCGCATATTCAGGTAACGCCCCCATAAAAAGGGGGATCGTTTCGTCGCGGGGAATTGTAGCGAAAACGTTTGCGTGGCGCTCGTAAATTTTCCGTGCAAATCGCATCTGTGGATAACACTGTGTGCAAGTGGGTATAAGGCGGGGTTTTGCTGTGGAATGCAGCGAACGATCGTTTTTGCGGAAAATACCTGTTGCGGCCTGCGAGGAACTCCCTATAATGCGCCTCCATCGACACGGAACATGTGAACAACTTCACAGAGTATCCGGGTGTCGCAGAGAAAAAATCCTGAAAATTAGGGTTGACTCTGAAAGAGGAAAGCGTAATATACGCCACCTCGAGTTAGCAAGCGAAAGCGCCTAACTCACTGCTCTTTAACAATTTATCAGA
>NZ_JBJNLB010000019.1:0-31169 GCF_052169275.1 Serratia sp. CY27727 | reverse complement strand
GGATAAGAAGGACCAAGAGATCGAACAGCAGATGGAGCTGTTGCAGGATTAACTCGAAAATGGCCCCCTTTTAGGGGGCGTCGTGTAAAGCCACCTCCTCAGGAGGTGGTCTTTTACTTCTGTAACACCCAAACCTGACTTTATCCTCTTGCCAACAGAGTTCACCGAGTCGTGCGGGTGAGAGCCTGCGCTCAAGTTCGAGCATCGCGCAGCGATACGACAACGCGCAGCGTTGCCCGCAGGGTGAGGCCACAGGCCGAATCAATCCTGCACGACCCACCAATTCAGAAAAAAGCGCCTTTTGGCGCTTTTTTCGCATCTGCAGCACTGTAATCTACATTCGTGCTTTCTCGTTTCAACATTGCACCGATCATCATCCCGCTGTTCTCTGAACGGGCTATACGGTCTCGTCAGGCCATTATCCGCTGTGAACTGCACGGCCAGCGTCCGTATTTTTAATTCATTAAACAATGGATGCGCAAATATGAAAATATCAGCGGACTTTTCGCGCAAATTTAGGTATTTTGTTTAGTATATAAAACGAAGGGCGTTGCGGCAGGCGATATTCACGCGGCAGGCGCCCAGCCTAGCATGAGATTGCAGCGATGAGTGAAATGTTTGATGTCAATGCGGCGGTGTATCCCTTCCCGCCTAAACCGGTACCGCTGGACGTAGCCGAAAAAGCCTTTTATCGCGAGAAGATCAAAACCCTGCTCAAGCAGCGCAATGCGGTGATGGTCGCACACTATTATACCGATCCGGAAATCCAGGCGCTGGCGGAAGAAACCGGCGGCTGCGTGGCGGATTCGCTGGAAATGGCGCGCTTCGGCAGCGCCCATCCGGCTTCCACGCTGCTGGTGGCCGGCGTGCGTTTCATGGGGGAAACCGCCAAGATCCTCAGCCCGGAAAAACAGGTGCTGATGCCGACGCTGTTTGCCGAATGTTCGCTGGATCTGGGCTGCCCGGAAGAGGAGTTTCATGCGTTTTGCGACAGCCATCCCGATCGTACCGTGGTGGTCTATGCGAACACCTCGGCGGCGGTCAAAGCGCGCGCTGACTGGGTGGTCACTTCCAGCATCGCCGTCGAGCTGATCGAACACCTGGACAGCCTGGGCGAGAAGATCATCTGGGCGCCGGATCGCCATCTCGGCAGCTACGTGCAGAAGCAGACCGGCGCCGACGTGCTGTGTTGGCAAGGCGCCTGCATTGTCCATGACGAGTTCAAGACTCAGGCGCTGCGGCGCATGAAGGCGCTCTATCCGCAGGCGGCCATTCTGGTGCATCCCGAATCGCCACAGGCGGTGGTTGAATTGGCGGATGCGGTGGGATCGACCAGCCAACTGATTCAGGCGGCGAAAACATTGCCGCATCAACAGCTGATCGTCGCCACCGATCGCGGTATCTTTTACAAGATGCAGCAGGCCTGCCCGGACAAGGAGCTGTTCGAAGCGCCGACCGCCGGAGAAGGGGCGACCTGCCGCAGCTGCGCGCATTGCCCGTGGATGGCGATGAATGGCCTGAAGGCGATTGCCGAAGGGCTGGAGCAGGGGGGCGCGCAGCATGAGATCCACGTGGACGCCGCGCTGCGTGAGAAGGCGCTGGTGCCGCTGAACCGCATGCTGGATTTCGCCGCTCAGCTTAAAATGCAGGTTAAAGGCAACGCTTAACCGTTTAAAAGGATGACCTCATGAGCTTTTTCAGTACCAGCAATATTCTGGTGCACATTCCGCTTGGCGCGGGCGGTTACGATCTGTCGTGGATCGAAGCCATCGGCACGCTGTTCGGGTTGCTGTGCATCTGGTACGCCAGCAAGGAAAAAATCATCAACTACCTGTTCGGCCTGATCAACGTCACGCTGTTCGCGGTGATTTTCTTCCAGATCCAGCTGTACGCCAGCCTGCTGCTGCAGCTGTTTTTCTTCGGCGCCAACATTTACGGTTGGTATGCCTGGAGCCGCCAGACCCAGGATAATCAGGCTGAGCTGCAGATCCGCTGGCTGCCGCTGCCGAAAGCGTTGGCCTGGGCGGCGGTCTGCATCATCGGCATCGGCCTGATGACCTTCAATATCGACCGCGTGTTCGCCTGGTTGACGCAGATCGCGGTGGCGGTGATGCAAGGGCTGGGGCTGAACGTGCAGATGCCTGAGCTGCAGCCGGACGCGTTCCCGTTCTGGGATTCGGCGATGATGGTGCTCTCCATCGTGGCGATGATTCTGATGACGCGCAAGTACGTGGAAAACTGGCTGCTGTGGGTGGTTATCGATGTCATCAGCGTGGCGATCTTCGCCTACCAGGGGGTGTACGCGATGGCGCTGGAGTATGTCATTCTGACGCTGATTGCCCTGAACGGCTCCTGGCTATGGATCAAGAGCGCCGGGCGCAATGGTTCCAACCCGCTCTCTTCCGCACCTTAACAACGCAGAGGGCGCCGTGATGGCGCCCTCTTGGCTTAGTGGCGATGTCCCAGATGGGAGTGGGCTTCGGCATGTGAGTGTTCACTCGGCTCCGGCGCCCGGTTGATACCGCAGTCCGGTGTCTCGCAGTGCCGGTACTCCATCTGAATGGTCACGTGGCCAATCTTGTAGTGTTCCAACAGATAAGCCTGAATGCGTTGCAACAGCCCATCGTGGTCATGCGGCGGGATCACCTGCGCATGCAGCGTCATCAGCTTCTGTTCGCCGATCTGCCAGACGTGCACGTGATGGATGTTGCGCACTTCCGGGATATTCAGGCACAGGTCTTTTTGCAGCTTGGCGATATCGACCTCCTGCGGCGTGCCTTCCAGCAGCTCGTGGAAACTCTCCTTCAGCAGCCGCCAGGCGCTGCGCAGCACCAGACAGGAGACGAGCACCGACAGGATCGGGTCAATCGGCGTCCAGCCGGTGGCAAGAATGACGATGGCGGCGACGATGGCGCCCACCGAGCCGAGTAGATCGCCCAGCACATGCAGCGCGGCGGCGCGCACGTTGATATTTTTCTCTTCGCTGCCGCGATGCAGCAGCCAGAAGGCGAACAGGTTCGCCAGCAGCCCCGCTACGGCGATGATCAGCATCGGGGTACCCATCACCGGCTGCGGCTCGAAGAAACGCCGTATCGCCTCCCACAGGATGAATACCACGATCACCAGCAGCGCCGCGGCGTTGAGGAAGGCCGCCAGGGTGGTCAGGCGCAGGTAGCCGAAGGTGTGGCGCGCGTTGGGCTTGCGCTGAGAGAAATGCACCGCCATCAGCGCCACCAGCAGCGCGGCGGCATCGGTCAGCATGTGGCCGGCGTCGGCCAATAGCGCCAACGAGCCGGACAACAGGCCGCCGACCACCTCGGCCACCATAAAGACGGCGGTGACTAAAAAAGCGGTCAGTAGGCGTTTACTATTACTGTCTTTCGGCAGGTGTACGTGTGGAGTGTCCGACATTATTCATCCTTATGCATAGCCAAAGTGGGGGCGGCGGCGAGCAGAGCGTCCAGCTCCGGCACTATCTGCGCCACTAACGCCTTTAATTTAGTATAAGCGGCGGCGGCAAGCGCGCCCCGACGTGCGGTTTCCACCAGCTGCTGGCACAGCTGCGCGGCTTCCGGCAGTTGCAGCATCAGCAGGCTGCCCTTGATGCGGTGCGCCGCCTGCTCCAGGCGCGGCCAGTCGTTCGCGGCGACGGCGTCCGCGAGCCGCTGCCGGTCTTGCCGCAGCGTATCGCCGAGCGTCTGCGCCAGCCGCTGCAGCATGGCGCGATCGCCACCCGCCATTTCGACCAGCGTTTGCCGCAGGTCAGTAAGGACTGACTTTTCTTCCTGAGCCTGCGGTTGCTGAGCCAACACCTGGCCGATCGCCGCCAGTGAAATCGGTTTGGTCAGGAAGTGGTCGATCGCCACCAGCCCCGGAGGAATGCGGGTAAACTCCTGCACGTCTGCCGAACAGAGCACGATGCGGCAAGGCGGGCGTTGCAGCCGCTGTTCGTCGCGGCGGATCAGCCTGGCCAGCGTCAGGCCGTCCGGGCGCGGCATGTTATAGTCGATAAACAGCAGATCGAACGGTTGCCGGCGTTGGGCCTTCAACAGCGCATAGCCTTGTTCGAAGCGGGCGGGTTGCAGCCCGAAGTGGCGCAGCTGGCGTTCCATCAGCAACAGATTGGTGGGGTGATCGTCGATCAGCGCGGTACGCAAGGCGGAAGACGGCAGAGCAAAGGGGCTTTCCTCCGGGGCGGCAACCGGCGCCGCGCCGCTCAGCTCGACCGGTATCGCGACCTCGACGCGGGTGCCGACGCCCGGCTGCGAGTGCAGCTCGATACGGCCGCCCATCTGTTCGACGATCTCTTTGCAGATCGACAGCCCCAAACCGGTACCCTGCACCGAGATGCGTTGCGCGCCGCGCGCGCGGTAAAACGGTTGGAACAGTTTGTCTATTTCATCGGCGGCGATACCGCAGCCGCTGTCGTTCACCGTCAGATGCAATTCCCCCTGCCGCTCATCCTGCGCGCGCCAGCCGATCTCGACCTGAATGGCGCCGCGCGGCGTAAACTTTATCGCGTTGTTTATCAGGTTGTTAGCTACCTGAAGTAAACGCTCACCATCAATCACTACCGCCTCCGGCAATGCCGGATCCGCCACCACGCTCAGCGTCAACGGCCGCTCGCCGATCAGCGGCCGGTAGAGGGCGTCGATGCGCGCTACCCAGGGGCGCAGCACCACCGGTTTCGGCGCCAGCGTCAGCGAGCCGGTTTCCAACCGCGCGTGATCCTGCAGGTCGTTGAGCAGGTTGAGCAGCGATGAGGCCGAGCTGTATATCACCGGCAGGCCTTCCGGCGCGGGTTGGCGTTTAAGCTCCAGTTCCAGCAGGCCGAGGATGGCGTGCATCGGCGTGCGCAGCTCATGGCTGACGGTGGCGAGGAATTTGCTCTTCATGCGGTTTTCCGCCTCGGCGCGGCGGCGCGCGTGCTCGAGTTCTTCGCGTTCGCGTTTTTCACGGCGCTGCAGCATGAAACGGCGCAGCGTCAGCGCCAGCAGCAGCACGGTGGCGGCGGCCAGCAGCGCCAGCAGCCAGGTGGTCTGCGGCGGCATGCGGTTGTCGTTCACCGCGTCAATCAGGTTGCTGCGATCGACGATCCACTCGTCGCGCAGCGATTGCAGGGTGTCCGCCGGGATCTGCATCAGGTTCTTATCGAGGATCGCCAACAGAAGAGGCTGATCGCGGCGCACGCCGAAGGCCACCGGATAGGGAATGTTGTTGGCGGCGAAGGCCAGCTTGATGGCACCGGAATAGCGTGACAGCGCCAAAAAGTTGGCGGAGATGACGTTATCCACCAGCGCATCCAGCTGGCCGTTGGCCAGCGCGTCGTACATCGACTTGCTGTCGGCGAAGCTGATGGTTTGCTCCTGTTCCGGCACCAGCCCCTGCGCCAAATCGCCCTGCAGCACGCCGATGCGCTTGCCGGCCAAATCGCTCCAGGTGGAAATGCCGTCGGCGTGCTGGCCGACGTAAACCCCCCACAGCGAACGGTGGATCGGCATGCTGGCGCCGTAGCGCGCTTTGACGCCGCGCGCCAGCGGCAGGGCGGCGCGGAAGCTGGCCTGGCCGGACTGCACCAGCAGATCGGCCTGCTCGGCGTTGCGCGCCCACAGCGGCGCGAAACGCAGCCCGGTGTTTTGCGCGATGATGTTGAGAATGTCGATGGCGTAGCCGCGCGGCTGGCCGTCGGAGCCGCGGTAGGCGAACGGGAAGTTGTTCTCGATGGCGGCGTAGTAAACCACGCGGTGGCTCGCCACCCAATTCTTCTCCATCGTCGTCAGATCGGCATTGCCGGTGTCGAGGTAGCTGGGGATCTTCTTGCTCCAGCGGCTCTGCAGGGCGTTCATCAGCTCCATCGGCGCGTCGGCGATGGCGGTGTCCAGCGTGTCTATCAGCCGCGAGTCGTCGGCGGCGAACACGAAGGACAGGTTGCCCAGGTTCTCGTTGCTTTCAATCTGATAGAGCTGGCCGAGCTGCAGCTGATCGATGATAAAGCTGGCGCTGGCCTCGTCGGCGATAAAGTAGTCGCTGCTGCCGTTGAGCAGCGAGTAGACCGCCTGCAGATTGTTGTCGTAGCGCTGGATCTGCGACGCGACCGCCTGCAGAGCGCCGCCGGACTGCATGTCGGTCAGCGCGCCGATCGCGACGCGGGCGTTGGCGGAGTTGAGCATCACCGGCCGATCGTTGCTGCGATCGCGCAATACGCGCAGGTTGCTGACGTAATAGGGCTGAGAGATCGCCAGGCCGTGCAGCGCCTCACTCTGCGGGATGCCGTACAGCAGATCGATCTTGCCGTCGTGCAGCGCCTGCTCCAGCTGCGTCAGATCGGCAAAGCCGTAAATGGCGAAGCGAATGCCGGTCACCTGCTGGATATAGCCGAGGTAGTCGGCATTCAGCCCATACAGATCGTCATCCACGATGATGTTGTACGGGCTGGTGTTCTCACTGACGATGCCGACGCGCAGCGTACGGTCGCGCCAGGGGTTTTTCTCGCCGACGATCAGCATATTCTCGGGGGTATTCAGATTGCTGACCAGCTGATAGCGCACCGGCTCCGCCGCCTGCGCCAGACCGCACCACAGCAGCAGTAGCAGCAGGGCGCGGCGCATCATGGCGCCAGCTCTTTAAACACCGCCACCAGCTCCAGCAGGTTGCCGGCGCCGGTTTTGCGCTGGATGTTCTTCTTGTGGGTGCTGACGGTCTTGTTGCTGATGTGCAGCCGATCGGCGATCTGCAGGTTGGACAGCCCCTGGCTCAACAAGCCCAGCACCTCGAGCTCTTTAGGAGTGAGCAGCCCGCCGTCTGCCGTCGGCGCTTCTTCGGCCAGCGCGGTGGCGGGGAAGTGGGTTTCACCGTCCAGCACCTGCTCGATCGCCTGCAACAACTCTGCCAACGAGCTGCCTTTGTTGACGAAACCGTTGGCGCCGGCGGCATGCGCCATGCGCGCATAGACCTCGGCCTCCTGCGCGGTATAGATCAGGATCGGCTGCTGCGGGTAGCGGCGGCGGATTTTTTTCAACAGCTGCAGCCCGTCGACCTGCGGCAGGCCGATATCCAGGATCACCAGGCCGAAAACGGCCTCGGCCAGCAGGGCCAGCGCCTGGACGTCGTCCTGCGCCGCCTGCAGGCGGTAGGGGCGGGATGATTTCATTAGCGCCGCTTCCAGTGCGACATGAACCACCGGGTGGTCATCAACTAATAACAGAGAGGGCATGTTCAACTCGGGTCGCTTTATATTCCGATCGCTAGCATAGCGAAAAAGGAGGCTCTGCGCTCCCCTGATGAAACAGCACAATCTGCTGTTAATTTGGCGGTTCCAGCGGCGGGGGGCAAAGGTGATTTACAGCGCCATTCCCACAGGCTAGATTGTTGGGATCTACACCGTTACGCACTGCGAAATACCCCTCGATACCGAATGGAAAAGCTATGAATTACCAAAACGACGATTTACGCATTAATGATATTAAGGAACTCCTGCCGCCGGTGGCTTTGCTGGAGAAATTCCCGGCCACTGAACGCGCAGCAAAGACGGTGTCCCAGGCCCGCAGCGCAATTCACAATATCCTCCGCGGCAGCGACGATCGCCTGCTGGTGGTGATTGGCCCTTGCTCTATCCATGATACCCAAGCCGCCAAAGAGTACGCGGGGCGCCTGCTGGCGCTGCGTGAAGAACTGAAGGGCGAGCTGGAAGTGGTGATGCGCGTATACTTCGAAAAACCGCGCACCACCGTGGGCTGGAAAGGCCTGATCAACGATCCGCAGATGGACAACAGCTTCAACATCAACGACGGTCTGCGCCTGGCGCGCAAGCTGCTGGTGGAGATCAACGACAGCGGCCTGCCGGCCGCCGGCGAATTCCTCGACATGATCACGCCGCAGTACCTGGCTGATCTGATGAGCTGGGGCGCCATCGGCGCGCGCACCACGGAATCGCAGGTGCACCGCGAGCTGGCCTCCGGCCTTTCCTGCCCGGTGGGCTTCAAGAACGGCACCGACGGCACCATCAAGGTGGCGATCGACGCCATCAACGCCGCTGGCGCGCCGCACTGCTTCCTGTCGGTGACCAAATGGGGCCACTCGGCGATCGTTAACACCAGCGGCAACGGCGATTGCCACATTATCCTGCGCGGCGGCAAAGAGCCGAACTACAGCGCGGCGCACGTGAAGGACGTCAAAGCCGGCCTGAGCAAAGCCGGGCTGCCGGCGCAGGTGATGATCGACTTCAGCCATGCCAACAGCAGCAAACAGTTCAAAAAGCAGATGGACGTGAGCGCTGACGTTTGCGGGCAGATTAGCGGCGGTGAAAAAGCGATCATCGGCGTGATGATCGAAAGCCACCTGGTGGAAGGCAACCAGAACCTCGAAAGCGGCGAACCGCTGGTTTACGGCAAGAGCGTGACCGACGGCTGCATCGGCTGGCAGGATACCGAAACCGTGCTGCGCGATCTGGCGGCGGCGGTGAAAGCGCGCCGCGGATAATCGTAAAAAATGAAACGGGCTCGGCAGCGGGCCCTTGTTTTATCCTTGTCATTGTACTTCTCTCTCCCGCTAATTTAAGGCTTACACTTAATAGGCCAATGAAATCATTAAGCGGCCACCTTCGCATTATTCCTATTTAATAAAAGAATAATTGTCACTGCTCGCGGCATTGTGCTTATATAAGACGCTTTTTTATTCCGCAAACCCCGCATGACGAATAAGCGGGGAGTGGTATGACCTATTACTTTCAGGACGAAAGAATTATGACAAGCAATACCTCGCAGCCGCTGGGGCTGCACCGGATTAAATTCCATGGGAAAGGTGGCGAGTACTTCGCGATTTGGTTGGTCAACGCATTATTGACCATCGTGACGCTGGGCATCTATTCCGCCTGGGCGACGGTGCGCCGCCGCCGCTATTTTTACGGCAACACGGAATTGGACGGCGATCGTTTCGATTACCATGCGCAACCGCTGCAAATTCTGAAAGGGCGGCTGTTGGTGATCGGCGGCCTCATCGTATTTTATATCCTGTTGGCGGTAACGCCACTGCTGGGGCTGCTGGCTTTACTGGTGTTGCTTGCCCTGCTGCCGTGGATCGTTATCCGCAGCTGGCGCTACAATGCGATTATGTCGAGCTATCGCGGCGTGCGTTTTAATTATGTTTGCCGCACCGGGCGCGCTTATTGGGCGTTACTGTTCTGCCCGCTATTGCTGATTATCGGGCTTTATGTCGCCTTAATCATTTTGCTCAGCATTGGCAGCGGTTTTGACAGCATCAACGCCATCGGCCTGATGTTGGTGTTGACGCTGCTGTTGGCCGTGCCGGCATTCGCCGCCGTCAACGGTATTATTAGCGCGCTGCAGCACGATCTGTACGTTAATAACCTGTTTTTCGGGAATACGCCGTTTATTGCCGAGCTGAAAAAGTCGGCCTTTATCAAATTTTCCTTGATCGGCCTGCTCATTTTCCTGCCGTTTATGTTGGCGGCGCTGGTGTGTATGGGGTCGTTCATTCTGTCGCTGTACCAAATGGTATTGATGGGCATGCTGACGGATGAAACCGCCGATTTGCTGGTGCTGGAAAATATTGGCAGCCTGCTGCTGATGATGGTGGTGCTGCTGATTGGCGCCTTGATCGCCGGCAGCTATCAGGTCGTCGCCCAACGCAACTATCTGTTTAACCAGGCGACGCTGAACGGCAACGTTAAACTGCACTCTTCCATGCAAACGCTGCCGTATATGGGGCTGTTGATCACCAATACCCTGATCACCCTGTTCTCGCTCGGTTTCGCCGTGCCGGTGGCGGAAGTGCGCCACGCCCGTTATCTGGCGGAGTGCACGGCGGTTGAAGGCGATCTGGCGTTGCTGGACATCGCGGCGCATCAGGAAACCGCCAACAGCGCGGTGGCCGAAGAAGCGGTGCAGGCGCTGGATCTGGGCGGCAGCTTCTGAGGCGCCGATGATCCTCGAGGGCGCCTATCAGTTGCCGGGGCGGGCCGCACGTGAGGCGGCTCGCCTGCTGGTGAACGAAAGCGGCGAGGGTGTGACGCTGCAGCGGCAGGATGAGCAACGTTACATCCCCTTGGCGGACATCACCGTCTCTGCGGCGCTGGGCAATATTCCGCTGACGCTGACCTTTAAGGACGGCGCGCGCTTTGTGCCGGATGACGATGCGGCCTTCCGCCGCTGGTTCTATCAGCGCCGTTCGCCGGGCTGGGTGCATCGCCTGGAGCGCCACAAACGCGGCGTCGCCGTGGCGCTGCTGATGACGTTGCTGGCGGTCGTGGCCTACGTTAACGTCGTGCTGCCGTGGGCGAGCAGCGAGATCGCCATGCGCATCCCTACCTCGGTGGAACAGACGCTGGGCGAACATACGCAGACGTTTTTGAGCCAAAGCGGCTTTGAACCCTCCGCATTGCCGGCCGAGCGGCAGCAGGCGTTGCAGCAGCTGTTCCGGCAGGTGATGCCGGCCGAGATGCGTCAGGAGCGTACGCCGCTGTCGTTGAAGCTGATGGCGGCGCCCGGTGCGCCGAACGCCTTTATGTTGCCGGACGGCACGCTGGTGCTCAGCGATGGGCTGGTCGCCCTGTCGAAAAACGACGATGCTCTGGCGGCGGTGATGCTGCATGAGATGGGGCATCACGCTTATCGCCATCCGATGCGCATGCTGGTGCGTTCGTCACTGGTGGCGTTGACGCTGATGTGGATGACCGGCGACGTCAGCGGCATCGGCGACACGCTGCTGCAGTCTGCGTCCTTCGTGAATGAGATGCAGTTTTCCCGCGGCATGGAGCGCGAGGCGGATGCGTTCGCGATAGCGGAAATGCAGCGCCAGGGGCGTTCGCTGGCGCAAATGGCGGCGATCTACCGCGCGTTGGCGCAGGCGCCTGAGCGCGAAACGGCCGACGGCTGGGCGCTGCCGGCCTGGCTCAGCACCCATCCGGCGATGCAGGAACGGCTGGACGCGGTGAATGAGGCGATGGCGCAGCAGTAATAAAAAAGCCCCCGGTTTTCACCGGGGGCTTTTTCGTTAACGGGCGAAATTACTTCGCTTTACCCTGGTTTGCCACGGCGGCCGCTTTTGCAGCGATCTCGTCGGCGTTACCCAGGTAGTAACGTTTGATTGGCTTGAAGTTCTCGTCGAACTCATACACCAACGGCACGCCGGTTGGGATGTTCAGCTCGAGGATTTCGTCTTCGCTCAGGTTATCCAGGTATTTCACCAGCGCGCGCAGCGAGTTGCCGTGCGCCGCAACGATCACGCGCTCGCCGCTCTTGATGCGTGGCAGGATCTCTTCGTCCCAGTAAGGAATAACGCGATCGATGGTCAGCGCCAGGCTTTCGGTCAGCGGCAGCTCTTGCTCGGTCAGCGAAGCGTAGCGCGGATCGTGGCCAGGGTAACGTTCGTCTTCTTTGGTCAGCTCAGGTGGGGTCACCGCGAAGCCGCGACGCCATTGTTTCACCTGCTCGTCGCCGTATTTTTCAGCGGTTTCCGCTTTGTTCAGACCCTGCAGCGCGCCGTAGTGACGTTCGTTCAGCTTCCAGGATTTTTCGGTCGGCAACCAGGCCTGATCCAGCTCGTCGAGGATGTTCCACAGGGTGTGGATCGCGCGCTTCAGTACGGAGGTGTAAGCGAAGTCGAAAGTGAAACCTTCCTCTTTCAACAGCTTGCCTGCTGCTTTCGCTTCGGTGCGGCCCTTGTCGGACAGATCAACATCGTACCAACCGGTGAAGCGGTTTTCTTGGTTCCACTGGCTTTCGCCGTGACGCACCAGAACCAGCTTAGTTACAGCCATAGCTTAACTCCTTAATAATCTGACATTTCAATGATAACGAAAATCATTATATTGCCGCGGGCCGGGGCTCGGCAATCGATAGTGTCTAACCATAGCCAATTTCTTGCCGCAAAGTAAGGGCTGGCGAAAGGAAAAAGCTGAATCGTTCAGGCTGGCGCTGCGAGGGGGGAAACGGCGCGCCAAAATCGCTTCGGGCGCGCCGTGGCGTGGGGAAAATCAGGCCGATTTTTTCAGGCAGTTGCTCATGAAGGTTTTACGCGCGTCGCCCTTCAGATCCTTGGTCTTGGCGTCGGCGTTGCAGTTCTTCATTTTCTGCTGCTGCGGCGTCAGGGTTTTGCCCGTCGCGGCGGAGCCTTCGGATTTCAGACAGGTGCTCATGAAGGTGGAACGATCGGCGCCTTTCAGCGATTTGGTGGATGCCTGCTGGTTGCAGTCGGTCATGCGTTTCTGTTGAGCCGCCTGCGCCGGCGAAGGCGTTTTCGTCGCCGTCGTCGCGTCGGCCGCCATCAGATTGGTGCTCAGCATTAAGCCCGCCAGCAATGGAAGTGCAGTAATCAGACGCATAGGTGTTCCTTCAGCTATTGATTGGCCGCCATCGGCCGAAAAAGGTGACGTTGCACAAGGCGTTGTGCTTATCACGGTAGCCTGAGTGTAGTGCGCGCTTTGGAATAAGGGAAGGCGGGCGCCGGTGGGGGGATAGCGCTAAAAGGTAAGCATTTATAACAAATTGCCCCCGGCCGCACGGCGAGGGGCGTGGCGGGTCAGATAGGATAAAACTGATAATGCGTGGCGCTGCGATAGCGGCTCCCCGGCTGCAGCCAGCAGTCCGGCTGCGGCCACTCGGGATGGTGCGGGCTGTCCGGCAAAAACTCGCTCTCCAGCGCCACGCCGGCATGGTCGGCGTAGCTGCCGCCATCGCGCGCCGGCGTGCCGGCCAGGTAATTGCCGCTGTAGAGTTGCAGCGCCGGCGCGTCGGTGAACACGCTCATTTGCACTTGCCCGTCGGCGGACCACAAATGGGCCGCCGGGCTCTCCAGCGCTCCACAGGTACGATGCAGCAGGAATGCGTGATCGTAGCCTTTTACCCGCTGCTGGTCGCTGTCGCGCAGGAAATCCTGCAGCAGCGTTTTCGGCTGGCGAAAATCCATGCCGCTGCCGGCCACCGGCGTCAGGTCGGCGCAGGGAATGCCCTCGGCGTCGACGGGCAGATAGCGATCGGCGAACAGCTGCAGCCGCTGGGCGCGGGCGTCGGTGCTGGCGCCGTCCAGGTTGAAATAGGCGTGGTTGGTCAGGTTGACCGGGCAGGGGCGATCGACCTGCGCCAGATAGCTGATTTCCAGACGATTGTCATGAGTCAGGCGGTAACAAACCTGCACGTCGAGATTGCCGGGAAAGCCCTGATCGCCCTCCGCCGAGTGCAGCGCATAGCAGACCTGTTGCGCATTATGCTGTACCCGGCGCCAGCGGCGGGCATGAAAACCGTCGGGGCCGCCGTGCAGCTGGTGGGCGCCCTGATTGGCGGCCAGCGCATGGGGTTTCCCGTCGATGAGCAGACTGGCGTTGGCGATGCGGTTGGCGTAACGGCCGACGGTGGCGCCCAGATAGGCGTCTTGAAGCGGGTAGTCCGCCGGGCTACGGCAGCCAAGCAGCAACTCGCGCCTTTCGCCGGATTTGAGCGGCAAGACGGCGGACAGCCAGGTGGCGCCGAAATCCATCAGCGTCACCGTCATGCCGCCGGCGTTTTGCAGCTGCGTCAGCTGATAAGGTTGCCCATCGGGGGCGACTGCCGAGGTTGCGGTCAGCATAGGCCGGCGCCTTGCGAAGCCTGGCAGACATAGAACGTTTCCTGCAATCCGCCGGTTTGCCGCGGATACTCGTGCGCCACGGCGGCACGCACCGTCTCCACGAGATCCTGCGGCATCAGCGCGACGACACAGCCGCCAAAGCCGCCGCCGGTCATGCGCACGCCGCCGCGCGGGCCGATCGCCGCTTTGACGATTTCGACCAGCTTATCGATCGGCGGCACGGTGATTTCAAAGTCGTCGCGCATCGAGGCGTGGGACTCCGCCATCAGCCGGCCCATGCGTTGCAGATCGCCGGCCGCCAGCGCGTCGGCCGCCGCCAGCGTGCGGGCGTTCTCGCTGATCACATGGCGCGCGCGTTTGGCCACTAACGGATCGAGCTGGTGTTGACGCGTCTCAAACTGTTCGGGGCTGACGTCGCGCAGCGCCTTGACGCCGAAGAACCGCGCCGCTTCCTCGCACTGTTTGCGGCGGGTGTTGTATTCGCTATCCACCAGCCCGCGTTGCACATTGGAGTTGACGATCACCACCGCGACGTTGTCCGGCATCGGCACCGCACGGGTCTCCAGCGATCGGCAGTCGATCAGCAGCGCGCTGTCGCGCCGGCCGAGCGCGGAGATCAACTGGTCCATGATGCCGCAGTTGCAGCCGACGAACTGGTTCTCCGCTTCCTGGCCGTTCAGCGCCAGCGCTACGCCGTCCAGCGGCAGCTGATAGAGCGCCTGCAGCGCCTGGCCCACCGCCACTTCCAGCGCGGCGGAGGAGCTGAGCCCCGCGCCCTGCGGCACATTGCCGGCGATCACCAGATCCGCGCCGCCGAAGTCGGCGTTGCGGCGCTGAAGGTGCTTCACCACGCCGCGCACATAGTCCGACCAGCGCTGATCGGGGTGGCTGACGATCGGATCGTCGAGCGAGAATTGATCCTGCTGATGCTGATAATCGGCGGCCAGCACGCGGATCTGGCGGTCGTCGCGCTTGGCGCAGGCGATGACGGTTTGGTAATCGATAGCGCAGGGCAGCACGAAGCCGTCGTTGTAATCGGTATGTTCGCCGATCAGGTTCACCCGCCCCGGCGCCTGGATGGTCAACGCCGGCGCGTAGCCAAAGTGTTCGGTAAACAGAGAATGGGTAAGCGGTTTCAGGCTCATGCTTGGGCTCCGGCTTCACGGTAATGAATATCGCTGACGGCGCGCAGACGCTCTGCGGCCTGTTCGGCGGTCAGATCGCGCTGGGCTTCCGCCAGCATCTCGTAACCGACCATAAATTTGCGCACGCTGGCTGAACGCAGCAGCGGCGGATAGAAATGGGCGTGCAGCTGCCAGTGTCGGTTGTCGGCGCCGTTGAACGGCGCGCCGTGCCATCCCATCGAATAGGGGAAGGAGCACTGGAACAGGTTGTCGTAGCGGCTGGTCAGTTTCTTCAGCGCCAGCGCCAGATCCTGGCTTTGCGCCGCGCTGAGATCGGTAATGCGCTGCACCGCCGCTTTCGGCAGCAGCAGCGTTTCAAACGGCCAGGCGGCCCAGTAGGGCACCACCGCCAGCCAGTGTTCGGTGTTTACCACGATGCGTTCGCCGGCGGCCAGCTCGCGCTGCGCATAGTCCAGCAGCAGCGGGGAGGCGTGTTCCCGAAAATACGCGTGCTGCAGGCGATCTTCGCGTTCGGCCTCGTTCGGCAGAAAACTGTTGGCCCAGACCTGCCCGTGCGGGTGCGGGTTGGAGCAGCCCATTGCCGCGCCTTTGTTTTCGAACAGCTGTACCCAGGGATAGTGCTTGCCCAGCTCATCGGTTTGCGCCTGCCAGGCGGCGATCACCTGCTCCAGCGCCGGCAGCGTCAGTTCGGGCAGGGTCTTGCTGTGATCGGGAGAGAAGCAGATCACCCGGCTGACGCCGCGCGCGCTCTGGCTGCGCATCAGCGGATCCTGGCTGTCGGGCGCCGGCGGCGTATCGCTCAGCAGCGCGGCGAAATCATTGGTGAAGACGTAGGTGCCGCGATAATCCGGATTGCGATCGCCGGTGATGCGCGCGTTGCCCGGGCACAGGAAACAGTCGGGATCGTGCGCCGGCAGCGTTTCCGTCGGGACGGCCTCCTGCTGGCCCTGCCAGGGGCGTTTGGCGCGGTGCGGTGAGACCAGCACCCACTGGCCGCTCAGCGGGTTATAGCGGCGGTGCGGATGATCGATAGGGTTAAATTCTGTCATACGGTTCCTTTCTTGGCGTCGACGAGGGTGTAATCGCTTCCAATTACCGTCTTAATACGCCCGTTGCTGAACAGGGAGAGGTCATTGCACAAAAAGATAGCACGCCCGCGGCGCTAAAAAGGTGATCTAACGCGAAAAATGGAATCGCTTACACTGTAATGAAAAGCGCCTGATGGGCGGAGAAAAGCCGGTGGCAACGTGATTGAGGGCATTGCGGTGCGCTACCGGTGATAGCGTTTTCACCCGACCTGCCGGCAGAGAAGGGCTCTCTGCCGGCGTCAGCCGTTAAGGATGCTGATACAGCGGGTAGGTAAAGAACAGCAGATGGGTCAGATTAAGCCCGAAATGGAACAGAATCGGCACCCACAGGCGGCCGCTCCACATCCACGCCAGGCCGTAGATCACCCCGGCCAGCGTCGCGAAGATCACCATCAGCATGCCGCCGGCCAAATGCGCGGCGCCGAACACCAGAGAAGCGACGATCAGCGCCGGCCAGGCGCCCAGCCACTGGCTGAGGCGCTGCTGCAGGTAGCCGCGAAACAGCGCTTCTTCGGCCATACAGACGAAGAACAGGTTCGCCATCACGAAAGGCAGGATCCAGGCGGGCGCATGCAGCTCGATTTTTAAGCCACCCAGCGCCACGGCCAGCAGCAACAGCGCCGGCACGGCCAGCAGCAGCGCAATCCAGCCCGCTTTGCCGACGTTGCCGCCGCGTTCAGCGGAAAACAGCGTGGGCAAGCAGGCGAACAGCAGGAAGGGCACCATCGCCTTGTCGAAGTTGTAATACATGGTGAACGGCGCGCTGAGCGGGCCGGCTTTTTCACCGTCGATCATCAGCTGATTGTGGATGCCCGGCACCAGGTGCAAGAACAGCGCGATGCAGCCGGCGACCACCAACCCTTCGAACGCGATCGCCAGACTACGCCGCTCGCGAAAATGGTGACGCAGCCCCGCCAGCGCCACGATGGCCAACAGGCAACCCAGGCTGAGCGGCGTCAACACCCCATGATAAAGCCCCATTCCCGCCGAGGCGGCCAGGATAACCCAGGCTATCAGCCGGTTAAACGGTAAGAAAAATAACGAAGCAGCCAGTACGCCCCACATGATATGTCCCTTTAAAATATGTACACGGCGCTCAGCGCCTATGCGGCGTGCGATGATGGCGAAATTGAGCGCTAGAGCGGATAGTAGCACACCAAGATGACGCTAAAGGTCGGGGCAGTGACGCATCCGTGCAGGGTGCCGGCCCACACGATCGGCGGTATTGAGGTCAGCCTTGCATCCAGGCCTGCGAACGGGCGATTTCCGCCAGGTTTTGCAGGGTGTCCAGGCTCTGCTGGTGGAGCTCCTGCGTGGGGGCTGCGCACAGATCGTGCAGCACGGTCACCTGGAAGCCGGCGTCGTGCGCCTGACGCGCGGTGCTCTCGATGGCGAGCGACGTGCTGACGCCCGCCAGCAGCAGATGATGGCACCGATGTTGCCGCAGCCAGGCTAACAAATTGTTACCGGAGAAGGCGCTCACCGCCGTTTTATCAAACTGCAGATCGGTCTCCTCCTGATGCAGATCGGGCGCCCAGCGGCAGCCCGGGCCGTTTAGCCGCAGCGCGCCTATCTGTTTCAAATGGTTGAACAGCGGCGAGTGGAGCGGGATGTCATGATAATCGTCGGCAAATCCCGTCCGCACCCAAATCACCGGGATTTTTCGCACCCGGGCGTAGGCCGCGGCGGCATTGACGTTGGCGAGCAGGTGGCTTGCCGTCACCTGTTCGCGGCAGTGGTTGGCGCGCCCTTTGGGCCCGATCAGATCCTCGATCAGGTCGATGATAATCAACGCAGCGGACATGGCGTCTCCAGAAAATGGCCTTCTTTCTTTCTATGATAAAAGGCCAAATGTGATGTGCTGCGGTGAAGTGTTGCCGGATATGTTTACGCCGCGCTTCAGGCGGAAGCCGCCTCCAGCCGTTGCTGTTGGTAGCCGTAGCCGCCCTCGCCGTCGGGCACGAAGCTGAGGCGGTGTGTGATGCACTGCGGCGCGTCTTCGGCATGGTGCGAGACGAACAGCAGCTGGGTGGCGCCCTGGCCGATCAGCACGTCGATGAAGCGGCGCACCAGCTGGCGATTGAGCGGATCCAACCCTTGCAGCGGCTCGTCGAGGATCAGCAGCGCCGGGTGTTTCACCAGCGCGCGGGCGATCAGTGCCAGCCGCTGTTGGCCCCAGGAAAGGCTGTGGAACGGGGCGTCGCCGCGCGCGCCGTCGAGCCCGAGCAGCGCCAGCCATTGCTCGGTCAGCTGCCGCTGACGATCCGAAACCGCCTGATAAATGCCGATCGAATCGAAGAACCCCGACAGCACCACGTTGCGCACGCTGGTGTTGACGCGATAATCCAGATGCAGGCTGCTGCTGACGTAGCCGATATGGCGCTTGATCTCCCAAATGGTTTCCCCGCTGCCGCGGCGTCGGCCGAACAGCGTCAGATCGTTGCTGTAGCCCTGCGGATGATCGCCGGTGATCAAGCTGAGCAGCGTGGATTTGCCGGCGCCGTTCGGGCCGACGATCTGCCAATGTTCACCGGGGTTAACCTGCCAGTCGAGATGATTGAGGATCGGCCGATCGTTATAGCTGACCACGCCGTCGCGCAGGACGATCAGCGGCCGATCCGCCGGCAGCGACACCTTTTGCGTTGGATCCTCCTCCTCCGGCAGCGCCAGCCCGCTGAGGTTTTCGCTGTGCGCCAGCTGCGCCACCAGCGCGTCCGCCATCACCTGGCGGCGCGGCCCGCGGTTGCTCAGGGTACAGTCCGCCAGTACGCCCACCTGCCGGACAAAATCCGGTATATCGTCGAACCGGTTGAGCACCAGCACCACGGTCTGGCCCTGGGCGGAAAGCTCGCTCAGCAGCGTGGCGAGCTGCGCGCGCGAGTGCACGTCCAGCCCGTCGAAGGGTTCGTCGAGGATCAGCAGGTCAGGCTCGGGCATCAGCGCCCGGCACAGCAGGGTTTTGCGCGTTTCGCCGGTGGAGAGGTATTTGGAGCGGCGCGTCAGCAGGGCGGTGATGCCGAACTGCGCGGCCAGCCGCTCACAGCGCGCGGCGTCTTGCACCTCTTCCTGAATGATTTCCGCCGCGGTGCGGCCGGTGTCGTCCTCGTCCGCGCTGAGCAGATCGGTGTTGTTGCGTTGCCACTCGTCGCTGACCATTTTTTGCAGCTGTTCGAAGGAGATGCGCACCGCGTGCTGAAAGTCGCTGCGGCGCTCACCGCCCAGCAGAACCAGTTCGTCGGCCAGCGCGCGCGCCAGGGCGGATTTGCCGCTGCCGTTGGCGCCGACGAAGGCCCAGCTGTCGCCGGCCTGGATTTCCAGCGCGTCCAGCGTCAGGGTGCGGGTATCGCTTAAGCGGAATGAACCTTGCGAAATGTGCAACGACGACATCACCTGTTCCTTTTTTTGCAATTATTTGCCTTAGGAATAGGCGCATTGCAGGGTGATGTCAATCAACAAAAACGCAACGTTACGTTGCGCTTAACACAACGTGGCGACAATCACGCGATCGGCGTTGAACAGGGCGTGTACGGCGGTGCCGACGCTCAGCTGCAGGCGCTGCAGCTCCGCCGTCGTCAGTGTGGCGCACAGGGTTTCGCCGCCCGCCAGCGTCACCAGCACCTCGCTGTGTTCGGCGCCCGGCTGAATGCCGGCCACCACGCCCGCCAGCGCGTTATCCGCGCCGGCATGCTCCGCGGTATCGACGCTTAACCGCACCCAGGGCGCCTTGATCAGCGCCAGCACCTCTTTGCCCGGAGTCAGTTGCAGCCGGTCGGCGCTTTGCTGGGTGACGGCCGCCGTCAGGCGAGTGGTGCCGTCATTCAACAAAATCGCCAGGTGCTGCTGCACCTGCTGATGATCGCGTTCGATGACGGTACCGAAGAACTGATTGCGCGCGCTGGTTTGCAGCGAGAAGCGCGAGATGGCCGCCAGCAGGCTGTCGAGCGGCAGATCGTCCTGCTGCAACACGTCGAAAGCTTTTTGCTGCACCTGGCCCAGCAGGTCATACAGCTGGATCAACCGCTGGCCATAGTGCGTCAGCTGTGCGCCGCCGCCGCCTTTACCGCCGGTGGCGCGTTCCACCACCGTTTGTTCCGCCAACTGGTTCATCTCATTGATGGCGTCCCAGGCGCTTTTGTAGCTGATGCCCGCCAGTTTGGCGCCCTGGCTGATGGAGCCGGTGTGCTGTACCTGTTTCAGCAGCGCGATGCGGCGCGGATCGGCGAACAGCTTTTGCTGGAGTTTGAGAGTCAGAAGAATTTCGGCCTGCATAGCGCATCCTGTCGGCGGCAAAAATCTTATTGTCGCCGATTTGGCGGCAAAGCGCCAAGCGCAGTGCGCTGGAGGGCGGGGCAATAAAGACTGGCATTGCTTTGTTGTTATAATATAACATAACAGAAAAACGATAAGGCTTTACCCCGGCTGCGGCCGGTTTTTATTTCACCACAGGGATGCTTCACATGAGTACGACACGCCGGCGTCTTGTCACGCCCAGAAAATCGTTATGCCTTGCCGCCGCCTGGGTCGGCGGCGCACTGACGGCGCCGTTGGCTTTCGCCGCCGACTGCGATAAAGCCCGCAATGCCACGGGATGCGAAGAACAGCTCACCGTGGAGGCGGCGGCCCCCGCCGGGCGCTACGATGCGTTGAGCGCCGTGAGCCGCAGCGCTTCGCAGCTTGGACTGACCGCTCGGGAGACGCCGCGCAGCGTCGATATCATCAGCGCAAGAGCGATCCAACAGCGGGGCGATCGCTCGCTGGCCGCCGCCGTCGAGCACGCCACTGGCCTGTCCGGCGTCGCTTCGCCGACGCTGTCCAACAACTTTTCCGCGCGCGGTTTCCGGCCGATCGCCTGGCTGTATAACGGCGTGGAGATGCCCGGCAGCACGCTGCAGCTGGGCGATCCGGCGCATTACGACAGCATCGAGATACTGCGCGGGCCGGGATCGGCCTTGAACGGCCTGAGCGCCGCGGGCGGCAGCGTCAACCTGATCTCGCGGCGGCCGACCTTCAGCCGCCAGCCGCTTGAGCTCGATTATGGCTTCGGCAGCTACCGCAGCCAGCGTCTGCATCTGGGGGCCGGCGGCACGCTGGTGGACGATGCGGTGGCGTACCGGTTGGACGTCAGCGGCAACGACAGCGGCAGCAACGTGCAGTACGAACGCGATCGGCAGAAGCGGGTTTCCGGCTCGCTGCTGTTTAAACTGACGGACGATGCGCTGTTGACGCTGAGCCTGGACCGCATGCTCAACCGCACCAACAACCCTTACTACGGCACGCCGCTGCTGGACGGGCGCATTGCCGGCGAGCTGCGCGACATCAATTACAACAACCTGACCGACAGCCGCATCCAGAGCAACGCCACCGCATTTCAGGCCAGTCTGGACTGGTTTATGACGCCCGAAGTGGAGTGGCATAACCAATTTTATTACTACAGCGGCTTTCGCGAGTGGCGCAACGTCGAACGCTTTCGCGTCGCGGCGGCGGCCCGACCCGGCGACGTCAACCGCGACTCCTTCGGCGCCCTGGCGCACGACGACGATCTGATCGGCAACCGCAGTTCGCTGGTGTTCGATCGCGCCATCGCCGGTTTCGATAACCGGTTGCTGGTCGGCCTCGATCTGAGCAAGCGGCATTTTCAGTATTACTCCAACGGCTTCCCCGGATCCGAAGACGTGCCGCTTGGCGCGCCGCCCCGAGAGCCGTTCGCCCAGGGAACCGACCGCCAACGCGCGCCGGTGCGCCACGTTACCCAGAACCAGTACGCCGCCTTTCTTGAAGATCGCTTCAGCCTGACCGAGCGTTTGGCGCTGCTGGGCCAGCTGCGCTACAACCATATGAACATGGACTGGCGCTTCCAGGGGCCGCAGGAAGAGAGCCGCGCGCATACCTACGTTTTCAGCACCTGGAGCCTGGGCCCCAGCTATGCATTGACCGATAACCTCACGCTCTACGCCAACTACACCACCGGCCAGGAGCCGGGCAACGATCTGTTCTTCCTCAGCCCAACGCAGACCGATCTGCCGCTGACGCGAGCGCGCCAGTGGGAGGCCGGCGCCAAAGGGCAGTTCTGGGGTAACAAAGGCGAGGCGACGCTGGCGCTGTACGAACTGCGCAAGGACAACCTGTTTGTGCCCGACGCGCAGCGGCCGGATGCGTTGAACGCGGTAGGCAGGCAGACGTCGCGCGGCATCGAGCTTGGCGTGGTGCTGCGTCCCGACGAGCGCTGGGAGCTGGCCGGCAACGCCGCCTACACGCATGCCCGCTACGACGACTATCGCGGCGGTAGCCCGCTGCGCAGCTACAACGGCAATCGCCCGGCCTATATCCCGGACTGGACCGCCAACCTCAGCGTGCATTATCAGGCGACGGAGCGTCTGGGGCTGGCTTCTTCACTGCGCTACGTCGGCAGCAGTTACAACGACGACGCCAACCGGCGCAAGATGCGCGCGTATACCACGCTCGATCTGGCGGCGGACTATCAGCTGACGCCGATCGTCGATGTCGGTTTTCGCATTCGCAACGCCACCAACCAGCTGTACGCCTACCAGCGCACTTACCCGGATCAGGCGCTGATCGCGCCGCCGCGCAGTTATGAAACCTTCGTGTCGGTCAGGTTCTGACGGCGTGAAACGCTGGCTTGCCCTGCTGTTGTGCGCCCTGGGATTGGGCGGCGGCGCGCCGCTGCGCGCCGATGCCGTCAGCCTGCAAAATTGCGGGGTAACGCACGATTACCCGCAGCCGCCGCAGCGGGTGCTGGTTTACGCCAACCCGGCGTTGGAAAACCTGCTGGCGCTGGGGCTGGCTGGCCGCGCGATCGGCGTGGTTGGGTATGACCGCGCGCGCGATCCCGCGCCGACGGCCGATGCGCTGCAGGCGCCCACCAGCCCGGCGCCGCCCACGGCGGAAGCGTTGCTGCTGATGCGGCCGGATTTTGTCTATTCGGCCAGCTATTACTGGCTGCACAGCCCGGAAACGCCCGATCGGGCGCGGCTGGCAGAATGGGGCATCGGCACTTATCTCTCACCCGGCGTCTGCAGCGGCCAGCAAAGCGCGATCGCCGCCGCGCTGACGTTTGAAGACATTTTCACCGAGCTGCGGGAGCTGGCGCGCATTTTCAACGTCAGCCGCGCCGGTGAAGCGCTGGTCGAACGGCTGCGCGGGCAGCTGAGGGCGCTCGAACCACAGCGTGCTCAGCTGCCGCATTTGCGTCTGCTGTGGTGGTATGCCGGCGCGCAAACGCCCTATGTGGCCGGCTGCTGCGGCGCGCCAGGTTTGCTGAGCCGCAGCGTCGGCAGCGAGAACCTGTTCGGCGATCGGCCCGAGCTGTGGCCGACGGTGTCCTGGGAAATCATCGCCGCCCGCGATCCGGATGCGATCGTGCTTGGCGATCTGACGCGTGGCGGCCTCGGCGACAGCGCGGCCGACAAGATCGCCTTTCTGGAGCATCACCCGCTGACCGCGACGCTGCGCGCCGTGCGTCAGCGGCGCTACGTGATCCTCCCCGGTTACGACATGGACCCTTCCGCCCGCACCGTGGCGGCGCTGGGCCGTTTGATTCGGGGCCTGGCGGCCTTGCCGCCGCAGGCGCCGACTTTTTCCAACAAGGAACCTTGATATGACTGCCGTTTCATTCTCTTCGCTGCTGGACTCCTGGGATCGCCAGCAGGCGGCCTACATCGCCGAACGGGAAGCGCGTTTTAACGCCCAGCTGGACGTGCTCGCGCTGGCCGCCGGTCAGGATTTTCACGTGGTGGATCTGGCTTGCGGCCCGGGCTCGCTGAGCCTGCGCATTTTGCAGCGCTTTCCGCAGGCCAGGGTGACCGCCATCGATCTCGATCCGCTGCTGCTGGCGGTGGCGCGCGGCGCGCTGGCGGCGTACGGCGATCGGATCCGCATTCTGCAGGCCGATCTGGCGGATCCGGCCTGTTTTTCCGCGCTGTCCGGCCCCGCGCCGCAGGCGGCGGTGTCCAGCACGGCGCTGCACTGGCTGATGCCCGAGCAGCAGCTGGCGCTGTACCGCAACGTCGCCGGGCTGCTGGCCGACGGCGGCGTGTTCCTGAACGCCGATCATCAGCGCTATGACCAGCGCCAGCCGCGGCTGAAAGCGTTGGCGGAGCGGCATGACGAGCAGACCCAACAGCGCGCCTGGGACAACGGCGTTGAGGATTGGGATCGCTGGTTCGCCGGCGCGCTGCAATCGCCGGCGCTGGCCGCTTATCAAGCCGAGCGTGAAGCGCTGTTCGCCGGCCGCCCGGTGCCGCCGCCGACGCCGGTGGATTTCCAGCTCGCGGCCCTCAGGCAGGCCGGTTTCAGCGAGGCGGGGACGGTGTGGCAGCTGTTGGACGACTATGTGATCGCAGGCTGGAAATAGCATGATCCGGCGGTTACTGCCCGGCCGTGAGGCCGGCTGGCTGCTGTTGCTGGCGGCGGCGCTGCCGCTGGCCCTGCTGGGCGCCACCCTGTCGGGGCCTGCGCCGATCGCGTGGCACGACGCCTGGCGCATTGTGCTTGGCGTCAGCGGCGGTGCGGCGATCGACGCCGATGTGTATCAGCGCATCATCTGGTCGCTGCGGATGCCGCGCGCGCTGTTGGCGGCGCTGGCCGGCGCCGGATTGGCGCTGGCGGGCACCGTGCTGCAGTCGCTGACCCGCAACCCGCTGGCCGATCCCTGGGTGCTGGGCATCTCCTCCGGCGCCGGCGTGGGGGCGGTAACGGTGCTGGTATTGGGGCTGGGCGGCGGCCTGTTGTCGGTGTCCGGCGGCGCGTTTATCGGCGCGCTGGGGGCGTTTGCGTTGGTGATGCTGCTGGCCGGGCGTTCGCTGCAGGGGGAGTCCACGCTGTTTATTCTGGCCGGGGTGGCGGTGACGCAGCTGCTCTCCGCGCTGACTTCGCTGATCACCCTCTGGCAGGCGGACGCCAACGCCACGCGCGGCGTGATGTTCTGGTTGCTGGGATCGTTCAGCGACGCGCGCTGGCCGCAGGTCGGGCTGTGCGGGTTGGCGCTGGCGGCGGCGCTGCTGCTGTGTTGGCTGCGGGCGGGTGAGTTGGACGCGCTGGCGTTTGGCGGCGTGACCGCCGCTTCGCTGGGGGTGGCGGTGGCTCCGCTGAAGCTGCTGCTGTATGTGGTGACCACCGCGCTGACGGCGGCGATCGTCGCGTTCAGCGGCGCGGTGGGATTTATCGGGCTGACGGTGCCGCACGTCGCCCGGCGGCTGGTCGGCTCGCGGCATCGGCGGCTATTGCCGGCCAGCGCGCTGTGCGGTGCGCTGTTCGCCGTGGCGGCGGACACCCTGGCCAGAACGCTGTTTGCCCCGCGCGAGCTGCCGGTCGGCGTGCTGACGGCGCTGCTGGGGGTGCCGGTATTCCTGCTGTTGCTGTATCGGAAGGTCAATGCATGACGATTGAAAAAGCGCGATCCGGCCTGTGCGCCGAGGCGGTGAGCTGGCGAGCGGGCGAACGCACGGTGCTGGAAAATCTGGATTTCTGCGCCTTGCCCGGTGAGGTCACCGGCGTGCTCGGCGTCAACGGCAGCGGTAAATCCACGTTGCTCAAGCTGCTGGCCGGGTTGCAGCCCGCCGCCGGGGGCCGCGTTTGGCTGGCAGGGCGCCAAATTACCGCGTTTTCCGGGCGGGAGCGCGCCAGGCGCATCGCCTTTCTCGAGCAATCCGCCCCCGGCGCCTTCGCGCTGCCGGTGAAGGAGGCGGTGCTGCTGGGGCGCCTGGCCCATATCGGCCGCTGGCGCGGTTTTGGTACCGAGGATCGCCGCCTCGCCGGGCAGGCGATGGAGCAAGTGGGCATCAGCCACCTGGCCGATCGCGATTGGCAGCGGCTGTCCGGCGGCGAACGGCAGCGGGTGCATCTGGCGCGCGCGCTGGCGCAGCAGACGCCGTGGCTGCTGCTGGATGAGCCCGCCAACCATCTGGATATCGCCCATCAGCAGCAGTTTATGGCCTTGCTGCGGCGGCTGAAACTCAGCGTGGTGGTGACGCTGCACGATCTGAATCTGGCGGCCTGTTATTGCGATCGGGTGGCGCTGCTGCAGCAGGGCGGGATCTGTGCGGCGGGCACGCCGCGGCAGGCGCTGACGCCGGAGCACATTCGCGCGGTGTACGGGGTGGAAGCCCGGCTGGCGGCGCCCGCCGGCTATGCGCCACCGCTGATCTACTATCCTGCGGCGGGATGAGCCGGTGGAAAGGGCACGTTTGGCCGATCACAATTTCGCCCCGCTGGCTAAAATAACTCCGGTTTTAGCGATTTTTTTGGGTTAGAATAACCCGATATGCGGTGAAAGGCATTTGCCGCTCAATGGGCAGTTAAGCGAGGCTATCATGTTGGAATTATTGAAAAGTCTGTTGTTTGCCGTGGTCATGGTGCCGGTGGTCATGGCGCTGATCCTCGGCCTGATCTACGGTTTTGGCGAAGTGTTCAACGTCTTCTCCAAAGTGGGCCGTTCGAAAGAAAACCGCACCCAGCACTGACCGTTCCCCATCCCGTTATCCGCCGGCATCGCCCGGCGGGCATTCCTCAAGTTATCTCACGCTTTGCCGATAAACCGCATGACAAGCTTTCGCGCAACGTTATATTATTTTTTATATAACGAAGAGTGATAATGCACGTTAACTTGCGGAGAAAAACAATGAAACAGCAATGGACCAAATGGGTTGGCGGGATCGTGTTGGCATCGGGCCTGGTGGCACAGGCTTCGGCGGCGGAAAAGATCACCGTGTTCGCCGCCGCGTCGCTGACCAACGCGCTGCAGGACATCGCCACCCAGTATCAAAAAGGCAAGGACGTGCAGGTGGTTTCCTCCTTCGCGTCGTCTTCGACGCTGGCGCGCCAAATTGAGCAGGGCGCCCCGGCCGATCTGTTCATCTCCGCCGATCAACAGTGGATGGATTACGCCATCGACAAGCAGCAGATGGTGAAAGACACCCGCTACACGCTGCTGGGCAACGAACTGGTGCTGATCGCCGCCAAGAGCGATAAGCAAGACAAGATCGCCATCGACAAGCAGACCGACTGGGCCAAGCTGCTCAGCGGCGGCCGCCTGGCGGTGGGCGATCCGGATCACGTGCCGGCCGGCATCTACGCCAAAGAGGCGCTGGAACACCTGGGCGCCTGGAGCACGCTGGAGCCGAAACTGGCGCGCGCCAACAACGTACGCAGCGCGATGGCGCTGGTGGAGCGCGGTGAAGCACCGCTCGGCATCGTCTACGGCTCCGACGCGGTCGCCAGCGACAAGGTGAAAGTGGTGGGTGTATTCCCGGAAGACAGCCACAAACCGGTTGAATATCCGATGGCGATGGTGAAAGATCGTCAAAATCCGACGGTCAGCGCTTTCTATACCTATCTGAAGGGCCCGGAAGCGGCCGCTATTTTCGAACATTATGGATTCACCCCGCGTAAATGATTCTGAGTGAGTACGAGTGGCAGGCGGTTGAGCTGAGCCTGAAAGTCTCCGGTTTGGCGGTGGTCTGCAGCCTGCCGTTCGGCATTCTGATGGCCTGGGTGTTGGTGCGTTGCCGCTTTCCCGGCAAGGCGCTGCTGGACGGCGTCATTCATCTGCCGCTGGTGCTGCCGCCGGTGGTGGTCGGCTATTTGCTGCTGATCGCCATGGGGCGGCGCGGCGTCATCGGCGAGTGGCTGTACGACTGGTTCGGCTTCAGCTTTAGCTTTAGCTGGCGCGGCGCCGCGCTGGCATCGGCGGTGGTGGCGTTTCCATTGATGGTGCGCGCCATTCGGCTGGCGCTGGAGGCGGTAGATACCCGGCTGGAGCAGGCGGCGCGCACGCTGGGCGCCAACCCGTGGCGGGTGTTTTTCACCATCACGCTGCCGCTGTCGCTGCCCGGCGTCATTGTCGGCGTGGTGCTGGCCTTCGCCCGCTCGCTGGGGGAGTTCGGCGCCACCATCACCTTTGTCTCCAACATTCCCGGTGAAACCCGCACCATTCCGCTGGCGATGTATACACTGATCGAAACGCCGGGAGCGGAAGCCGCCGCCGCGCGGCTGTGCGCGATCGCCATTGTGCTGTCGCTGGCTTCGCTGATGGTGTCCGAATGGCTGGCCCGCTGGGGCCGCAAACGGATGGGGGTGTAAATGCTGGAGCTGGATTTCTCGCAGCAGCTGGGCGACCTTAATCTCAACGTCCGCGCCGATTTGCCGGCGCAGGGCATCACCGCGATTTTCGGCCTGTCCGGCGCGGGCAAAACGTCCCTGATCAACGCCATCGGTGGCCTGACCCGTTTGCAGCAGGGGCGCATCGCGATCAATGGCCGCACGCTGGTGGATACCGCCGCGGGCCTTTGCCTGCCGCCGGAAAAGCGCCGTATCGGCTACGTGTTTCAGGATGCGCGGCTGTTCCCGCACTATCGGGTGCGCGGCAACCTGCAGTACGGCATGGCGGCCGGCATTCGCGCACAGTTCAACACTATCGTCGAGCTGCTGGGCATCGGGCCGCTGCTCAATCGGCTGCCGCTGACGCTCTCCGGCGGTGAAAAACAGCGGGTGGCGATCGGCCGCGCGCTGCTGACCGCGCCGGAACTGCTGCTGATGGACGAGCCGCTGGCCTCGCTCGATCTGCCGCGCAAACGCGAGCTACTGCCGTATCTGGAGCGGTTGGCGCAGGACGTCAACATCCCCATCCTCTACGTCAGCCATAGCCTGGACGAGATCCTGCGCCTGGCCGAGCAGGTGATGGTGCTGGATCGCGGCGAGGTGCGCGCGTTCGGCGGGCTGGAAGCCGTTTGGGCCAGCAGCGCGCTGCGGCCGTGGCTGCAGCGTGAAGATCAGAGCAGCGTGCTGCGCGTCAGCGTGATTGAGCATCATCAACGTTATGCCATGACCGCGCTGGCGCTCGGCGATCAAAGGCTGTGGGTCAGCGGCATCGACGCCGAACTGGGCACCCAGCTGCGCATTCGCATCAACGCCGCCGATGTCTCGCTGGTGCTGCAACCGCCGGTCAACAGCAGCATTCGCAACGTGTTGCCGGCCAAGGTAAGCGAGTGTCTGGACGTGGACGGGCAGGTGGAAGTGAAGCTGGCGGTCGGGGAACACGTGCTGTGGGCGCGGATCACGCCCTGGGCGCGCGATGAACTGGCGATCCGCCCTGGGCAGTGGCTGTACGCGCAGGTGAAGAGCGTGTCTATCAGCCGCGAGAGCCGCTAAGACAGGCCCTCCCGGCGGGAGGGCGAAAAAACTAGAGTACGCGGGTGCGGATCACCTCGGCGATGCCCGGCTGCAGGTTATCGGCGATCACCAGATCGGCGCGTTCCTTGATCGCATCATCGGCGTTGCCCATCGCCACGCCCAATCCGACCGCTTCCAGCATGCTGATGTCGTTGTAGTTGTCGCCGAACGCCACCACCTGATCCATGCTCAGCCCCTGCGACTCCACCCATTGGCGCAGGCGCTTGCCTTTGCTGTTGCCGCCTTTGGCGATATCCACCTGATCGTGCCAGGACCATTCGCACGCCAACCCCAGCTCTTTTTCCACCGTGTCGGCAAACTCGCGCAGCGCCGGAATATCGGCGTGCGAGGTGGCGAATTTCCAGATCGCCTGCGCGTCGTCGGCCGCCTGCGCCAGGCTGCCGACCTGCAGCAGCGTCGGGCGCTGCGCCGCCGGCAGGGTTTCGGCCCAGGCCAGCGAGCGGATCACGTGGCCGCTCGGCTCCTGATACAGCATGGCGTCGTCGACGTACATCAGCCCGTGAATATCGGTCTGTTTGAGCATCTGCAGCACCTGCCTGGCCTGATCTTTCGCCAGCGGATCGGCCGCCAACACCTTCTTCTGCTGAAAATCATACAGATAGGTGCCGTTGCAGCAGATGGCCGGGGTATCTATCTGCAGCGCCTGGTAGAACGGATGGATAGCGACGTGGTGGCGGCCGGTGACCACCACCACCTGGATGCCGGCGGCGCGCGCCTGCGCCAGCGCTTCCAGCGATTGCGGTAAGATGCGTTTTTGGTTGTCCAGCAGGGTGCCGTCAAGATCGAGGGCGATGACGCGGTAGCTCATAGGGTTCTCGTTATCGTTAGCCATAAAATTAATCCGATGGTACACCGGATAGCCAACGGAGAAAACCGCGTGAGCTTCCGGTGCTAAGCGGGGTTGCCATGCGACGGATGTGCGGTAAGCTAGGGGCAATCGAACGGCCTGAAACCGGTTCCTCTTTTACCCTTTACAAGGAGAACACATGAAGCAAATCGTTTATGTCGCCAGCCCGGAGAGCCAGCAGATCCACGTTTGGCAGTTGGATGACGCCGGCGCGCTGGTGCTGCTGCAAACCGTTGACGTGCCGGGCCAGGTGCAGCCGATGACCCTTCATCCGGACAAGACCCACCTGTACGTCGGCGTGCGTCCGGCGTTCGGCATCGTCAGCTACCGCATCGAGGCGGACGGCACGCTGCAGCAGGCCGGCATGGCGCCGCTGCCGGGCAGCCCGACCCATATCTCCACCGATTTGCAGGGGCGTTACCTGTTCTCCGCCTCCTACAGCGGCAACTGCGCCAGCATCAGCCCGATCGGCCACGACGGCGTGGTGACGGCGCCTATTCAGCAGATCGACGGCCTGACCGCGCCGCACTCGGCGAACATCGATCCGACCAACCAGCTGGTGCTGGTGCCTTGCCTGAAAGAAGACCGCATCCGCCTGTTCAACCTGAGCCTGGCGGGCCAGCTGACGCCGCACGCGCAGGAAGCGGTGGCGACCGCCGCCGGCGCCGGCCCGCGTCATATGGCGTTCCACCACAACGACAAGTTCGCCTACTGCGTCAATGAGCTGGACGGCACGGTGGACGTGCTGGCCATCTCGGAAAACGGCGGCAAATACACCGTGACGCAGACGCTGGACATCATGCCGGCCGACTTCGACGGCACCCGCTGGGCGGCGGACATCCATATCACGCCGAACGGCCGCTTCCTGTACACCAGCGACCGCACCGCCAGCATTCTGACCATCTTCAGCGTTTCCGCAGACGGCGGCACGCTGAGCGTGGTCGGCTATCATCCGACCGAAGCGCAGCCGCGCGGTTTCAACATCGATCACAGCGGCCGTTTCGTGATTTCGTCCGGCCAGAAATCCGATCACATCGCGGTGCATGAAATTGACCAGGCCAGCGGTAAGCTGACCACGCTGGCGCGTTATCCGGTGGGCAAAGGCCCGATGTGGGTGAGCGTGCTGGCGAAGTAATTCGGCGGTCAGACGAGTATGGAAAAAGCGCGATTCGGTGGAATCGCGCTTTTTTATTGTAAGCCTTAAACCACCTCCTAAGGAGGTGGTGATTGAACCTGTGAGGCTCTAGCCTGAAGGAAACCCATGCCGGAATATTCCAGCTTACTCACCACAAGTAAGAAGGA
>NZ_JBJNLB010000018.1:0-34637 GCF_052169275.1 Serratia sp. CY27727 | reverse complement strand
CGTAGTTCACCGACCGCTTGGTGTCTATGCGGTGCCAGGTGTAGCCCGCCCCGCCGCGCAGCGCCAGCGCCCCGAACTGCTTGTCGCCGTACGCCGCCAGGTGGTAGTTGTCGCTGTCCGCCTTCGACCCGTACCCGCCGTGCAGCGAGGTGCGGGTGTAGCCGGTCGCCACCCCCAGCCGCCAGTCGTCCGCCGCCGCCGAGTCCAGCCCCACCAACACCCCGTAGGTCGAGGCCTGATAGCCGGTAGCATTGGCGTCGCCCGACGCGTGGTCCCACGCCCCCAGCAGCTGCGCCCAGGCACCGCCCTCATCCGCCTTGATGGCCGACGAGCTCGCCAGCCCTTCCGCCTGACGCAGGCGCCCGTTCAGCGCCTCGCGCAGGTAGCGGCTGTCGTTCACCAGCGCCGAGGCGATGTCCGCATGGATTTGCCCCGACAGCTGACGGAACGCCTGCCGCGCTTCGCCCGCCGTGCCGCTGCTGAGCAGGCTCTCGTACACCGGGTTGCCCGCCGCCAGCGCATCCGCCGCCGCCGCCACCGCCCGCTCGTTCGAGGTCTGCGCCACGCTGGCGAAGCTGGTGCCGTTGCGCCCGACGCTCAGCGTCACCCCGGTCGGCTGGTAGCTCAGCCCGGTGCCGAGGAACAGGTAGTTCGGCGCCACCGCGTCAAACTGCCCGCTCACCCCCTGCTGCGCGCTCAGGATGGTGTACTGCTGGCCCAGCAGGCTGCGCACCTCGCCTTGCGTCAGCAGGTTGGGGCTGTTCTCCAGCGTCACCGCCACCTCACCGCCGCCGATCGTCGCCGATCCGCTGCTCTGGATCCGATCGCTCTGGCCGTTCGGCCCCACTTCCACCGCGTAGCGCGAACCCGGCTCGAAGCTGACGTTGCCGGCCACGTTAAGGGTACCGATCGAGTTGCCCGGCGCCACGGTGCCGCCATCACGGGCGGTCAGCGAACTGAGCGTGCCGCTGCCGCCGACGATGCCGCCGCTCTGCACGCTGACGGCCGAAGTGACCGAGCCGTTGACAGCCAACCGCCCCTGGTTGACCAGCGTCGGGCCGGAATAAGTATTGTTACCGGTCAGCACCAGCGTGCCGATGCCCTGCTTGGTCAGGCCGCCGTGGCCGGAGATGTCGTTACTCCAGAAGTCCAAGCCGCACAGCACATCGCTGCAGACGCGCTCGGTCGGTTTGCCCTTGTCCAGCACCGCGCCGACGCCCGGCAGATCCACCACGAACTGGGTCGGGCCGTAAGCCACGCCCGTCGGATCCGGGATGCGGAATTCTTCGGGAATATCCTCGACGGTCGCCAACATGCCAGGGCCGTTGATGGCTTTGCCCAGGTTGATCATCCCCCAGCCGTAGAGCGCGTCGATGCCCGGCGCGCCCATGTCGGTGGCGGTGGTTTTCAGCACTTCCGCCACCTGCGCGCCATTCAGATACGGGAAACGCTCCATCAGCACCGCGACGCTGCCGGCCACGTGCGGCGCCGCCATCGAGGTGCCGCTGTATTTGGCGTAGCCGGTCGTCAGATTCTCCACGCTGGTGCCTTCAATCACCGAGCTGTATACCCGGGTGCCCGGCGCCGAAACGCAGAAGCTGGCGGTGTAGCCGCAGCGGGAAGAGAAGGTGCTGATGCTGTAGTCGCCGCTATTAGAGGGATCCTGCAAGCTGGCGACCGACAGCCAGTTCGGTGCAATCTCCGGCACGAAATAGGCCAGGCCGGCCATGGCATCGGGGTTATTCAGATTGCCGTCGTTACCGGCGGCGAAGATGGTGACCACGCCGCTGCGCGCCGCGTCGATCGCGCCCTGATAGGCGCCGCCGGGCTTGGTGCCGAGGATCTGTTTGATCTGATCGAACTGCTTTTGCGCATCGTTCACCGTGAAGTGTGGATAAGCCGGGTCATAACCCCCCTCCTCAAACTTTTCGGTAATGCCGATGCCCCAGCTGTTGTTGATGATGCGCGCGCCGCTGGCCACCAGCGCATCCCAGCCGGCCTGGTACACCGCGCCGTCGTTGCCGAGGATGATGCCGTCCTCCGGGCCGGGATCGCCGTTTTCGGCGCTGATGATCTGCGCGTTGAACGCCACGCCGTGCATGGCGCCGCCGTCGCGGCTGCCGGCGGCGATGCCGCCCACGTGGGTGCCGTGCGAACCGAGCGTGCCATCGGAGTCCACGCTCGGCGTACCGTCATAGCGGAAAGTGTCGCCTTTTTTCACCGGGATATAGGGATCGGTGTATTCGCGGATGCCTTCGGTAACCAGATTGATCACCTTATTCTCACCGGCAAACTCCGGGTGCTTGGCGTAGACCGGCTGATCGAAAATGCCAAGTTTGATGCCTTTTCCGGTATAACCGGCGGCGTAGGCCTGGTCGGCGTGGATCGCCCCCAGCCCCCATTCCGCGTTGAATTCACTGCTGCGCCAGCTGGCCGGATCGCCCGCTTTGCCGTTCTCTATATAGCTGGCGGCCTGCGCCCCGCCGATCGCCGTCAGGCAGATCAGCATCGCGCTCCATTGTGCGCGATGAACTCCGATTTCAGGCCAGCCGAAGGCCGCCCGAGCGGATTTGACTCCTCTAAGTTTCTTCTCCATCCCAGATACCGTCCGTTGTTGTTTGCAAATGTTTTATAAGATTTTTTGTGTAACAGTTTGGTAATACCAAATAAATAAAGCACAACAATCTCAAGTGCGCTTAATGTGTCATCCGGCAGTTCGGCGGGAGGGGAGAAAGTTTCAGGGGTGAATCAGGCCAGCGACGATAAGAAATGACAATGACGCTTGGCGGTATCGGAGCGGCGATAGCACGTGAGGGAATAAATATTAATTAACTGATAAATAAAAATATAATTCAGGGGTAAATGAAGGGTGTGGCCGCCTGAAAAGTGCTTAACAGGCGTCTTTTATCACTTTTAATTATAAATTTTGCCAATATTCACTCAGTGAATTATGCTGGTTTTTCAGTCAGCCATCGGCAAAAATTGGATTATCCTGCTGATGTTTTTTTGCGGTTCGTCGCGTCCTCTTCCGCCTGACGAAGGATGGCTTTGGCCATCCATTGCGTGACGTCCTGAATGCTCTCAAGCTCCAGCCCCCAGATATCTTTCAGCACCAGGAACACCTCCGAGCCGTAAATCAGCGAGAAAGCATGAATCACTCTCTGCAGAGAGTCCGGCGGCAGTTTGCCCTGCAGCGGTTCTACCGCCAGCGCCAACAGACGCTTGCGGTTGCCGCGCACGAATTTTTCGCCCGGCGTCGCGTGCGCCCACTGCTGCAAAGAGAGCTGCAACGCCGCGCGCAACGCCCCCTCGTGCCGTTCCATCTGAGGATAGGCGAAGGTCAGCAACTGCTGGATGCGCTTCAGGGCATCATCGTCTTGCGGGCGCCATTCCAGAATAGGCCCCAGGCTTTCCGCCACCACGGCGCTAATCAGCGCACTCTGGGTCGGAAAGTAGCGGTAGGCGGTCGCACGCGATACCTGCGCATGCGCCGCCAGTTCGGTGATCGAAGGAAACGCGCCTTCGTCATACAGCGCCATCGCGCTGGCCAGCAACAAACGGTAGGTTTTTGCCCGGGTGGACGTCAGTGAAGGATCGAACGGGGTGGGAAAAGCATTTATCGGCACTTAAACCTCATACATCTGTACATGCTTGCGCGGCTGGAGATACGCCACTGCCGACAGGTTGACGACAAAGGCTCGGCCGCGCAAAAAGCTCAAAATGAGACAGAAGTCCCATTTTGCACTGAGCTGCCCTTGCAAAAATGATACTGCCGTCTCATTATATAAATACATTAATCAATTTAATTTAAATGCCAACACCAGGGCACCTAAAAAAATATAATACATTAATTTTTAAAATAAAAATTAGAATCACCTCGGAAAAACCCATGAAAGATACTTCAAATTTTGTCTATATTGCTACCACGGCAGATACGAAAGGACAAGAGTTGGAGTATGTGCGGCGGCTGATTGCCAGCCTGGATTTACTCACGCGAACCGTCGATCTCTCCACCCGTAGCTTGCCGTTTGACTCCCCGGCCGATATCGGCCCAGAAGAGGTCGCTCGCCACCATCCGGCGGGCGCCGGCGCGGTCTTCGGCGCCAGCCGCGGCCAGGCGATCGCCGCCATGGCGACCGCTTTCGAACGCTTTATCCTGACGCGCCGCGATATCGCCGCCCTGCTTGGCCTGGGCGGCTCCGGCGGCACCGCCATCATCACGCCGGCCATGCAGCAACTGCCGATCGGTCTGCCGAAAGTGATGGTCTCGAGCATGGCGGCGGGTGACGTTTCCGCCTATGTCGGCGCCAGCGATATCAGCATGCTGTATTCGGTCACCGATCTCGCCGGCCTGAATCGCATCTCGCGACGGGTGCTGGGCAACGCGGCGCGCCAGATAGCCGGTGCAGTCCGCTTCGCCGCCGTCGACTCTCACGACGACAAGCCGGCGATCGGCCTGACAATGTTTGGCGTCACCACGCCCTGCGTTCAGGCGTTGATTGCCGAGTTGGGATCGCAATGGGATTGTCTGACGTTTCATGCGACCGGCAGCGGCGGCAGAGCGTTGGAAAAACTGATCGATAGCCGCCAACTGCACGGCGCCATCGATTTGACCACCACCGAAGTGGCCGATCACCTGTTTGGCGGCGTGCTGCCCTGCAATACCGATCGTTTCGGTGCCATCGCGCGTACCGGCATCCCGTGCGTGCTCTCCTGCGGCGCGATCGACATGATCAACTTCGGCGCACCGAACACGGTGCCGGCTCGCTATGCCAACCGTCTGCGCCACCCTCACAACCCGCAAGTGACGCTGGTGCGCACCAGCGCGCGGGAGAATGCGTTAATGGGGCGTTGGATGGGCGAAAAAATCAACGCCTGCGCGGGCGAAGTGCGTTTCGTTATCCCGGCGGGCGGCGTATCGGCTCTGGACGCGCCCGGGCAACCGTTCTGGGATCAGGCGGCGCTGGCCGCCTTTACGCAAGCGCTGGAAGAAACGGTGCACGCCACCGACAAACGCCGGTTGATAAAAACGCCTTATCATATTAACGACCCGCGCTTTGCTCAGGCCGTTGCCGAGCAGTTCCGGCACATGGTCGGCGGAGAATGATTATCACTCACTTCATAGCCTGCCAGTGATAACGCCAAATAGAAAAAGGGCCAGACAAATAGTCTGGCCCTTTATTATTCACCGCGAGCGGATATTACTGATCGGAGGACATCTGCGCCTTCATTTTATTCATGTGGTCCATCATCTTTTGCTCACGTTTCTGATAATTCTCATTGTATTGTTTTTTCTGCTCAGGGGTCAGCAGGTTATACATTTTATTTTCCGCTTTGGCGCGCTCCAGCATGCGTTCGGATTGCGCTTTGCCGATCGCGTCAATTTGCGCCTTCGCCTTCGCTTCGTCAAAGCTGTCGGAAGCGACCAGATTGTGCAGCGCCTGGCGCTCCTCTTTCATGCCCGGCCCGCGCTTCTGGTGCGACTCTTTCATAATATCGCGCATCTGCTGGCGCTGCTGCTCGGTCAGGTTCAGCCCGGCGAACGGGCCGCCTTTGCCTTCACCCTTGTGATGCATCATTTTCATCGGCGCCGCATCCGCCGCCGGGGCAGTGGTGTCTGCAGCGAACGCCGCGGAAGCAGAACCCAGGGCCAGCGTGGAAGCAATAAATAAAGCCGTCAATTTACGCATAATCATTTCCTTAAAAGTTTTTCTTCATCAGGAGCGCTGTACGTTAACAGGCTCATTCGTCGTCGGAGATAATAATAGGCTGATAAATTTCAAGTAATGCGAGGGTGTGTAAACTTTTTAAAACCCGTCTCGGATTTATTCACCAATTATGAGAAAACTATGAAGATGGCGTTTATTTGATGGAAATTTTAATTTCCCGGCAACAATCCCCCCGGTGGAGTTATTTTTCCGCTTTCCCCTTACCGCTATAATTTACTCGCCTGCACGGCAACCTTGCATCAACCGTTTTCCGATAACGGGGGAAGTCAGTACCAGCATCACAGGATCCGATGTTCTCCTACACTTTAAGACAACCGGCCGCCGGGCGACGTTTACACCGCAAAACTAATCATTGCTTATATAATAGTTCCCATCACCCGCTCCGCCTGTGAAAACCTGTTATATGATGCACAGATGCGTACGGCGATCGCTTTCGGGCCAACAGGCTGCCCGGAGCTGTGCTGACCGGCCGCCCGTGCTCTTTTGAGGAATCATCATGCCCGCAGACCAAGGCCCTGAGCTTCTTAACGCCCACTTCGGCACCCAAAGCCCCCACTGGCGGCTGGCGTTTGACAGCAATGCCCTGGAGCTGTCCGCCGTTAAAGGCAAAGCCCACGTTGCGGTGGCGCTCAGCGCCATGGAAGCGGCGAAAATCCGTCGCCTGACCGGCGTCACCGCCAGCCTGGAGCTGACCATTACGCTAGCCGGTGCACCGCTGCATCTGCATCTGGTCGGGCGCCGCGTCAACAACCTCGAATGGGCGGGCACCGCTTCCGCCTTCAGCGACACCCAATCTGTGGCGCGCGACCTGGTGCACGGCCTATCCTTCGCCGAGCAGGTAGTGTCCGAAGCCAACTCGGTGATCGTGATCGTCGATCAACACGGCCGCATTCAGCGTTTCAACCGGCTGAGCGAGGAGTATACCGGGCTGCACGAACACGAGGTGATCGGCAAAAACGTTTTCCAGCTGTTTATGAGTCCGGAAGAAGCCGCCGCTTCGCGGCGCAACATCGCCGGCTTCTTCCGCAACGGTTCGTCCTATGAGGTGGAACGCTGGGTAAAGACGGTCAAGGGCGAACGGCTGTTCCTGTTCCGCAATAAGTTCGTGCACAGCGGCAGCGGCAAAAACGAAGTCTTTCTGATCTGCTCCGGTACCGACATCACCGAAGAACGCCGGGCGCAGGAGCGGCTGCGGGTGCTGGCCAACACCGATCTCATCACCGGCCTGCCGAACCGTAACGCCATCCAGGACAAGATCAATCACGCCATCGCCACGCGCGGCGAAGAGAGTTTCGGCCTGGTGTATCTCGATCTCGACAACTTCAAAAAGGTCAACGACGCCTACGGCCATATGTTCGGCGATCGGCTGCTGGTCGAGGTCGCGCTGGCGATCCTCGGCTGCCTGGGCCCGGACCAGGTGCTCGCCCGCCTCGGCGGCGACGAATTCCTGGTGCTGGCACCGCAAGCCGATCGCGAGCGCCTGCAAACGCTGGCGCAGCGCATTATCGACAGGCTGAAAACCCCTTTCCGCATCGGCCTGATTGAGGTGTATACCGGCTGTTCGATCGGCATCGCGCTGTGCCCGGAGCACGGCAACGATCTCGACAGCCTGATCCGCAGCGCCGATACCGCCATGTACGTCGCCAAGGAGCACGGCAAACGTACCTATACCGTCTTCTCGCCGGAGATGAATAAACGTGTCGCCGAATACATGTGGCTGGACACCAACCTGCGCAAAGGGCTGGAGCAAAATCAGCTGGTGCTGTATTACCAGCCGAAAATCGACGCGCGCAGCGGTGAAGTGCACAGCGTGGAAGCGCTGGTGCGCTGGGATTCGCCGGAGCGCGGCCTGATCCCACCGATGCAGTTCATTTCCTACGCCGAGGAGTCCGGCCTGATCGGCCCGCTCGGCCAATGGGTGCTGCAGACCGCCGCCGGGCAGGCGGCGCAGTGGCAAGAACAGGGCTTGAATCTGCGGGTGGCGGTCAACCTCTCTGCCCGTCAGCTGGCTGATGACAGCATCGTCAACGACCTGCTCGGGGTGCTGCGCCGTCACCGCATGGCCCCCTGTCTGCTGGACTTCGAGTTGACCGAAAGCAGCCTGATTGAAGACGAGAACCGCGCGCGCGCGTTGATCACCCGGCTGCGCGAACTGGGCGCGCAGGTGCATCTCGACGACTTCGGCACCGGCTATTCGTCGCTGGCGCAGCTGGCGCGCATTCCTCTGGACGCCATCAAGCTGGATAAAAGCTTCGTGCGCGGGGTGAATTTCAACCCGGTATCGCAATCGTTGGTGCGCGCGATCGTTGCGGCGGCGGAGGCGTTGGCGTTCCGGGTGATCGCCGAAGGGGTGGAGACCGAGAGCGAAAACCACTTCCTCGACGAGGTCGGCGTGGACGAAAAACAGGGCTTTCTGTTTGCGCGGCCAATGCTCCCGGAACAGCTGGAGCATTGGCTGCAGTCCTATCGCCCGCGCTCACCCTCCGCATGAGGCGGGCGCGTTAAGGTTAGCCGGCACGACGCAGGTTCAGGGTATGGCGATCCTGCAACATCACCAGCCGCTCGATGTAGGCGCGGTCTTTTTCCTCAATGGTAAAGGCCGAGTGCACCCAATCTTCGGTAATGTCCATCAGCTCGGAGCGCGTCAGCTGCAACACGCGCTGACGCGCCCGCAGCATGGCGCGCATGCCGTTGAGCTTCGGCCGAATGGTATCGATAAAGGTGCGCGTCGCCATGTAGGCGTCGCCGGGCTGGAACAGCTGATCTACCAGCCCGCGGCTCTCGAACCACTCTGCGGTATGCGACTCGCCGCCCCAAATCAGCTCCTCGGCCAAGCGCATGCCCGCCTTGCGCGCCACCAGCGAGTAACCGCCCATACCGGGAAACAGATTGAACGCGATCTCCGGAAACCCCATGCGGGCATTGTTCTGCGCCAGCACGAAATGGTGCGCCAACGCCGCTTCAAAGCCGCCCCCCAGCGCGCTGCCTTCGACCATCGCAATGCTGACCGCGCCGGTGTCGAAACCGCGAGCCGCCGCATGCACGCAGTCGATGCAGGCGCGCGCGTAGGCCATCATCGCCTCGCGCTTGCGGTTTTTGATCGCGTCGGCGAAGAACTGCAGATCGCCGCCGACGTTGAACATGTTCGGCACCAGCGAGCCGGTGACCCAGAAATCGAACCGCAGCGAAGATTCCTTCGCCGCCTGCGCCAGCGTCATGATGTCTTCGATCAGCGCCTGGTTGAAGCAGGGGCGCGGCGCGGCGCGCAGCAGCATCCACATGATGTGCCGCCCCTCTTCATAGTAGGCGGACAGCTGCGACAGATTGCCCGCTTCGGTAAACGGGCGGCAGGTGGGGTGATTAAGCAATTTCATAAGACCTTCCAGTTTTTCTGTTGATGACGGATGAGACCGTTCCAGCCCCTACGGCTGCAGCGGAGCGGCGAGCGGCAAAGCGCAACGCCACATCATGAGTAAACGCTTTCTCGCCGACGAAACAGATAAAAATTGGAGGTAGGAAAGTGAAAAAAACTGAGGCGCCACGGGGTTTTCATAGGAATTTTACCTATCGCGCCATCGTCGGCATTTCATGCCAGGCGCTAACGCGCTAAGCTCGGAAAATGACCGTTTGCCGCCCCGGCGCTCAAAACGCCGCGGGGCTTTGGCTATAATCAATGCTGAAACATGCCGTTTAACGTTAAGGAAATCGTGAAGTAATGCCTACAGGACCAGACCAGGAACGCCGCCAGCCCGCACAAGACACGCCGCCGAAGCCGCTTATCGCCATCAAGACCGGCCATGAGACCCTCGACCGCCGCATCGGTGGTTTTTCACGTCTGATTGAACGCATCAAAGCCTGGCCGAGCGTGGCGCACCTGCTGCGCGCGGCCGAACGCTTTAACGATCGGCTGGGCAGCCAGTTCGGCGCCGCCATCACCTATTTTTCATTCCTCTCGCTGATCCCGATCCTGATGGTGTCGTTTGCCGCCGCCGGCTTCGTGCTGGCCTCCAATCCGGATCTGCTGGCCCGCTTGATCAACCGGATCGTCGGCAGCATCAGCGATCCGACGCTGGCCAGCACGCTGAAGAACACCGTCAATACCGCCATTCAGCAGCGCACCACCGTGGGGTTGACCGGTCTGGCGCTGGCGCTCTATTCCGGCATCAGTTGGATGGGCAATCTGCGCGAGGCGATCCGCGCGCAGTCGCGCGATGTCTGGGAGCGCAATCCGCAGGATCAGGAGAAAATCTACTTCAAATACACCCGCGACTTCATCTCGCTGACCGGCCTGGTGGTCGCGCTGATTATCACGCTGTCGCTGACCTCGGTCGCCGGGTCGGCGCAGGCGGCGATCGTCAACGCGCTGGGGCTGGACGGCATCGAATGGCTTCGGCCGGCGCTGACGACGATCGCGCTGTCGATCTCGATCTTCGCCAACTATCTGCTGTTCCTGTGGATTTTCTGGATGCTGCCGCGCCACAAACCGAAGAAAAAAGCGCTGCTGCGCGGCACCTTGCTCGCCGCCATCGGTTTTGAAGTGATCAAGTTCGTGATGACCATGACGCTGCCGCAGGTGGCGAAGTCGCCTTCCGGCGCGGCCTTCGGATCGGTGATCGGGCTGATGGCGTTCTTCTACTTCTTCGCTCGTTTGACGCTGTTTTGCGCCGCCTGGATCGCCACCGCCGACTACAAAGGCGACAAAGCGTTGCCGGAACGCGAGCCGCCAGCGCGCTGAAGCCATGCAATCGTGCCGGTGTTATCGCACACACCGGCACGTTCATCTGGTTAACAGCCAAAAAACCAGTCAATACATCTGAATCGCACGGTGCGCCATCCGGAAAACCAGCATAACAAACTGCCAAGTCACTTTTCTTTGCCGTTTTTACAGCCATTCCCTCTGCGCGAACTCCATTTCTCAACGTTTAACGCTGCAGAAAAGAAGCCCGGTAAAACATTAGTCTTTTTAACCGGTTAGGAGCGGCGTTACCCAAGGCTCCCGCGTTGAAAAGGCCGCATGCTGTCACTAAGATGGATTTTTACCCCCTCTAACGATAAGAAATATTATGCAAGCCACCATCGCACCCCCACTCGACGCCGACGAGGCGTCCACACCGGTGAACTCCCGCGGGAAAGTCATCGTCGCCTCGCTGGTCGGCACCGCCATCGAGTTCTTCGACTTCTACATCTACGCCACCGCCGCGGTGATCGTGTTCCCGCACATCTTCTTCCCGCAGGGCGACCCGACCACCGCGACGCTGCAGTCGCTGGCCACCTTCGCCGTCGCCTTTGTCGCACGCCCTATCGGCTCTGCGCTGTTCGGCCACTTCGGCGATCGGGTAGGGCGCAAGGTCACGCTGGTCGCCTCGCTGCTGACCATGGGGATTTCCACCGTGCTGATCGGCCTGCTGCCAAGCTATGAAACCATCGGCATCTTCGCCCCTATCCTGCTGGCGCTGGCGCGCTTTGGGCAGGGCCTGGGGCTGGGCGGCGAATGGGGCGGCGCCGCCCTGCTGGCGACGGAGAACGCGCCGGCCAAAAAGCGCGCGCTGTACGGCTCCTTCCCGCAGTTGGGCGCGCCGATCGGCTTCTTCTTCGCCAACGGCACCTTCCTGCTGCTCTCCTGGCTGCTGAGCGACCAGCAGTTTATGGAATGGGGCTGGCGCGTGCCGTTCATCCTCTCCGCGGCGCTGGTGCTGATCGGCCTGTACGTTCGGGTATCGCTGCATGAAACGCCGGTGTTCGCCAAAGTGGCCAAGGCCGGCAAACAGGTGAAAGTGCCGCTCGGCACGCTGCTGAGCAAGCATCTGAAAGCCACCATCCTCGGCACCTTCATCATGCTGGCGACCTACACGCTGTTTTATCTGATGACGGTGTATTCGATGACCTACGGCACCGCGCCGCAGCCGCTGGGCCTCGGCTACTCCCGCAACAGCTTCCTGTGGATGCTGATGGTGGCGGTGATCGGCTTCGGCGTGATGGTGCCGATCGCCGGCCTGCTGGCGGATGCGTTCGGCCGCCGCAAGACCATGATCGCCATTACCCTGCTGATGATCGGCTTCGCGTTCCTGTTCCCGCCCCTGCTGGGTTCCGGCAATCAGGCGCTGGTGATGGGCTTCCTGCTGTGCGGCCTGAGCATCATGGGGCTGACCTTTGGCCCGATGGGCGCGCTGCTGCCGGAGCTGTTCCCGACCGAAGTGCGCTATACCGGCGCGTCGTTCTCCTACAACGTCGCGTCGATCCTCGGCGCGTCCGTGGCGCCTTATATCGCCACCTGGCTGGCGGCCCACTACGGGCTGTTCTACGTCGGCATGTATCTGGCGGCGATGGCCGGGTTGACGCTGCTGGCCCTGCTGTTGATGAAAGAAACCCGCCACCGGTCGCTGTGATCCCCTGCGGCCCCCTCACTGCGGGGGCCGCACGCGTTGTTCGTTTACTGTCATAAAACCGGGCTATGCTGGATGTTTCTCTCGGTAACAGGATCGGCCGATGTCTCTGCGTCGTGGGGTATTTGTCTGCGTTGCGCTGCTGGCGGCTCTCGCCATCGCGCTCTATTACGGGTTGAAGCCTGATCATCCCGATGCGCTGTGGCGCATCGTCAGCCAGCAATGTCTGCCCAATCAGCAAGCGCATGACAACCCGGCGCCCTGCGCGCAGGTAGATGTGCCGGCCGGCTTCGTGGTGTTTAAAGATCGCAACGGGCCGCTGCAATACCTGCTGATGCCCAGCGCCAAAATCACCGGGATAGAAAGCCCGGCGGTGCTGGACGCCACTACGCCGAATTTCTTCGCCCAGGCCTGGCGCGCGCGCCACGTGATGGCGGAACGCTATGGCAAACCGATCGACGATGGCGATATTTCACTGGCGATCAACTCGGAATATGGCCGCACGCAAAACCAGCTGCACATTCATATCTCCTGCCTGCTGCCGGCGGTAAAACAGCGGCTGGCGCAGATCGGCCCCGATTTTATCGATCAATGGCAACCGCTGCCCGGCGGCCTGTTGGGGCATGACTATCTGGGGCGGCGGGTGACCCCCGCCGAACTGGAACAACAGGGCGCCTTCCGCCTGTTGGCTTCCGGCCTGCCGCGCGCCGAAGGGCGCATGGGCAGCTTCGGCCTGGCGATGACCGCGCTGCCGGACGGCGATTTCCTGCTGCTGGCGACCGAGCGCAGCCTGCTGCCGTTTACCCTGGCCTCGGCGGAAGAGATCCAGGATCACGACTGCCGGCTACTCACGCCGCCGCCGCACGCCTGACTATTTTTTGCCTTTCATCTCCCGCAGGATCTGCCCGCACTGGTTCTCCTCGCCGCCTTCACTGGGTGAAACCAGCGCCAGCAGCGCCGCCGCCGGCGTCAGCACCGCGCCCAACGCCACCGCCGCCGCGCCGCGGGCGATCAGCGGCCCGGCTTTGACGCCGGCGTCGGGGTGCTTGAAGGTGCCTTTCACGTACAGCGGCGAGCGCAGGGTCAGCACGCGCATCCCCTTGCTTTCCGGATCGATGGACAAATCCAGCCGTTCGGTGGCGAGGTTGGTGTTGCCGGTGATGTTGATCACCGCGTTCTCGGTGTCGAACACGAACAGCCGCGGCGCGGCGACGCCGTTGCGGATGCCGACGTCCGCCGCCGCGCAGTTGATGCCCACCACATCGTCACCGAACAGCTGCGCCACCAGATAGTTGCCGACGTTCAGGCCAAGGATCTCCATCAGGCTGCGGCTGATCACCCCGTTATTGATCAACAGGCGCAGGTCGCCGTTGCCGGTCGCCAGCAGCTCGGCTACCGAATTGCCGCTGCCCGTCAGCCTGGCGTCGCCGTTCATCTGCCCGAGGCTGCGCTTCATCGCCGCCACGTTCGGCAACAGCTGTTTGAGCTGGAGTTTGCGCGCGTGCATATCCACCTGGCCGCGCATCGGCTTTTTGCCGCCGTCGAGGCGCACCACGGCGTTCAGGCTGCCGCCCGCCATGCCGAAGCGCAGCGGATCCAGGCGCAGTTCGCCATTGTTCAGCTTCAGATGCGTGGCCAGATCGCTCAGCGGCAAATCGCTGCCGCGTTCGATGCGCGCGGCGGCAAACTTCACGTCCGCATCCATCTTGCGCCAGCTTTGCGTATCAAACTGTTCGACCGGCAGCACTTTATCCGCCGGCTGGCGGCTCTTCTCGCCGCGCCCGGCTTTGGCGGCGTTGGAGTCCGCGCCGATCAGCGGTGCCAGATCCGCCAACCTCAGCTGCCGGGAGCTCACCGCGCCGCTCAGCGTCGGCCGCGGCTTACCGGCAACGTATTTCAAATCGCCGTGAATGTCGCTGTCGCCGATTTTGCCGTCGAATTTCTGATATTCGAACACGGCGCCGCCCGGCTGATGCAGGCGGGCAATCAGATGGCCATCGGTCGCATACGGCGGGGTATTCGGCAGCAGCACGCCGGTCAAGCCATAGAGATTACCCAGGCTTTCGCCGGAAAATTTCAGCTGCACCTCCAGCCCGCCGAGGTTCAGCGGATCGGTCAAGGTGCCCGCCACCGCCACCCTGGTACTGCCGGAGCGCACGTCGGCCTGCAGCGGGAACGGCAGATCGGCGCTCTGCAGCGACAGCATGCCGCCAATCTTGCCGCTGCCGCTCAGCGGCTCGCCGTTGTATTTGCCCTTGACCTGCCAACCGAAGACGTAGTCAGGAGTGGCGGCCTTGCCGCTGCTCTGTTTGCCGGTCACTTCACTGAACGGCAGCGGTTTGCCGAGCGGATCGATGACGGCGCGGAAGTCCGCCTTCAGCGTGGCGTCTTTAAAGGCGATCTGCCCCTTGTCGAACACGATGTCGTGAACGGTGAACGACCAGTCGGAAGGCGGTTGCTGCGGATCCTGGCCAGCGGCCAGGTCAAACGTCCAGTTGTTGTCGCCGTTGGCCAGGCGTTGCAACGACGCATTCGGCTGCTTGAGCCAAATGCGCGGGATCAGCAGTTCTTTCTTCAGCAACGCCAGCGGTGCGATGCTGGCGTCGACGCGCTGCAGCGTCACCATGCTGTCGCCGGGCATGTTTTTCGGGTTACCCAGCCACACGTCTTCGGCGTGAATATGCGGCCAGGGCACCCAGGCGCGCCAGCCGCCCTCATCCCGGTTACGCGACCAGTCGACGCCCAGATCGCCGCGGATGGCGAACGGCCGCCGCAGTTCAGCCGACACTTTGTCGTTGATGGTGGGCTTGAGTCGATTCCAGTCGAAGGTAGCGATGAAGATCGCCAGCGCGGCGATCGCCAGCAGCACAATGCCGCCCAGCCAGCTGAAAACCTTTCCTGTTCTTGTCATAGGGCTCCCTCAGCACATAAACCGGGCTGCCGAATGAAAGGAAAAGGAATGAGCAGCCCCGTTTAAGATTAGCTGAGGATAGGCCGGAGTTCACGCCGGCGCGCCGGGCGCGGCGAACAGCGTCGGTACGCTGTGTAAAGTTTCAAAGCATGCCGGGCGGGAAAGATAGTAACCCTGCGCGGCCAACGCGCCGGAACGCTGTACCAGCCGCCACTCCTGCTCGGTTTCCACGCCTTCGACGATTACCCCGTCGCTGTGCTGGTTCATCATCTTGATCAGGGTGCCGAGTAGCTGCACGCCCTCTTCAGACTGTTTAAGCAAGGTGAACAATTCGCGCGCTACCTTGATGTATTGATAGCGCCAGGCGCCGACGGCGGAGAAGTTGGCCAGCCCGCTGCCGAAATCGTCCAGCCACAGCCGTTCGCCGCCGACCATCTGGTGCAACGGGCGGTTTGACGCTGTTTCGGCGTGCTCCACCAGTTCGAAGCGCAGATAGGGCATCTCGGCGATCTGCCGCTGCAGCTCGCTATGGCGCTGCAACGCTTGCAGCGCCATGCCGTCGATATTGACCGACACCATCACCGCGTGGCGAATGAACAATGCCTGCCAGCGCTGCAACAGCGCCAGCTGTTCCTGGATCACCCGCACACGCTGGGCGACGCCGAGCGAGGAAAAATACTGTTCCGGGGATTGCCGTTTGTCCGGTTCATTCGGGTGATATACCGCCGTCAGCAGTTCCACCGCCAGCAGCGCGCCACTGGTGCGATAAATCGGCTGGAAGGTATACAAGCGCCGGCATTGCCGCCAGTAGCGCCGCGATTTGGCGCAGGCATAGAGGGCAAAACAGGGCGCCAGCAGACCCGAGATCAGGTTGGTTATCATCGGTACTATCGCCGTGGCGGGGAAGTGAGAGCGCTGCCGCTGTTTCTTTACCCAGCTTATCGGCCGCGCCGCGCAAAACTTTAAGCACGAATTGCCGCACGGTTTCTTCTTCACCCTGTTTTGGCATAGGCCGATCGCGATCATAAAAAATTAAAACACTGTTTTAATTTATTGACTACCCCACCGCCTTGCGTGGAGACTGGCGGTTGTTGCTTCTTCTTTAGCCAGGGCTTATTGACGATGTCTATCCGAAATCTCGCCGTGATCGGCGAATGCATGATCGAACTGTCGCAGCAGGGCGCACAGCTGACGCGCGGCTTTGGCGGCGATACCCTCAACACCGCCGTCTACCTCGCCCGCCAAATGCCGGAACAGACGCTGCAGGTGCATTACGTCACCGCGCTCGGCACCGACAGCTTCAGCGACGAGATGCTGCAGGCCTGGCGGCAGGAGAAGATCGAGACCGGGCTGATTCAGCGGTTGGAAAACAAACTGCCGGGCCTGTACGTGATCGAAACCGACGTCGCCGGCGAACGCACCTTCTACTACTGGCGCAACGACGCCGCCGCCCGGTATTGGCTGGCGGGCCCCCAGGCCGACGCACTGTGCGCCCGGCTGGCGCAGTTCGATTACCTGTATCTCAGCGGCATTAGCCTGGCGATCCTCGCGCCTGCCGACCGCACGAAGCTGCTGGCGCTGTTGCGCCGCTGCCGCGCCAACGGCGGCCAGGTTATCTTCGACAATAACTATCGCCCGCGCCTGTGGCACAGCCGTGAGGAAACACAGCAGGCCTACCGTGAGGTGCTGGCCTGCACCGACATCGCCTTCCTGACGCTGGATGACGAAGAGCTGCTGTGGGGAGTGCAGCCGGTTGAACAGGTGGTGGCGCGCACGCAGGCCCTCGGCGTCGGTGAGATCGTTATCAAACGCGGCGCGGATGCCTGTCTGGTGTTCAGCGTGGAGGGAGAGCGGCTTGAGGTGCCGGCGATCGCGCTGCCGCCGGAGCGCGTGGTGGATACCACCGCGGCGGGCGACTCTTTCAGCGCCGGTTATCTGGCGGAACGCCTGAACGGCGGCAGCGCCCAACAGGCGGCGCAGCGCGGCCACCTGCTCGCCGCAACGGTGATCCAACACCGCGGCGCCATCATTCCCGCAGCGGCGATGCCCGCATAGCCAATAAGGCGGCGGCGAGGTAGCCTCGCCGCCCGCACAATAGATCCCAGAAGCATTGATGAGAGGATGATTGAAAGAATTTCCCTGGCGTTGGCTTATTTCCGCCCAGAGCTGCTAAGCTCGGGTCTTGGCATTGCTGCCTTTTTGAATTTATTAGCCGAGTATAAATTTCAATCCGCCGCACTGACTAGCTGGACTTTGGTGCAGGTCGGGCTGAGCCGCGAACGACAGGGAGGTTACCAATGACCGTCACATTCGCCAACGCCGTCGCCGCAAGACTGCATCTTGACGGCCGACTGCACGCCTTCAGCCAATTCAAATACGCTTATTTGACCTTCAACAAACACCTTCCCGATCGCCATCTGCTGGTCTCGAGCTACCCGCAAGAATGGCTGGACATCTACAGCGCCAATCGCTATCAGCGCATCGATCCCGTCGTGCGCGCCGCCCATAGTCGCTGCGCGCCCTTTATGTGGCACGACACCCCCGTCACCACCGAGGATCGGCATTACCGGAAGATCTTCAGCCAGGCGCGGGAGTACGACATCGTGCACGGCTGCAGCTTTGTTTTGCACGATCACGACAACAACCTGGCGATCTTGTCGATCAGCGCCACGGCAACCGATGACGCCGAACTGCGGCAGCTGATGGAAGACGAGAGGGCCAGCTTGCAGATGGTATTGGTCGATACCCACCAGCACGCTCTGGCCTTGGCCAGCGCCGAGGCGAGCCGGACAGACCGGCTCTCGCCGCGCGAAGGGGAAATCCTCTACTGGGCCAGCCAGGGCAAAACCTACCATGAGATCGCGCTGATCCTGGGGATAAAAACCGGCACGGTGAAGTTTCACATCGGCAATGCGGTGCGTAAGCTGGGGGTCGCCAACGCCAAACACGCGATCCGTCGCTGCCTCGAACGGCAATTGATCACGCCACCGTAGGCATAAAAAAGCCGGCATCGCTGCCGGCTCTGTGTGCTTTGCCTTGCGGGAAATCAGCCCGCAACGGCGATGCGTTTCATGTCGGTCATGTAGCCACGCAGTTTGCGGCCGACGGTTTCGATAGGGTGGCTGCGTACCGCTTCGTTCACGTCACGCAGCTGCGCGTTGTCCACCGCCGTACCCGCCACGGCTTTACCCAAATCGCCCGCCTGCAGGGTGGTCATGAAGTCCTTCAGCAACGGCACCGCCGCGTTGGCGAACAGGTAGTTGCCGTACTCTGCGGTATCGGAGATAACCACGTTCATTTCATACAGACGCTTACGCGCAATGGTGTTGGCGATCAGCGGCAGCTCGTGCAGCGACTCGTAGTAAGCCGACTCTTCGATGATGCCGGCATCGACCATGGTTTCGAACGCCAGCTCAACGCCCGCTTTCACCATCGCCACCATCAGCACGCCGTGATCGAAGTACTCTTGCTCGCTGATTTTGCCTTCAAACTGCGGGGCATTCTCGAACGCGGTTTTGCCGGTCTCTTCGCGCCAGGTCAGCAATTTCACATCGTCTTCCGCCCAGTCGGCCATCATGCCGCTGGAGAAAGCGCCGGAGATGATGTCGTCCATGTGCTTCTGGAACAGCGGCGCCATGATGGTTTTCAGCTGTTCGGACAGCGCATAGGCGCGCAGCTTGGCCGGGTTGGACAGGCGATCCATCATCAGGGTGATGCCGCCCTGCTTCAGCGCTTCGGTGATGGTTTCCCAGCCGAACTGAATCAGTTTCTCGGCGTAAGCCGGATCGGTGCCCTCAGCAACCAGCTTGTCGAAGCACAGCAGCGAACCCGCCTGCAGCATGCCGCACAGAATGGTCTGCTCGCCCATCAGGTCGGATTTCACTTCGGCGACGAAGGAGGACTCCAGCACGCCGGCGCGGTGGCCACCGGTCGCCGCCGCCCAGGCCTTGGCGATCGCCATGCCTTCGCCTTTCGGATCGTTTTCCGGGTGAACCGCAATCAGGGTCGGCACGCCGAAGCCGCGCTTGTACTCTTCGCGCACTTCGGTGCCCGGGCATTTCGGCGCGACCATCACCACGGTGATGTCTTTACGCACCTGCTCACCCACTTCAACGATGTTGAAGCCGTGGGAGTAACCCAGCGCCGCGCCGTCTTTCATCAGCGGCTGCACCGCACGCACCACGGAAGAGTGCTGCTTGTCGGGCGTCAGGTTGACCACCAGATCCGCCTGCGGGATCAGGTCTTCGTAGGTGCCGACCTTGAAGCCGTTTTCGGTCGCCTTGCGCCAGGAAGCGCGCTTCTCGTCGATCGCTTCTTTGCGCAGGGCATAGGCGACGTCCAGACCGGAATCGCGCATGTTCAGCCCCTGGTTCAGGCCCTGGGCGCCACAGCCGACAATCACCACTTTTTTACCTTTCAGGTAGCCGGCTTCGTCAGCAAATTCGTCGCGCGCCATAAAGCGGCATTTACCCAATTGCGCCAACTGCTGACGCAGGTTCAATGTGTTGAAATAGTTAGCCATGGTGGTACTCCGGTTTGATGTTGTCTTGCATTGTTATTTTCATTCCCCGCCCTGTCTGTGCGGAAATTCGTTAAACTCAATGTATAACAGGAAATGCGTTGCTTAAATTGATATATTAAGAACGTGACATTGCAATTTATGCAACACACTCACTGCGAGCGTATCGATATGGATTTACGTGATTTAAAGCTGTTCCTGCATCTGGCCGAAAGCCATCACTTCGGGCGCACCGCCAAGGCGATGCACGTCAGCCCGTCGACGCTCTCCCGCCAGATCCAGCGGCTGGAAGAGATCCTCGGGCAGCCGCTGTTCCTGCGCGATAACCGCACCGTGCAGCTGACCGACGCCGGCGAACAGCTGAAAGAATTCGCCCAGCAAACGCTGCTGCAATATCAGCAGCTGAAGCACTCGCTCGGCCAGCACGGCCCTTCGCTGAGCGGCGAACTGCGGTTGTTCTGCTCGGTGACCGCGGCGTACAGCCACCTGCCGCCGATCCTCGATCGCTTCCGCGCGCAGCACCCGCTGGTGGAGATTAAGCTGACCACCGGCGACGCCGCCGACGCGGTCGACAAAGTGCAATCCAACGAGGCCGATCTCGGCATCGCCGGCCGGCCGGAAACGCTGCCCGCCAGCGTGGCGTTCACCAAAATCGGCGAAATCCCGCTGGTACTGATCGCGCCGGCGCTGCCCTGCGCGGTGCGCAGCCAGGCGTTCGCCGACAGGCCCGACTGGGCCGAGATCCCGTTCATCCTGCCGGAGCACGGCCCTTCGCGAAAACGCATCGAGCTGTGGTTCCGCCGCCACCGCATCAGCAATCCGCTGATTTACGCCACCGTCGGCGGCCACGAAGCCATCGTGTCGATGGTCGCTTTGGGCTGCGGCATCGCACTGATCCCGAGCGTAGTGGTGGACAACAGCCCGGAGCCGGTACGCAACCGCATCTCGCAGCTGGATAACATCTCGATGGTCGAACCGTTCGAGCTGGGGGTCTGCGTTCAGAAAAAGCGCCTCAGCGATCCGCTGATCGACGCCTTTTGGCGCTTGCTGCATCCCCGCTGACGCGGGGTTTACAGATCCGCCGGATCGACCTGCTTCATCGTCTCTACCTGCATCAGCCAGTGGTAGAGCGGCTCAAGCTGCAAAAATGCCCCGGCCAGCAGCGGCGCCAGATCGGCGCTGAACAGCTTTTCCACTTCGCTGTCGGTCACCATCACCGCGAACGATTTGCGGTTGTACCAGGTGGCGATCTCCGCCGCCTGTTCCTTCACCAGCGGGCGCTTGTAGCTCTCACCCACCAGCTCGAACGGCGGCCGGCAGCAGGCGGCCACCTCAAGGAAAGGCTGCGGCCGCTGCCTCAGCGTATGGCGGAACAGATCCATGGTCGGCTTGTTGGCGCTGTAGTAGCCGAGCCCATAGCGCAGCATGTCCGGCCCCAGTTCGAAAAAGTAAACCGGCGCGTCTTTCCAGTCTTTGCTCGGGCGCTTGAACGTCAGCCACATGCGGCTGCGGTAGCGCGATTTGTCATGTGAAAAGCGCGTATCGCGATGAATGCGCGACAGCGTTTTGCCGATCGCCGGGCGAGTCTCGAACAGCGGATCGATCGCCAGCATGCCGGGAGCCAGCTGCTCCACCAGCGCGCGAAACGGCGCCAGCAGCTCGCGATCGTAGATGTCGCGGTTGCCGTCGAACCACGCCTTATCGTTCTCGATCCGCACCTGCTGCAGGAAATTCAGACCCTGCTGGCTAAAGCCGGAGAAGGGTTGCGTCATAAGTTTTTCCGTTCTGACGGTTTATCGGGTGTTGCGCAGATCTTCCCTCTGCCAACGGCGTTTGATCAACACGCGCCGACGCGTGCGAAAATAAGCGACATAGAGAGAGAACGCCGCCCGGTTGCTGAATAGCGCACCGCCAACCACGCCCCCCAACAGCATGGCGACAGTGGCGATGCCGGTCATCCCCGCCGCCCACGCCGCCGCGGCGCCAAGGCAAAACAGGCCGAGCATGCCAAGGTAATATTGCAACAATACCACCCCGCTGTTTTTACCCTGCACCAGTTGGAACAGGATCAACGTCATCCACACCGCCACGATCGCGCCGCTGCCCATGAGAACGGCAGCGGAAGTCTTGCCGCTCCAGGCGGCCGCCACGTCCGTGGCCAGGCCCATCACGCCCGCCAGCCCCAGCGTCAGGCAAACCATCAGCAACATGACATTGCCGACGCCCGGCGGCGACAGCCGCTGGCCCGGCGTCAGGAAATGCTGCTCGAGCTGCGCATCCACACCGGCGAAAAGCGCGCCATCGCGCGCCGCGATTTGGCGTTCCATCTCCCGGCCCTGCGCGATCAGGCGTTTAATCATCCAGTCCGCCATTACCTCACCATCTGCGGCAATTTCTGCATAATGCCCACAAAATACTGCCCGGTGGTTTTCACATTCACCGGCGCAGACAGGGTGCCGCTGATGCCGCTGCCCACGAACGTCAATGAGTTATTGAGCGCCGAATGCAATTGCTGGCGCAGCCCGTTTTGGATCGCTTCCGTCGGGTAGCGCTTCGGGTATAAGCCGTTCTTCACCATCTCTTTCAAGACGTTATTGGAAATTCCCGGATTTTCCGCCCGAATGATGTTTTCGGTCAGCCGCTTCCTTTCGCTACGGGGCATGCTTTTCAGCCATTCCGTCGCCTTGCGCGCCGAAATGCGGCGCATGGCGCGGTAGGTCATCGTCGCTTCCTTCAGGGCAGCCCCGGCACTGGCCAGCGAGATCACATCGAGCACGGTACTGGTAGCGATATACCACTGTTCTGAGTCGAGCTGAGCCAGTTCATCGCCTTTCCCGTCATAAAGCTTGTTGACGCGGTACAGCCCATTGCCGCACTGCAACGCGCTGGCAGCCATGCCGGCATAACCCAGATAAGCCACCGCCGAGCTGGTGCCGCCGGTAAACGGCACGGCGACGCTGCCCGACGCCAGTAAAAATACCGATACCAGCAGCGTTCCGCATGACAGCGCGGCCGAGGCCAACTCTTTGCTGACGCTGGGTTTGCTCAACGCTTCCGACAGCGTATTGGTCGCGGCAACGCGTGAAGTATGAGCTACCGTTTTGCTGATGACCACGTGGGTAACCTGCGAAGCGTTTGAGTAACCGGTGTGCTGCGTCGGGCGGACTAAAAATGAGTTCTGCCCGTCGGAAAAAATAATGCCCACGCCATGAAAGGCGAGGCTGCAGTCCAGCGAGTCCTGCAAGGCTTGCAGATTAATATCGCGATAGAATTCTTGTACGCCGGTATTGCCCAACAGGCGGGCAAACTCGGCGTTGGTCAAATCGTCTTCGGGGGAACCGAACGGCGTAGAAAAAGCGGTTTTCATTGTCGTGCATCCCTATACGTCAGAAGTCTTGGCAGTATAAAAATGCACGACAAAATCACAACCATGCAACCCATAAACTGACTAACGCGTCACGGTTGCTTATCAATCCGACTCACCCCTGCAAAAAGAAGCGGAACGCCGGGTTGTCGGTTTCGTCGTGGCAATCGTAGCCCAGCGCCTGCAGGTGCCGCTCGAATTCCGGCTCGCTTTGCGCCAGCTCGAAGGCCGCCAGCACCCGGCCGAAGTCGGTGCCGTGGCTGCGATAGTGGAACAGCGAAATGTTCCAGTGCGTGCCCAGCGTCTGCAAGAACTTCAGCAGCGCGCCCGGCGACTCCGGAAACTCAAAGCTGTACAGCCGTTCGCGCAGCGGCTTCGACGGACGCCCGCCCACCATGTAGCGCACGTGCAGCTTGGCCATCTCGTCGTCCGATAGATCCACCACCTGATAACCGTCGGCGTTGAGTTCGTCGATGATCTCCCGCCGTTCGGCGTGGCCGCGCGTCAGACGCACGCCGACGAAAATGCAGGCGTTGTCGGCATCGGCGTAGCGGTAGTTGAATTCGGTCACCGAGCGGCCGCCCAGCAGTTGGCAGAACTTGAGGAAGCTGCCCTGCTGTTCCGGAATGGTTACCGCCAACAGCGCTTCGCGTTGTTCGCCCAGTTCGCAACGTTCGGAAACGTAGCGCAGCCCGTGGAAGTTGAGGTTGGCGCCGGACAGCACGTGCGCCAGACGCTCGCCCTGAATGTTGTGCTGCTGCACGTACTTTTTCAGCCCCGCCAGCGCCAGCGCGCCGGAAGGTTCGGCAATGGCGCGCACGTCCTCGAACAGATCTTTGACCGCCGCGCAGATGGCGTCGCTGTCCACGGTGATCACGTCGTCCAGATACTCACGGCATAGGCGGAACGTTTCGTCTCCGATGCGCTTCACCGCCACGCCTTCAGCGAACAGCCCGACGCGCGCCAGATCCACCGGATGGCCGGCATCCAGCGCCGCGCGCAGGCAGGCGGAGTCTTCCGCTTCGACGCCGATCACTTTGATCTGCGGCATCAGCTGCTTGATCAGCACCGCCACCCCGGCGGCCAGGCCGCCGCCGCCGACCGGCACGAAGACCCGATCCAGATGCGCGTCTTGCTGCAGCAGCTCCATCGCCAGCGTGCCCTGCCCGGCGATCACCGTCGGATGATCGAACGGCGGCACGAAGGTCATGCCCTGCTGCTGGGAAAGCTCGATCGCCTTCGCCTTGGCCTCGTCGAAATTGGCGCCGTGCAGCAGCACTTCGCCGCCAAAGCCGCGCACCGCATCCACCTTGATGTCCGCGGTGGACACCGGCATCACGATCAGCGTTTTGATCCCCAGCCGTTTACCGGAGAAGGCGACGCCCTGCGCGTGGTTGCCGGCCGAAGCCGTTACGACGCCGCGCGCCTTCTGCTCTTCGTCCAGCCCGGCGATCATCGCATAGGCCCCGCGCAGCTTGAAGCTGTGCACCGGCTGGCGATCTTCGCGCTTCACCAAAATGGTGTTGCCGAGGCGCGAAGAGATTTTGCTCATGGCCTGCAACGGGGTGACCTGCGCCACCTCGTAGACCGGCGAGCGCAGTACCGCTCGCAGATATTCCGCGCCGCAGGGGGCGCTGGGTAGGGGTTGAGAGACCGCCATACTGCTTATCCCCCCAGTTTGCTCTTGTCGCGCACTGCGCCTTTGTCGGCGCTGGTGGCCAACGAGGCGTAAGCGCGCAGCGCGAAGGACACCTGACGTTCACGGTTTTTCGGCGTCCAGGCCGCATCGCCGCGCGCCAGTTCCGCCTCATGCCGCGCCGCCAGCTCCTGCTCGCTGACATCCAGCTGGATGCCGCGATGCGGAATGTCGATCGCGATCATGTCGCCGTCCTGCACCAGGGCGATCAGGCCGCCGTTGGCCGCCTCCGGCGAGGCGTGGCCGATGGACAGCCCGGAGGTGCCGCCGGAGAAACGCCCGTCGGTGATCAGCGCACACGCCTTGCCCAGCCCCATCGATTTCAGATACGTGGTTGGGTAAAGCATTTCCTGCATGCCCGGCCCGCCTTTCGGCCCTTCGTAACGGATAACGACCACGTCGCCCGCCACCACTTTGCCGCCGAGGATAGCTTCTACCGCATCATCCTGGCTTTCATAGACTTTGGCCGGGCCGCGGAAGGTGAGGATTTCCTTGTCTACGCCGGCGGTTTTGACGATACAGCCATTTTCCGCCAGGTTGCCATACAGCACCGCCAGCCCGCCGTCCTGACTGTAGGCGTGCTCACGGGTGCGGATGCAGCCCTCCTTGCGGTCGGTGTCCAGCGAATCCCAGCGGCAGTCCTGAGAGAATGCCTGCGTGGTACGAATACCGGCCGGCCCGGCGGAGTACATTTTCTTGACGCTTTCGTCGCGGGTCAGCATCACGTCGTAGGCTTCCAGCGTCTGCGGCAGGGTCAGCCCCAGCACATTGTTCACCTCGCGGTTCAGCAAACCGGCGCGATCCAGCTCGCCGAGGATGCCGATTACGCCGCCGGCGCGGTGCACGTCTTCCATATGGTATTTCTGCGTGCTCGGCGCCACCTTGCACAGGTGCGGCACTTTGCGCGACAGGCGGTCGATGTCTTCCATGGTGAAGTCCACCTCGCCTTCCTGCGCCGAAGCCAGCAGGTGCAGCACAGTGTTGGTCGAGCCGCCCATGGCGATGTCCAGCGTCATGGCGTTCTCAAACGCCGCCTTGTTGGCGATATTGCGCGGCAGCGCGCTCTCGTCGTCCTGCTCGTAATAGCGTTTGGTCAGCTCGACGATGCGCTTGCCGGCGTTGAGGAACAGCGCTTTGCGATCGGCGTGAGTGGCCAGCAGCGAGCCGTTGCCCGGCTGCGACAGGCCCAGCGCTTCGGTCAGGCAGTTCATCGAGTTGGCGGTAAACATGCCGGAGCAGGAACCGCAGGTCGGGCAGGCGGAACGCTCGATCTGCTCGCTGTCGGCGTCGCTGACGTTCGGGTTCGCGCCCTGGATCATCGCGTCCACCAGATCCAGCTTGATGATCTGATTGGAGAGTTTGGTCTTGCCGGCTTCCATCGGGCCGCCGGAGACGAAGATCACCGGAATGTTCAGGCGCAACGCCGCCATCAGCATTCCCGGGGTGATCTTGTCGCAGTTGGAGATGCACACCATCGCGTCGGCGCAGTGGGCGTTCACCATGTATTCGACCGAGTCGGCGATCAGTTCGCGCGACGGCAGGGAATAGAGCATGCCGCCGTGGCCCATGGCGATGCCGTCATCCACCGCGATGGTGTTGAACTCTTTGGCCACGCCGCCGGAGGCTTCGATCTGTTCGGCGACCAGTTTGCCCAGATCGCGCAGATGCACGTGGCCCGGCACGAACTGGGTAAAGGAGTTGACCACGGCGATGATCGGCTTGCCGAAATCGGCGTCGGTCATCCCGGTCGCGCGCCACAATGCGCGGGCACCCGCCATATTGCGGCCGTGGGTGGTGGTGGCGGAACGGTACTTAGGCATGCTCTTTTCACTCCAAATGTATTTATGACAGGCGGCGAACGAACCGCCTGGATATTCTTATCTTGTCTGTCTTGTCGTTACGGATTGACCGGATCCAGCCAGCCGTATTTGTCTTCTGTCTTGCCGCTGAACAGGCCGAAGAACGCCTGTTGGATCTGTTTGGTCACCGGGCCACATTTGCCGATGCCGACCTGAATGCCGTCCACGCTGCGCACCGGCGTGATTTCCGCCGCGGTGCCGGACATGAACACTTCGTCGGCCAGGTACAGCGATTCGCGCGACAGCACCTGCTCGCGCACTTCGAAGCCCATGTCTTTCGCCAGCTTGATGATCGCGTCGCGGGTGATGCCCGGCAGCGCCGAAGAGGTGAACGGCGGGGTGTAAATCACGCCGTCTTTCACTTCAAACAGGTTCTCGCCCGCCCCTTCGGAAATGTAGCCGTGCACGTCGAGCGCGATGCCTTCCTGATAGCCGTGGCGACGCGCTTCGCTGCCCACCAGCAGAGAGGAAAGATAGTTGCCGCCGGCCTTGGCCGCGGTGGGGATGGTGTTTGGTGCGACGCGGTGCCAGGAGGAGACCATCGCGTCGATGCCTTGATCCAGCGCTTCTTCACCCAGATAAGCGCCCCAAGGAAACGCCGCGATAATCACGTCCGTTTTGTAACCGGCCGGCGGGTTGACGCCCATGCCGACATCGCCGACGAACACCAGCGGGCGGATGTACGCGCTGACCAGGTTGTTCTTACGCAGCGTGGCGCGGCAGGCTTCCATCAGTTCGTCAACGCTTTGCGAAACCGGCATGCGGTAGATTTTCGCCGAATCGTGCAGGCGCTGCATATGCTCGCGATGACGGAACACCACCGGCCCCAAGTGCGAGTCGTAGCAGCGCACCCCCTCAAATACCGACGTGCCGTAATGCAGCGCGTGCGACATCACGTGCACTTTGGCCTCGGCCCAGGGAACCATTTCACCATTGAACCAAATGTAATCGGCTTTCTTTGTCATTGTTATTTATCCTTCTCGGCGCCTCAGGCGCGTATTTGTTGTGATGTTGGCTGCTGGATCTCGACGCAGGAGACGTCCATCAGTTTGCTTAATTGAGATGACAACAGGGCAACCGGACGCGGGCTGGCAACGGTCAATTCGATATTGATGCTGTCGGCATTGGCCGGGGAAACCATATTCATAGCACAAACCTGAAAGCCGCGATGACGCACGACCCGCAATACGCGCTCTAACATTTCGGGGCGAAAACGCGCCTGGATCGAGAGTTGATGCTGCATCATGATATTTCCTCCAACATGGTTTCGTTGCCGGCGCCCGGCGGTACCAGCGGCCAGACGTTTTCGAGTTCGTCGATAGAGACCTGCAGCAGATAAGGGCCTTCGGTGTTGAACAGCGCCTCGAGCGCGCCCTCCACCTGATCCTTGCGGCTGATGCGCTGGCCGGGAATGCCAAAGGCGGCGGCCAGCATCAAGAAGTCGGGGTTATCGGACAGGTTGGTTTCACTGTAGCGGCCGTCGAAGAACAGCTGCTGCCATTGACGCACCATTCCGAGGCGCTGGTTGTCCAGCAGCACGATCTTCAGCGGCAGCTGTTTGCGCTTGATGGTGCCCAGTTCCTGCACGTTCATCATGAAGGAGCCATCGCCCGAGACGCAGATCACCGTATCTTGCGGGCGCGCGATCTGGGCCCCTACTGCCGCCGGTACGCCGAACCCCATGGTGCCGAGGCCGCTGGAGGTGATGAAATTCTCCGGGCGTTCGAACGTCATGTGCTGCGCGCTCCACATCTGGTGCTGGCCCACGTCGGTGGTCACTACGCTGTTGGCCGGCTTGCGGGCGGACAGCTGGCGCAAGAACAGCGGCGCGTAGATCGGCTGGCCGGGGTGATCGTAGCGGCAGGCGTGGTCGGCTTTCAGCGCCGTCACCTGCTGCTGCCAGGGGGCGATGTTCAGCGGGCGCTGCAACGCCGGCAGCAACGCTTTCAGATCGCCCTGCAGGGCCACATGCGCCTGGCGCAGCTTGCTCATTTCCGCCGGGTCGATATCCATGTGGATCACTTTGGCGTGCGGTGCGAAGGCGTTCAGTTTGCCGGTCACGCGGTCATCGAAACGCGCGCCGACGGCAATCAGCAGATCGCACTCCTGCACCGCCAGGTTGGCGGCCTTGGCGCCATGCATGCCCAACATGCCGAGGTACAGCGGATCTTGCGCATCCGGCGCGCCCAGTCCCTTCAGGGTGGCGACGTTCGGCATGCGGGTCACGGCGATGAACTCGCGCAGCGCCGGCACCGCCTGCGCCATGCCCACGCCGCCGCCGACGTACAGCATCGGTTTGTGCGCCTGCGCCAGCAGCTCGGCCGCCTCCGCCAACGCCGCCGCCGGGAATGCCGGCACTTCATCGACCGGTATCAGATGCGGGTGCAAGTCGCCCTGCGCCAGCTGGATGTCTTTCGGGATATCGATCAGCACCGGGCCAGGGCGGCCACCGGCGGCGATGGCGAAGGCTTCCGCCATGATGCCCGGCAGCGCGTCCAGCGATTCCACCAGGAAGCTGTGTTTGGTGCAGGCCAAGGACAGGCCGAGAACATCGATCTCCTGAAAGGCATCGGTGCCGATCAGCGCGGAACCCACCTGACCGGTGATGGCGACAACGGGAACGGAATCGAGCAGCGCATCAGCCAGGCCGGTGATCAGGTTGGTGGCGCCGGGGCCGGAAGTGGCGATGCAAACGCCGACTTTGCCGGTGGCGCGGGCGTAGCCGATGGCGGCCATCGCGGCGCCCTGTTCATGTCGGCACAGCAGGTGTTCCACGCCGCCGTCGTACAGCGCATCGTACACCGGCATGATCGCCCCGCCCGGATAGCCGAATACGGTATCCACACCCTGCGCACGCAACGCTTGAACTACCCACTGAGCGCCATTCATAGTTATTTCCCCGCCTTACTTCGACAACTGCAGGATTTTGTTCTGCTTTTCATGTTCTGACCCTTGCTCCACTTTTCTCTTGCCAATAAAAAACCCCCGGACCTGACGGTGCGGGGGTTCTCTTGCGATTCCGGCTTGTTTGCTAAGCCTTTCTTCGTCCAAGTGCAGCCCCGCACGGTGGGATAATAATCACCACCACGCTAATCACGACTAGGCTAATCACTTGGGCAAAGGCTTTCATAATGGGTTTGTTCACTGTGCTCATTCAGAACTAATGCTTACAGAGGTACCATAGTCGCGCGCGGCATGACAACACTTTTTTTGCGTTATTATTCGGCGCAATCTGGTCATACCTCACGCGAATCGCCCGGATTTCACACGTTGGCGCGCACGCCCGGATTTCTCACCGCGTCTGTGATCGCCTTGCCGCGCGTATCCTTGCCGAAGAACACCAACAGGGCGATCGCCAGCGCCACCGTACCGGCGACGCTCGCCATCGCCAGGCCATAATTATGCCCATGATGCTCGGCGATGGTGGCTTGCAGCGTGGCGTTGACCGAGGCGATCAGATTGCCAAGCTGGTACACGAACCCCGGCAGCACCGCGCGGGTGTTGGCCGGCACCAGCTCAGTCAGGTAGGTCGGCACCACGCCCCAGGCGCCCTGCACCATGAACTGCATCAGGAAAGCGCCGATCCCCAACATCAGCGAACCGCTGGAAAATGCCCACAGCGGGATCACCGGCAGCGCCAGCAGCGCGGCGATGATGATCGCTTTTTTGCGGCCGATCTTTTCCGACAACGAACCGAAGAAAACGCCGCCGATAATTGACGCGATATTGTAGCTAATGGCGATGATACTAACGGTTTTTGGATCGAAACCATGCTGAACTTTCAGAAACACCGGATACAGATCCTGCGTGCCGTGGGAGAAGAAATTGAACGCCGCCATCAGCAGCACCAGATAGCAGCACAGCTTCCAGTGGCTCTTCAACACCGGCAGCAAGGCAGAGCTTTCCTTGCGTTCACGCGCCGCCAGCCACACCGGCGACTCCTGCACGCAATAATAAATAAACGGCAGCAGCAGGATCGGCGCCGCGCCGATGACAAACATGCCGCGCCAGCCGACCGTTTCGAACAACAGGCCGTACACCACCGCCGCCAGCAGATAACCGAACGGATAGCCGGCCTGGAAAATGCCCGACATCAGGCCGCGCGAGCGGTCCGGTATGGTTTCCATCGCCAACGACGACGCCACGCCCCAGATGCCGCCCATCGCAACGCCGTACAACACCCGCAACAGCAAGAAGACCGTCAGCGAGGGCGCGGCGGCGGAGAGCAGCTCAAACACCGAGAAGAAGACGATATTCAGCATCAGGATCGGCTTGCGGCCATATTTTTCCGCCGCACGCCCGAAGATCAGCGCGCCAATCGGGCGCACCGCCAGCGTGAGCAGAATCGCCAACGTCACCTGTTCCAGACCGACGTGAAAGGATTGCGCGATGTCACTGAGTAAGAATACCAGCACGAAAAAATCGAAAGCGTCGAGCGTCCAGCTTGAAAAGCTGGCGATTGCCGCGTTGCGTTGCAGCGGGGTCCAACCAAACATAGTGTTATCCCTACCGTAGAGTACGAAGTCAGGAGGTTTAGCGGCTGCCGGGCAGAATGCGGCGGCGGTCGGGGTTTGTTAAATACGTGATTTTTCTTTTAATCAATTGTTAAATACACCCGTTAACCCTATGATTGCAATGCGTATGGACCGCTAATGTGTTGCAGCCTTCAGCGAATTGTTAATGGGTATTGCCGCAGGTTGCGAGGCGGCTCGCACAACCTCATTTATTTCGATGAAAATCAGCGATTACTCTGCTAAATGCATCGAAAAACCACCAATAACGCCGCGCAATGGCCGGATAAATCACGCATCATGTCGCCCTTAGTAAGGAGAGCGATATGTCACTGGCGGTAATCTATAGCCGCGCCATCATCGGCGTTCAGGCCCCTTCCGTGACGGTGGAGGTGCATATCAGCAATGGCCTGCCCGGCCTGACGCTGGTCGGCCTGCCGGAAACCACGGTAAAAGAGGCGCGCGATCGGGTGCGCAGCGCCCTGATCAATAACGGTTTCACCTTTCCCGCCCGGCGCATCACCGTCAATTTGGCGCCCGCCGATCTGCCGAAAGAAGGCGGGCGTTACGATCTGCCGATAGCGCTGGCGATCCTCGCCGCCTCCGAGCAATTGCCCCTCGCACCGTTGGCGCGCTACGAGTTTCTTGGCGAGCTCGCGCTGTCCGGCTCACTGCGCGCGGTCAGGGGCGCGATCCCGGCGGCGCTGGCGGCGGCTGATGCCGGGCGACAACTGATCCTCTCAACGGACAACGCCGCCGAAGTCGGCCTGATCGCGCAGTCGCACTCCCATACCGCCCGGCACCTGTTGGAAGTCTGTGCCTTTCTGCTCGGCCAGGGCGAACTGCCGGTGGCGGCCACGCCTCCCGCTGCGGACACCGCCTGCGACAGCGCCGATCTGCGCGATATCATCGGCCAGGAGCAAGCCAAGCGGGCACTGGAGATCGCCGCCGCTGGCGGGCATAACCTATTGCTGATTGGGCCGCCGGGCACCGGTAAAACCATGCTGGCCAGCCGCCTCACGGGCCTACTGCCACCGCTCACGGAGCCTGAGGCGCTGGAAAGTCTGGCGGTCGCCAGCTTGCAGCATCACATTCCCGCTGCCTTACCATGGCGCCAGAGGCCGTTTCGCGCACCGCACCACAGCGCCTCGATGGCGGCATTGGTCGGCGGCGGCTCACTGCCGCGACCGGGCGAGATCTCGATGGCGCATAACGGCGTGCTGTTTCTGGATGAACTGCCGGAATTCGAGCGTAAGGTACTGGATGCGCTGCGTGAGCCGTTGGAATCCGGCGAGATCGTGATTTCACGCGCCAACGCCAAGGTCTGTTTCCCCGCCAGAGTGCAGCTGATCGCGGCAATGAACCCCAGCCCGACGGGGCATTATCAGGGGTTGCACAATCGCGCCTCACCGCAGCAGGTGTTGCGCTATCTGGCCCGGCTGTCAGGGCCTTTTCTCGACCGTTTCGATCTGTCTATCGAAGTGCCGCTGTTGCCGCCGGGAACACTCAGTCATCGGAAAACACACGGAGAAAGCAGCGAACAAGTGCGGAAAAGAGTGCTGCAGGCACGCGCCCGGCAACTCGAACGCGCCGGTAAAGTCAACGCGCTGCTGAGCAACCGCGAAGTGGAACGGGATTGCGTTCTGCAGGCGGCAGACGCCGAGTTTTTGGAAGCGACGTTAAACACGCTGGGGTTATCGGTTCGCGCCTGGCAGCGCATCTTGAAAGTGGCGCGCACGCTGGCGGATTTGGCGGGAGATGCTGAGCTCGACAGGCGCCACCTCAGCGAAGCGCTGGGCTATCGCAGCATGGACCGCCTGCTGTTACAACTGCATCGTAGTCTGGAATGAAAATGGGGCCGCAGGCCCCATCGTCTTTAGTCTTCGCTGTCGCTGTAATCTTCTACTGCGTCAGCCTGCGGTTTACCGCCGGACAGAGTATGGAATTTCTTCGGGCGACGTGTGCGCGCCAGATATTTAGCCCATACTTTTTCCTGCTCGGTAGCCGCTTCGCGCTCACCGCGGCACACTGCGACGAACAGTTGTTCTTCTTCAGTGGCCGGCTGGCGTTTGCCCGAGTCCAGCTCGTTAAACGCGTAGCCGAAGCGCTCTAGCAATTGCGCCTCTTTAATGGTGAAATCGCCGTGACGGGAGAACCCGCGAGGGTAATGTTTATTATCAAAAAAACGATTGGTCGTGGTGAAGCTATCCGCCATCTGACACGCTCCTAATTCTCTTATGGCCGTGCTGTTTATGGCGCGGAGTATTAGATAGGCTTGACAGCGTGTAAAACAAAACATTTAAATCTTAACGACAAATTTTTTTGGAGATAGGTGTGGATACCGAATTACTGAAAACCTTTTTGGAGGTCAGTAGAACGCGTCACTTTGGCAGAGCCGCAGAATCTTTGTACTTAACGCAGTCCGCGGTCAGTTTCCGCATCCGTCAGTTAGAAAACCAGCTGGGCGCCAATTTATTTACCCGTCATCGCAATAATATCCGCCTGACGCCTGCCGGCGAGCGGCTTCTGCCCTATGCTGAGAGCCTGATGAACACCTGGCAGTTGGCGAAAAAGGAGGTCGTGCGTTCGCTGCAACACACCGAGTTGTCGATCGGCGCTACCGCTTCGCTGTGGGAGGCCTATCTGACCCCTTGGCTACAGGCGCTTTATCAACAACGCGAAGCGCTGCAGCTAGAAGCCAGGGTGGCATTAAGGCACTCTTTGGTAAAACAACTGCATGAAAGGCAGCTCGATTTACTGATCACCACTGAACCGCCGAAGATGGATGAGTTGGCCAGCCAGCAGCTGAGCAATTTCTCATTACGCCTGTTCTCATCCGCTTATCGTGACAAACAGGCCCCAATGCCCTACATCAAACTGGAATGGGGAGCCGACTTCCACCAACAGGAAAACCGCATGCTGGAAGGCGATAGCGTGCCGGTGCTTACTACCACCTCCGCTCACCTGACGCGTCAGCTGTTGGAAACCACGGGCGGATGTGCTTTCCTGCCCAGCCAGTGGGAAAAAGAGTATCCACAGTTGGTGGCCGCCACCGAGATCCCGCCGATTATCCGCCCACTGTATGCCGTCTGGTTGCAAAACAGCGATCAACAGCCTTTGATTCGGCAATTACTTAAAATACCTTTAAATACCGCAGCCTAAAGCGTTATGGCGGCCTTAAACGCCGTCATCGTGGTCATGCCTGTCTATCACACCAAAACGCGCTCATCGCCTTCTGAGAGAAGATAATGCAAAACGAGATAAGAATTAGGAGGCCGGCAGGATAGAGTTCGGAGGAACATGAAGCAACCAGGATCGGGCAAACATCGGCATATAGCGTCAAAAGCGCTCTATTCCAAAGCGGTAAGGAAGAAAAATGATAGGCAAAAAAAAACCCTTTGCTTTCGCAAAGGGTTCTTAATATGGCAGGGGCGGAGAGACTCGAACTCGCGACACCCGGTTTTGGAGACCGGTGCTCTACCAACTGAGCTACGCCCCTAAATCTCGCTTAACATTATGCCTGCTAATAAAGCAGGCATAATTAAATAAGTGGCGGAACGGACGGGGCTCGAACCCGCGACCCCCTGCGTGACAGGCAGGTATTCTAACCAACTGAACTACCGCTCCACCGATTCTTTTACGTTGCATCTTTCGATGCCGGCAAT
>NZ_JBJNLB010000017.1:0-63004 GCF_052169275.1 Serratia sp. CY27727 | reverse complement strand
GTTCGCCACAGAAGACCTACTATCAGTTGCCGGCGCTGGGTGCGCCGGCCGCGGCCGGCAGCAGCGCCGCCTCCACGCGCCAGCTGTGGCTGGAGCACGTGAGCGTGGCGGATTATCTGGCGCAGAGCGGCGTGGTGTATCAGACCAACGACGTGCAGTATGTGATAGCCCAGAACAACCTGTGGGCCAGCCCGCTCGATCAGCAGCTGCAGCAAACGCTGGTCACCAACCTGAGCAGCGCGCTGCCGGGGTGGGTGGTCTCTTCGCAGCCGATGAGCAGCGATCAGGATGTGCTGAACGTGACCATCAGCGGCTTCCACGGCCGCTTTGACGGGAAAGCAATCATTCGCGGCGAGTGGGTGCTGAACCGCCAGGGGCGTTTGATCAAAAGGCCTTTCAACCTGGAGCTGAAACAGGGTGAAGATGGCTATGATGCCCTGGTGCGCACGCTGGCGCAGGGGTGGCAGCAGGAGGCCCAGGCTATCGCCAAGGTGTTGTCCCCCTAAAATGGCAATCAACAGCCATAATGCACCGGTGACGGCTTATGGTGATGGGATCAGATTCGGGATTAGGCCTGTTGACGACGCACCAGAATAAAAGAAAAAGTAAAAAAAGTTCCCATCTTACTTGGGAACTTTTTGATAAAAAATAACAGCATGACGACAGTCATTACCGCTGGCGCTCACAGCGTTGTCCATGCAGAAAAAAACGTTATGGCAGCCAAGAGCATCAGAGCATTATCAGAACTGATATAGATATAAGGTTTTAGATATTATTCTCGTCTGATATGCGCAACCTCATGCATATCAGACACTGAAGCGTTCACGTTTATTGTATTGTGACGAGTTCAACGACGCCATTTATAACAAACTGAACCCCCATACAGACCAGCAGGAATCCCATCACTCGGGAAATAGCATCGATTCCAGATGTTCCTACAAGCTTCATAACACCCAGTGACGCCCGCAGAGATACCCATAAAATCAGAGAAATGGCTATCGCAATCAGGGGGGGCGCGGTGTAGGCGACCCACAAATCCAGATGCGATGTTTCAGCGCTGAATGTCGACGCGGCACTGATCAACATAGCAATGGTACCCGGGCCTGCCGTACTGGGCATTGCCAAGGGGATAAATGCTATATTTTTGGTTTTTCCCTTCTCGCCGTTTTGAGGCTTATTCACATCCTGCGGAAACAGCATGTTAAACCCAATAAAGGCAACGATCATTCCACCTGCAATTCGTAATCCCGGAATGGATATGCCAAAGGTATTAATAACAGCCTTACCGGCATACCATGCAACCATCATAATCACAAAGACATAGAAAGCCGCCATAGCTGACTGCTTCTTTTTTTCTTGTTCAGACATGTCGCCTGACAGCCCAAGAAAAAGGGCTACAGTGGTCAATGGGTTTACCAGCGGCAGTAATAAAACCAACCCTAGCCCAATAAGTTTAAATAACTCAAACATCTTTCCACCTCCTTTTAAAGTGTCCCCCCGGAGCTATCTCCGGGGGTAAGTTCTATCGAGACTTCTCCCATTGCAGAACGGCGCTGATGGCAGCCGGCAATACCGTCAGGGTAAATAGGGTGGCAACGAATAGCCCACCAATAATGGCATAGGCCATAGGCCCCCAAAATACCTGATGCGCGATAGGTATCATCCCTAATATTGCTGCACAAGCCGTCAAGAGTATCGGTCTGGAACGATGCAGTGATGCCTCGACGATCGCCTCAGTATTATCCGCACCTTGCGCCCTGTTTATTTCCACTTCTTCAATAAGGATCACGGCATTGCGGATAATCATCCCCGCCAACGCAATCACGCCAAGAATCGCGACAAACCCCATTGGCGTTCCGGTGGGTAACATGGCGGCGACAACGCCAATCAAACCGAAGGGGGCAATCAACAGCGCCAGCATCATGCGTGAGAAACTACGCAACTGCACCATCAGCAAGATCAGCATCACCAATAAGGTCACTGGCAGAACGGCGAATACGGAACGGTTGCCTTTCATGGCTTCAATGACGCTTCCCCCCTCGGTAATGTGATATCCCGGAGGCAGACTTTTGCGTAATTCATCGACAACAGGCGCCAAACTCTTGGATACGCCGGACGCATTCAGCCCTGGCGCAATATCCGTTTGCACCGTAATGAAAGGCTCTCGTTGCCGCCGCCACTGAATAGGCTCAGCCAACGTATAGCCTATCGTTGCGATCTGCTTTAATGGCACAACGCGCCCATCGGCCGTCGTTAATTGCAAATCCGCGACGGTTTCAATGTCTCTCCGCGTATTTTCCGAAGCTCGCAGCACCACGTTAACCTGGCGGTTTCTGTCCCTGATCGTCGTTACAGCGGACCCCGAATACATTTCAGCAAGAGCGCTTGCGACATCCTGAGAGCTTAATCCCAAGGCCCTCGCTTCCGTCTGATTAAGCGTTATATAGAGTTCTCGTTGCGGTTCTCCCGCAGTAAGGTTGACCTCTCTTGTCTGCGGGTTGTCACCCAATTTCCCCGCCAACTCCATGGATATCTCACGGATTTTGGTCAGATCCGGGCCGGAAACGCGATATTTCAACGGCCAACCTACCGGGGGCCCCAGCTCCAACGGCGAAGCACGCGTAACAAGATGGCCGAAATCTTTTTGCAGAATTTTTTCAAGCCTGGACTTCACGGCGTCACGCTCTTCAAGTCCCTTGGTGACCACGACCAATTGAGCGATATTTTCGTTATCAAGCAACAGGTCCATCGGTAAATAAAACCGCACGGCACCCGATCCAACGTACGTCGTAAAATGATCAATATCGGGATCCTTCTTGAGGATTTCCTCCAAGCGAATGGCTTCCCTCGCCGTATCTTCCTGCACGGCATTTCTCGGCAGAGTCAGACTGACGAGTAACTCCGGCCTGTCAGAAGCGGGAAAGAACTCTTCTTCCATGTGCGAGGATCCGATAAAAGCAATGGCCAGCAACAGAACCGCCACGATGCCGGTCATCCCTCGGCGCTTAAGGATATATCGCAATGCACTTTCGTACTTTTGCATGACTTTACCTTTACCATGGGCGTGTTCCTTCATCACCTTAGGTAAAAGCCACACGCCTATCAGCGGTGAAAAAAGTACGGCAACAATCCAGGAGTTGATGAGTGAGATCAGCACCACCATGAACAGAGAATAACAGTACTCCCCCGCACTCGACGTTGCGAAACCGACCGGGATAAAACCGGCGATCATGACCAATGTGCCGGTCAGCATCGGGAAAGCCGTCGTCGTCCAGGCTTTTGTCGCCGCCTTTTTGACAGGGTCTCCTTTCTCCAGACGCGACATCATGATCTCTACAGTGATCATGGCATCATCGACCAGTAACCCCAGCGCAATAATTAATGCGCCAAGGGAGATACGCTGTATGCCTATACCGGCAATTTCCATGCCGATAAACGTCATGGCCAGCACCAGCGGAATGGATGCTGCAACCACTAACCCGGCACGAGTGCCTAATGACAAGAAAGACACAGCCAACACAATGACGACCGCCTCAAGGAGCACTTTCATAAAGCTCCCCACCGCGTCATGCACCACCGTCGACTGATCGGCCACTTTCAGCACGTTGATACCCGCAGGCAAGCGGCTGGAGATATCATCCATCTTTTCGTTAAGCGCTTTGCCGAAATCCAGCATATTGCCTGTCGGGGCCATGGAGATGGCCAGGCCAATCGCCGACTCCCCGTTAACTCTGAAGGCCGGCGTCGGCGGATCGACCGCCTCGCGAGAGATAGTCGCAATATCCGTCAGAGGAACGAATTTATCCTGAATATGCAGTGTCAGCTGTTTGAGGCTTTCTTCCGATGCGAAAGCGCCGCTGACTCTCAACATGACTTTATCTTTGTCGGTTCTGATTTCTCCCGCCGGAGTCACGGCGTTTTGCGCGCTGATGGCGTTCTTGATTTGGTCGAGCGTCAGCCCCATGCCCGCAATTTTCTGCGGTGAGAATGATAAGATGACCTGCTCTTCTTTCACGCCCAGCAGGTTCACTTTCCCAACATCCGGTAGCGTTAAGACGTCCGTGCGAACTTTATCAACCAGATCGCGCAGTTCACGCTCGCTGAATCCTTCACGCGTAAAGCCATAGATGGTGCCGTAGGTATCATCAAATTCATCGTTGACGGCAGGTGAACTGACGCCGGCAGGAAGCTGAGGGGAAACGTCCTTTATTTTTTTCCTGACCGTATACCACAGTTCTTTCACTTTCTCCGGCGGCGTATTATCACGCAGATAGATAAAAATAACCGACTCGCCGGGCCGGCTGTAACTCTCCAAATAATCAAGGTAAGGAACTTCCTGAAGTTTCTTCTCCAACGGATCGGTCACGAAATTGACGGTATCCTCCACAGAGGCCCCAGGCCAACTCGCGGAAACCACTGCCGTTTTAATGGTAAACGCCGGATCCTCGTTGCGCGGCAAGTTGTAATAGCTCATCACCCCGGCAATGGTGATAACCAACATAAAAAAGGCAACCAGTTGCTGATTGGCAAGCGCCCAGGCAGACAGGTTAAACTTCTCGGGTTCAGAGGCATTCATCAGAATTTATCCTCCAAACTCACTTTCTCCCCAGGCCGTAACTTGCTCACGCCAGCGATCACCACCTTGTCGCCAGGTTTGAGGCCATCAGCAATAAACACGTCCTCGGAGCTATAGCGAGTAACGTTAACTTTGCGCAATGCCAAGGTTAATGTATCCGGTTGAACGATTAAAACGGCAGGATCCACGCCATCACGGGTCATCGCAGACGCCGGCAGAACAAACGCTGCCTGCCCCGGGATCACGATACTTCCCTGCACCGTCGCGCCCAAAGCCATTTTCTCTGGAGGGTTCGGCAGCGAGACTCTGACTCGCCAGGTCCGCGTCTGCTTATCCGCCTGTGGATTCACATCTCGGATCACGCCCTCAGTCACGACGGAAGGATCGGAAAGCAGCGCAATCTTGACTTTATTATCGGAAAGATTGCTGTACAAAATTGCTTCTGGAACGTCAAATACGGCATCTACTCCCTGATTGAGTGAGAGCGTAACGACCCCCTGCCCTGCGCTGACAGTTTGTCCAGGATTCAGATTAACCGAAGTCACTACGCCATCTGAAGGCGCAACCAGACGGGTGTAACCCAATTGCTCCTGAGCGATTTTCAAATTCGATTGAGCAGAGACGCGTTTTGCCGCCGCGACTTCAAGATTGACCCTCGCTTCATCAACCTGAGCCTGCGCGATAGCACCGGTTTTGATCAATGATTGCAGCCTCCTGAAATTGAGAGCAGCCAGGCGCTCTGAAGAAACGGCACCGGCCAGTTCGGCCTGCGCACTGCGCACCTGATTCTCGTTATTTCTGGGCTCCAACGTCGCGATCGTTTGCCCCGCCTTTAATTTGTCCCCCACATCGACTGGGCGGCTGAGGAGCCGGCCGTCAATGCGAAACGAGAGCTGAGATTCCTCATGGGGGCGAATTTCTCCGGTATGCTTTATCAAAACTCCGCCAACCGGATTATCGACGACAAGCGTTCGTACGGAACGTGTAGGCACCTCCTGTGTCTTTGCTTTATCATCACATCCCGCCAAAAAAACGAACAGGGGAATAATAAACAGTTTCCAATATTGAAATAGAAACACGCTCTTGACCGTACTTATTAACCTGAACAAACCTACTGACATAAGACATTCTCCTGATAGTCTGTCGAAGAATTAAACCTTTTTTATGTGTAGATTTAGTCCATGTTTTTTCAAGGAATCATCAAGACTCTATTTTCATTGGAAGAATTAGTTGAAATAGCATCCCACCGTCAGGATGATTCTGAGCACTGAGACTGCCGTCGTGTTCGCGGCTTATCGCCATGGCGATAGAAAGACCGAGCCCACTTCCCCCCAGATTTCTCGACCGCGAGCTCTCCTCCCGGGAAAAACGTTCGAACATCAAGGGCAAAAAGGCTTCACTGACGCCCGGCCCATAATCGCGAAAACCGACGATAGCCTCATTATTAAAATGATTAACGGTGATTGTCAGTTTCTTGCCGGAATGCGCGTAGCGCATTGCATTTTTTATGAGAATCGTAACAACTTGCCCAATTCGGAACGGATCGGCATAGACGAATACAGGAGCAGGACATTCAAATTCAATCGTGAAGTTTCCCTGAGAAGCTTCAGCCTTTAACCATTGCAAACGCTCCTGAATCAAATCGCACAGATTCACATGGTATTTTTCTAATGATAATGCCCCGGCTTGCGACAATGACAGCGTTTGAAGATCATCAATAAGGCGATTTAGGCTATTCAAGGGCTGCATAACCAGATCTAACTGATTCTTGTCCGGCTCAAAAACCCCATCCATAATTCCCTGAAGGCGTGCGATGGAAGCCGTCAACGGCGAGCGTAACTCATGCGCCATAGCGATATGAGAAGCACGCAACTCCCCTTCATAATAAGTCAGTTTTTTGGTCATCTCATTGAAATCGTGTGTTAGAGTAAGAAGTTCTTCCGGCGCTTTCTCTTCTAATTTTGCTTGCACAGAGAAATCCCCCTCGGCGACTTTTCTCGCGGCAGTGACCAAATAGGAAAATTGCTTCGCCAATGGCCGCGACATATAGAGCCCCAGTAAGACCATGAGAGGTATAGCGACAACAACCAAAATAGCCAGCATAATCCAATCCCCCGACGTGATCGACGGATTAGCAAAGTCAATGCCATACCAATAGTGAAAAAGGCTATAAAACCTGTACAAATCTTCATTGGGATTATTAAGCAAGTGCAGGAATTCCTTTCGGACATCCGCCGGCATTTCATGATATAAAACCCAGGTACTATAAATGGCATAGCGCAACCACATACAGAGTGCAATAATAACAATCACCCCGACAGATTGGGAAATGACCCTCACGCAAATCCACTTCCAAAGCGAAACTCTTTTGCTTTTCTTATTCATTTATTCCAATACCTGTAGCCCATCGCTCTAACGGTCAGTAGTACATCATCCACCCCTACCGAATTGAGCTTTTTGCGCAAATTATAAATATGCGTATCGACAACCCGCTCAAATGCATCACTTTCCGGCAAACACATATTTAATAATGTCTGGCGGGAAAATGCTCTTTTTGGCGCACGCATTAGCACGGATAACAATAAAAATTCAGTCGGCGTAAGATCCACTGCAATTTTAATGTTTTCGGCGGGGCAGACGTGAACCAGCATCGCCTCTTCATCAAGTTGTACCGGGCCACAAATAATAAGCTCAGATTTTATATTTAAAGCAGTCGCTCTTCTCAGCACGGCATGAACCCGAGCAACCACCTCTCCCGGGTTATAGGGTTTCACGATGTAATCATCAACGCCGTGCCTCAACGAGGAGATCTTATCCTGAATCTCGCCGATTGCCGTCACCATGATGACCGGCACATCGCTCTTTCTACGCACACGTGCCAATATTTCATTGCCATTTATTCCCGGCAGCATGACGTCTAATAAAACCAAATCAGGTTGCCAGGAAAAAACCATCTCAAGCCCTTTAACACCATCGCCTACCTTAGCAACGGCAAAGCACTCTCTTTTTAGATAAGCTTCCAGGACTTCTGCAGCATGCATATCGTCCTCGATGATTAAAATTCTTCTTTCTTCCATATATTAACCTGCTATTCAGTCACGCTAATCAAGTAAAAATAATATAATAAAGTTTAGCACTTTTTTATTTAAAGAATAAACAAAAAACGAAGATAGTACATATCAGGCGATTAAAAATAAAGTCAGCACGACTTCATTCAAAACCAGCAAGACAAAAAACACGATGCAATAACATTAAAATTCAAATAGTTATCAACGAAACAGCATTAACCCAAAAATAAAAAAACAGAAATTGATAACATCTTGACAAAGTTAAGCAATAATCGAGATTTCAATAGCACCAACAGGTGAAGATATCGGGAGCCGATGCAATGGAAATGAGCAAAGTTGAACAGTCCAGAATATTTATTAATAGCGTTATCAATCTGTTGGAAATGCATCTCAGGCAACCGGTAAACATCATAAACCTGATTGATAAAACTGGATATTCCAGATGGTATGTTCAACGTAAATTCTGTGCTTTGGCCGGCATATCGATGAAGTCTTACATCAGATCAAGAAAAATGACAGAGGCGGCAAAAATGATTTTATCTACAGACAGAAAGATTATAGATATTGCACTTGAATATGGTTATCTGGAACAGCAGGCCTTCTGTCGCATCTTTAAAAACCACTATGGCGTTTCCCCTACGATGTTTCGCAAAATGAATAAGCCACGTGAGGATATTTGGATATCGGCGAAAACAGTGCTTGTAAAACTCACAAACGATGGGAAATGAAATCGAGGACGTAACGAAGTTACAACATGTTGTCAGCGATGAAGAAAAATAGGATATGATTAATCAGCGCATGTTTGTGATGAGAAATTCAATGGCCTATTATTATTTTAGCCAATTCATTAGCCAAAAACGCTCAGTAAGACAACATCCTTTATTTTTGAACGAATAAATTTTCCATAATTATACAATCAACGACGTTCTTCTATCGTTCGCCATACAGCGTATGATAGGGGCTATACCCTGGTTTTATATCAAACGCGCATCTATGGCTCGGCACAACGTATATCCATCATTGACGCATACGTGCATAAAATCCCCAGCGAAAAGAAATTCATACGCACTTATATTCGCTTAGCTCCAATTTTAGCTTCAGCTCTCTTAATTACATTATGATTTTACTGGGTTTGAGAAGGGATAGGAGCATTGTTCACCTTATACACCTTTTAGTTCTCTCCTTTTCTTTCAATGCATTGATAGGTGTGCTGTTCCCATTTCAGTACGCACCACTACCCACCTACTGAGTGAACAGTCTGAATCGCAGACACAAAAAAACCGGCCTGAGCCGGTTTGGGGAGCGCTTGTCGTTATGATATTGGCCGTTCAGCGGCCGATAGGATGCCCTGGTGTTGCTGCATGTGTTTGGGTCAATTCCACTATAGGCGGCGTGGCGATTGAGCGTCCAATGGGTTCGGCAGATCAATAATGGCCTATTGATCGGCTCGGCCGATCGACCCGCTCATCGTCACACCGCCCCGCACTTAGGCAGCCAGTCCGCTTCGCACTCGTCACTCAATATCAGGTTGGTCTGTATTCCCTGCTTGGTGCGGCGTTTGAGCAGCGTATGCTCATACTCTTTCAGCGTCTGCGGCACTGCCTGGCCGAACGCCGTCAGGTTCATCACGTGCTGATAACCCCGTGCCGCCATAAACGACAGGTAGGCGTGATACAGGTAGCGGCGCGGATTCGGCGGGGTGATGTTGGCATTGCCGATCATCATCCCTTCCGGGGTGCCCAGCACCGTCAGGTAACCACAAAAATCAACCAGCGGATCGGCATGCCGTTTGATTTCCAGGGCTTCCGCCGAACTCTGCTGCGCCTGAAGCAGTACGCGGGCGTCATTCGGGTTGGCGAAGCGCTGCATCAGGTGACGCACGATAACCGCCAGCTCTTCGGTGATCTTCGCCAGCAGCAACGGGTCGCGCTCCTCGGGGGCAATAGCTTCCGGGAACGGCAAAATAACGCGGCGGCGCGAGATGCCGCCGCTGCGGTCGCTGAACTGCATCGGGTTGTTGTTGACCGCCAAAATCACCGCCGGGATGTGCGCCGCGTAGGCGTCGCGGTATTTCGGGTCGATGGCGACCGCATCGCCGCCGGTGATGGCCTTGATACCGGCGCCGTCACCGCTCCACTTCTCCTGGTCGGGCAGAATAATCAGCGAGAAGCCGACCACGCTGGCTCGCTCGCGCGCCGACTCCAGGTTATCGATGGTGGCGGAGGTGGTGTTGTCCGCCCCGGCCAACAGCCGGGCGATGGCCGCCATTACGCTCTTGCCGCTGCCGCCGGGGCCGGTCACTTCGAGGAACAGCTGCCAGTCATAGCGGTTGGCCAGCACCATAAAGAGCGCCGCGAGAATACGCTCCTGCTTGTCGTGACTCCCCCCGGCGGCCCGCGTCAGCCACTGCCAGAAGTGCGGTGCATGGTCGGCTAGGTTCTCCCCGGCGCGCGGCGGCGTGTAGTCCACGCTGTTGACGGTGCGCAGCCAGTGCTCTTGCCGGTGGGCGCTAAACTGCCCGCTGACGGTATCAAATACCCCGTTACGAAAACCTATCAACCGCCGGGCCGGGTCGCCCATCTGCGGCACCATCAGCTTGAGGGTATCCAAAATGCTGTTGATACCGGCGGCGGAGAACGGCGCGCGCACCTTCTGGAACAACGCGGCAATCTCCCGGCTCAGCTGCCGGTGCGGCAGCACCTGCCAGGCGCCACGCGTATAGCGGCACAGCTCCTCTCCCACCGGCGGCACCGCCAGGGTGTTGCCGTAGTGTTCGGCTAGCAGCTCGGCCTTCTCGCTGGCGCTCATGGCTTTGAGGTCGGCATCGCTCAGCGTGTCGAACGGGCTGGGCTGCGGCGGCTGGCTAAATGCCTGTAGCTGGGCACGCGTGGACTCAGCGCCCTGCTGGCAGTAGACGTCGTTCCAGTCGCCTTCCGAAGGCGGTAGTGCAGGGATACCGCCGGTGAGTGTGGCCGCCTCGGCGGCGCGTGCCTGCCCGGTGCCGCTGCGGTCATTATCGGCCGCCAGCAGCAACCGTGCATCCGGGTAATGGCTGCGCAGCTGCTCTGCCACCGCCGCCAGATTGTTGGCGCTGAGCGCCACGCACACCGTTTCGCCGGTCAGGCGATGCACGGTGAGGCCGGTGGCGTAGCCTTCGGTGAGCCAGATAACCGCGTTGTCCGGGCCGCAGAGAGTGTGGCAGGCGGCTTTCACCTGCCCGCCTGCCAGCATACGCTTGTCACCGGCGGCGTTAATCAGCTGTACGTTAACCACTTCTCCCCCGGCATTGTACAGCGGCAGCAGCAGGTCACCGGGCTGGAAGGTTATTCCGCCAACGCGCAGCGGCTGGCCCTGCAAGGTCAGGGCGTCCACCTCCGGCCAGCCTTTGGCGCTCAGATAGGCATTGTCGGTCTGAGGTTGCGCGGCAGCCACCAGAGCCTGTGCCTGTCGCGCGGCCTTGCGCTGGGCCTCGGCTTTGTCTTGTGGTGAATGACCGGCCTCAGCGGCCGGTGGCAAAGCGTTGGCGTTTTCTCCCATCACGGCGGCCACCTGTTCGGCGGCGGCCCTGGCAGACAGTGACAGGGCCTTTTCCACCAGGTTGAGGCCGTCACCGGCCCCACACTGATTGCAGAACCAGGTGCCACGGCCGTCCTGGTTGTCGAAACGGAAGCGGTCTTTACCGCCGCAGGTCGGGCACGGCTGCGGCTTGCCGTTTGGCTGCAAGGCAATGCCGAGGGCCGGGAGTATCACCGACCAGTGGCCGGTGGCGGTGCGTACGGTCTGGGAAACGAAGTGGGCGCTCATGCTCTTCTCCTCAGTGTACGGTAGCGTGCTGTGCCGCCGACAGGCGCTCGCAGCACAGCTCGTCCATCATCTTTTGCCCCAGCGCGGTCAGGCGCAGTGCGGCCACCAGAACGTCCGGCTGCACCATGTCGCTCAACATCGTGCACGCCATGTCCATGCCATCCTCCGCACCGTACTGACGCACAAAATGCCCTTCCAGACGCAGGGCAATCGTCATCTGCAGCTCGTCCAGCGTGTAACCCAGGCTCACCCGGTAAAAGGCGCAGGTGTCCAGATAGGCTTGCGCCACGGCGCGGCGGAAAACGGCGGTACGGACTTCAATCGGTAAACAGGATGCAGTATTCATGCGGCGGTGGCCTCCATGCGGGCAAGAATTTGGGATTCACAGGTGTTGACGACGTGGCCGAGCTGGTCGGTCAGCAAGGCAATGACCGAGGCAAACGATGCCTGTTGCACGGCATCGGGGCGCTGCCCGCCGAGGTCGAGGGTGTCCAGCAGGTCGAGGAACAGCACGCCGGTGGCGTGCGCATGCTGGAGACGCAGAAAATCGGCGTGCGGGATAGGGTAATGGGTGTCACGGTAGTAACGGTCGGCCAGGGTGTTCATGCTGCCGCCTTAACCGGCAGACGACCGGCAAAGGACAACACATAATCACGGGCCAGCACGCGGCGGGCGTTGCGTTCGGTATCCGCCACGGTGCGCACGATACGCGGTGAAGCGGTCAGCGCAGAACGGCGTACGGCCGCAAACAAATAGCAGAATGTAGGGTGAGTCGGGGTGAGGGTCGTAGCCATGGTGGCAGCCTCCTTAGAGTAAAGGTTATTGCTACCACCGAAGTTCCTACACTTATGGGTGGTAGCCCAGACGGGGGTAGGAATACCGGCCTCTAAGAATACCGGCCAGCCCGAAGGCTGCCCCGCCTGAGCCACCATTGATTGACTGCTGCGATAGCATAACATCCACCGCGCAAAAAATGAGCAAGCAAAGGCTGCGACATAAAAAAACACGCCTGGCGCGTGTTGTGTCGCCTTAGAGATACACGGGTTCCTACGCCCGGCTGCCGATTTTGCGGCAGCGGGAGGACTATAACGCAGGGCCGGACGTGGGGGCAAGCCGTAAGACGCCCCCGGACGTTCAATCGATCGCATAGTGATCAACAGTCGGTAAGCGGGTCGTTGCGGGTATCGGCCGCCGCGCAGGTCAGCGGCACCGGCCCGGCACTGAACAGGCGCGGCTGCGCCTGGCGACTCGCCAGACGAATAACGCCGTGTTTTTCACTGCGGTGCTCCGGTAAGACGACGCCAGGCTCTTTACGCTGCAACAGGATAGCTTCCGCCACAAACAGCGCGTCGCGCTCATCAAGGGTGAAATGCTGGCGACCAAAGGTTAGCTGCATCATACGGCGGCCCCCTGGTGACGGTTAGCGATACGTTCATCCATCCACTGCTCGACCTCGGAGGCCAGCCAGGCGACGTTTTTACCGCCGAGGGAGACCTGGGCCGGGAACTGCCGGCGGCTCATCATCTCGTACACGGTGGAGCGGGACAGGCCGGTGGTGTAGAGCACTTCCGGTAGGCGGATAAAGCGCTCGCGTGGGGTGTAACCGCCAGGAAGCACCGGCGACAGAGTGGATGGGGCGGGGGTGGAAACGGTCAACATAAAACGCTACCTCTTTGTGTCCGGCCAACGCTGGCCGGGACTGTGTGAACTTCGGTAGCGCCCTATTATGTGAATATTTACCGGGGTGGCAACAAGGTGTTGTTGTGTGGCTCGTCAAGAAATGGTTATAAAAACAACAAATTATAATAGCTCAGCAATCCTCACTACTCCTCCCCCTTCCTCAACATTACCCCATAGTTTTCAACAATGAATTCATTGCTAATAAATAGGTATAAACAGACTAACCACCGCTAGCCAGGGAAAAGGCTGTTTTGGACTGGGTGAACAGTGGTGAACACCGGGTGAAGAGTTTAGTGAGAACTGTTCACCCTATTATTTACTGATTTATCTATATTTTTTCTTTAGGTGAACAGTAGTGAATAGTTTTAGGTAAAACTAAAAACGGCTTGATGGTTTTCTCATCAGCGCCCAAGGCTGTTGTCCTGGGGACAGTCCAACCGGGATGAATGGCGATGTTGTACGGCGGTCAGCAGAATAGCTTCACATTGACTGACACCGGAGACATGACCATGAGCACCACCGCCTTACCGAAATACATCACCGATAAACTGCAAGCCCTGCGTGACGCTCGCGCCGCCCACGACAAAAACTATCAGGCGTTGACCGACGTCGTAACCGGTATTGCCCGCTGCCACCAACAGAAGAAAGACACCGAAGTGCAGAGCCAGGAGGCAGAAAGCCAGTGGCGCCCCCTGTTTCGTAAACTGCGCGGAGAAATGACGCCGGAACCGCAAGCGCAACACCACAGCCGGATTTCCAAGCGGGAGCTGGCGAAAGAGTTCGACGGACTGATTGAGGAGATGGAGCTGGACAAAATGCAGCTTCACCTCAACTGCGGCGGCACAGCCCCGAAGGTGGTGAGCGCGCACAAAGACGCCCTCACGACCTTTGCAGCTCACGCGATGCATCAGGCCGTGGATGCGCTGAGCAAGGCGCTAATCAGCCCTGACGTTATCAAGGCGTGTGCACTGGCTTCACGGGCTTACGGCGTCTATGCGGACAATCCGATGAGGATGATTGAGCTACAGGTACAGGGCGCACTACAAGGCCGCATTCGCGCTACCATGGCTACGCAAAATATCGACCACCCGGTGCTTAATGAGATTGGCCTGACGATACCGGAAGAAACCGGCGTATTGCGGGAGCGACAAAGATGCCCAATGCGCCAGATGCGTGGGGCAAGAGAACTGGCGGAAAAACGCCGTCTGCTGCAAGAAAAAGGAGCCAAATCATGATGCGCTGCCCGCTGTGCACCCATGCGTCCTATACTCGCACCAGTCGCTATATCACGGAGCGGACAAAAGAGGCGTATTACCAATGTCAGAGCCTGACCTGTTCTTGCACATTCAAGACGGTGGAAAGCGTCGATAAAATCCTGTGCCAGCCGATACAGGCACAACCGGCCGATGAGAACGCCCTGCCACCGCCGGAGAAACGGACATTGAACCGTTATCGCCGCTACAACAGCAATCCAACCCTGCACTAAGCGCCCTCCTCAGCCCCGTCGCTCTCGCCAGCATCGCGGGGCATTACCCTTTTCACCTCGCCAAAAACAGCCTTTTTCCTGGCTAGCCAGCCTCAAATTGCGCGTGCATGCATAGGGTGCATGATTTTGCATGCAAGAAAATGCACTTTTCATCCCCTGCCGCACCAGTACTGGCGCGGCCTGCGGCCGTTCATGCAACTGCATGAAAAGCGACACATGAAGTGCGCAGGCGAGGCGGGGGAAGTATTGCGCGCAGAGATAAAACATAGGATTTCAGTTATCAATCATCGTATAAAGCCCTTCAAGGCCATCCAGTAGAAAGAACTGGGATGGTTTTCCTTTTTTCAATTGACCCTGGGTGTTAAAGCGCTGAGTTGAGGTCATAAGAACTGTAAAGTTTTTAGCTCTAGTAACCCCTACATAATGTAGATTCAGACATTGTTGAATATTTGTAAACACCTCATCAAATGAGCCCTCAATATACTCTCTTTGCGGTAAAATCCAGTCATACAGATCTACATGAAATACAAAATCAAACTCCAAACCTTTGGATTTATGCAAAGTCAAAACTTGAACCTCATCATCATTAGTCGGCCTATAGTTGTTTTGAACCCCTATATTTAAAAAAACCTCTTGAATTGCATCTATATGATTAGCGCTTAGATTTTTCAATCCAAACCTATAAAGTATTGCATTAAACAATGCTATACACCCATCATATTCAACTGATTTCACTGCACAAATCATTTTTCTTAATTCAACAAGATTTGATTTTTTTATTGTCTTGCCACCAAACTCATCAATTAAAGATTGCGCTGTATTTTTCGGGGTGAATTTTAACAAAATTAGCTTCTTTAAAAGCTGTGACTCACGACCATCCAACTTAGATAATTTATCGTCAAGGAAAACACGGTTAGGAAAAGTTAACGAAGAAGATATAATTTCAGCACTTTTGTTAGCACGAGTTAAGATTGCGATATCTTTTGGTCTTTTCGCATAACCTCGAGATACAATTAAGGGTATTTGTGCATCAATCCAATCCGCAATTTCTTTTTGCGAGCCTTTAATGCATTTTCTAAACACATGTATCTTTTCAGCCTTTAATAACTCACAGTTTGGGTTTTTTAATCTATTTGCATAGTTAACAATTGAAGGATGACACCTATGATTAATATTAATTGTAAAAGGTTTAAATTCAATATGATTATCCCTTAGATCGAGCAGATATTTTTCACTGCGACCTGAATACCCATAAATTGACTGATCTATATCACCTACAGCTGTCGATACAATCCCAGACTTAGAAAGAAATAGGAAAATAAGATGCTGCAAATGACCTGAATCTTGATACTCATCAATAAAAATTGATTTATATCTTGAGGTTAAATATCGCAAACATGATTTTGATTTTTTTAAAACATACAAAGACATTAAAGGTATCAACTCCATAACAACGACACCTGAAATGTACAGATCTCTTAGAGAAGAGAACTTATCTTCATCTATATTATAAGATACAAGTTCGTTTGAAAAAAGATGTGCTATCTCTTCCTTTTTTTCAGTACTTAACCCATTATATTTAATAGTTATAAAGTTGTTAGGAATCCCTCCCCACAAATGAGGCATGAATTTAATTATTAACTCTGACATGTAAAATTTATCAATCGTACCAAAAAAACTAGATTTCGTATCTGCCACAACTTTAGCACATCTTTTCTTTAATTCATCGCTAGATTTATTTGTATATGATATAGCGATAACACCTTGATATGATTTACACTCACTTAATATTTTAGCAACCTTATTGACTATTACTGTTGTTTTCCCACTACCAGGACACGCGGTTAAAACCATGTTCCCGTCATAATTTATAGCATCCTTTTGTTCCTCTGTGAGCTTCATTCCTCACCTCTAGCTAATCTCTCGCAATGATAGAGTGGCCTCGCAAGATCGCCACTTTCCAGTTTAATCAGGTTTTGTTTGTAGAGTTTAAGTAACTCACGCATCCTTATTGCTTTTTTTGATCTCAAGTAGTTAGCTGCAGAATCGATATCATCCTTTCCACTATAATCCATAACCTCGAGAGTAAACTCATTGCTTAAATCACCTTCAAGATCACTAAACGATAAATAAACCCCATGTCTATTTACTATTGGAGAATAATCTCCCCAAGCTGTAATCAACTCTGGCAAAGTTATTTCTGATTGTTGATTATCTTTACTTGCCAAATTACACAATTTCAAAGCTCTATTTATTCCAGCATATTGCCACTCCTGTTTTTTAGGAACTTTAGAACCATCATTATCTGTTCTTGCTACCCAGCTAATATTAAAAGCATCGAGTATTTTTTTATAAACATCAAACTGGACACCATCAACAGATATAATACTGATATTATAGAAATCCAAATCAATTTTAAGTGTATTAGCCAGCTGTTCATAAAACAAAACTTCAGAAGGACCTTCAACCAAAAAGACAACGTTAGCAAAAAATGCTTCTGCAGGAATGATACTCATTCTGTATCCCATGCCATCCCATGCGTCACTAATACATTCTGAGCATCCTTCACTAGCAGCCTCTGAAGAACCATTGTAAGAATGAATTTTCACTATCGAGTCTGGGGAGTAATTTACAGCAATCTGAGGGGAATGGGTAGTAACTATTGATTGCCCTGGTAAATCATTAATTAGATAACTTGAAACTTTTCTCTGTTGGTGAGGATACAAGTGCGCCTCTGGCTCTTCGATGCAATATATGACCACTTCATTCTCGACATCATGCTCTCTTACACTTTTAGTCTTCCACAAAGCTAAAAGTATTTGGTTATTAAATCCATCACCTCCCAACATTACTTTTGAACCATTTGCGTTAGAGCTTAACTCCAGCTTTTCTATAAATTGATCTGTACCTATAGCTCCAGAGTCTAACTGCACATTATATCTATCATTCGAATAAGAAAGTTTCTTTAACTCATCATTAAGTTCATCTGTCGCTGTAGTTACATAGCTAATCGCCTTAACTTTGTTATTCACGCCAACTAATAAATCATCTAATTCATTAAGGATACCCTTATCACTTTCTATCTGCTCTTGAGTGCGACTATCCTGTGCCAATTTCAACAAATGTCTTTTTTCAACATTTATATATTTATCCAGATCTCTTTGCGATTTAATATATCTCATATTTAGATATTTAAGATAAAATCGACTCGACACCTCTTCCATATGCTTTACATTAAATCCGATAAATATTTTATATTCTAACGTTGTTCTATAGGCAACATATCTTATTACTGTTCTACCTGCGTCACTCACACTCCCCGCAAGTCTTGAGAGTACCGCGTCTTCCTCAACATCGCTAAAATGCAAAGTTATCTCGATCTCATCAGATTGATTCCCACTAGAATCAATATGAAAGTCATTGTTTTTTGGCTCTAAGTCTAACTCAGAAAAGCTCTTATCTAGTAGCAATCGTATCGCATGAATTAGGTTAGTTTTTCCAACATCATTCGCACCAATAATAAGAGTTGCTTTATTTAATTTTACATATGCGTCTGAGTAATTTCGGTACCCTTTTAAATAAACACCAGATATATACATCACTCCCCCTCAGAGAATATATAACTTGAATAGAAGACCATCATTTTGATGCGTGGAGATAGATAATTTGCATGATTATATGTTCCACGAATAGCATTTTTATCAACATGTGCCAGTTGTACTTCAATCCATTTTGAGTCGAATCCATTTTCATGCAGTATAGTCGACATGGTATGTCTAAACCCATGACCTGTAACACGTCCTGCATAACCTATGCGCTTAATCAGTTGATTTATGCTGGCCTCGCTCATCGGCTTGTTCGGATCGTTCCGCCCCGGAAAAACATAGCGATAGTTTCCTGTCATCATCTTGAGCTCATTTAGTAACTTTAACGCTTGGGTAGATAATGGCACAAGATGGGACCTACGCATTTTCATCCTCTCAGCAGGAATTTCCCAAATAGCGTTATCTAGATCAAATTCCGACCATAATGCAGCACGTAGTTCAATGGTTCTTACCCCCGTAATCATCAGTAATTTAGTAGCAATCTGTACAAGCCGACTCCCTGTGTAACTGTCTAAAGCACGCAGAAAATCAGGTATCTCCTCAGCTTTTAAGAACGGGAAGTGATTAGATTTATGTACTTCTAGGGCGCTTGAGAGATCTGCGGCGGGATTAAACTCAGCTCTCCCCGTAGCAATGGCATAGCGAAAAACTTCCGAGCAGCGCTGTCGCACTTTGCGCATTTTCTCTAAAGCACCACGATTCTCAATTTTACGCAGCACATTCAGCAGCTCTAACGGTTTAATTTCGCCTACTGGTCTCGCCCCCATGTAAGGGAAAATATCGTTCTGAAACGCTTCGATGATATCTGAGGCATATCCCGACGACCATTTAGTAGACTTAAGCTGATGCCATTCTCTGGCTATCTTTTCGAAGGCGTTTTCAGACTCAATTTGCAAAGCAAGTTTTTGTTGTTTGCGAACCTCACTGGGGTTTTTTCCCTCCGCGACCAGTTTGCGGGCATCGTCACGACGGGCTCGAGCATCAGCAAGTGTGATCGTTGGGTACACGCCAAGTGAGATCATTTTGGGTTTACCGGCATAACGATAGCGGAACCGCCAGCTCTTGCTTCCATTAGGTTCTATAAGCAATGACAGCCCTTGCCCATCTCCAAGTGTATAGGTTTTAGCTTCAGGCTTAGCGCGGCGAATCTGCATATCGTTTAAAGGCATGTGTATAGGAATCCAAGACCGAACAGGAACATATACGCAATCCTATACATATTAGATACCGGATTCCACTGGAACATTACGGACTAATACGGATTAAAAAATCACAAATACCTTTATAAAACAGAGTGGTTATGGATGAATACGGATGTCATAGGAAGAAAGGATGGTGCCGATAATAGGAGTCGAACCTACGACCTTCGCATTACGAATGCGCTGCTCTACCAACTGAGCTATATCGGCATCGAACCGGGCCTGCGGGGCAAGCCGGAAGTGCGTTGAACAAGGTAGACCTGCGCGCGAAATGAGTCAATAGCCGCCGGGGCGTTTGGTTGTTTTGCAAGCAGTGATACTGCCGTGCCCCCAAAAACACTCAGGGCGCAGCACGCTGCGCCCTGACGTCTTTATGACCGCAATCCGGCCTTAGCTGCGCACCAGATCGTCGCCGTAGCCAATCCACTTGTAGGTGGTCAGCGCGTCCAGGCCCATCGGGCCGCGGGCGTGCAGTTTCTGGGTGCTCACCGCCACTTCCGCGCCCAGGCCGAACTGGCCGCCGTCGGTGAAGCGGGTGCTGGCGTTGACGTACACCGCCGAAGAGTCCACCGCGCGCACGAAGTGCTCGGCGCTGCTCAGCGAACGGGTGAGGATCGCGTCGGAGTGGTTGGTGCCGTGGGTGCGGATGTGGTCGATGGCCTGATCGATATCGTCCACCAGCAACACGTTCAGATCCAGCGACAGCCATTCGTCGTCGTAATCCTCCGCGTTCACCGGCACCACCGTCGCCGGGCCGCCCTGCAGCAGCGGCAGCGCGTTTTCCGCCGCGTGCAGCGTCACGCCCGCCGCCGCCATTTTGGCGCTCAGCGCCGGCAGGAACTCGGCGGCGATGCTGCGGTTCACCAGCAGCGTTTCCAGCGAGTTACAGGCGCTCGGGCGCTGGATCTTGGCGTTTTCAATCACCGTCAGCGCCTTGTCGAAATCGACGTCGGCATCCACGTAGGTGTGGCACACGCCGATGCCGCCGGTGATCACCGGGATGGTCGATTGCTCGCGGCACAGCTTGTGCAGGCCGGCGCCACCGCGCGGGATCAGCATGTCGACATAGCGATCCAGGCGCAGCAGCTCGTTCACCAGCGCGCGATCCGGGCTGTCGATCGCCTGTACCGCCGCCGCCGGCAGGCCGCACTGTTCCAGCGCCTGCTGGATCACTTTCACCGTCGCCTGGTTGGTGTTATGCGTCTCTTTACCGCCGCGCAGGATCACCGCGTTGCCGGTTTTCAGGCACAGGCTGGCGACGTCGATGGTGACGTTCGGCCGCGCCTCGTAAATCACGCCGATCACGCCGAGCGGCACCCGGCGGCGCTCCAGCTTCAGCCCGCTGTCCAGCAGGTTGCCGTCCAGCACGTGACCGACCGGATCGTTCAGGCGGCACACCTGGCGCACGTCGTTGGCGATCGCCGCCAGCCGCGCCGGGGTCAGCAGCAGGCGATCGAGCAGCGCTTCGCTCATGCCGGTGGCGCGCGCCTGCGCCATGTCTTGTTCGTTCGCCAACAGGATCGCTTCGCTGTTGGCCTCCAGCCTGTCGGCCATCACCGACAGCACCTGATTCTTCTTCGCCGTGCTCAGCACCGCCAGCTGCCAGGAGGCCTGCTTGGCGGCCTTCCCCATCTGCTCCAGCATGCTCACTCCTTAACTGACAATCATATCGTCGCGGTGCACTGCCACCGGACCGTATTCATAACCGAGGATTTCGCTGATTTCCTGCGAGTGGTGCCCGGCGATCATGCGCATCGCGTCGCTGTTGTAGCGGCTGACGCCGTGCGCCAGATCGCGCCCCGCCAGGTTGCGGATGCGGATCACTTCGCCGCGCGAGAAGTCGCCCTTCACGTCGCGGATACCCTTCGGCAGCAGCGAGCTGCCGCGCGCCATCATCGCTTCCACCGCGCCGTCGTCGACGGTGATCTCGCCGGCCGGCGGCGCGCCGAAGATCCAGCGTTTGCGGTTTTCCAGCGGGGTTTCCAGCGCGTGGAAACGGGTGCCCACCGGTTTGCCTTCGATCACGTCCGCCACCACGCCCAGTTTGCTGCCCGCGGCGATCACCACGTCGATGCCGGCGCGGCAGGCCACGTCGGCCGCCTGCAGCTTGGTGCCCATGCCGCCTGTGCCCAGGCCGGAGACGCTGTCGCCGGCGATGGCGCGCAGCGCGTCATCGATGCCGTGCACTTCACGGATCAGTTCGGCCTGCGGGTTGTTGCGCGGATCGGCGGTGTAGAGGCCCTGCTGATCGGTCAGCAGCAGCAGTTTGTCGGCCCCGGCCAGAATGGCCGCCAGCGCCGACAGGTTATCGTTGTCGCCCACCTTGATTTCGGCGGTGGCGACGGCGTCGTTCTCATTGATTACCGGCACGATGCGGTTGTCCAGCAGCGCCGTCATGGTGTCGCGCGCGTTGAGGAAGCGCTCGCGGTCTTCCAGATCGGCGCGCGTCAGCAGCATCTGCCCGACGTGGATGCCGTAAATGGAAAACAGCTGTTCCCACAGCTGGATCAGCCGGCTCTGCCCCACCGCCGCCAGCAGCTGCTTGGAAGCGATAGTGGCGGGCAGCTCGGGGTAGCCCAGGTGTTCGCGCCCGGCGGCGATGGCGCCGGAGGTGACGATGACGATGCGGTGGCCCGCGGCGTGTTGCTGCGCGCACTGGCGCACCAATTCGACGATGTGGGCGCGGTTCAGACGCAGCGATCCGCCGGTCAACACGCTGGTGCCCAATTTCACAACCAATGTCTGGCTGCCGTTCATAGTATTTCTGCCGTGTGTAATGATGAGAAGAAGAGTGCAAGGTCTTTGTAACAGGAGAGACGCGTTATGCCAACAGGCACAACGCGAAATCAGCACAATACGTGGTCAAACGGGGTCAGGCGGAGAGTTTGATCAGTTTTTCTTTGAAATCGTCGGCGGGTTCCAGCCCCAGTTCCATGGTCGCCAGCAGCTCGCCCAGGCGGCGATGGAAGTCGCGCAGGGTGTCTTCCAGCTTGGCGTTCACTTCATCATCCTTAATGTTTTGCGCCGTCCAGTCGCCTTCTTTGTCGAACAGGCCGAATTGGTACGAATAGGTGAAGCGCGCCTCTTCCGCCTGCAGCTCCATCCACCAGCCCCAGAACTCGCGCTTCTCCGGAGCGGGCTTTACATTGACGCAGACGGCCAAACAATCAAAGAAAAAACGGTCGTTTTCACATTGCCCTTCACGCAGGTACGGCCCCAAGCTGGCAAAACGTTTCATTAGTCGGCTTTTAGGGTGACCACTCGGTAACGTCATTCTCTAACCTCCTCAATGTAGACCACTCTTTTTAACAAACTGTTAAAATTTAGCAACTAATTAACGCATTTTGTCCTTCAGCCAGCCGGACATTTGCAGCAGCGCCCGGTGGAAACTGTCGTAAACCGGGGTGCGCGGGATGGCGACCAGCTTGCCGCTCACCGAGGAGGTGACGATCAGCTGCGACTCCTCTTTCGGGCTGAGCGTATCGCGCTCCCAGTAGCCGGAGATCATCGGCGTCGGGCAACGGCGCCCCAGCAGCCCCTGCATTTTCAGCGAGTAGCTGTTCAGCTCCACCTTCAGCACGTTGTCCGAGGCGTTGGCCATGCCCATGCGGCTGGCCAGCACGTCCATATACATGTCCGGTACGTTCAACTGGGTGCTGCTGTCGCACAGCAGGCGATGCACCACCGGCCCCAGGCAGGCTACGCCGCGCAGCCGCTGCGGCTCCAGGTAGGCCAGCCGCACCGCCACGTTGGCGCCGAAGCGGAAGCCGAAGGCGCTCACCCGCTGATGATCCACCCACGGCACCGAGGCCAGCTGGATCAGCACCTGCTGGTGCAGGTAGCTGGAATCCTGCGTCAGCTTCCATTTGCAGGAGGAGCCGATCGACGGCATGTCGAGCGTCAGCATGGCGATGCCGTGCGGCGCCAGGTAGTCGCGGAACAGGCGATGATAGTCGGTCTGCAGCGTATCGAGGCTGCCGCACATCAGCACCGTCGGGAACGGCGCTTCGCCCTTCTCCGGCATGTGCAGGAAGCCGGTGACGCTGGCGCCGCCCTCGATGCGGAACTCCAGCTCTTTCAACTGATACGGCAGCAGTAGCGCCGCCTCTTCGTACGCGCGGTTGGCGAGCATCTCCGCCTGTTCGGCCAGCTCGTCGCCCTTCAGGTGCGGGTAACCGGCGATGCTGTACAGGCTCGCGGCCTTCAGCCAGTATTGGCCGCCGAGCAGCGGATCCTGCTGCTCCGTCGCCCGCTGCTGCCACTGCATGCCCTGATGGATCCACTCGTAGATCCAGTTGCCGTTGCGGTAGCCCACCACGGTATCCAGCCGCTGCGGATTGCTGCGTTCGGCGTCGGAGGCGGCGATGCGCGCCAGCACTTCGTGGATTTCGATCGGGCTGACGCCACGCCAGGCCCACAGCAGCGGATTCAGCATGCGGTACCAGCTGCCGGTGGTGTCGCCTTCCAATGCGGAATGCATGGCGGCGCTCACTTTGTTGCGCGCGCGCAGCACCAGCGTCGAGGTTTCAGGGTGTTTGAATTTGGGCTTGAAAAGAATTTCAGAAAGGTTGGCCTGTGCCATGGTAACAACAGCCTCCGTAAATCTGGCGATAGGCCGCAAAAGGCCTACTTAACTGGAGGTAGTGTACCTAACTCTGGCGGGATAAACCAAAATAACGCAAACGCCCGGCATAACCGGGCGTTTGCTTGGAACTGGCTGGGCTTAGCGGCCGCCGATCGGTGGAACGAAGCTGACGCCCATATCCCACGGCTGTTCGATCCAGGTGTCCTGCGGGATGTCGACCACGTAGTCGTCCACCAGCGGACGGCCCGCCGGTTTGGCGAAGATGGTGACGAAATGCGCTTTCGGGTACATATCGCGGATCGCTTTCGCGGTGCCGCCGGTATCCACCAAATCATCCACCACGATGAAGCCTTCACCGTCGCCTTCGGCGCGCTTGAGCACTTTCATTTCGCGTTGGTTGTCATGGTCGTAGCTGGAAATGCAGACGGTATCCACATGACGGATGCCCAGTTCGCGCGCCAGCAGAGCCGCCGGCACCAGGCCGCCGCGGCTTACGGCAATGATGCCCGTCCATTTGTCGGCAGGCAGCAGGCGGTGCGCCAGCTTGCGTGCGTGCATTTGCAGCATATCCCAGGTAACAACGTATTTTTCGCTCATAGAATCGTGTCCCAGCCGGCTGGTGAAGCGGCTTACTTTATAGTTCAGGGGAAAAAAGGTTGCGCGAGATTATAGAGACTGGCCGCGTTGAATTCCAGTTGTACCGAGGAAAACCTCGCGATTTCCGACGTGCGGCTTTTCGGTGATTGATGCTGAAAAAGCGAACGTTCCCGCAGCGAAGCCGTGTGATCAAGCGCTTAAACCGCACAATACGGTGCGCGCACCGCCGGAAATAAAGTGATATTCTCTGGTGATCGTGCCACGACGCACAGATACCCGCTCACCTTAACCGCGCGGCACGCCCGTCCTGTCGGAGCCTGCCGTCACAGGAGACTTATAGTGTCTGAATTGTCTCAGCTTTCGCCACAGCCGCTGTGGGATATTTTCGCCAAGATCTGTTCTATCCCGCACCCTTCTTATCATGAAGAAGCGCTGGCGCAGCACATCCTCACCTGGGCCAAAGAAAAGAACCTGCACGCCGAGCGCGATCGGGTCGGCAATATCCTGCTGCGCAAGCCGGCCACCAAAGGCATGGAAAATCGCAAGCCGGTCGCGCTGCAGGCGCACCTGGACATGGTGCCGCAAAAGAATAACGACACCGTGCACGACTTTGCCAAGGATCCGATCCAGCCTTATATCGCCGGCGAGTGGGTGAAAGCGCGCGGCACCACGCTGGGCGCCGACAACGGCATCGGCATGGCCTCTGCCCTGGCGGTGCTGGCCGACGACAGCGTTGAGCACGGCCCGCTGGAAGTGCTGCTGACCATGACCGAAGAGGCCGGCATGGACGGCGCCTTCGGGCTGCAGCCGAACTGGCTGCAGGCGGATATCCTGATCAATACCGACTCCGAAGAAGAAGGCGAAATCTACATGGGTTGCGCCGGCGGTATCGACTTCATCACTACCCTGCCGCTGCAGCGCGAAGCGGTGCCGGCCGGTTATCAAACCCTGAAGCTGACCCTCAAGGGCCTGAAAGGCGGCCACTCCGGCGCCGAGATCCACGTCGGTCTGGGCAACGCCAACAAGCTGCTGGCGCGCTTCCTGTTCGCCCATGCGGCGGCGCTGAACCTGCGCGTGCTGGATCTGAACGGCGGCACCCTGCGCAACGCCATCCCGCGTGAAGCCTCTGCGGTGGTTGCGGTGCCGGCGGACAAGGCCGACGTGCTGAAAGCGCTGAGCCAGGAGTTCCTGACGGTGCTGCAGAACGAACTCTCCGCCAAAGAGAAGAACATCACCGTGCTGCTGGAGCCGACCACCAGCGCTTCGCAGGCGCTGAGCGCCGACAGCCAGCAGCGCTTCCTGGCGCTGCTGAACGGCACGCCGAACGGCGTGATCCGCATGAGCGACGCGGTAAAAGGCGTGGTGGAAACCTCGCTGAACGTCGGTGTGGTCACCACCAGCGAAAACGAAGCGGAAATCATCTGCCTGATCCGCTCGCTGATCGACAGCGGCAAAGACTACGTGGTCGAGATGCTGACCGCGCTGGGCCAGCTGGCCGGCGCCAAGGTGGCGCCGAAGGGCGGCTACCCAGGCTGGCAGCCGGACGCCGACTCGCCGGTGATGCACCTGGTGCGCGAGCTGTATCAGGAGCTGTTCGACAAGACGCCGAACATCATGGTGATCCACGCCGGCCTGGAATGCGGTCTGTTCAAAAAGCCGTATCCAAACATGGACATGGTATCGATCGGGCCAACCATCACCGGCCCGCACTCGCCGGATGAGCAGGTGCATATCGAAAGCGTCGGTCTGTACTGGAAGCTGCTGACCTCGCTGCTGAAAGCGATCCCTGAGCGCGCATAAGCCGCGCGCTTAACGCAAAAAGCCGGCGACTTGCCGGCTTTTTTATTCCCAAGGCAGCGCCAGCTGCCGCTCCAGCTGCGGATCGAGCAGCGTCACGTGCAGCCCCACCAGCCGCACGCCGCGCCCTTCGCGCCGCTCGCGCCACGCCTGCCGCGCCACCTCCAGCAAATCCTGCCGGTTCAGCACCGGGAACACGTGCTCCTGGGTGGTTTGCTGAAAATCCTGAAACTTCAGCTTCACGCCCTGCCGGGCGATGTGCAGATCCGGCTTCACCTTGCGCAGCCGCATCTCCAGCTCGGGGTAGAGTTTGTCGATAATCAGCGTTTCGCAATCTTCCCAGTCGTGAATGTCTTCCGCCAGCGTGCGCTCCACCCCCACCGATTTGCGCAGCCGCTCAGGAGAGATTTCGCGCCGATCGATGCCCTGACACCGCTCCCACAGCACCCGGCCGAACTTGCCGAAGCGCTTGAGCAGCTGCGCCAAATCGTATTGCTGCACGTCGGCGCAGGTGATAAGCCCCACCTCTTCCAAGCGCTTGGCGGTCACCTTGCCGACGCCGGGGATCTTGCTGAGCGGCAGCTGCTGCAAAAACGCCGGCACCTGCGCCGGCGTGATCACGTACTGCCCGTTCGGCTTGTTCATCTCGGAGGCGATTTTGGCGAGAAACTTGATTGGCGCGACGCCGGCCGACGCGGTGAGGTTCAGCTCGTCGGCGATCGCCTGGCGGATCTCCAGGGCGATCAGCGTCGCCGAACCGTTGCATTGCGGGCTGTCGGTCACGTCGAGGTAGGCTTCATCGAGCGACAGCGGCTCGATGAGCGGCGTATAGCGAGCGAAGATTTCACGGATGTGCAGCGAGGCCTCTTTGTAAGCCGCTATGCGCCCCGGCAGCAGGGTGAGGTGCGGGCACAGCTTGAGCGCCATCGCCGTCGACATGGCGCTGTGCACGCCGTAGCGCCGCGCCGGGTAGTTGGCGGTGCTGATCACCCCGCGCCGATTGGCGCTGCCGCCAATCGCCAGCGGGATATCGCGCAGGCTGGGATCGTCGCGCATTTCCACCGCCGCGAAGAAACAGTCCATATCGACATGAATGATTTTACGCATCGCACCCTCCAGTAACACTGTATAAGTATACAGTCAGATACCGAAAGCTCAAGGCCGCAGGGTTCGACGAAAGCGCCGTTTCCGCCAGATATTTCCGCGTTGTTAAAAAAGCTTAATTTTTCAATAGTATGATTTCCGCCATCCCGTGCGGCTCACCACAACGACAACGAAAAGGTACCCTACATGATCAGATTTTCTCATTTGCTGCTGGCTTCCGCGCTGTCGCTGAGCGCGCTGGCGGCCAGCGCCGTCGCCGGTCACGCGCCGGCGATCGTCGCCCACCGCGGCGGCACCGCCGATGCGCCGGAAAACACCCGCATCGCCATCGAAACCGCGTTGAAAAACGGCGCCGACGCCATCTGGATCACCCTGCAAGAATCCAAAGACGGCGTCATCGTGCTGTATCGCCCTTCGGATCTGAAAACGTTGACCAACCGACAGGGCCCGGTCTCTACCTATACCGCCGCGCAGCTGGCCGAGACCGACGCCGGCTGGGCTTTCGCCAAGGGGGATGCGCACCCGTTCCGCGGCCAGAGCATCGGCATTCCGCGGCTGGATGAGGTGTTGAAGGCCTTCCCGCGCGTGACTTTCTATCTGGACATCAAATCCCCGGACGCCGATCCGGCGCAGTTTGGCCGGGCGCTGCTGGCGACGCTGGAAAGCACCGACAGCCTGAACCGCATCCGCGTCTACTCTACCGACGCCAAATACCTGCAGGCGCTGCCGCCGACCATCCCGCGCTTCGAAAGCCGCGACGAGACCCGCACGCTGCTGGCCAACGTCACCATGGCGCACCAGTGCGATGTCAAACCGGACAACCGCCAGCCGCGCTGGTACGGGCTGGAGCTGAAGCGCGAGGTGGAAGTGGTGGAGAAATATACCCTCGGCGAAGGACGTTCGAAGGCATTTCTCACCTGGGATAAAGAGTCGATGGACTGTTTCCGCTCGCAGGGCCCGGCGCACATCATCCTGTTCGGCGTCAACTCGCCGCAGGATTATCAGCAGGCGTTGGCGCTGGGCGCCGACGGCGTGATGGTCAACTCACCGGCCGAGGCAAAAAGCTTCCGCAAGGCGAAGTAAAAAACCCGGCCAAGGCCGGGTTTTCGCTACAGCTACAGAATGCGGTGCTTGTCCAGCTGCTCGCGCCGCTGTGCCGCTTTGGCTTCGCGCTTTTTGCGCGCATCGCAAGGCTCCGGGCAGTCGCAAACTTTCTCCATCCCCAATGCGGTGATGCCGCCGCAGCTGCCCTGCAGGCTTTTGCGTTTGAACACGTAACCCAACGACATCCCGCCGACGATCAGCAGGAACAACACGAAGGTGGCGGCGAATACCGTCAACATAGCAACCTCACGAACGCTTTTTCATATAGGGTTTGAACGCGTCGGAATAGCGCTCCTCAAACCCGTCGGCGGTTTTCACGATCATGAACACCGGAATACCGAGCAGATTGGCCAACGCCATGCCGCGCTCCGGCCCCATAACGTTCAGGCCGGTGGACAGGCCGTCGGCGGTCATGCAGGCCGGGCTCAGCACGGTGATCGACACCAAACGGTGGTTGATCGGCCGGCCGGTGATCGGATCGATGGTATGCGAATAGCGCACCCCGTCCTGCTCGAAGTAGTTGCGATAGTCACCCGAGGTGGCGATCGACATCTCCCCCGGCTGGATCACCAGCTGCGCCTGCTGCTGCGTACCGGCGGTCGGGCGCTCGATGGCGATGCGCCACGGCTTTTGCTCGCCATTGCGCCCGCGGGTGCGGACTTCGCCGCCGATATCCACCATGTAGTCTTTCACGTGTTGCGATTGCAGATACTCCGCCACCACGTCCACGCCGTACCCTTTGGCGATCGACGACAGGTCGACATACAGCTCGGGGATGCTTTTCACCAGCGCGCTGCCCTGCACCGACAGTTTTTCGGCGCCGGTCCAGGCGCGGCGGTGCGCCAGCTCCGTCTCGCTCGGCACTTTATCCGGCCGCCCTTCCGGGCCGAAGCCCCACAGGTTGACCAGCGGCCCGACGGTCACGTCCAGCGCGCCATCGGTCACGCGGTTGATGCGCAGCGCTTCGCGCACCACCTTGGCGGTCGCCGGCGAAACCGGGAACGGCCGGTCAATATCGCGGCTGGCGTTGAAGCGGCTCAGCTCGGAGTCCGGCCGGTAGGTGGACATCTGGTCGTTCACCTGTTCCAGCCGTTTGTCGATCTCCGCCTGCATCTCGCGCGCCGACGGCGTATCGTCGCCGGCCACGTAACGGATCGAATACGAGGTGCCCATGGTTTTACCCGTCAGATCCACCTGTTCCGGCCCGCAGCCGGTCAGCAGCAGGGTGGCGCTCAGCGCCACGCCCGTCAGCCAGTTCTTCATCGCCAATGCGCGCATTTAGCCACCAAAGTCATCCAGCATGATGTTCTCGTCTTCGACGCCCAGATCTTTGAGCATCTTGATCACCGCGGCGTTCATCATCGGCGGCCCGCACATGTAAAACTCGCAGTCCTCCGGCGCCGGGTGATTCCTCAGATAGTTCTCCAGCAGAACATTATGGATAAAGCCGGTGTAGCCGGTCCAGTTATCTTCCGGCTGCGGATCCGACAGCGCCACGTGCCAGGTGAAGTTGTCGTTCTCCGCCTGCAGCTGGTTGAAGTCGTCTTCATAGAACATCTCGCGCAGCGAACGCGCGCCGTACCAGAAAGTGATCTTGCGCTTCGAGTTCAGGCGTTTGAGCTGATCGAAGATGTGAGAACGCATCGGCGCCATGCCCGCGCCGCCGCCGATGAAGATCATTTCGGCGTCGGTCTCCTTGGCGAAGAATTCGCCGAACGGCCCGGAGATGGTCACCTTGTCACCCGGCTTCAGCGACCAGATATAGGAAGACATGATGCCCGGCGGCACGTCCGGGTTGTTCGGCGGCGGCGTGGCGATACGCACGTTGAGCATGATGATGCCCTTCTCTTCCGGGTAGTTGGCCATCGAGTAGGCGCGCACCGTGGTGTCGTTCACCGTCGAGCGGTAGCGGAACAGGTTGAACTTGTCCCAGTCGCCGCGATACTCCTGCGGCACGTCGAAGTCGGCGTAGCTGATGTCGTGCGCCGGCGCTTCGATCTGGATGAAGCCGCCCGCGCGGAACGGCACGTCTTCGCCATCCGGGATCTTCAGCTTCAGCTCTTTGATAAAGGTGGCTTTGTTATCGTTGGAGATAACCTCGCACTCCCATTTCTTCACGCCGAAGATCTCTTCCGGCAGCTCGATCTTCAGGTTCTGCTTCACGTTCACCTGGCACGCCAGGCGGCAACCCTCTTTCGCTTCGCGCTTGTTGATGTGCGAGAGCTCGGTCGGCAGGATATCGCCGCCGCCCTCTTTGATCACCACCCGGCACTGGCCGCAGGAACCGCCGCCGCCGCAGGCCGAGGAGACGAAGATCCCCTGGCTGGAGAGCACGTTGAGCAGCTTGTCGCCCGCCGGCGCATGGAAGCTCTTATCCAGATCGCCGTTGATCTCCACCGCGATGTCGCCGGTGTTCACCAGCTTCGATTTGGCGAACAGGATCAGCAACACCAGCACCATCACGATGGTGGTGAACATTGCTACGCCTAAAATAATTTCCATAAATTCTTCCCGCCTTTACAACTGAACACCGGAGAAGGACATGAAGCCCAGCGCCATCAGTCCGGTGGTGATAAAGGTAATGCCCAGGCCGCGCAGCCCCGCCGGCACGTTGGCATACTTGAGTTTCTCGCGGATCCCCGCCATGGCGACGATCGCCAGCATCCAGCCGGTGCCGGAGCCGAAGCCGTACACCACCGATTCGGCGAAGTTGTAGTCGCGCTGCACCATGAAGGACACGCCGCCGAAGATGGCGCAGTTCACGGTGATGAGCGGCAGGAAGATGCCGAGCGCGTTATACAGCGACGGGAAGAAGCGATCGAGGATCATCTCCAAAATCTGCACCAGCGCCGCGATCACGCCGATAAAGGTGATGAAGTTGAGGAAGCTCAGATCGACGCCTTCCACCAGCGCGCCGTCGCGCAGGATCAGGTTGTAGACCAGGTTGTTCACCGGCACCGAAATGCCGAGCACGATGGTCACCGCGATGCCCAGGCCAAAGGCGGTCGAGACCTTCTTCGAGACCGCCAGGAAGGTACACATCCCGAGGAAGAACGCCAGCGCCATGTTCTCGACGAACACCGCGCGCACAAACAGGCTGATATAGTGTTCCATCGGCCTTTACTCCTTTTCGATCTGCGCCGGCTTCAGGGTGCGCAGCACCCAGATCAGCAGGCCGATGATGAAGAACGCGCTCGGCGCCAGCAGGAACAGGCCGTTCGGCTGGAACCAGCCGCCGTTCTGCACCGTTTCCAGCACCGGGACGCCGAACAGCTTGCCGGAACCAATCAGCTCGCGCAGGAAACCGACCAGCACCAGGATCACCCCGTAGCCCAGCCCGTTGCCGATGCCGTCCATAAAGCTCTCGATCGGCGGCGACTTCATGGCGTAAGCCTCGGCGCGCCCCATCACGATACAGTTGGTGATGATGAGGCCTACGAACACCGACAGCTGCTTGGAGATCTCGAACGCGTAGGCGCGCAGCAGCTGATCGACCACGATCACCAGCGAGGCGATGATCGCCATCTGCACGATAATGCGCACGCTGTTGGGAATATGGTGACGGATCAGCGAGATGAAGAAGCTGGAGAACGCCGTGACCAGCGTCACCGCAATGGTCATCACCACCGCCGTCTCCAGCTTGGTGGTCACCGCCAACGCAGAACAGACGCCCAACACCTGCAGGGCGATCGGGTTATTGTCGAACAGCGGCCCCAGCAGGACCCGCTTTATCTCTTTGGAATCAGCCATTTTTCAGCGCTCCTTCACGAACTTTTTTCAGGAACGGGCCGAAGCCGTGCTCGCCCAACCAGAAATCAAACGTATGCTGCACGCCGTTGGAGGTCAGCGTAGCGCCGGACAGGCCGTCCACCCCATGCACATCCCCCTGACGCGCGCCGCCTTTCACCACGCGGATCGCCGGCTGGCCGTTGTCGTCGAACAGCTGTTTGCCGACCCACTGCTGGCGCCAGGACGGGTTCTCGACCTCGCCGCCCAGCCCCGGGGTTTCCCCCTGGTCGTAGTAGGTGATGCCCTTGACCGTGTTGCCGTCGTTATCCAACGCCACGAAGGCGTACATCATCGACCACAGACCGGTGCCGTATACCGGCAGCACAATCTTGTTCACCTGGCCGCTTTCGTCGCGCACCAGGTAGATTTCCGCCTGGTTGCTGCGGCGCTTGATGCCGGCCGGATCGTCGCCCGCCGCCAGCGCCACGCTTTTGGCGTCGTCGCGCAGTGCGGCGCCCAGATCGAACGCCGCCGCCTTGCCGGCGACAAACTCGCCGCTGTTCAGATCCACCAGGCGCGGTTCGATGCGCTCGCTGTACAGGCGCTTGACCTGTTCGCTCTCCATTTTCGGCTGCAACAGGCCGGCTACATCGAGAATATTGCGCTGCTTGTCGAGCAGCTTTTGCTCCTGCTGTTTGGACTTCAGGCCGACGGCGGAGCCCGCCACCACCACTGAACACACCAGACACAGCAGCAGCACTACCAGCAGCGTTTTACCGATGCCGTCGTTTTTCGCTTCATTCGCCACGGGCTTTTCTCCGCTTGATGTTGGCCTGCACCACCAGATAATCGAACAGCGGTGCGAACAGGTTGGCGAACAGGATCGCCAGCATCATGCCTTCCGGATAGGCGGGGTTGACCACCCGGATCAGCACGCACATCACGCCGATCAGAATGCCGTACCACCATTTCCCCTTGTTGGTGAAGGAGGCGGAAACCGGGTCGGTCGCCATAAAGATCATGCCAAAGGCGAAACCGCCCAGCACCAGATGCCAGTACCACGGCATGGCGAACATCGGGTTGGTATCGGAACCGATGGCGTTGAACAACAGGGCGGAAGCCACCATGCCGAGCATCACGCCGGCGACGATGCGCCAGGAGGCCACGCGGCCGAACAGGATAATCGCTCCGCCGATCAGGATCATCAGCGTGGAGACTTCACCGACGGAGCCGGGAATGTTGCCGAGGAAGGCGTCCATCCAGCTGATGGACTGGCCGGTAGCCACGTTGCTCAGGCTGTGCGCCCCGCCTGCGCTCCACTGCGCCAGCGGCGTCGCGCCGGAGAAACCGTCCGCGGAAGTCCACACCAGATCGCCGGAGATCTGCGCCGGGTAGGCGAAGAACAGGAAGGCGCGGCCGGCCAACGCCGGGTTGAGGAAGTTGCGCCCGGTGCCGCCGAAGATCTCTTTGGCCACCACCACGCCGAAGGTGATGCCCAGCGCGGCCTGCCACAGCGGCAGGGTCGGCGGCACGATCAGCGCGAACAGGATAGAGGTGACGAAGAAGCCTTCGTTGACCTCATGCTTGCGGATAATGGCGAACAGCACTTCCCAGAAACCGCCGACGACAAACACCACGGCGTAGATCGGCAGGAAGTAACAGGCGCCCAGCACCATCTTGCTGACCCAGCCGGCGTCGGCCGCCAGCGAGGCGCCGAGCCACTGCGCCAGGCGATAATGCCAGTCGCCCGCCAGCACCTGTTGCAGCTCGTCGCCGCTGTACAGATGGTGCAGCGCCGGGATCGCCTGTTGGCCGACGTTGTACATGCCCCAGAACATCGCCGGGAACACCGCCAGCCACACCAGGATCATCATGCGTTTCAAATCGATGGCGTCGCGCACGTGCGAAGCGCCGCGCGTCACCGTGCCGGGGGTGTAAAACACCGTGGTAGTCGCTTCATACAGCGGGTACCACTTTTCCAGTTTGCCGCCCGGCGTGAAGTGATGCTCTATCTTCTCAAAATAATTCTTCAGGCCCATCGGTTATCCTTCCTGCTCAATCTTGGTCAGCACCTCGCGCAGCACCGGCGCGTACTCATACTTGCCGGGGCAAACGAAGGTGCACAGCGCCAGATCTTCCTCGTCCAGCTCCAGACAGCCCAGCGCCTGCGCGCTGTCGCTGTCGCCCGCCAGCAGATCGCGCAGCAGCAGCGTCGGCAAAATATCCAGCGGCATCACCCGCTCGTAGTTGCCGATCGGCACCATGGCGCGTTCGCCGCCGTTAGTGGTGGTCGAGAAGGCGAACAGTTTGTTCTTCAGGAAGTGGCCCAGCGTGGTGCGGGTAATGGAGAACTTGTTCGGCGAAGGCACGATCCAACCGAACAGCTCTTTGTCGCGCCCTTCTTCCAGCACCGACACCTGCGAGTGGAAGCGGCCGAGCCAGGCGTTCGGCCCGGTGGCGTGCATGCCGTTCAGCACCGAACCAGAGATCACCCGATTCTCGCCGTTTTTCAGGCGGCCGGCGGTCAGCTCATCGAGGCTGGCCCCCAGGCGGGTGCGCAGCAGCGCCGGCTGCGCCACCTGCGGCCCGGCCAGCGCCACGACCCGGCGGGTATCGAGCTGACCGGTGGTGAACAGCGTGCCGATGGCGATGACGTCCTGATAGCCGATGTGCCAAACGGTTTTCTTCAGGCTGACCGGTTCGAGGAAGTGAATGTGGGTGCCCACCAGCCCGGCGGGATGCGGGCCGGTGAATTCGCTGTAGGCAATCTGCGGGCCGCTCTGCTGGCCAACGGAGGCGCCGGCGGCGTGGCATACGTGCACCTTGCCTGCCGTCAGGCGCGCCAACACCACCAGCCCGGCGTTGAACGCCGCCTGCTGCTCGGCGATGATCACCTGCGGATCGGCGGCCAACGGCCGGGTATCCATCGCGGTGACGAAAATGGCGCGCGGTTCGCTGCCGGGGCTCGGCGTTTTGCTGAACGGACGGGTGCGCAGCGCGGTCCACAGGCCGCTGGCGATCAGTTCGCTCTCGACCTGTTCGCGCGGCAGCTGGGCCAGTTCACCCAGCGGGTAATGCGCAAACTCGAGCTGGTCATCGCCGCCGTTTTCCAGCGCAATCACCACCGATTGCAATACGCGCCGCTCGCCGCGGTTAATCGCGGCGATGCGGCCGCTGGCGGGAGCCGTGAAGAAAACCCCGGGGTTTTTCTTATCTTCGAACAACGCCTGGCCTTTCTTAACGGTATCGCCTTCCTGCACCAGCATGGAGGGACGCATTCCGACATACTCTTCCCCAAGCAGGGCAACATGCTGAATGTTCGGGCCGTCTTGGATCGCCTGAACCGGGGCTCCGGCTATCGGCAGATCTAACCCTTTTCTGATCTTAATCATAGGATTTATACGATGTAGTTTGGTTTACACGTCTGCCCGGCCCCAGAGGCGGGTGCTGACGATGCCAGGATTGCCGGGCAGTGCGCATGGCGGCACGCCCAACATGAACTTTCTCGCAGTGAAAAACTGGGGTAACGCGCATTCCCTTGATTCCCCCTTTCCGTTGTTAGCGCGACGGTCGATATGTTAACGGCCTGTAGCCAAATAACCATCAAAATGGCCGGGTTATATGCCATAACTCCTGCCGCTTCAATCGCCACAGCGCGTTAAATTGAAGGGGGAATATTAACATTGTTCGCAACATTGTTCTGCGTTCCGTCGTGACTTGGGTCAAGCAAACGCAATTAAATTTCGCCTGTTTTTCACTACTTATCGTTAAAATCTGCCGGTCATTTCACTTTTATCGAGCTTTGTCGTTTTTTTATACATATCACGTATTGCTAAAAATAAACGCGCTGGTAATCTGGCGGTGTTTTGCAGCAGTAAAAACAATATCAGTGGCATGCCGACCAACGTCATTGCGCCGGCAAATAAATATAAGCAGGAATAATAATGAGCAAAATCGCGCTGTTGTTTGCGATGCTTGTTTCTATGCCGATGATCACGGCCTGCAGCGCCAGCGAGCAGGTACCCGAAGCGCCGGTAGTTAAACAGCAATTATTGGGTTCGCCGGTCTATATTCAGATCTTCAAAGAGGAACGCAAGCTGGAATTGTATGCCAAAATGGGCAATGAATTCCGCCTGGTCAACACGTTCCCGATCTGTAATTTCTCCGGCGGGCTGGGTCCTAAACGCCGTGAAGGCGACTTTAAAAGTCCGGAAGGCTTTTATAGCGTTGACGCGCGCCATCTGAAACCCGACAGCAAGTATTATCGGGCGATCAATATCGGTTTCCCTAATGATTACGATAAGTCGCAGGGCTATTCCGGCGCTTATCTGATGATCCACGGCGAATGTAAATCGATTGGCTGTTACGCGATGACCAACACCTATATGGACGAGATCTATCGCTACGTCGAAGCCGCCTTCGCCTATGGCCAAAGCCGCGTCAACATCAGCATTTACCCGTTCCGCATGACCGAGCAAAACCTCAAGCGCCATGCGTCATCCAGCTATATCGCCTTCTGGCGCCAGCTGAAGCCGGGCTACGATTACTTCGCGAAGAACCACCAGCCGCCGACAATGGGCGTGGTCAATGGCCAGTACGTCTTGGGTCAACCGTTGATGAGTAGCGGCGGCATGATGACGCAGTACGCGTCAGCCAGCCCGACGCCCAACACCAATCCCTTCGCTCAGAACAAGCCGCTCACCGAAGTGAAATAACGCGAACTCGCCTGGCTCAATCTTGTGCCAGGTTTCGTTGGCGGTCAGCGGTTGGGTGGCGATCACCGTGACCACATCGTTCGGTGTGGTCTGCTGCTGAAAATCGATTTCCACGTCCTGATCGAGCAGCGTCGCCTTGCCGAACGGCGCGCGGCGCGTGATCCAATACAGGTTGGTGGAACAATAGGCCATCACGAAGCGCCCGTCCGACAACAGCATGTTGAACACCCCCTTCTTGCGCAGCTGGCTCGCCAACAGGCCGATATAGCGGAAAACCGCCGGCCATTGGCTCGGGGTGCGCGGGTATTTCAGCGCCAGCTGATGCAGCAGCCAGCAGAACGCGTATTCGCTGTCGGTCTGGCCGACCGGGCGAAACGTGCCGGTATCCAGCTGACGATAGCCTTTCAATTGGCCGTTGTGCGCGTAGGTCCAGTTGCGGCCCCACAGTTCGCGGGTGAACGGGTGGGTGTTTTCCAGCGCCACCTCGCCGCGATTGGCCTGGCGAATATGGGACACCACCGCGCAGGACTTGATCGGATAGTCCTGCACCAGGCGGGCGATCGGCGAGTTGAAGCTCGGCTGCGGATCCTTGAATGTGCGGCAGCCGTTCCCTTCATAGAAGGTAATGCCCCAGCCATCCTTATGCGGCCCGGTGCGGCCGCCGCGCTGTACCAGGCCGGTAAAGCTGAAGCAGATATCGGTCGGTACGTTTGCGCTCATCCCGAGCAGTTCACACATCGCCAGCACTCCTTAACCACACTGACACAGGCTGTGCGGGCGCAGCATGCGGCGCCCGCCGTCTTATTCATGGGGAGCCGCAGCTCCCCGAAGGCTATCAAGCCTTAACCATCTCTTTTTCGATCAGCTGAATCAAGATGTGAATCGCTTTAATGTGGATTTCCTGAATGCGGTCGGCGTAGCCGAAGTGCGGCACGCGAATTTCCACATCGGCGGAACCTGCCATCTTGCCGCCGTCCTTGCCGGTCAGGGTGATCACTTTCATCCCCTTGGCGCGCGCCGCGTCGATGGCCTTGATGATGTTGCCGGAATTGCCGGAGGTGGAAATGCCCAGCAGCACGTCGCCTTCGCGGCCTACCGCTTCCACATAGCGAGAGAACACGTACTCATAGCCGAAGTCGTTGCTGACGCAGGACAGGTGGCTCACGTCCGAGATGGCAATCGCCGGGTAGCCCGGGCGGTTTTCACGGTAGCGGCCGGTCAGCTCTTCGGCGAAGTGCATCGCGTCGCAATGGGAACCGCCGTTGCCGCAGGAAATCACTTTACCGCCGGCTTTGAAGGAATCCGCCAGCAGCACCGCGGCGCGTTGGATGGCGTCGATGTTGGCGTCGTCATTGATAAATTTCGCCAGGGTATCAGCCGCTTCGTTCAGTTCACTGCGAATAAGGTCGTGGTACATGAGGAACCTCTTGTTATCGTCAAATCTTCCGCTCCGCAGTGTACCGGATCGCGGAAACAGCGAGAAGCATTCTCAGCCAAACAGCGCGCCGGTTAAGGAAGCGGAGAGGTTTTTGATGATTGGTGCTGTCAGTTTGTGACCTGAGTTGTAATTAAACTGTAAACGCATTGATAAAAATTCTGCCTTGTACTAAAACCTATTACATACACACAACAGGTCAGACCTCTTACTACTTCGGAGCTTCTTATGATGGTTCTTAGTATCGTCGTTTTCCTGGCTCTCCTCGGCGTGGTGTTCTACCACCGAGTGAACCTTACCCTCAGCAGCCTGATCCTGGTGGCGTACACCGCCGCCATGGGCGCTATCGGCCTGTGGAGCTTCTGGCTGTTGCTGCCGCTGGCTATCGTGCTGCTGCCGCTGAACCTTTCCTCTGTGCGCCGTTCCCTGCTCTCCGCGCCGGCGCTGCGCGCCTTCCGCAAGGTGATGCCGCCGATGTCCACCACCGAGAAGGAAGCGATCGACGCCGGCACCACTTGGTGGGAAGGCGATCTGTTCCGCGGCGCGCCGGACTGGAACAAGCTGCACAGCTACCCGAAACCGCGCCTGACGGAAGAAGAGCAGGCGTTTATCGACGGCCCGGTGGAAGAAGCCTGCCGCATGGCCAACGACTTCCAGATCACCCACGAACTGGCCGATCTGCCGCCTGAACTCTGGGCGTACCTGAAAGAACACCGTTTCTTCGCGATGATCATCAAGAAAGAGTACGGCGGTCTGGAATTCTCCCCTTACGCTCAGGCGATGGTGCTGCAAAAACTGGCCGGCGTTTCCGGCATCCTGGCGATCACCGTCGGCGTGCCGAATTCCCTCGGCCCGGGCGAACTGCTGCAGCACTACGGTACCGAAGAACAGAAAAACCACTATCTGCCGGGCCTGGCGCGCGGCGACGAGATCCCTTGCTTCGCGCTGACCAGCCCGGAAGCGGGTTCCGATGCCGGCGCCATTCCGGACGTGGGCACCGTGTGCATGGGCGACTGGCAAGGCAAGCAGGTGCTGGGCATGCGCCTGACCTGGAACAAGCGCTACATCACGCTGGCGCCGGTCGCCACCGTACTGGGCCTGGCGTTCAAACTGCATGACCCGAACCGCCTGCTGAGCGACAACGAATCCCCGGGCATCACCTGCGCGCTGATCCCGACCAGCACGCCGGGCGTGGAAATCGGCAACCGCCACTTCCCGCTGAACGTGCCGTTCCAGAACGGCCCGACCCGCGGCACCGACGTGTTCGTCCCGATCGATTACATCATCGGCGGCCCGAAAATGGCCGGCCAGGGCTGGCGGATGCTGGTTGAGTGTCTGTCGGTCGGTCGTGGCATCACCCTGCCGTCCAACTCTACCGGCAGCCTGAAATCCATCGCCCTGGCGACCGGTGCCTACGCGCACATTCGCCGTCAGTTCAAGATCTCCATCGGCAAGATGGAAGGTATCGAAGAGCCGTTGGCGCGCATCGCCGGCAACACCTATGTGATGGACGCCGCCGCTTCGCTGATCACCTATGCGCTGGTGCAGGGCGAGAAGCCGGCCGTGCTGTCGGCCATCGTCAAATACCACTGTACGCACCGCGGCCAGCAGTCGATCGTTGACGCCATGGACATCGCCGGCGGTAAAGGCATCATGCTGGGCGAATCCAACTTCCTGGCTCGCGCCTATCAGGGCGCACCGATCGCCATTACGGTGGAAGGCGCGAACATCCTGACTCGCACCATGATGATCTTCGGCCAGGGCGCGATCCGCTGCCATCCTTATGTGCTGGATGAAATGGCGGCGGCGCAGAGCAACGATCTGAACGCCTTCGATAAATCGCTGTTCGGCCATCTGGGCCACGTCGGCAGCAACAAGGTACGTAGCTTCTGGCTGGGCCTGACCAACGGCCGCACCAGCGCCACGCCGACCAAGGACGCGACCCGTCGTTACTATCAGCAGTTGAACCGCCTGAGCGCCAACCTGGCGTTGCTGTCGGACGTTTCCATGGGCGTGCTGGGCGGCAGCCTGAAGCGCCGCGAGCGCATCTCCGCTCGTCTGGGGGACATCCTCAGCCAGATGTATTTGGCTTCCGCCGTGCTGAAACGCTTTGACGACGAAGGCCGTCAGAAAGAAGATCTGCCGCTGGTGCATTGGGGCGTGCAAGACAGCCTGCATAAAGCCGAACAGGCGCTGGATGACCTGCTGCGCAACTTCCCGAACCGCTTTATCGCCGGCGCGCTGCGCTTCGTGGTCTTCCCGTTTGGCCGCGTGCATACCGCACCGTCCGACCGTCTGGATCACCAGTTGGCCAAGATCCTGCAGGTGCCTTCCGCCACCCGCAGCCGTCTGGGGCGCGGTCAGTACCTGACGCCGAGCGAGCATAACCCAATCGGCCTGCTGGAAGCGGCGCTGGCCGACGTGATGGCCGCCGAGCCGATTCACGAGCGTCTGTGCAAGGCGGCCGGCAAAAACCTGCCGTTCACCCGTCTGGATCGTTTGGCGGAGCGCGCGCTGGAAGAAGGCAAGATCAGCGCCGACGAAGCGAAAATTCTGGTGAAAGCCGAAGAGAGCCGTCTGCGCTCCATCAACGTGGACGACTTTGCGCCGGATGCGCTGGCGGCCGCCAAGCCGGAAAAGCCGGCGGCGCAGTCTAAGCGCCAACAGCAAACCGAAGCGGCTTAACGTTCACTTCACGCATCCAAGGGGCGATCATCATCGCCCCTTTTTCTTTTGCTTTCATGACAAACTGCGCACCGCGCCGCAGGTTGGCGCAGCAGCGGATTTCACGGGAAGGAAGTTCGAGTAGACTGCGCAGCGGGTGCTCTGGATCTTTCTGTCCGGAGCCTTGGCAAAGGAGAGAAAGAGAAAGGCCCCGAGTCGATATTATCAACCCGAGGCCACTCTGATGCCTAGCAACATCAGGTTAGCCTCTTACCCGCCGCAAGGCAAGGATAGGGAGGTCAAAAATGCAGCAAAAACGGGTCGTACTTAAGCTGGTGATCGTCTGTATGACGCTGATCGCGTTCATCTGGCTAACCCGCGGTTCGCTGTGCGAACTGCGCATCAGGCTGGGAGACTCGGAGGTTGCGGCCACTTTGGCTTACGAATCCGAACGGTAAGGCAACCCAACGGCGGGGTTCGCCCCGCCCGTTGGCTGATGGTGTCAGGCAAGATCCACGAGCACCCGCCTTTTCAGCCCTGCTGACGAATGCGCGCCAACAGCGCGTCAATATGCTCGATCTGCGGCGCATTGACAATCAGCGTGCGCCCCAATCCCAGCGCATGGCGCTGACAGTCGAGGCGCATATCAGCGTCGGCGATGCTGTCCAGATCGGCGACGTGCGCCAGGCCGATGGTGCGCCGAATCAGTTCGGTGCCGCAGTACCCGACCGCATCGGCCCAGACCTGTTGCAGGAACAGCTCGGCGTAACCCGGCGTCGCCAGCGCCGCATCCCGGCTTTGCTGATGGCACAAAGTCAAAAAGCGATCGGCGAAGATCAGCCACAGCTCGCGCACATCCTGCAAGCGCTGCTCGCGCCCGGCGGCGGCGTCGCGCGGCCCGAACAGCCCCGGCAGCCCGCAATAGTTGAGCAGCAGGTTGCCTAACGCAGTACCGATATCGAAACCGATCGGGCCGTAGAAGCCGAATTCGGCGTCGATCGCTTTCAACCGGCCTTCCGCCACGAAGATCGAACCGCTGTGAATATCCCCGTGCAACAGCGCCTCTGCCTTGGTGAGGAAGCGATGTTTCAGGCCGGCGACCGCCAGCTTCAGCGGCGCATCCTCACGCAGCGCCTGCACCTGCGGCAACAGCGCCGCCTCGAACTGATTGCGCTCATGGTCGATATAGGGATCGGTAAAGAACAGGTCTTCGGTGATCTGGCACAGTTCGGGATTGGTGAAACGTCTGACTTCCGCTTTCTTCTGCTGCGCCGACTGATAAAAATCGGAGGTGTGGAACAGCGTCTGCGCCAGGTATTCCGCCAACTGCCCGGCCGCCAGCGGGTGATAGTTGCCCTGCACCAGCTCACTGCGCCAGATGCGATGATCGGAGAGATCTTCCTGCACCATTACCGCCAATTCGGGATCGTGATGCAAGACTTTTACCGTATGCCGCGGGCAGAAACCGCCGTGAACCCGCAGCGTTTCCGCTTCGATGCGCGCCCGATCCAGCGTCAGCGGCCAGGATTCGCCCACGCAGCGCACGTAGGGCAGCGCCTGTTTGACGATCACCCGGCTCACGCCTTCGCGATCGCGGATCTTGAACACCAGGTTCAGGTTGCCGTCACCGATCTCGTCGGCGCTCACCAGCGCCTGCGGATCGGCCACCTGCCCGTATTGGCGGGCATATTCAACGGCATCGGCAGCCGTAAACGTACGATAAAGCGACATTCCCCAACCCCTCTGTTCTCTCTCACTGACCCCAGAGATTCTGTTTATTTAGACGTAAAAGCATTTGGACGTCTATACATCTGGAAGTCATGTTGGCAGAATAGCGTTTCAGATGCAATAACCACGCAACAAGGAATTAACCGCCGATGCAAGCGCTTAACACCACCAGCTTGACCCTGCAGGACAACCGCCTTTGGATCCTCGATCAGCAAGCCCTGCCGCAGGAAAAGCGGTGGCGCGCCTGCGACAGCGTGGAGGAACTGGTCGGACACATTCACAGCCTGCGGGTGCGCGGCGCGCCGCTGATCGGGCTGTCCGCCAGCCTGCTGTTGGCGCTGCTGGCGGAACGCGGTCTGCCGCGCGCCGAGCTGGAGCGGGCGCTGCACACACTGCGTGCCGCTCGCCCGACGGCGGTCAACCTGATGAATAATCTGGATCGCATGAAGCTGGCGCTGGCGGAGCCTGATTGGGCGCCGGCGATGGTGAACGAAGCGCTGCGGTTGGTGGAAGAGGATCGCCGGCTGTGCGATCGCATCGCCGATCACGGCGCTGGGCTGGTCAAGCCCGGCAGCCGCCTGCTGACCCACTGCAATACCGGCGGATTGGCCACCGCCGGCGTCGGCACCGCCATCGGCGTGCTGCTGCACGCCCACCGGCAGGGCAAAGTGCAACAGGTATGGGTCGATGAAACCCGGCCGCTGCTGCAGGGCGGCCGTCTGACCGCCTGGGAATTGGGCGAGCTGGGCATTCCCTATCGCCTGATCTGCGATTCGATGGCCGCCAGCCTGATGGCGCAGGGCCAGGTCGATGCGGTATGGGTCGGCGCGGATCGCATCGCCGCCAACGGCGACGTCGCCAACAAGATTGGCACCTACAGCCTGGCGGTGCTGGCGCACTATCACGGCATCCCGTTCTACGTGGCCGCCCCGCACACCACCCACGATCCGCACTGCCCGGACGGCGCAGCCATCCCGATCGAGCAGCGCGCGGCGGCCGAAGTCACCGGCGTTTCAGGTAGCTTCGGCGCCTGCCAGTGGGCGCCGAACGATGCGCCGGTCTACAATCCGGCGTTCGACGTCACGCCGGCGAAGCTCATCAGCGGATGGATATTCGACAGCGGCGTGATTACGCCGCAGCAGGTTGAAGCGGGGATTTTCCAGCGGGCGTTGGGTTAACGCCCGCCCATCGGCACTCAGTCCAAACGCGGATAAGCATCGGCGATCTTGTCGCCGGTGAAATGCGCCACCCAGCCTTCCGGGTTGTCGAACACCCGGATCGCGGTAAAGTGCGGCGCCGATCCCATATCGAACCAGTGCCGGGTATTGGCCGGCACCGAGATCAGATCGTTCTTTTCACACAAGATCTGAAAGATCTTGCCGTCCAGATGCAGGCAAAACAGCCCTGCGCCCTCGACGAAAAAGCGCACTTCATCTTCGCCGTGCGTATGTTCGGACAGGAATTTTTCACGCAGCGCCTGGCGCTGCTCATGGTCCGGCCGCATGCTGATCACGTCCCAGCTCTGGTAACCCTTTTCCGCCACCAGCCGGTCGATCTCATGCTGGTAGGCCGCGATCACCGCCTCCGGCTGCGGATTGTCGCCCAGCTCGCGATCCGCCTGCCAGCGCTCAAAGCGCACGCCGATCTGCGCCAACTGCCGCTGGATCTCCTGCGCATCACGGCTCTGCCACAGCGGTTGCTGCGGCGCTGTATCGCTGAAAATGGTCAATCCACTCATGAGACGAACTCCCCTAAATCGATGCGATCAAAACGGTTAACCTGCGGATGTCGGCTCTGCACGTCCGCCTCATCGCGGATCAGCTGGCAGGTATGCCAGCCGGCGGCCTGCGCCGCATCCAGCTCCTGGCGGATGTCGGACAAAAACAGCAGCTCGTCGGGCGCGATGCCGATAGCCTGCGCGATGTTGCTGTACGACGCGGTTTCACGCTTGGCGCCGACGTGCGTATCGAAATAGCCACTGAACAGCGGCTGCAGATCGCCCGCGTCGCTGTGGCCGAACAGCAGCTTCTGCGCCTCCACCGACCCGGAGGAATAGACGTAGAGCTTCACCCCCTGCCGCTGCCAGGCGGCCAACTGCCCGGCGACTTCCGGATACAGATGCCCGCGGAAATCACCCTCGCGGTAGCCGCTGCGCCAGATGATGCCCTGCAGCGCCTTGAGTGCGGTGGATTTGCGGTCTTCATCCATAAAGCGGTACAGCGCGGCGATCAGCACGTCGAGATCGGCCTGCGGTTGGCCAATTTCAGCGCGCAGCGCCGCCAGCGGTGCGGCGACTTCGCTCTCAGCGGCATGGCGGCGTACAAAATCCGCCAGCCGTTCGCGGGCATAAGGAAACAGTACCTGATGCACGAAGCGAATATCGCTGGTGGTGCCTTCTATATCGGTCACGATGGCGCGGATCATTTCGCCTCCAGTAAGCGGCGTTGCAGTTCACACTGGAACAAGAATTCCAGCCCTTCAAGATGGCGGCGAGCTTCCGCCACCTGGCTTCCCCAACAATACAGACCGTGGCCGCGCACCAGAAAGCCGTATTGCAGCGGCGTGGCCTCGGCATAGGCCGCCACGCGCGCCGCCAGCCGAGGGATATCCTGATCGTTGTCGAATATGGGGATCGCCACGCGGTCCAGGTGGCTGCGCTGGCCGGCCAGCGACTTCTGCATTTCGTACCCCTGCAGCACCAGCGCATCGCCGCGTTCCACCCGCGACAGGACGGTAGCGTTGACGGAATGGGTATGCAGCACCGCGCCGATATGCGCAGACAGGCGATAGAGCAGCGTATGCAGCCCGGTCTCCGCCGACGGCGTGCGGCCGCTCGGCACATGATTGTCGGCAATATCCACCCGCAGAAAATCGGCGGCGCTCAGGCTACCCTTGTCTTTGCCGGACTCGGTGACCAGGCACTGACGTTCGTCCAGGCGCAGCGACATGTTGCCGCCGGTCGCCGGGCACCAGCCTTTGTTGCCAATCCAGTGGCAGGCCGCCAGCAATGCGGTAAGTTGCGGATTCTCCGTCATTATTATCGTTTCCCGTTCGGTAAGGCGGCCGGCAGATGAGGCTTGGCCTGCCGCGTGGCGGGCTAAGCACTTTTTCGCATTTAGCCATCTAAGCGTCTTGATTGCCAAATACTAGCATCGTGTTATATTGACGGCAATATAAGCGCCAGGAGTATTCACCCGCTATGAGCACTTCCGCATTGATTCCCGAAAGCAAACTGCCCTCGCTGGGCACCACCATCTTTACCCAGATGAGCGCGCTGGCGCAGCAGCACCAGGCGATCAACCTGTCGCAGGGCTTCCCCGATTTCGACGGCCCGGACTACCTGAAAGAACGCTTGGCCTGGCACGTCGCCCAGGGCGCCAACCAATATGCGCCGATGACCGGCGTGGCGCCGCTGCGCGAAGCCATCGCCGACAAAACCGCCGAGCTGTATGGCTGGCAGCCGGACGCCGGCAGCGAAGTGACTGTCACCGCCGGCGCCACCGAAGCGCTGTTCGCCGCCATCAGCGCGCTGGTGCGCCCCGGCGACGAGGTGGTCTGTTTCGATCCCAGCTACGACAGCTATGCGCCGGCGGTGACGTTGGCCGGCGGCATACTCAAACGCATCGCCCTGCAGCCGCCCGCGTTTGCCGTGGATTGGCCAGCGTTCGCCGCCGCGCTGTCGCCGCGCACCCGCCTGGTGATCGTCAACACGCCGCACAACCCGTCCGCCACCGCCTGGCAGGCGGAAGACATGCAGCAGCTGTGGCACGCTATCGCCGAACGCGAAATCTACGTGCTCAGCGATGAGGTTTACGAACACATCTGCTTCGCCAAAGGCGGCCACGCCAGCGTGCTGGCCCACCCGCAGCTGCGCCAACGCGCGATCGCGGTGTCCTCTTTCGGTAAAACCTTCCACATGACCGGTTGGAAAGTGGGCTATTGCGTGGCACCCGCCGCGCTGAGCGCCGAGGTGCGCAAAGTGCATCAATACCTGACCTTTTCGGTCAATACCCCGGCCCAGCTGGCGCTGGCGGATAGCCTGCGCGCCGAGCCGGAGCACTGGCGACAGCTGCCGGCGTTCTATCGCGCCAAACGCGACCGCTTTGTGCAGGCGCTGGCGAGCAGCCGACTGGAAATTTTACCCTGCGCGGGTACATACTTCTTGCTGGCGGACTACGGCGCCATCTCCGATCTGGACGATGTGGCGTTCTGCCATTGGTTAACCGAGCACGTGGGCGTGGCGGCCATTCCGCTGTCGGTCTTCTGTGCCGATCCTTTCCCCCATAAATTGATCCGGCTGTGCTTCGCTAAACAGGACGCCACGCTGGATGCAGCTGCGGAGCGGTTATGTCGACTTTAAAAATTACCCTGTTGCAGCAACCTTTGGTCTGGCGCGACGGCCTCGCCAATCTGGCCGCCTTCGACGCGTTGCTGGCGCCGATCGTCGGCCGCGATCTCATCGTCTTGCCGGAGATGTTCACCACCGGCTTCGCCATGGATGCCGGCGAGAGCGCCCTGCCCGAACAGCAGGTGATCGACTGGCTGCACGGTTGGGCGGTGAAAAGCCACGCGTTAATCGGCGGCAGCGTGGCGCTGAAAACCGACGAGGGCGCGGTCAACCGTTTCCTGCTGGTGGAGCCGGGTGGCCAGGTACACGCCTATGACAAACGCCACCTGTTCCGCATGGCCGGCGAACACCTGCACTACCAAGCCGGCAACCGGCGTGAAATCTTCGAATGGCGCGGCTGGCGCATCCTGCCGCAGATCTGCTACGACCTGCGTTTCCCGGTTTGGGCGCGCTATCAGCAGGATTACGATCTGGCGCTATACGTCGCCAACTGGCCGGCGCCGCGCAGTCACCATTGGCAAACGCTGCTGGCGGCGCGGGCGATTGAAAACCAGGTGTATGTGGCGGGCTGCAACCGGGTGGGCGACGATCCCAACGGCCTGAGCTACAGCGGCGACAGCCTGATCATCAGCCCTCAGGGCGAGATCCTGGCGGATGCGGAGCCAGGCGCGGCCACGCGGCTGGACGCCGAGCTGTCGCTGGAAACCCTGCAGAGTTACCGCAGCGCCTTCCCGGCCTGGCGCGACGCCGACAGCTTTCTGCGTTTAGACTGACTCCCCCTTTTCCCAGCCGGCGATCGTCAGGCAATAGGCCTGGATCGCCAGCGCCACGTCCGCCTGCCGCACCGCTTCGGCCGGATGATGGCTGACGCCGCCGGCGCAACGCACGAACAGCATGCCGACCGGCCAGTGCGCCGCCACGGCGATGGCGTCATGCCCGGCGCCGCTCGGCAGCGCCAGGCTGCGCCCCTGTACCTGCTCGACGGCCGCCTGCCAGCATTGCTGCAGCTCGCTATCGCAGGCAGTGGCGTCAATGCGGTAAAACTCCTCGCTGGCGAAGCGCACGCCGCGGCGTACGCAGATCGCCTGCGCCTGCGCCAGCAACGCCGTCAACAGCGGCGCCAGTTGCGCATCCTGCGGGCCGCGGACGTCGAGCGTCAATCGCACTTCGCCGGGGATCACGTTGACCGCGCCCGGCAGACATTCAATACACCCCACGGTGGCCACCAAATGCGGATCGGCGGCGCGGGTCAGCGTTTCGACCGCCGTTATCCATTCCGCCGCGGCCGCCAACGCGTCTTTGCGCTGCACCATAGGCACCGTGCCGGCGTGGCCCGCTTCACCGCTGAAAGTGCAGGTAAGCCGGCGCGCGCCATTGATCGCCGTCACCACGCCCAGCGCCAAATCGGCCGCCTCCAGGCACGGCCCCTGTTCGATATGCAATTCGAGATAGGCGCGAATTTCGTTTGGCGCGCGACGCGCCTGTGCGATCGCCGCCGGATCCAGCCCAAAGTCGCGCATGGCCTGCGCGATGCTCACCCCGTCGGCATCCGTCTGCGCCAGCCACTCCTGCGGCCATTGGCCGGTCAGCCCGCGGCTGCCGAGCAGCGTGACGCCAAAGCGCGCGCCCTCTTCGTCGGCAAAACCGATCACCTCCAGCGCCAGCGGCAAACGGCGCCCCTGGCGGTGATAGTGCGCCACCGTCTCCAGCGCCGTGAGCACGCCGAGCATGCCGTCATAACGCCCGGCGTTACGCACCGTGTCCAGATGCGAACCGAGCAGCAGCGCAGGGGCAGCGGGCGTGAGCCCTTCATAACGGCCGCAGATATTACCGACGCTGTCCTGCCAAACCTGCATGCCACTCTCGCGCATCCATTCACCCACCAGAGCGTTGGCGCGCCGATGTTCGGCAGAGAGATAAAGACGCGTCAGCCGATCGGGCTCTGCGCTGATCGCCGCCAGCTCGTCACAGCGCGCCATCACCCGTGCGGCAGCCTGCTGCGCCTCCAGCGGTGTCATCCACGCTTGCCTGCGTCATAAACGTTCCAGGCGGCCTGCAACGCCTCGCCCTGCTTGCTGGCGAAACCGAGGCGGTTCAGCACCGCCTCCAGCGCCGCCAGGGTTTGCAGCACGCAATCTTTGCGCGCGTTGTAGCCCATGGTGCCGATGCGCCAGATCTTGCCCTGCAGCGGGCCGAACGAGGTGCCGATTTCGATGCCAAAGTCGTTCAGCATCATCTGCCGCACCTGTTCACCCTGTACCTGCGGCGGGATCATCACGCCGAGCACGTTATTCATGCGGTGTTCGAGATCGCCGAACACCGCCAGCCCCATGCCCCGGATGCCCGCCAGCATCGCCGCGCCATGCAGCCGGTGGCGGGCGATGGCCTGATCCAGCCCTTCTTCAAGGATCACCCGCGCACATTCGCGCGCTGCGAACAGCATGCTGGTGGCTTCGGTATGGTGATTGAGCCGTTCCGGTCCCCAATAATCCATGATCATGCCGATGTCGAAATAGTTGGAGTAAATCATCTCGTCGTCGCCGTCGGCATGCTCGGCGGTGCGGATCCCCGCCTCCACGCATTTACGGCGGCGCACCGCCTCTTCAAACTGCGGGCTGAGAGTGACCGGCGAGCTGCCGGAGGGGCCGCCCAGGCACTTCTGCAGCCCGGCGGAGACCGCATCCAGCCCCCAGGCATCGGTCTCCAATGGATTGCCGCCGAAGGAAGCCGTCGCGTCGGTGTAGAACAACACGCCGTGGCGGCGGCAGATATCACCCAGCTCATGCAGCGGCTGCAGCATGGTGGTGGAGGTGTCGCCCTGCACCGTCAGCAGCAGGCGCGGGCGCACTCGCTTAATCGCGTCTTCGATGCGATCGGCGCTGAACACCTCGCCCCACGGTACCTCGATCGTGTGCACCTCGGCACGGCAGCGGCGGGCAATCTCGCACAGCAGATGCCCGAAACGGCCGAAGACCGGCACCAGCACCTTATCGCCCGGCCGAATGGCGGAAACCAGCAGCGCCTCGATACCGGCGCGCGAGGTGCCGTCCACCAGCATCGTCCAGCGGTTTTCGGTGCGGAACAGCGCGCGGTACAGCGCCATGACCTGATTCATGTAACCGGTCATCGCCGGATCGTACTGGCCGATCAGCTGACTCGACATGGCGCGCAGCACGCGCGGATCGGCGTTGATCGGCCCCGGCCCCATCAGCAGGCGTGCCGGCGGGTTAATCTGATCGAATTGCGAGATATCCAACATGTTCATTCCCTGTCAGCTTAGTAAGTTATTGAGTTATGCCGTCAGCGTCGACATGACGTTTGTTTGCTGCCCAACAGCCTACTCCCGATAGGGATTCAGTTGAAACAAAAGATTCTTATGATCAATTAATGAAACCAAAGTAACACGATGAGATGACCGATCCGCCTTAAACGGCGGAAGGTGCAGGAAGGGAAATGACCTGCCGCGCTTAACGCAACTCCAGTTCGTCCAGCGCCTGGAACAGTTCGGCGACGTGGTGAATGCGCTGCCGCCCCTGCGCCAGCCGCTCATGCAGCAACGCATTGCTGAGCAGGCTGGCCAGGCTCATGGCGGCGGCATAGCTGTCGAACGCCGACACGCTGTCGAGCGGCACGGTCAAGTGCCAGTTGGCCAGTGGGAACAACGCCTGCGCCTGCGGTTCGCAGATCAGCAGCGTCGGCACCCCGCGGCTTTGCAACAGCGCCAGCAGCGCCTTTATCTGGCGCGGCCGGCGACGGAACGCCACCACCACCGCCATGTCCTGCGGCGTCAGCCCCGCCAGATCTTCCGCCAGCGTCTGCCCCGGCTGCGGCGCCAGCAGCACCTGCTCCCGCACCTGCATCAGCTGCTGGCGCAGGTGCATCGCCACCGGATAGCTGTTGCGCAGCCCCAGCAGCATCACGCTTCGCGCCTGCGCCAGTGCGGCGATCGCCGCGCTGAACTGTACCGCATCGATCTGCTTTACCCAGCGGGTGAGGTTGGCCATTTCCTGCTTACAGTGCCGCGCCAATAGCGTATCGCCCTGCACCGCATCGCGGCTGTCGGTCAGCGGCATGCCGCTCTGGCGCAGGGTGCGCAGCTCATCGCGCATGGCGCGGTAGTTGGGGTAGCCCAGCCGTTTGAACAAGCGGCTGACCGTGGCTTTGGAAACGCCGCTCAGGCGCGCCAGCTCGGCGCTGTTGTAGCCGATCAAATCGTCATAGTGATCGAAGATGAAGTCGGCCACCCGCTGCTCCTGCGGCGTCAGCTGTGGGTAGTCGCGGCGCAGGCGTTCGTCGAACCGTTGCATTATCGTTCTCGCTGTAACCTTCGTTTCAGCGGAACATAACACGGTCGAACTACCCGCTGGCAAGCGATTATTCGTTGGTGGGGAATGGCAGCGGCATGCCCTGCTCCAGCGTCAATGCCGGAAAAGGGCCGCGGGTTCAGCACCAATAGGCCATGAAGTTGACGGTAGCGCGATCCAGATCGCGTTCGCCGATCAGATAACGCCGCAGCGTTTTCACCGTAGAAGACTCGGCCGCCACCCAGGCATAAAAAGCGTTACCGCCGGCCGCCCGCTCCCAAAGCACCTCATCGCTCAGGCTGCTTTCCGCCAGGGACTGCGCCTGCGCACACGCCGACGCGGGGATATCGACCCGCTGGCGCACCACCTCCACCAGCAGCGTACCGTGCGCCAACTGGCGGCCCACGTCGCGCGGCAGCCAGTAAACCTCGGCGAACGGGAAACGGGCCAAATCCAGGCAATCCCCCGCCACCGGCACTTCGAAGAACGCCTGCACCCGCGGCGGATTGGCCTGCTGCGCCAGCTGCTCCAGAATGCCCATCGCCGCCGGCACCGCCGTCTCATCGGCGATCAACAGCGCCTGCTGCAACTGCGCCGGCGGCGCCCATTCGTAGCCGCCGCTGTCGCCGCCGAACTCGCCGTTGGGCGCGACCGTCTGAATGGCGTCACCCGGCTCGGCGTGGGTCGCCCAGGCGGAAGCCGGGCCGTTCACACCATGCAGCACGAATTCGACGTCCATCTGATTCTGCTCACGGCGCAGCGCACGCAGTGTATAGGTGCGCATCACCGGCCGTTGTTCTTTGGGGATCGCCATGTAATCGCCGTACCAGTCCGGGCCGTTGACCAACTGCGGGCTCTGGCCGTCCGCCGCCGGGAACAACAGTTTGATGCGCTGATCCGGCGCTTCAAGCTTCATCCGATGAATATCTGCACCTTCAAACACGCAGCGCACCAGCGAAGGTGAAATCAGCGTTTTGCTTTTCAGGGTGATATCAAAAATTCTGTAGCTGGCGGACATGTTCTCGATTCTCCGGCAACGCTGTCGCTTGCGCGTATGGCCGATCGGCTGCCGTGTTGACGGCGTGGGGTGCTCGATCGCGCAGTGGGTAAAATGTTAATAAAACTAATTAATTACGTTAATGTATCGCAAAAAATCATATCATGATTTTATTGATAACAAGAAACGTTATTGATAAAAGAAGCATTCTCAAAAATAGAGTAATAACAAAATCACCTGGGAAATAACGATGAAACGCAAACACCTTTGGGTATTGAACCCTTGTCTGCTGGCAATGCTTGCGCCGGCGGCTTGGGCAGAAGATCAGAAAACCGGCAACGAAGAGCAGTTGGTGGTCTCCGCCAGCCGTTCGCACCGCAGCGTGGCGGAAATGGCGCAGACCACTTGGGTCATCGAAAGCCAGGAGATCGAACAGCAGGTCCAGGGCGGCAAAGAGATCAAAGACATGTTGGCGCAGCTGATCCCCGGCATGGACGTCAGCGGCCAGGGCCGCACCAACTATGGCATGAATATACGCGGCCGTTCGATGATGGTGATGATCGACGGCGTACGCCTGAACTCATCGCGCAGCGACAGCCGCCAATTGGATTCTATCGATCCGTTCAATATCGATCATATTGAGGTGATTTCCGGCGCGACCTCGCTGTACGGCGGCGGCAGCACCGGCGGCCTGATCAACATCGTCACCAAAAAGGGGCAACCGGAACAGCAGGTCGAATTACAGATCGGCGGTAAAACCGGCTTTGGCGGCCATAACGATCACGACGAGAACGTGGCGGCGGCGGTCAGCGGCGGCAACGACAACGCCTCGGGGCGCCTGTCCGTTTCTTACCAACGCTATGGCGGCTGGTACGACGGCAAAGGCAATGAGGTACTGATCGACAACACCCAAACCAGCCTGCAGTATTCCGATCGCCTCGACGTGATGGGCACCGGCACCCTCAACATCGACGATCATCAACAGTTGCAGCTGACCACCCAATACTACAAAAGCCAGTCCGACGGCGACCACGGCCTGTTCCTGGGAGAAAACTTCGCGGCGGTGACCGGCAACGCCAAGGCCTACAACAGCGGTAGCTTAGATTCCGACCGCATCCCCGGCACCGAACGCCATCTGATCAACCTGCAATATTCCAACACCGATTTCCTCGGCCAGGATCTGGTGGCGCAGGTCTATTACCGCGACGAAACCCTGACCTTCTACCCGTTCCCAACGCTGGCGGGCAAAGCGCCGAACTATTACGTCAGCAGCATTGGCGCTTCGCAGCAAAAAACCGATTTCTACGGCGGCAAACTGACGTTAAACAGCAAACCTGTCGACGCGCTGACGCTGACTTACGGCATCGACGCCGAGCATGAGAGCTTCAACGCCAACCAACAGTTCTTTAACCTGGCGAAGGCGCAACAGTCCGGCGGCATGACGCTGGAGAACGCCTACAGCACCGGCCGCTACCCGAGCTATACCACCAGCAATCTGGCGTCGTTCCTGCAGGCCAGTTACGACATCAACCCGATCTTCACCCTGAGCGGCGGCGTGCGTTACCAGTACACCGAAAACAAAATCGACGACTTCGTCGGCTATAACCAGCAGCAGGCGATCGCTACCGGCGCCGCCGCCTCCGCCGACGCCATTCCGGGAGGGAAAACCGACTACAACAATGCGCTGTTCAACGCCGGCCTGTTGGCGCACCTGACCGAGCGCCAGCAAACCTGGTTCAACTTCTCTCAGGGCTTCGAGATCCCGGATCCGGGCAAGTATTACGGCAACGGCACCTACGCGCTGAACGGCGGCCACTACCAACTGCTGAAAAGCGTTAACGTCGGCGATTCCAGGCTGGAAGGCATCAAGGTCAATGCTTACGAGCTGGGCTGGCGCTATACCGGCGATAACCTGCGCACGCAAATCGCCGCCTACTACTCGCTGTCCGACAAGAGCATCGCCATCAACAAAACCGACATGACCATCAACGTCAATGCGGATAAGCGCCGCATCTACGGGGTAGAAGGTGCGGTGGATTATTTCTTTGAAGACAGCGACTGGAGCGCCGGCACCAACTTCAACGTTATCCGTTCCGAAACCAAGGTCAACGGCGAATGGAAGAAGCTGGTGGTGGATACCGCCAGCCCATCGAAAGTCACCGCCTATGTCGGCTGGGCGCCGGGCGACTGGAATCTGCGCTTACAGTCGCAGCAGACCTTCGACGTGTCGGACGACGGTGATTACACCAAGGCCAATTCCACTCAGGGCCGCAAGATCGATGGCTACAACACCCTCGACTTCCTCGGCAGCTATGCCCTGCCGGTGGGGAAAATCAGCTTCAGCGTGGAAAACCTGCTGGACAAGGAGTACACCACCGTTTGGGGCCAACGCGCGCCGATACTGTACAGCCCAACCTACGGTTCGCCTGAGCTGTACAGCTATAAAGGCCGTGGACGCACCTTCGGCTTGAACTACTCGGTGTTATTCTGAGGATAAGGGGCCGGTCTGCCGGCCCCGTTCATTGAGCCGCACCGTTTTTCAGAGAGCAGAAACGACGAAGCCCTGAGTTATCGCTAACTCAGGGCTTCTGAATAGTGGCGGAACGGACGGGGCTCGAACCCGCGACCCCCTGCGTGACAGGCAGGTATTCTAACCAACTGAACTACCGCTCCGCGCCATTCCCTCTTGCGGGGGAACGAGGCGCATATTACGGACGCCTTTCGGTTCCGTCAACGCCTTTTTCTCACCAAATGAACCGTTTGCACAGTTTTTCAACGAAGGTTCATCCGGTGAGGTTTTTTCACGCAAAAACGCCGTTATTCGGCCGGCGCTCCGCGCCACAGGCAGCTGCCGCCCTTCTTCGCCACCAGATCCAGACGCGCCTCGTGCGCCTTCACTTCTTCGTCGCTGGCGTAGACCACTTTCATCGCCGTCGCCGGACGGACGATGCGCTGAATCTCTTGCGCGGCGTCGTTTTGCTGGGTATCCCCCTCCATCTGGAAGGCTATCGAGGTCTGACCGCCGGTCATCGCCAGATAGACTTCCGCCAGGATCTCGGCATCGAGCAATGCGCCGTGCAGCGTACGCTTGCTGTTGTCTATCTCATAACGGCTGCACAAGGCATCGAGGTTGTTGCGCTTGCCCGGGAACAGGCGGCGCGCCATCAGCAGGCTGTCGGTGATGGTGCAGAAGGTCTCTGTCTTCGGGATGCCCTGCTGCAGCATGCGGAATTCGTGATCCATAAAGCCGATATCGAACGCCGCGTTATGGATCACCAGTTCGCCGCCGCGGATAAAGTCGAGGAATTCCTCGGCAACCTGATCGAAGTTCGGCTTATCGGCCAGGAAGTCGTCGCTGATGCCGTGTACGCCGTAGGCTTCCGGATCCACCAGCCTGTCCGGCTTGATGTAAACGTGGAAATTGCGCCCGGTCAGGCGGCGGTTAATCACCTCCACCGCACCGATTTCGATAATGCGGTGCCCTTCGTAGTGCACCCCAAGCTTGTTCATACCGGTGGTTTCGGTATCGAGGACAATCTGTCTGGTGGTTGTAGAGATCATATTGCAGTGCTCACAGCGCTCGTTTATGTCAGACTTGGCTTTTATAAAACTGATAGGAAGAGTCTACCAGAGATGCTCAAACAGGTAGAAATTTTCACCGACGGCTCCTGCCTTGGCAACCCCGGCCCCGGTGGCTACGGCGCGATATTACGCTATAAGCAGACGGAAAAAACCTTCAGCGAGGGTTTTCGTCTGACCACCAATAACCGCATGGAAATGATGGCGGCGATCGTGGCGCTGGAAGCGCTGACCGTGCCCTGCGCCGTGACGCTCAGCACCGACAGCCAGTATGTGCGCCAGGGCATCACCAGCTGGATCCATAACTGGAAGAAGCGCGGCTGGAAAACCGCCGACAAAAAGCCGGTCAAAAATGTCGATCTGTGGCAGCGGTTGGATCTGGCCATTCAGCGCCACGAGGTGAAATGGGAATGGGTCAAGGGCCACGCCGGCCACCCGGAGAACGAACGTTGTGACGTGCTGGCGCGCGAAGCGGCCGGTAAGCCGACGCAGGAAGACGTCGGTTACCAACCGGAAGCCTAAGGCAGTTTGCGATAGCTCTTGGTCGCGCCCACCGCGCGGCTGAGAGAAGGTTTTCTCGCCCCCAGTTTCATCGGCGTGGGCGTCAGCGGCAAGGTGCGTTTGCGCGCCACAATCACGCTCATGCAGCCCAGCGCCGGCAAATGAGTGCATAAAAACTTGCCGCCCTTGCGGTGCCATGGCAGCACGTGAAAACGCGCCTGGTACAACACCTCATAATTCAGCAGGCTGAGCCAATCCAGCAGTCGCATCTGGGTAAACATGCGGCTGACATAGGGCTGGCGGCGACGCAATCCGGGCACCAGTTTGCCCAATCCCAGCAGGCTGAACGGATTGAAGCTGCTGATAACCAACCAGCCATCGTCGATCAACACCCTGTCTACTTCACGCAGCATGCGGTGCGGATCGTCCGCGTAGGACAACGTATGCGCCAACAGGCAGGCATCCACCGACTTGGCGGCAAACGGCAGTTGATAAGCATCGGCGATCACCTGCAGCCCTTCCCCCTCCAACCCTACGTTGACCTGATGGGAAATCGCGCATTTGTCCGTGGCCAGCTCGGCGCTGAGCATGCCCATCTTCAGCAGATGGAAACCGAACAGCTTTGGCCACCAGGGTTGCAACTGCCGCTCGAGGGCTTCACGATAGTATTCCCCCCACGGCAGCTCCGCCCAAGACTGCGGGCCGGTGAGCTTTTGTAGAGTATGGGCTGGTTTCATGATTTATTATCTTCTTTCAAGCCGTTGCCAACGAGAGGTACACCATGAATCTTATCAGCATTCCCGCCTTCCAGGACAATTACATTTGGTTATTGGATGACCGGCAGGGGCGCTGCATTATCGTCGATCCGGGTGAGGCGCAGCCGGTGCTCGAAGCGCTGCAGCGCCTGCAGCTGACGCCGGCGGCGATCCTGCTGACCCACCATCATCACGATCACGTCGGCGGTGTGGCGCAGATCGTGGCGCAATATCCCGGCCTGGCTGTCTATGGGCCGCAAGAAACCGCGGACAAAGGCGCCAACCACATCGTACGCGACGGCGACACCTTTGCCATCGATGGCCGCCAATACAAGACTATCGCCGTCCCCGGCCATACGTTGGGCCATGTGGCATTCTATAGTGCCCCTTATCTGTTCTGCGGCGACACAATTTTCTCCGCCGGCTGCGGCAGGCTGTTTGAAGGCAGCGCCAAACAAATGTACGACTCATTTCAACAACTCGCGCAACTTCCCGATAACACCTTAATTTGCTGCGCGCATGAATATACTCTTTCAAATCTTAAGTTTGCGCGGGTAATTTTGCCGGAAGATCGAGAGATTGAAACATATCAACAACATGTTGAAGCGTTAAGGGCAAAAGGCCAAGCCAGCGTGCCAACCACATTGCAATTAGAGCGCAAAATTAACCTGTTTTTACGTTGCCATGACACTGATTTACAAAAGAAATTAGGCTTTAATTCACCACCGGAAAGCCTTCATTCAGTTTTTTCCGAATTACGCCTGCGGAAAGATAACTTCTGAGCTTTTAGTTGTGTTATTTGGCGAAGCAAAGTATTATTGCTCGTCTTTTAAGCAACTACATTGACACACACATGAAGGCTAAAGCGATATTTCTCGCCTCAGTCTTGCTAGTGGGTTGCCAGTCGTCCAGGCAGGACGCACCGGCGCCAGAACAGCATGCACAGAGTTTGTCTTCAGCTGGTCAAGATGGTGAAGCAGGAGAGTACACAGCAAATGGCCGAGCGAGCTCGGCGCGGTGGTTGGATAACAACAGTCCCGCCACGCAACAGGACCTGTGGAACTTCATTAGCGACGAGCTGAAGATGGAGGTTCCGGAAAATTCCCGGATCCGTGATCAGAAAAGAAAGTACTTAAAAAGTAAGAGCTATCTCCACGATGTAACATTACGGGCAGAGCCGTACATGTACTGGATAGTCGGGCAGATTAAGAAACGTAATATGCCGATGGAACTGGTACTGCTACCCATAGTGGAGAGCGCTTTTGACCCCCACGCCACGTCAAGTGCCAACGCCGCAGGGCTATGGCAAATCGTGCCGCAAACGGGTCGCAATTATGGTTTGAAAAACAATCAGTGGTATGACGGTCGACGCGATGTCGTCGCCTCGACAACCGCTGCGCTTAACATGATGCAGCGCTTGAACCGTATGTTTAACGGCGACTGGTTACTGACCGTAGCCGCCTATAACAGTGGTGAAGGCCGCGTGATGCAAGCGGTGAAGGCAAACAAACGCCAGGGTAAGCCAACCAATTTCTGGGCATTGTCGCTTCCGCGTGAAACGTCAATCTATGTCCCGAAAATGCTGGCGCTGAGCGACATCATCAAGAACAGCAAGAAGTACGGCGTGAAACTCCCGAAAACGGATGAAACCCGTGCGCTGGCGCGTATCGATGTCGGGCAGCAGATCCAGCTGACTCAGGCGGCTGAGATGGCGGGGCTTTCAGTCACCAAGATGAAAGCGTATAACCCAGGCTACAAAAAAGGCGTTACGGCACCCAACGGGCCCCATTACATCATGGTTCCCAAAGGACATGCCGAGCAACTGAAAGACTCGCTGGCCGATGGCCAGATCGCCGTGACTCAGCCAACGACGCAGTTGGCGAAGAACAGCGGTTTGACCGGTGGCAGTTCGTATAAAGTGCGCTCCGGCGACACCTTATCGGGCATTGCCAAGCGGCTGAACGTTAAGACCAGCGATTTGCAGAGTTGGAACAACTTACGCGCCAAGAGCGCCATAAAAGTTGGGCAAACCCTGCAAGTGGCCAGCAATACTGGCGGTAACAGCAGTATTACCTATCAGGTTCGTAAAGGTGATTCGCTTGCCAGTATCGCACGTCGTCACGGCGTCGATATTAACGACGTGATGCGTTGGAATTCAACGCTCGGTAAAGGCAACAGCCTTCAACCCGGTCTGAAGTTAACCCTGTTTGTCGGCAACAAGCTGACGCCGGACACCTAAGTTTCCGGCACAAAAAAAGCACCCTTCGGGGTGCTTTTTTATTGCCTGCGATTCACCAGACGGGAGAATCTTTTTCCGGGTGGAACTCCACCAACAGCGGATTGTGATCCGACGCGCTGGTCACCAGTACCGACGCCTCTACGACCCCAAGATTGCGATAAAACACAAAGTCCAGCGGGCGGCCAAAAGCCTTACGGCGGTGATCGTCGGCGAAGCTCACTTCGCGCAGCGCCATCTCACCGGCAAAGTCATACAAGGCATTGATACGTTTGCGGCTCCAGGCGTTGAAGTCCCCGGCCATGATCACCGGCCCCCGGTGGCTGGCGATCTGCTCGCCGATCGGCCCCAGCTGCTTGCTGTAGACGTCGACTCCCAGACTAAAGTTCACCGCATGGATGTTCACCACCATCAACAGCTCACCGTTGTACAGCGGATAAACGGTGATCAGGGCCGACTTGGACAGCCGCAGCAGCGGCTCTCGCTCGCGCAGCGGGCAGCAGTAAACCGGATGAGCGGCCGCCAGCGTCATCACGCCGGAAGGGTGCTGCGGCAACACAAAGGCCGGCACCTGATCGGCCGCCAGATAGTTGGCGGTAGCGTAGCTCACCAGCTCCGGCGTAGTTTGCGCTTCTTGCAACAGCACCAGCTGCGCATCTTTGCCATGGTTTTTCAGCACCGAAAGCCAGTCGGCTCGCTGCTGTTTGAAAATATTCCACACCATAACGCGCAAGGCGCCGGTCGTCGGCAGCGCCGCCCCTGGCGGCAACGGCTGATTAACGGCGCCAGGAAAGATTCGCTCAACTGGCTGGCCTGCAACATACCTCATTGCATAAGTTCGTTTCGGCACGCGATTCGCCTATAACCCATTAGCATGAAACTGGCGATGAAGACTTCGCCAACGGTGAATTGATTATACGCCTGCCCCGCACAGAGGGCATGGCTTTTACAGGCATAATCTTTTCAGTTATAGGGGTCGCCTGCGGCGATTTCAATCTTCTGAGGGTATAGCAGTGTAAAGGTGATGCAGCAGAGGTGAAAAATGCGAAAGGGCCAGCAAAATGCAGACGGGGAAACAGGAATATGCGCAATCAGATTCCTGTGGGTGACGACGATGCTCCGACGTGTTTAAATGACGAAATCGCTAAAAATTTAGAACAGAGTTTGCCTTTGGAGCAAAAATGAAAGCGAATTCGGACGAGCTCATCACCTTCGTCACCGTAGTGGAAAGCGGCAGCTTCAGCCGGGCGGCGGAGCGCCTGCAGCAGGCCAACTCCGTGGTCAGTCGAACGGTAAAAAAGCTGGAGAGCAAGCTGGGGGTAACCCTGCTCAACCGCACGACACGCCAAATCAGTCTGACCCAAGAAGGCGAAAACTACTTTCGGCAGGTGCAGAAAGTGTTGAGCGATATGGCCGCAGCGGAAAATGCGTTGATGGAAAGCCGTCAACGCCCGCAGGGGCTGCTGCGCGTCGATGCCGCAACGCCGGTCGTCTTGCATCTGTTGACGCCGCTGGTCGCCGAGTTTCGTGAACGCTATCCGGAAATGTCCCTGTCGCTGGTCTCTTCGGAAAACTTCATCAATTTGATCGAACGAAAAGTGGATATCGCAATCCGCGTCGGCGAGCTGACGGACTCTACGCTGAAAGCGCGCAAGCTGATGGCCAGCTATCGACGCATCCTGGCCTCCCCCGCCTACCTGGCGCAATATGGCGCGCCAAAGACGGTAGCCGACCTGGAGCATCATTGCTGCATCGGCTTTAACGATCTGCCCAATCTGAACCGCTGGCCGCTGACCTGTGCCGATGGTCGACAACTGGAGATCGTTCCGGGGCTGACCACCAACAGCGGTGAAACCCAGCGCCACCTGTGCCTGCACGGCAACGGTATCGCCTGCCTGTCGGACTTTATGAGTGATGAAGACGTCAAACGCGGGAACCTGGTTCCCCTTCTGGTAGGAGACACGCTGCCACTCGAAATGCCGATCAACGCGGTGTACTACAGCGATAGCGCTGTCAGTAATCGCCTGCGCAGCTTTATCGATTTTATCAGCGAGCGGCTAAAGCGATAAAAAGGCGCCCTCTTGGGGCGCCTAGCATCATGATGTCCAGAGATTAATCCCAGTTAGGGGCCAGGCCTTCCGGGCTGACCAATCGGCCGTTGCTTTCAAGCGCCGCAATCTGCGCCATATCTTCGTCACTCAGCGTCAGTTGCTGCGCTAACAGGTTGCTTTCCAGGTTTTCGCGCTTGGTCGAAGAAGGGATCACCGCGTAGCCCAGCTTCAACGCCCAGGCCAGAACCACCTGTGCCGGCGTCGCATTGTGACGGGCGGCAATGCTTTTGATCGTCTCATCCTGCAACGCTTTGCCATACGCCAGCGTCATATAAGAGGTGATGGCGATACCATGTTGCCGTGCGAACGCCACCACTTTTTCATTCTGCAAGAACGGTGACAGTTCGATCTGATTAGTCGCAATCTGATCGGCGCCAACCGCATCAACCGCCTGCTGCATCAGATCGATGGTGAAGTTAGATACACCAATCTGACGGGTCAGCCCCAATCGCTTGGCTTCCAGAAGTTCAGCCATAAACTCTGCGACAGGCACCTCATCATTTGGCGATGGCCAGTGAATCAGCGTCAGATCGACATACGGGGTCTGCAGCTTGGCCAAGCTATCTCGCAGACTGGGAATTAAGGCGCCCTTAGCCAGATTCGCGATCCAGATCTTGGTTGTGATGAACAACTCGTCACGCGGCACACCGCTAGCGGCGATAGCCTGGCCGACTGCCGCTTCGTTTTCATAGATCTGTGCGGTATCGATAGCCCGATAGCCCAATTCCAGTGCCGTGCTCACAGAGTCGATAACGACCTGATCCTGAAGGCGAAAAGTACCTAAACCAAATACAGGGATGCTCACAATATTTGCTCTCTCATTAGTGGATAAATAGCGATGCGAGAGAGTATGGCAATATTTTTAGTGAGCAAAAACGCCAGGTTCGGCATAAGACTTTTGATCAACAGGCAACAATATTGAGGAAAGCGGCAGGAACGGCGACAAATTCGACGAGGCTTTATGAATTTTGCATATGAAAAAGCCCTGAGTCAGAGACTCAGGGCTTATCAATTAAGTGGCGGAACGGACGGGGCTCGAACCCGCGACCCCCTGCGTGACAGGCAGGTATTCTAACCAACTGAACTACCGCTCCACCGATTCTTTTACGTTGCATCTTTCGATGCCGGCAATATCGCGCTCTGCGATTTGCGCATTACCAGTCGTCACGCTGATAACGTTTATTTGATGCCTGGCAGTGTCCTACTCTCGCATGGGGAGACCCCACACTACCATCGGCGCTACGGCGTTTCACTTCTGAGTTCGGCATGGGGTCAGGTGGGACCACCGCGCTATTGC
>NZ_JBJNLB010000016.1:0-90834 GCF_052169275.1 Serratia sp. CY27727 | reverse complement strand
GGATAAGAAGGACCAAGAGATCGAACAGCAGATGGAGCTGTTGCAGGATTAACTCGAAAATGGCCCCCTTTTAGGGGGCGTCGTGTAAAGCCACCTCCTCAGGAGGTGGTCTTTTACTTTCCGGCCGGCTTACACTGGCAGGTCAATCAGCAGTGCGCGCAGCGGCGTCTCGGCGCGGATCGTCAGGCGATTCTCCTCGCGCACGAAGGCGCCGTCGCCGCAGGTCAGGCGTTGTTCTTCGTGGCGCTCGCCGGTGGCGGCGATGGTGCCGTGAATCGACTGCAAATAGGCGCGCGGCCCGTTAATCGTCAGCGTTTGTTCTTCGCCCGGCTGCAGATCGAGATGGTGGATCCAAACCTGCTGGCGCAGCTGCAGGCTGCCCTGCGCGCCGTCCGGCGAGGCCAGCAGCAGGTTGCCCGCCGCCGGCAGCGTCAGGCGCTGCACCCGCTCGTTGTTGCGTTCCGGGCAGGCGTCCAGCCACAGCTGCAGGCGAGTCAGCGGCGTATCGCTGCTGACGTTCTGTTCGCTGTAGCTCAGGCTCGGCTGGGTGGCCAGCAGCAGCGCTTCACCGGCTTTGGCGCGCGCGGTGTTGCCGTCGCTGTCGCGGTATTCCGCCTCGCCCTGCAGGATCAGGTTCAGGATATCCACGCTGGGATAGGTGCGCGGCTGGAACGACGCGCCCGGCGCCAGCACCTCCTGATTCAGCACCCGCAGCGACGCGTAGCCCATCAGTTTGGGATCGAAGTAGTGACCAAAGGAAAAGGTGTAGCGAGCCTGCAGCCAACCAAAGTCAGCTTGCCCGCATTGTTGTGCTGTTCTGCATGTGATCATGGCAATCGGCTCTCTAAATTCATTATCCAAATGGTAAGCATCTGGACGTCGGATTGTTAGCCAGTTAATCTGGTCGGCATATTCAAATTTCCTGACAGAGGGATGTGATGGCCAGAGATCGGGCGCTCACGCTTGAGGCGCTGAGAGTGATGGACGCGATCGACCGGCGCGGCAGCTTCGCCGCGGCCGCCGACGAATTGGGCCGGGTGCCGTCGGCGCTCAGCTACACCATGCAAAAATTGGAAGAAGAATTGGACGTGGTGCTGTTCGACCGTTCGGGCCACCGCACCAAGTTCACCAACGTGGGGCGCATGTTGCTGGAGCGCGGGCGGGTGCTGCTGGAAGCGGCCGACAAGCTGACCACCGACGCCGAAGCGCTGGCGCGCGGTTGGGAAACCCACCTGACCATCGTCAGCGAAGCGCTGTCGCCGCCGAGCTTGCTGTTTCCGCTGGTGGACAAGCTGGCGCTGAAGGCCAACACCCAGGTGTCGATTTTCACCGAGGTGCTGGCGGGCGCCTGGGAACGGCTGGAGCAGGGGCGCGCCGACATCGTGATCGCGCCGGACATGCACTTCCGCGCGTCGTCGGAGATCAACACCCGCAAACTGTACAAGGTGATGAGCGTTTATGTCGCCGCGCCGGATCACCCGATCCACCAGGAGCCGGAGCCGTTGTCCGAGGTGACCCGCGTGAAGTACCGCGGCATCGCGGTGGCGGATACCGCCCGCGAGCGCCCGGTGTTGACCGTACAGCTGCTGGATAAACAACAGCGCCTGACGGTGAGCACCATCGAAGACAAACGCCTGGCGCTGCTGGCCGGGCTGGGGGTGGCGACCATGCCCTACCCGATGGTGGAAAAAGATATCGAGGCCGGGCGGCTGCGCGTGGTGGGGCCGGAATACAGCCGCGAAGCCGATATCATCATGGCCTGGCGGCGCGACAGCATGGGGGAGGCGAAGGCCTGGTTCCTGCGTGAAATTCCGCGCCTGTTCGCACAGCGCTAACGCCGGTTGGATGACATCCCCTTGCCAGGCGGCAAGGGGATTTTTTTGCCTTAGCTGAAGCGCTGGTCGCGGCCGTGCGGCTCGTCCAGATCCTGCGCCGGCCCGATGGAAATGATGCCGTGCGGGTTGATGGTGGCGTGGCTGCGGTAGTAGTGGTTGCGAATGTGCGGCAGGCTGACCGTCTCGGCGATGCCCGGCATCTGGTAGATGTCGCGCAGGAAACCGTACAGGTTCAGGTAGTCGCTGATGCGGTGTTTGTCGCACTTGAAGTGGGTGACGTACACCGGATCGAAGCGCACCAGCGTGGTCCACAGACGCAGATCGGCTTCGGTCAGCCGATCGCCGGTCAGGTAGCGGTGCTGCCCCAGGATCTGCTCCAGGCGTTCGAGCGCGCTGAAGACCCCGCTGACCGCGTCGTCATACGCTTCCTGGCTGGTGGCGAAACCGGCCTTGTACACGCCGTTGTTCACTTGATCGTAAATCCAACCGTTCAGCTCATCGATTTTGCCGCGCAGATCGGCCGGGTAGTAATCGCCCGCGCGGGCGCCCACGCCGTCAAACGCGCTGTTGAACATGCGGATGATATCGGCGGATTCGTTGCTGACGATGGTTTGCCGCTGTTTATCCCACAGCACCGGCACGGTCACGCGCCCGCTGTAGTGCGGATCGGCCCGCAGGTAGATCTGGTACAGGAAGTCGGCGTGATACAGCGGATCGCCGGTGGTTTCAGGAAAATCCTGGCCGAAGGTCCAGCCATTTTCCAGCATCAGCGGGTGCACCACCGAGACCGGAATGATCTGCTCCAGCCCTTTCAGTTTGCGCATCAGCAGCGTGCGGTGCGCCCAGGGGCAGGCGAGAGAAACGTACAGGTGATAACGGCCCGCTTCGGCCTGGAAGCCGCCCGTGCCGTGTTCGCCCGGCTGACCGTCGGCGGTCACCCAATTGCGAAACTGAGCGGTTGAACGTTTGAAACGGCCGCCGGTAGATTTGGTGTCATACCAGATGTCTTGCCAAACGCCATCGACGAGTTGTCCCATGGGAATCTCCTTGGTGTCCGAGTGAAAAGCGACAGGGCCCGGCATGCCGGGCCCTGAATGACAGTTTAGATTACCATTTCTTGTTCAGAAGACGGTCGATGCTAAAACCGCCAGGGCCTGCGACCGCCAACACGATGAAGCCGCCAGCGATGGTCAGGTTTTTCATGAACATCAGCTGGTTTACGCCTTCCGCAAAGTCAGTGTGGAACAGCAGCGCGGTCAGAATGGTGAAACCGGCAGTGAACAGCGCTACAGTGCGGGTCAGGAAACCGAACAGGATCGCCAGACCGCCGCCAAATTCCAGCAGGATGGTCAGGGGCAGCAAGAAGCCAGGCACGCCCATCGATTGCATGTACTGTTGGGTACCGGCATAAGCGTCACCCATTTTGCCGTAGCCTGCCACGATAAACAGGATTGGCATCAGAATACGAGCAACCAACAAACCTGTATCTTCTAATTTTTTCATCATCTACTCCAAAGTGTTTTTGTGCGCCTGTTCGGCGGTAGTCATATCAACGGGCGGCGTAGCGGGTCTCTTACCCTGTCCGCTCCGTCTCAAATTGATGGAGTGAATGTTAAGCGGGAAGTGCTCAGGTTGTTAGCAAGTAAAACTGTCGTAATTTTTCAAAAAATCTGAATCTTTAGCGTGCTAATAAACTGACGCTTGTCAGCAGGTTGCCCGGCCCTCGGGATAAGCAGCGCTGTTTTAGGGAGAAAACGAGGGCGGAGCAACAGGATGTTTGAAGGAAAAGCGCGGGGCTTACTTGGCGGAGAAGGTCTTTTTAAACAGGCGGATAGCGCTCCAGGCGCCGAAAGCGCGGCGCGACCAGCGGATCATCTTGCTGGGGTGGCGGATGCCGTACAGCGCCATGACGCTGGAACCGAGCACCAGATAGCGGCGCAGGCCAAACACCGTCTGCCAGCCGCGGTCGATGCGTTCGGTCTTTTCCAGCCATAAAGACTTGTGTTCGGCCAGATCCAGACGCTGTTGCTGGATCTGGCGAATCAGCCTCTCTTTTTTCCATTCCAGATAGCGGCGGCGGCTCATGGCTCGCGCTCCAGTTCGGCACGATCGAGTTCCAGCTGCTTGCGCGTGGCGCCGAGCAGCGTGGTGCGACGGGCCTTGACCAGCGTCCAAATGGTGCCGACCACGGCCAGGAACAGCAGCACGCCGGTCGTGGCACCCAGCGCCATCAGCCGATAGACCGGATCGATGGCCCAGAAGATCAGGATCAGCAGGCTCATCAAACCGAAGGCGGTGAACAGAAGCGTCATACCGGCCATGATCAGCAGCTGAATGAGGTTGGCTTTCTCCTCTTCCAGCTCGACCACCGCCAGCCGGACACGGGTTTCCACCATGCCGACCAGGATCGTGATGATGCGCTGACCGATATCCAGGATCCCTTTAGCGGGGCCCTGCGCGCGCACTTGCGGTTGTTCAGCCATGATTAACGACGCGCGAGCAGCACGCCCAACACCACGCCGACCGCCGCGCCGATGCCGATGCCGGTCCACGGGTTGTCGCGCACATAGTCGTCGGCCTGGCCGGCGATCTGCTTGGTTTGCGAAGCCAGCTTGTCACCGGCGTCGCTCAGGCGAGCGCGGGTCTCTTTCAGCGCGCCTTCCGCCTTCGAGCGCAGCTTCTCCAGCTCGGCTTTCGGCTTGTCGGTAGAGGAGTTCAGCACTTCCTCCAGCGTATCGGCTAAGGACTTCAGTTCAGCGCGTAAGTTTTCTGCATTTGAATCATGTGCCATGTGATTATTCCTTAACGTTTATTTCGACAGACTTTTAACATAGCGGATTTTTTCGCCGGAGCAAAGGGGTGATGACCAGCAGATAACACCAGGCATCAATCCCATATGCTTAATAAATCCCGTGTGATGGGGCTCTCATCGATAAATCCGCTGGTACAAAAAAATTATTCCGCCTGAGCGCGTTTCAGCTCAGCCTGCGCTTCCGCCAGCTTCTGCTGCTTCTTGGCGACCTTGTCCAGCTTGCCGGTTTGCTGCGCTTCTTTCAGCTCCTGCCGGCGCTCGTCGACCTTGCGCTGTTTCTCTGCGATATTTTCCTGGCGTTCGGCTTGCAGGCCGGCTTCGGTGCAGTGAGTCTGCACTTCGCGCAGCGCTTTTTTCAGCCCGTCCACGCGGTGGGTGTTGCCGTGCTGGGTGGCATAGTCGATTTGCTGCTGGATGTCTTGCGCTTTGGCGGCGCAGCCGCCCTCAGCGGCCGAAGCGAGGGCCGGCAGCGTGCAGAGTGGCAACAGCAGTAACAGTGAATGGCGTAATTTCATCTTTCAGTTCCTTTTCATGGGATGCCTGAACAGGCACCCGCTTTCCTGACTGCCGAAGGCGGCAGCGCGAGAGGAGGGCGTTCATCGCCGGCTGAAGTTACCCTTCAGCATAGTCATGAAACCGGCGCGCCCCCAAAGAATCAGCCGTGACTCGGTGCTGACTGATTAATTCTTGAGCTAATCGGTGCGAATGAAAATGGAAATAATGCAATGAAAGGAAACCCCTTCATATGAAGGGGGATTATCCCAGATTGAGTGGGGAACGCGCAAATTCGCGTACCCAATGCGACGGCACGGGGGATTCGCTCAACGCGATGTGGTAACCGGGCGGCAAAATGGTTTGCAACGCTTCGCGCGCCAGCAACTGCTGCTCCGGCGAATCCAGACGGATCACCAGGCCATCGCCTTCCGGCGTGATGCTTTTGATGCGGATGCCGCGCTCATCCAGGCGCTGGTAGACGTAAAAACCGTCGGGCAGCGACAGCCCTTGCTGGCCAGCGCGAATGCGCAGCTCGCTCTCGGTGCGCACCATGCAGGGCACCAACAGCGTCGCCAACGCCAGCAGGGCGAACGCGATCATCAGGACGTATTGCCAGCGCGGGCGCTTTGCTGTCACGCCCCTTTCCCCGGGTTCTGGCCGCTGGCGCGTTTCTTGCGCCACAGCACGATCAACGAGCCGATCAACCCGACCACCAACAATACCAGCGGCAACATCATCAGGCAGAACATCAGCTGATCTTCATACTTGCGGAACACCGGGGTTTTGCCCAGCGCGAAGCCCAGCGTCGTCAGGATCAAGACCCACAGCAGGCCGCTCATCCAGTTGAAGAACTGGAAGCGCGCGTTGCTCAGGCCGGACAGGCCGGCGATGGTCGGCAGCAGGGTGCGCACGAAGGCCAGGAAGCGGCCGACCAGCAGGGCGGAAAGCCCGTGGCGGTGGAACAGGTTGTGAGCGCGTTGATGGTAGTGGGCCGGCAGGTGCGAAAGCCAGCCTTGCACCGTTCGCGTATTGCCGAGCCATCGGCCCTGTATGTAGCTGACCCAGCATCCCAGGCTGGCAGCGACGGTCAGGATGACGATGGTCAGCGGGAAGCCCATGGTGCCTTTGGCGATCAGCACGCCGACCAGGATCAGCAGGCTGTCACCCGGCAGGAAAGCGGCCGGCAGCAGGCCGTTTTCCAAAAACAGAATCATGAACAGCAGGATGTAGAGGGTCCACACCAACGAAGGGTTCGCCAGCGTCTCAAAATCCTGCTGCCACAGGGCATGTATCAGTTCTTTAATGATGTCCATCCGGTGTTCCTAAAACGTCATTGTTTATTTTTATCTCAGCGGCGGAACGGGCGTGGGCTGAAAGCGCGCGGCGATCCTGAATGCTGATAACGATGAAACGGCGTTGCTTTAAGGTTTTTAGCGGTGCGACACCGGTCATAGGTGATAAGTCAGCGTGCCACGGTACTGCATGTTACTTTCTTTCCAGCCGGCCTGCCGACTCTGTTGCCTGGAGGCGTCCAGCATCCAGTCGACCTGGGCAAGCCGGTTGGGAGCCGGAGTGTCCTGGCGGGGGAAGCGAATTCGGTAGCCCGGCTCTGCGGCCAAGGTATAGACCGGCGCCGGCAGGGAGGATGCGAGCAGCGAACCGGGGAAAGAGTGCGCTCTGGGCAGCAGCAGCGGCAACTTGCCGGGGGCTTTGCGGCGCGCTTCGGCCGGTGCCCGATACACATGATCATAGGGGGAAAGCGCCGGCTCCGCCAGCAGCGGCAGGCTGCTCAGCGCGCTGGGGGTTGGCTTGGGTGACGCCACGCATAGCTGTTGGCCGGAGACCGAACCGGTCCAGCAAAAAACAGCAATCAGCATGGCAAACAACCAGCGCATTTATTCGCGTCCCGCCCCCGCAGCAATGGGTAAAAAAGTGGGCTAACTCTACCAAAATAGCACGATTGGCAACAGGGAAATCTACGTTGCCGACGGTGAAATAGTACACGGCAAACGGCGGTTCCGGCATCGATTCAGCGGATTTTACATTACCTGACATAAGCCGACGGTTTTTGACCGCCGTGGCTATTTCGGTTCGTGGCTCACGCCATCCAGATGCACCACCGGATTCTCGGCGAACAGATAGCGGTCGGCATTGTATTCGAAATCGTCGCTGGTGGCGTTGAACAGCATCTGCTTGGTGTTTTCCAGGTGTTGCCACATCGCCAGTTTGGCGGCGTAAGGATCTTTGCGCATCAGCGCCTTGAGGATCAGATCGTGATCGTCGCACCAGCTGGCGATCGAACGTTCGTCGATATGTTCGTGCAGTTTCTTCCAGTAAGGGTTGTTGACCCGCTGCACCCACATTTTTTCCACGATGGTGGCCATGGCGGTGTTCTGGGTGGCCAGCGCCACCTGCACGTGGAACTTCAGATCCCACTGCGAGTCGCGAAAGCGATCCTCTTTGCGGGCGTGCTCCTGGATCTCCATCAACTGCACGATATCTTGCTTGGTCACCTGGGTGGCGGCGAATTCGGCGATGTTGCTTTCGATCAGCTGGCGCGCCTGCAGCAGCTCAAACGGGCCGGCGGTGGCGAACTCGATGCTGTCGCCCGGCACCACCAGGTGTTTTTGCTGGTTGGACACCACGTGGATCCCGGATCCCTTGCGCACGTCCACATAGCCTTCCACTTCCAGCATGATGATCGCTTCGCGCACCACGGTGCGGCTGACATTCATCTCTTCGGCGATATATCGCTCGGCCGGCAGCTTGTCGCCCACCGGGTAGCGGCCGCTTTCGATGCGTTGTTTAAGCTCGGCGGCCAGTTGCTGATACAGGCGTCTGGTTTCAGTGAATTCCATAGTGAATGCTCTATACGGTGCGGTGGGAAGGGGCGCGTGGCCATCGGATTTGTTATACCACTTATTCGGCACCGCTGCCAGAGGAGCAAAAGGCCCGGCGCGGGGGCCGGGCGACGGGATCAGCTGCGCGCCGGAGACGGCTGCAGCGCGGCCGGTTGCGCTTCGGCGGCCGGGCGGTTTTGCAGCACTGTCCAGATGACGATGGCGCCGAGAATATCGAAGACCGACAGCGCGGCGAACAGCGGGCTGAAGCCGAGAGTGTCCGCCAGGGCGCCGACCACCAGCGCGAACAGCGTGCTGGCGGTCCAGGCCGCCATGCCGGTCAGGCCGTTGGCGGTCGCCACCTCATTGCGGCCGAACACGTCGGAAGAGAGAGTGATCAGCGCGCCGGACAGCGCCTGATGGGCGAAGCCGCCGACGCATAGCAGCGCGATAGCCGCGTAAGGGCTGGTGAACAGGCCAATCATACCGGGGCCGATCATCAACACCGCCCCCATCGTCACCACCAGCTTGCGCGAGACGATCAGATTGACCTTGAAATACTTCTGGAACAGCGGCGGCAGGTAGCCGCCGACGATGCAGCCGAGATCGGCGAACAGCATCGGCATCCAGGCGAACATGGCGATCTCTTTCAGGTTAAAACCGTAGGCCTTGAACATGAACAGCGGGATCCAGGCGTTGAAGGTGCCCCAGGCCGGCTCCGCCAGAAAACGCGGCAGGGCGATGCCCCAGAACTGACGGTTGCGCAGGATCTGCCAGGCGGACATCTTTTTGGCGTTAGAGGTCTGGTGCTGCGCTTCCTGGCCTTCGAGGATGTAACGGCGTTCTTCCTGGCTCAGTTTCTTCTGATCTTTCGGGTGCTTGTAGAACAGCAGCCAGCAGATGGCCCAGATCAGGCTCAGCACGCCGGTGATGATGAACGCCATCTCCCAGCTGTGCGCCACGATGGCCCACACCACCAGCGGCGGGGCGATCATGCCGCCGATCGACGAACCCACGTTGAAATAGCCGACGGCGATCGAACGCTCTTTGGCCGGAAACCACTCGCTGCTGGCCTTCAGCCCGGCGGGGATCATCGCCGCCTCGGCCATGCCGACCGCGCCGCGCGCCAGCGCCAGGCCGCCCCAGCTGTTGGCCAGCGCGGTGCCCATGCAGAACAGCGCCCACAGAATGGCGAACATGGCGTAGCCGACCTTGGTGCCCAGCACGTCCAGCACATAGCCCGCCACCGGCTGCATCACGGTGTAGCAGGCGGAGTAGGCGGCGACGATGTAGGAATACTGTTGGGTGGTGATGTGCAGCGTATCTTCCAGCGTCGGCGCCGCCACGGCGATGGCGTTGCGGGTCAGGTAGCCCAGCACGGTGCCGACGGTCACCAGCCCGATCATGTACCAGCGTAACCCTTTAATTTTACGCATCCGAAATGTCTCCCCGTTTGAAGGTATGGCCGACGATGCGGCTGGCGAGACAATAACCTGTCATACAGGTTTAAAAGTTGAGTGATATCACAAAAGGAATTATTCGCCTGAGCGATACTGTCGCCGATGAAATAGCGCATTTATGACGCAAGTTTGCCGTAAAAACGAGCAGAAAAGGGATTAAGGGACAGCAAAACGGCAGGCGTCGAGAAAAATTTGCTGGACGCTCATTAAAATTGGTGTGATAACTTTTGTGATTCGAACCCCATGCCGCACGGCAAGTAAGGTAAGGAGCCCGAGATGGCGACGTTTTTGAGCGAAGATTTCCTGCTGGACAGCGAATTTGCCCGGCGTTTGTATCATGACTACGCGGCGGACCAGCCGATTTTCGATTACCACTGCCATTTGCCGCCGCAGCAGATCGCGGAGAATACCCGCTTCAGCAACCTGTACGATATCTGGCTGCGGGGCGATCACTATAAATGGCGGGCGATGCGTACCAACGGCGTGGCGGAGCGGCTGTGCACCGGCGATGCGGGCGATCGCGAGAAATTCGACGCCTGGGCCGCCACGGTGCCGCACACTATCGGCAATCCGCTCTATCACTGGACGCATCTGGAGCTGCGTCGGCCGTTCGGCATCACCGGAACGCTGCTGTCGCCGGCCACGGCGGATGAGATCTGGCAGCGCGGCAATGCGCTGCTGGCGCAGGATGAGTTTCGCGCGCGCGGCATCATGCGGCAGATGAACGTGAAAATGGTCGGCACCACCGACGATCCGATCGACGATCTGCGCCACCATCGGGCGATCGCCGACGATCACAGCTTCGATATCAAGGTGTTGCCGAGTTGGCGGCCGGACAAGGCCTTCGCCATCGATGCGCCTGGCTTCAACGACTATCTGCGGCAGCTGGAGGCGGCGGCGGACACCGCCATCGGCCGCTTCAGCGCGCTGTGCGACGCGCTGTACAAGCGAATGGATCACTTCGCCGTCCACGGTTGCAAGGTGGCCGATCATGCGCTGGACGTGGTGGTGTTCGGCGAGGCCGACGAAGCGGCGCTGGATGCGATCCTGCTGCGCCGTCTGAACGGCGAGCTGCCGACCCCGGAACAGAGCGCCCAGTTCAAAAGCGCAGTGCTGCTGTTCCTGGCCGGCGAATACCGGCGCCGCGGCTGGGTGCAGCAGTACCATATCGGCGCGCTGCGCAATAACAACAGCCGCATGCTGGCCGCCGTCGGGCCGGATATCGGCTTCGACTCGATCAACGATCGGCCGCTGGCGGAGCCGCTGTCGCGGCTGCTGGATGCCCAGGCGCGGCAGGGCGGCCTGCCGAAAACCATTCTCTATTGCCTCAACCCGCGCGATAACGAAGTGATCGGCACCATGATCGGCAATTTCCAGGGGGAAGGCACGCCGGGCAAGATGCAGTTCGGCTCTGGCTGGTGGTTCAACGATCAGAAGGACGGCATGCAGCGCCAAATGACGCAGCTGGCGCAGCTCGGGTTGCTGAGCCGCTTCGTCGGCATGCTGACCGACAGTCGCAGCTTCCTGTCATATACGCGGCATGAATACTTCCGCCGCATTCTTTGCCAGATGATCGGCCGCTGGGTGACGGACGGCGAAGCGCCGGCGGATCTCGCGCTGCTGGGCGAGATGGTGAAAAACATCTGTTTCGACAACGCCAAAAACTATTTCGCCATTGAACTGGCGTAGCCGTTATCCGGGACCGGTTTATGCAAAGTACGATAAAGATTCACGAGCAGGATAACGTGGCGGTGGCGCTGCGCGATCTGGCCGCCGGAGAAACGGTTGAGCTGGACGGGGAGCGCGTTCAACTGGCGCAGCCGGTGGCGCGCGGGCACAAGTTTGCGCTCGGCCCGATCGCAAAGGGCGAGGACATCATCAAATATGGCCAGCCGATCGGCCACGCGCTCGCGGCCATCGGGCCCGGGGAACATATTCATTCGCAAAACGCCAAAACCAACCTGAGCGATCTGGACAGCTACCGTTACCAGCCGCAGTTCCCGGCGTTGCCGCCGCAGGCGGCGGATCGCGAGGTGCAGCTGTACCGCCGGGCCGGCGGCGACGTGGGGATCCGCAACGAACTGTGGATCGTGCCGACCGTCGGCTGCGTCAACGGCATCGCCCGCCAGATCCAGCAGCGCTTTTTGCAGCAAACGCAGGCGGAGGGGATCGACGGCGTGCATCTGTTCAGCCATCCGTTCGGTTGCTCGCAGCTGGGACAGGATCATGCCAACACCCGCATCATGCTGCAAAACATGGCGCGCCATCCCAACGCCGGCGCGGTGCTGGTGATCGGGCTGGGGTGCGAGAACAATCAAGTGGAGGCCTTTCGCGCCACGCTGGGGATGGCGGACGAGCGGCGGCTGCGCTTTATGGTGTGCCAACAGCAGGACGACGAGGTGGAGGCCGGGCTGGGGCTGCTGCACGAGCTGTACCGTGAGATGCGCCACGATCGCCGCGAGCCGGGCCGCCTGAGCGAGCTGAAGTTCGGCCTGGAGTGCGGCGGTTCGGACGGACTGTCGGGCATTACCGCCAACCCGCTGCTGGGACGGTTTTCCGATTATGTGATCGCCAATGGCGGCACCACGGTGCTGACCGAAGTGCCGGAGATGTTCGGCGCCGAGCGCATCCTGATGAGCCGCTGCCGCGATGGGGAGACTTTCGACAAAACCGTCGACATGATCAACGATTTCAAACGCTATTTCATCGCCCATCAACAGCCGATTTATGAGAACCCGTCGCCGGGCAACAAGGCCGGCGGCATTACCACGCTGGAAGAGAAATCGCTTGGCTGCACCCAAAAAGCGGGCCTGAGCCAGGTGGTGGATGTGCTGAAATACGGCGAGCGGCTGCGCGTGCCGGGGTTGAATCTGCTCAGCGCGCCGGGCAACGACGCGGTGGCGACCAGCGCGCTGGCCGGCGCCGGCTGCCATATGGTGCTGTTCAGCACCGGGCGCGGCACGCCATACGGCGGCTTTGTGCCGACGGTGAAGCTGGCCACCAACAGCGAGCTGGCGGCGAAGAAACCGCACTGGATCGATTTCGACGCCGGCGGTCTGGTTCACGGGGTGGCGATGGAGACCTTGCTCAGCCGCTTCGTCGATCTGATCGTCGAGATCGCCAACGGCCGTCCGGCGCGCAATGAAGCCAACGATTTCCGCGAGCTGGCGATCTTTAAAAGCGGAGTGACGCTGTAAGGCTGACAAAAAAGGCGCTCGAAAGAGCGCCTTTGCAATGCAGCCAGGGTGGGATTAACGCACCTTCAGCGGGTCTTCGTTCGCCAGCCGCTGGTCTTCCGCCTGGCAGGCCGCGGCGGTGAACAGCACGTCGGTGGAGGAGTTGAGGGCGGTTTCCGCCGAATCCTGCAGCACGCCGATGATAAAGCCGACCGCTACCACCTGCATCGCCACGTCGTTCGGAATGCCGAACATGTTGCACGCCAGCGGGATCAGCAGCAGCGAGCCGCCGGCCACGCCGGAGGCGCCGCAGGCGCAGAGGGCGGCCACCACGCTCAGCAGCAGGGCGGTCGGAACGTCCACCGCGATGCCCAGCGTGTTTACCGCCGCCAGCGTCAGTACGGTGATGGTGATCGCCGCGCCGGCCATATTGATGGTTGCGCCCAACGGGATGGAAACCGAGTAGGTGTCCTCATTCAGGTTCAGCTTCTTGCACAGCTCCATGTTCACCGGGATGTTGGCGGCCGAGCTGCGGGTGAAGAAGGCGGTTACGCCGCTCTCGCGCAGGCAGGCGAACACCAGCGGATACGGATTGCGGCGGATCTTCCAGTAAACGATCAGCGGGTTGAGCACCAGCGCCACCAGCAGCATGCAGCCGATTAACACCATCAGCAATTGGGCGTAGCCCCACAGCGCGCCGAAACCGGTTTCCGCCAGCGTGGAAGCCACCAGGCCGAAGATGCCGAGCGGCGCACAGCGGATCACCGCGCGCACCACCAGCGTGACCGCATGGGACATGTCGTTGATCAGCCCCTTGGTGGTTTCGGAAGCGTGGCGCAGCGCCAGCCCCAGCCCGACGGCCCACGCCAGAATACCGATGTAGTTGGCGTTAATCAGCGCATGGAACGGGTTGGCCACCACGCTCATCAACAGGCCCTTCATTACCTCCACAATGCCGCCCGGCGGGGTAATGTCCGTCGCGCCGGTGCTCAGCGCCAGCGTGGAAGGGAAGATAAAGCTGACGACGACCGCCACCAGCGCCGCGGCGAAGGTGCCCAGCAGGTAGAGGAACAGGATCGGGCGAATGTTGGTCTTCTGCCCCTGTTTATGGTTGGCGATCGAGGCCATCACCAGCACCAGCACCAGCACCGGCGCCACCGCCTTCAGCGCGCCGACGAACAGGGAACCGAGCAGGCCAACGGCGGAGGCCGCCGCCGGCGAAACCAGCGCCAACAGAATGCCGGCCACCAGGCCGACCATGATTTGTTTGACCAGGCTACCCTGCGTGATCTTTTGTAGTAGTTTTTGCATAGTGCTTTCTTCCTGATGTTATCTGGCCGCCGCGGCGGGAACGACGCCGGGTGGCTTTATATGATTCTGTAACTAAGTGTGTTTGCCGAATCAGTATTCAGCAATCGAATGATGTTGGAAAGAGGCGAAGGTGAAATTCTAAGCGCGGATCAACACTTGATAACATACTGGTTACATTTGTGTGATCGCAATAACGTTTGGCGTTTTGGGGGAATTGCCAAACAATCACGGGGCGACTAGCGCCCCGGATAACAGATTATGGTTGTTTATTCGCCAGGCGATCGTTGCGACGGTTGACCCAGGCGTTAATCAGCAAGGTGAGCGTCAGGATGCCCGCCACCACGCCCAGCGATACGCCGATCGGGATGTGGAAGAAGTCGATAATCAGCATCTTGATGCCGATAAACACCAGGATCACCGACAGGCCGTATTTCAGCATCGAGAAACGCTCCGCCACGTTGGCCAGCAGGAAGTACATGGCGCGCAGGCCCATGATGGCGAACAGGTTGGAGGTCAGGACGATGAACGGGTCAGTGGTCACGGCGAAGATCGCCGGAATGCTGTCCACCGCGAAGATCACGTCGCTCAGCTCTACCAGGATCAGCACCAGCACCAGCGGGGTGGCGAACAGGATGCCGTTGCGGCGCACGAAGAAGCGCTCGCCTTCCAGGTTGTCGGTCATGCGCAGGTGGCTGCGCAGCCATTTCACCAGCGGCTTGTCGCCGATCGCCGAGTCATCTTCCTTCGCCAGCGCCATTTTGATACCGGTGAACAGCAGGAAGGCGCCAAACAGGTACAGCAGCCACTGGAACTGGCTGACCAGCCAGCTGCCGGCGAAGATCATGATAGTACGCAGCACGATCGCCCCCAGCACGCCGTAGATCAGCACCCGCCGCTGCAGGTTGGCCGGCACGGCGAAGTAGCTGAACAGCATCAGCCAGACGAACACGTTATCCACCGCCAGCGCTTTTTCGATCAGGTAGCCGGTGAGGAAGGCCAGCGCCTGGGTATCGGCGACGGCGCGCCCGGCGGTTTCATTCAGGTAGTACCAGAAACCGAAATTGAACAGCAGGGAGAGGCTGACCCACACCAGCGACCAGCTGGCGGCCTGCTTCATAGACATGGTGTGCGCGCCTTTACGGCCCTGCAACAGGAGATCGATTGCGAGCATCACGACTATGACGGCGGCGAAGCTGCCCCATAACCACGGTGTGCCAACGGAATTCATCATCAGAGGTATCCTTCAAAAACAAAAACGGCCAACGTCGGAAGACGCCAGCCGCTCTGTGAACGTTGCAAGCAAACCTCGCCTTCCGGCAAGGTCTCACTTACAACGTTGATGAAGGTGGTTACACCTTTGACATCAGGTTGCCCGGTAACCGGATGCTTGCGCATCGTAATGACGATTGACCGGCAATGAAGTTACTCCCCTTTGCAGAGCAGAAAGTAATGCAAAATGTGTCGGCGGTCAACGTGAATCGCGTTAGCCGGCCATCGCTTTTTGCGCGCCGAGGCTGACGACGAATCCCTGCAGCAGCAGGCGGCTGAACGGCGTGTCGCTAACCTGTTGTTGTTGCTGTTGATAGCGGGCTTGCTGCTCAGGATGCAGTTCGCCGAGCCACTGCAGATACTGGCTCATCACCGCGCCGTTGAATTCCGGGTGGAACTGGGTGGTCAGAGCGTGATCGCCATAGCGCAGGATCTGGTGCGCGTCCTGCTGCGAACGCGCCAGCGTCTGCGCGCCGGCGGGCGGCGTCAGCACGCTCTGCGAGTGGATAAGATTGGCCTTGAATCGCGGTGGCAGCAGGGTGAGCCGCCGATCGTCGGCCGCGGCGGGCAGCAGTTCGATCTCCAGCGTGCCGACCTCCATGCCCTGCGGGTGATAGCCCACTTCGCCGCCGAGCGCGTAGGCCAACAGCTGGTGGCCGTAGCAGACGCCGAACAGCGGCAGTTTGATCGCCATCGCCTGACGCAGCCATTCGGCGGCCTCCTCGCTCCACGGGAGCCGTTCGGTCACCATCGCCGGCGAGCCGGTGATGACCACGCCGCAATAGGCGGCCGGCGGCAACGGCCTTTCGCCGGCGGGCAGATGCACGATGTGCGCGCGTTCGGCGTCGATATTCCCCTGTTGCAGGAACATGCCATCAAAGTTGGCCAATTCCTGACGAATGGCCTGCGGCGCGTCGCCGGTTTGCATCACGAGCAGCGGTTTCATCTCATTCTCCGTCGGCGGGGAAGACGACGCCGGTCTGGCGGCGGATGTCGGTCAGCAGGCGGGCGACGATCAGCGAATTCTCCAGCCCCGGATGTTCCACCTGACGCTGCTCAACCCGCTCGGCGAAGGCCAGCGCTTCATACAGCATGGTGTTGATGTGCTGAGTCTGGCTCAGGTCCTGCCGGTTGCCGCCGCGCGGCGTCAGCGCCACGCCCTGGCACTCGGAAATCTTGTCGATAATCAGCGTGCCTTCTTCCCCTTGGATCTCGCTGAGGAGTGCCGAGTCGCTGACCTTGGAATGGGAAAGCGTGACGTCGAAATCGCCGTAGTTCAGGCAGACGGTGCCGTGGGCGTCCACGCCGGTATCGAGCAGCGTGGCGCTGGCCAGCACCGACTGCGGCGCGCCGAACAGCGCCACCGCGCTGGCCAGACAGTAGTAGCCGATGTCCATGATCGAGCCGTTGGAAAACTGCGGGTTAAAGGTGTTGGGATTCTCGCCGGCGAGATAGCGCGGATAGCGCGAAGAGTATTGGCAATAGTTGATAAAGGCTTTGCGCAGCCGGCCGACTTTAGGCAATGCCTGCTGCAGCGCCAGGAAATTCGGCAGATAGGCGCTTTTGAACGCCTCGAACAGCACCACCTGGTTTTCCCGCGCGCAGGCGACCAGCTGTTCCGCTTCGCGCTGGTTGGAGGCCAGCGGTTTTTCGCAGATCACGTGCTTTTTATGGCGCAGGAACAGCAGCGATTGCGGGCAGTGCAGGGAGTTGGGGCTGGCGATATACACCGCGTCTATGGCGTCAGACTGCGCCATCGCCTCGAGCGAGTCGAAAAACTGCGTGACCTGATAGTTGGCGCCAAACGCCTGCGCCTGTTCCAGCGAGCGTGAATACACGGCGCTCAGCTTGAGTTTGCCGCTTTCATGGGCGGCATCGATAAAACGTTCCGTAATCCAGTTGGTGCCGACGACGGCAAAGCGAATCATGGCGAGCTCCGGTCCAGGCCTAAAACCGCAGATTATCACGCCCTCACTCGCTATGCATACAGCTCGCCAAACAGCGAAAGGTGCGTCAGATACAGCCGGGTATCGAACTCCAGCTGGTGGTAATCCGGCTCCATATGGCAGCACAGGCTGTAGAACGCCTTGTTGTGATCTTTCTCTTTCAGGTGCGCCAGCTCATGCACCACGATCATGCGCAAAAAGGGTTCGGGCGCGACCTTGAACACCGTCGCCACGCGGATTTCCGCCTTGGCCTTCAGCTTGCCGCCCTGCACGCGCGAGATGGCGGTGTGCAGGCCAAGCGCGTGCTTCATGACGTGGATCTTGCTGTCGTAGGCCACCTTGCTCAGCGGCTGGGCGTTGCGCAGATACTGGTTTTTCAGATCGACGGTAAACTGATACAGCGACTTGTCGGTGGTGCAGCCGTGCACCTGCGGGTAGCGCTGCAGCAGCACGTCTCCCAGCCGATTCTGATGGATCAGTTGCTGCACCTGGCTTTGCAGATGCGTTGGGTAGCCTTGGAGGTAGGTCAATTCAGACATTCTTGTTCCGTATCAACGGCCATTCAGTCGGTCATTCTATGCTGTTTTTTCGCTCAAATCCTGGCATACGCAATTTATCCGAAAAAACATTTTACTGACGGGCGTTTTTAGGGGATAAACAGCCCAAATTTTATCAGTCAGGAGGGGCAATGAGCCAACTCGATCTGGGAACACAGCAACTTGAGCTGGAGCGTTATCCCCAACAGGAAGAATCCACCCAACTGCAGGCGTGGGAAGCGGCGGACGAATATCTGCTGCAACAGCTTGAAAACGTAGATATCGGCGGCCGTCCGGTGCTGATTTTCAACGATAACTTCGGCACCCTGGCCTGTGCGCTGCACGCGCATCGCCCTTACAGCGTCAGCGACTCCTACATGAGCCAGCTGGCGACGCGCCACAACCTCAAGCTCAACGGGCTGGATCCCGAGCAGGTTACGCTGCTGGACAGCCTGGCCGAGCTGCCGGCGGCGCCGGCGGTGGTGTTGATTCGCGTGCCGAAGGCGCTGGCGCTGCTGGAGCAGCAGCTGCGCGCGCTGCGCCACGTCGTGACCGAAGACACGCTGATCGTCGCCGGCGCCAAGGCGCGCGACGTGCACACCTCGACGATGCAGCTGTTTGAAAAGGTGCTGGGCCCGACGCGCACCAGCCTGGCGTGGAAGAAAGCGCGCCTGATCTTCTGCCAGGCGGCGGACATCGTCCCGCCGGCGGCGGCGGCGGAAACCACCGACTGGCCGCTGGACGGCACCGATTGGCTTATCCATAACCACGCCAACGTCTTCTCGCGCGGCAGCCTGGATATCGGCGCGCGCCTGTTTATGGAGCATCTGCCGCGCGGCCTGAACGGCCATATCGTCGATCTGGGCTGCGGTAACGGCGTGATTGGCCTGACGGCGCTGGCGCAAAACCCGGAAGCGCAGGTGACCTTCGTCGATGAATCTTACATGGCGGTGGCCTCCAGCGAACTGAACGTGGAGCACAACCTGCCGCAAGAGCTGGATCGCTGCCAGTTTGAGGTGAACAATTCGCTGGCGGGCATCGAGCGCGAAAGCGTGCAGGCGGTGCTGTGCAACCCGCCGTTCCACCAGCAGCACGCCATTACCGATCACACCGCCTGGCAGATGTTCTGCGACGCCAAGCGCTGCCTGCAGGTGGGCGGCGAATTGCGCATCGTCGGCAACCGCCACCTCGACTATCACCAGAAGCTCAAGCGTCTGTTCGGCAACTGCACGCTGGTGGCCTCGAACAAGAAGTTCGTGATCTTGAGAGCGGTGAAATCCGGCGCGCGTCGCTGAGCGTGATGACCAAGGGAGCTGTGCGCCCCTCATGCTGTTGACAAAGGGGGGAAAAAGCGTGGTTTTTCCCCCCTTTGTGGTTATCAGCCGAAAATCAATAAATTGATTTTCCTTGTTTTCTATTCGCTGCTCTCTGCCACCCGGCATGGGGATGAGGTTTGTCATCAATGTCAGGGGCGCTGTGCGCCCCTTTTTTTACAGCGCCATCGCCAGCCGCGTCCCCTGATCGATCGCGCGGCGGGCGTCCAGCTCGGCGGCCACGTCGGCGCCGCCGATCAGATGCACGGTTTTCCCCATCGCCAGCAGCGGCTGCTGCAGCTCGCGGCGCGGTTCTTGCCCGGCGCAGATGACCACCGTGTCCACCGGCAGACAGCTGTCCTGCTCGGCGCGGGTGATGTGCAGCCCTTCGTCGTCGATCAGCCGATAGCTGACGCTGTTGAGCATCTTCACGCCGCGCATCGCCAGGCTGGCGCGATGGATCCAACCGGTGGTTTTCCCCAGGCCTTCGCCCACCTTGCTGGTTTTGCGCTGCAACAGGTAGATTTGCCGCGCGGCGCGCGGTGCCTGAGGGCCTTGCGCCGCCAGCCCGCCGCGCTGCTCAAGGCGGCCGTCGATACCCCATTCGCGGTTGAATTCCGCCTGATCCAGGCTGCTGGACACGCCGTGCTGGCTGAGGTACTCGGCGGTGTCGAAGCCGATGCCGCCGGCGCCGACGATCGCCACCCGCTGGCCGACCGGTTTTTTATCGCGCAGCACGTCCAGATAGCTCAGCACCTTGGCGTGGCCGATGCCGGGGATGTCCGGGGTGCGCGGCACGATGCCGCAGGCGAGGATCACTTCGTCGAATTCGCTTAAATCCGCCGCCTCGACCTTGACGCCCAGCCTGACCGTCACTTCGCCCAGCGCCAGCTGGCGACGGAAGTAACGCAGGGTTTCATGGAATTCTTCCTTGCCGGGGATCTGCTTGGCGATGTTGAACTGGCCGCCGATCTGCTCGGCGGCGTCGAACAGCGTCACCTGATGGCCGCGGCTGGCGGCGGTGGTGGCAAAGGCCAGCCCGGCGGGGCCGGCGCCGATCACCGCCAGTTTTTTCGGTTTCTCCGCCATTGTCAGTGGCATTTCGGTTTCGCGGCAGGCGCGCGGGTTGACCAGGCAGGAAGTCAGCTTGCCTTCAAAAATCTGGTCGAGACAGGCCTGGTTGCAGCCGATGCAGGTATTGATCTCGTCGGCGCGCCCCTCGGCGGCTTTCTGCACAAAGGCGGCGTCGGCGAGGAACGGACGCGCCATCGACACCATGTCGGCGCAGCCGTCCGCCAGCACCTGCTCGGCCACCGCCGGATCGTTGATGCGGTTGGTGGTGATCAGCGGGATGCCGACCTTGCCCATCAGCTTGCGGGTCACCCAGCTGAACCCGGCGCGCGGCACCATGGTGGCGATAGTCGGAATACGCGCTTCGTGCCAGCCGATGCCGGTATTGATGATCGTGGCGCCCGCCTGTTCAACCGCCAGCGCCAGCTGCTCGATCTCCTGCCAGCTGGAGCCGTCTTCCACCAGATCGAGCATCGACAGCCGGTAGATCAGAATGAACTCCGCGCCCACCGCCTGGCGCACCGCCCTGACGGTCTCGACGGCGAAGCGCATGCGGTTGGTGAAGCTGCCGCCCCATTGGTCGTCGCGCTGATTGGTGCGCGTCGTCAAGAATTGGTTGATCAGATAGCCTTCGGATCCCATCACTTCCACGCCGTCATAGCCGGCCTGCTGCGCCAGCGCCGCGCAGCGGGCGAAGTCGGCGATGGTCTGCTCGATCTCCGCTTCGCTGAGCGCGCTCGGCGTAAACGGGTTGATCGGCGCCTGCAGGGCGGAAGGGGCGACCAGCTTGGGTTGATAGCTGTAGCGGCCGGTGTGCAGGATCTGCAGCGCAATTTTGCCGCCCGCCCGGTGGACGGCTTCGGTCACCGGGCGGTGGTGAGGCAATTGCTCCTCGCTGTTGAGGATCGAACCGCCGCGAAAAACCACGCCCTGTTCGTTCGGGGCGATGCCGCCGGTGACGATCAGCGCCACGCCGGCGGCGGCGCGCTCGGCATAAAACGCGGCCAGGCGCTGCGGGCCGTCGGGCAGCTCTTCCAGGCCGGTATGCATCGATCCCATCAGCACCCGGTTTTTCAGGGTAGTGAAGCCGAGATCCAGCGGCGCCAGCAGGTGAGGGTAATTGCTCATTGCACTCTCCATCGGGTGAAATCGGGGCCCGTTGTTATAATTATGTGAACACAAGTGGTCGGATGAGATAAATCTAGCCGTTGTCGCGCCGCTTGGGAATCTGCGTTGCGCCGAATGTGATAGACGTCATGAATCTCAGACACTGTTTGCATAACGAACAAAAGATCGGTTAACCTTTGCGCGTTGCAAATTCCTTCTCTCTGCGGAGCCATAACCGAAAATGAACAACCACACCTGTTGATATCTGGTCCCACGCCGTGCGCTCTCGCGCCCTGTGGGGATGTTTTGATCTCATTCAGGAGTGCTTATGGCTCATTTTGCGCAGTCCCCTTATTTCGTTTTACATCAACTGACCTGCCAATTTGCTGACGGCGAAACGCTGTTCGGCCCGCTGGATCTCGCTTTCGATCGGCAGCGCTGCGGCCTGGTGGGGCGCAACGGCGTCGGCAAAACCCAGCTGCTGCGCCTGATCGCCGGGCGGGATCGGCCGGGCAACGGGCACGTCGAATCCCATGCCGCATTGGCTTACGTTGCGCAGCAGCCGGAGATCGCGGCCGACACCACGCTGGCGCAGCTGCTGGGCTACGGCGAGGTGTTCGCCGCGCTGGCGCGCATCGAGCAGGGGCGGCCGTTGGCGGACGACATCGATCGTCTGGAAGGGCGCTGGGATCTCAACGATCGCCTGCAAAGCGCCTTCGCCGCCGCCGGGCTGCCGGCCTTCGATCCGTTGCGATCCGCATGCGACTTGAGCGGCGGCGAACGGATGCGCGCGGCGCTGTGCGGCGCTTTTCTGGGGGAGGCGGATTATCTGCTGCTGGACGAACCGACCAACCACCTCGACAGCGCCGGGCGCGCCTGGCTGTATCAGCAGCTGGAGCGGTGGCAGGGCGGGCTGCTGATCGCCAGCCATGACCGGCAACTGCTGGGGCGTATGGAGCGCATCGTCGAACTGACGCCCGGCGCGCTGCGCAGCTACGGCGGCAACTACGACGACTACCGCCGCCAGCGCGACACGGAGCAGCAGGCGGCGCGCGCCGATCTGGAGCATGCGCGCGAGGAACGCCGCCGTACCCGCGCCCGGCAACAGAAAGAGCACGACATGAGCCAGCGGCGCTCGGCGCAAACGCTGCGCGTCGTCGATACGCTCAATATCGCCTCTTTCGAGCGGGTGGCCTACAAATCGGCGGCGAAGGAGAGCCTCGGCACGCTGCGCAAACAACATCAGGACCAGCGCGACAGCCTCGATGCGGCGGTGCGCGAGGCCTATCAGCGGGTGGAAGAGGAACAGCCGGTGTTGCTGGCGCTGCCGGGCAGTGATGTGAGCGCGAACAAGCAGGTGCTGGTGCTCGAACAGCTGCAGCTGCCGTTCGTCAGCGCGCCGCCGCTGGATCTGCGGATCGACGGCCCGATGCGCGTGGCGTTGACCGGCCCTAACGGCTGCGGCAAGTCCACCTTGCTGAAGACCGTTCTCGGCCAGCTGGCGCCGCTTGCCGGCCATTGTCATTGCCCGCTGTCGACGGCCTATCTCGATCAAACCCTGTCGCAGCTCGACCCGAGCCTGTCGGTGATGGAGCATCTCGGGCTGCAGGATTCGCCGCTGGTGGAAGGCGCGTTGCGCACCCGGCTGGCGCAGTTGCAGCTTGGCGCCGATCGCATCGCGCTGCCGCTGGGCGCGCTGAGCGGTGGCGAACGGCTGAAGGCGGCGCTGGCCTGCGCGCTGTGGCGGCGGCAACCGGCGCAGCTGCTGTTGCTGGACGAACCGACCAACCACCTGGATCTGGCGTCGTCGCTGGCGATCGAAACCGCCCTGGCGGATTTCCCCGGCGCGATGCTGGTGGTGTCGCACGACGAAGACTTCCTGCAGGCGCTGCGGCCGACGCACCGTCTGCACCGGCAGGCGGACGGTTGGCGGCTTCAGGCCTGGTAACGCGCGAAGGCGGCCCTAAGGAGCCGCCTTTTTCATTTCGGGCGCGTTGATGCACGCCAGCAGCTGGGTGAAGGCGGCTGCCATCTGCTCTTCCGGTACGCAGGCAAACCCCATCAGCAGGCCGCGCCGGCGGTTGGGCTGCATGTAGTAGCGCGACAGCGGCCGCACCAGCACCCCGCGCGCGCCGGCGGCGGCGGCGATCGCCACGTCGTCGGCCTCGTCCGGCAGGTTGAGGATCAGATGCAGCCCGGCGTTGCTGTTGAACTCGCTGAGCGCCTGTTTGCCGAGATGCTGTTCGATCAAGCCGGTCAGGAAAGCGCGCCGCCGGGCATACAGTAGCCGCATGCGGCGGATATGCGCGGTGTAATGCCCCGCCTGAATAAACTCCGCCAGCGCGCTCTGGATCAGCAGGTGCCCGCCGCGGTACAGCTCGGCGTGAGCGGTTTTCAGCGCCTGCACCAGCGGCGGCGGCAACACCACATAGCCGAGGCGCAGCGCCGGATAGAGCGTTTTGCTGAAGGTGCCGATATAAATCACCGGCGCGTCGGCCTCCAGCCCTTGCAGCGCCGGGATCGGTTGGCCGGAAAAGCGGAATTCGCTGTCGTAATCGTCCTCGACGATCCAACCGCCGGCGTTGCGCGCCAGCGCCAGCAGCCGTTGGCGGCGCGCCAGGCTCATCACCGAGCCGAGCGGATACTGGTGCGACGGAGTGACGAAAATCAGGCGGGGCGGGGTGGTCGGCTGCTCCGGCGGCACCAGCCCGGCTTCGTCCACCGCCAGCGGGCAGATGTTCAGCGCATTGATGCGCAGGATATTGCGGATCCCCCAATAGCCCGGCTCTTCGATCCAGGCGTCATCCCCCGGATTGCACAGCATGCGCGTCACCAGATCGATCGCCTGATGAATGCCCTCGGTGATCAGGATCTGTTCCGGCGAACAACGCACCGAGCGCGCCACCCGTAAATACTCCACCAACGCATGCTGCAGCTCCGGGCTGCCGCCCTGATTGCTGTAGGTCAGCCGCTGCGGCGCCGGGCGGCGGCTGAGGCGCGCCTGGATCTTGCTGAACAGCTGATGGGGAAAGGCGTTGACGTCGGGCACGCCGGGAATGAACGCCCCCCACTGTTTGGGGCTGGCGCTGGCGTGGTGCAGCAGCGTGGCGCCGCGCTCGGACAGCTCGACGCGCCGCGGTTGCCCGCTGCCGTCGGCCGGCGCGCCGCCGGTGGAGAGGCAGCTGTCCGGCACCGTGTCGGCGACGAAGGTGCCGCTGCCGGCGCGCGCCGATACGTAGCCTTCCGCCAACAGTTGTTCATAAACGGTTAATACGGTGTTGCGGGACAGGCTGAGCTCCTGCGCCAGATCGCGCGAGGCGGGCAAGCGGCTGGAGGGCGGCAGGCTGCCGTCGAGAATGCTGGTGCGGATCGCGTTGTAAAGCCGCTTGTGCAGCTTGTCATCGGGCTGCTCGCCGAGGCGCTGCAGCAACAGATCACCACTCAATGAGCGCAATTGGATCCCTCAATTATTCGTAACTGGCACTCGATTATAGGGCCACATCCTGTGTAAATAAACGGCATTGTTTCACGAATGTGAACGAAACGTGTAACTGGCACCGACCGGAGAGAACAGCATGAAAAACGCAGAATTGAACCAACGCCGTCAGGACGCCACCCCGCGCGGAGTGGGCGTGATGTGTGGTTTTTACGCCGAGCGCGCAGAGAACGCCACGCTGTGGGATGTGGAAGGCAGAGAAGTGATCGACTTCGCCTCGGGGATCGCCGTGCTGAACACCGGCCATCGCCACCCGAAGGTGATCGCCGCGATTGAAAAGCAGCTGCAGGCCTTCACCCACACCGCCTATCAGATCGTTCCTTACGAAAGCTATGTCTCGCTGGCGGAGCGCATCAACCAGCGCGCGCCGATCGCCGGCCCGTGTAAAACCGCCTTCTTCACCACCGGCGCGGAGGCGGTGGAAAACGCGGTGAAGATCGCCCGCGCTTACACCGGCCGCCCGGGGTTGATCACCTTCGGCGGCGGTTTCCACGGCCGTACCTACATGACCATGGCGCTGACCGGCAAAGTGGCGCCTTACAAACTGGGCTTCGGGCCGTTCCCCGGTTCGGTGTTCCACGGCCAGTACCCGAATGCGCTGTACGGCGTGACTACCGAAGACGCGATGAACAGCCTGGATCGCCTGTTTAAAGCGGATATCGATCCCAAGCAGGTGGCGGCGATCGTGCTGGAGCCGGTGCAGGGCGAAGGCGGTTTCAACGTGGCGCCGGCCGACTTTATGCAGGCGTTGCGCGCGCTGTGCGACCAGCACGGCATTCTTCTCATTGCCGACGAAGTACAGACCGGCTTCGCCCGTACCGGCAAGCTGTTCGCCATGGAGCACTACAGCGTTAAACCGGATCTGATCACCATGGCGAAAAGCCTGGCGGGCGGCATGCCACTGTCGGCGGTGGCGGGCCGCGCCGAGGTGATGGACGCGCCGGCGCCGGGCGGGCTGGGCGGCACCTACGCCGGTAACCCGCTGGCGGTGGCCGCGGCGCACGCGGTGCTGGACGTGATCGACGAAGAGCAGCTGTGCCAGCGCGCCCAGCGCTTGGGGCAGCACCTGGTGGAAGTGCTGCAGCAGGCGCGCAAAACCAGCCCGGCAATTGCGGATGTGCGGGCGCAAGGTTCGATGGTGGCGGTGGAGTTCAACGATCCGGCTACCGGCAAGCCTTCGGCGGAGATCACCCGTCAGGTGCAGCAGAAGGCGATGGAAGAAGGGCTGCTGCTGCTGAGCTGCGGCGTGAACGGCAACGTGATCCGCTTCCTGTATCCGCTGACCATCCCGGACGATCAGTTCACCAAGGCGATGGGCATTCTGTCTCGCGCGCTGGCTCACTAAGGAGCGAACGGCATGAAATTGAACAATCCCGAGCTGCTGCGCAGCCAGTGTCTGATCAACGGTGAATGGTGCGATGCCCTGAGCGGCAAGCGCGAAGCGGTGATCAACCCGGCCACCGGCGCCGAACTGGCCAGCATTCCGCTGGTCAGCGAAGAGGAAACCCAGCAGGCGATCGCGGCGGCGCAGCGGGCGCAAAACGACTGGAAACAGCTGACCGCCAAGCAGCGTTCCGCGCTGCTGTTGGCCTGGGCCGACAAGGTGCTGGCCGCACAGGAAGATCTGGCGCAGCTGATGACCGCCGAGCAGGGTAAATCGCTGGCGGAAGCGCGCGGCGAAGTGGCCTACGCCGCGTCGTTCATCACCTGGTTCGCCGAAGAGGCCAAGCGGGTGGACGGCGCGGTATTGCAGGCGCCGCAGGCTTCGCAGCGCCTGGTGGTGGTGAAGCAGCCGATCGGCGTGTGCGCGGCCATCACCCCGTGGAACTTCCCGGCGGCGATGATCACCCGCAAGGTGGCGCCGGCGCTGGCGGCGGGCTGCACCATCATCGTCAAACCTGCCGAGCAAACGCCGCTGACCGCGCTGGCGCTGGCCAAGCTGGCGCAGGACGCCGGCATTCCCGCCGGCGTGTTGCAGGTGGTGACCGGGGAAGCGGCGCAGGTGGGCAAGGTGCTGTGCGACAGCCCGGTGGTGCGCAAGCTGAGCTTTACCGGTTCGACCGAGGTCGGCCGCATTCTGATGGCGCAGTGCGCGCCGAGCATCAAGAAGCTGTCGCTGGAGCTGGGCGGCAACGCGCCGGTCATCGTGTTCGACGACGCCAATCTGGACGCGGCGGTGGCGGGCATCATGGCCTCCAAGTTCCGCAACAGCGGCCAGACCTGCGTCTGCGCCAACCGCATCTACGTGCAGGACGGCATCTACGAGCGGCTGGCGGAGAAACTGGTGGCGGCGGTCGAGCAGTTGAAAGTCGGCGACGGCAGCCAGGAAGGCACCACCCAGGGGCCGCTGATCGACAGCGATGCGGTGGCGAAGGTGCAGAGCCATATCGACGACGCGCTGATCAAAGGGGCACAGATCGCCACCGGTGGCCAGCCGCACGCGCTGGGCGGCACCTTCTTCCAGCCGACGGTGGTGACCGGCGTGACGCAGAAAATGCGCTTCGCCAAAGAAGAGACCTTCGGGCCGGTGGCGCCGCTGTTCCGCTTCCATGACGAGGCGGAAGCCATCGCCATGGCCAACGACACCGAATTCGGCCTGGCCGCCTACCTGTTCACGCAGAACGCCGCGCGCCAGTGGCGCGTGCCGGAAGCGCTGGAGTACGGCATGGTCGGCATCAACACCGGGCTGATTTCCAACGAAGTGGCGCCGTTCGGCGGCGTGAAACAGTCAGGGCTCGGGCGTGAAGGATCGCGCTACGGGATAGAAGAATATCTGGAGCTGAAATACCTGTGTATCGATGTGAGCCGTTGAGCGTCAGGACGTTAACCCATCCCGGCGGCCAGCGTCGCCGGGCGATAAAGGATGATGCATGTCTGATAATACCTCTGTTTCTCCGGCGCTTGCCGCCGGGGTGCGAGCACCTGCACCCGCCAAATCGTTAAGTTTCCTTGAAGGGGTGGCGATGATCGTCGGCACCAATATCGGCGCCGGGGTGCTCTCCATCGCCTACGCCTCCAGCAAGGCCGGTTTCCTGCCGCTGCTGTTCTGGCTGGTGCTGGTGGGGAGCCTGACCACCATCACCATGCTGTACGTCGCCGAATCCACGCTGCGCACCCGCGCGCATCTGCAGCTGAGCGGGCTGGCGAAGCGCTACGTCGGCGGCCTGGGCGCCTGGCTGATGTTCGCTTCGGTGTGCGTCAACAGCGTCGGGGCGCTTACCGCCTACATGACCGGCAGCGGCAAGCTGCTGCAATCGCTGTTCGGCATCTCGCCGGCGCTGGGCAGCCTGCTGTTCTTCGTGCCCGCCGCCGGCGTGCTGTATCTCGGTTTGAAAGCGATCGGCCGCGGCGAGAAGTTCATCAGCATCGGCATGGTGGTGATGCTGACCGCGCTGGTGGCGGCGACGCTGCTGAAAGACACCACCCAGATGCGCAACCTGCTGGACGGCGACTGGCGCTATATGGTGCCGGTGTTCAACGTGGTGGTGTTCTGCTTCTCGGCGCAGTACATCGTGCCGGAAATGGCGCGCGGCTTTGCCGACAAGCCGGAGCAGCTGCCGAAGGCGATCATCGTCGGCATGGCGGTGACCTTCATTTTGCTGGCGGCGGTGCCGATGTCGGTGATCGCGCTCAGCGGGCTGGATGGCATCTCCGACGTGGCCACCATCTCCTGGGGCCAGGCGCTGGGGCAGTGGGCGTTCTTCTCCGCCAACATCTTCGCGCTGTGCGCGATGCTGACTTCCTACTGGGGATTGGGCGGCAGCTTCCTGACCAATATTTTCGACAAGTTCAGGCTGGGCAACGACGAGCTGCCGCTGCGCCGCTTCGGCGTGCTGCTGCTGGTGGTGGTGCCGCCGTTCGCGCTGGCCTACAGCGGACTGGTGTCGTTCGTCAACGCGCTCTACTTCGCCGGGGTGTTCAGCGGGGTGATCCTGTCGATCATGCCGATGCTGATCCTGCGCGGCGCGCGCAAACATGGCGACCAGACGCCGCGCTGGCAGTGCAACTGGATCACGCACCCGCTGCTGCAGATCAGCATTGTGCTGCTGTACCTGGCCAGCGCGGTGTACGCCATCGCTTCATTGTTAGGCTATCTGCCCTCTGGATGGTGATTTGCCTTCCCTCAAGCAGTGATGTTGTTTCTCGGCATTGAGAACGGCGGCGTCGTGGCCGCCGATTTTTTTCTCAGGCGCGCCGTTTTTCCGACAACGCCAGCCAGGCCTGCACCGACGGGCGCTGCCACTGCTTGTGCGCATAGTGGCGCAGGCGCTCCGGCACCGGATCGCCGTGCATCACCAGCCGGTTGAGCATCAGCGCCAGATCGGTGTCGGCGATGCACCACTCCCTGAACAGATTGTCCTGCCCGTGGCTCAGCAGCTTTTCGACGGCGTCGATCAGCTTGCGTGCGGCGCCCTGTGCGGCTTCGGACAGCGGCGGGAACTTGCCGTTGTTGAACACTACCTCGGTCGAGCGCTCGGCGCGGATCGGCTGCAGATCGCTGCGCAGCCAGGCCTGGATCTCGCGCGCCTTGGCGCGCAGCTTCACGTCGCGCGGGTACACGGCGTGGGCCGGATGGATGTCCTCCAGGTATTCGGCGATCGCCGAAGACTCCGAGAGCTGAAACTCGCCGATGGCCAGCGTCGGCACCCGGCGGGTGAGCGACAGCGCCGCGTAGGCCGCCTCTTTATTCTCTTCTTTCGCCAGATCCACCGTCTTCACGGTGAACGGAATGCCTTTTTCCGTCAGCACGACAAAGGCGGACATGGCGTACGGGCTGAAAAATTCACTGTCGGTGTAAAGCTCGGTGATCGGTTGAGACATCGGCGGTTCCTCGGGGTTAAGGGGAGAACATTCATCATTGTCGAGGGATGGCTAAAAATCAATCTGTTAGGCCAAAAGTTGTTTGATGCCGCGGCCTGCAGCGCCGTGAGTTCCTTCCGGATGATGTGATATATTTGTTGCCAACACGTGAATTGAGCCGTATTGGGTAACATGAAGACGCAGTGGATAGAGCGAGTGAAAGTGGGATGTGCGCGCCTGTGGCCGCACCCGCTGGCGGTGGGCAAGCGAGAGATGCTGATTTCCAGCGTCGGCGCCGGTTTGGGGCTGATGCTCGCCGGCTGGATCAGCCACTTTATTTTGGGCGAGGTGAACCTGTGGTTTATCGCGCCGATGGGCGCCTCGGCGGTGTTGCTGTTCGGCGTGCCCAACAGCCCGCTGGCGCAGCCCTGGTCGATCGTCGGCGGCAATGCGCTGGCGGCGACGGTGGGCGTCAGCGCCGGCCTGCTGATCCCCGATCCGGGGCTGGCCTGCGGCATAGCGGCGGCGGTGGCCATCGGCCTGATGTTCAAGCTGCGCTGCCTGCATCCGCCGGGTGGCGCGGTGGCGCTCACCGCTATCCTCGGCGGCCCCGGCATTCATCAGATGGGCTACCACTTCGTGCTGTACCCGGTGCTGCTGAACTCGGTGCTGCTGGCGGCGCTGGCCATTCTGTTCAATAACCTGGCCGGGCGACGCTACCCGCACGCGCTGGCGCCGGCGGAGGCCAAGCCGGCCAATCTGCCGATCGATGCCGTGTCCATCACCCGCGGCGATCTGCACGAGGCGCTGATGGAGGGGGATCTGTTCGATATCGACGAGGACGATTTGCAGGAGATCCTGCTGCGCGCCGAGCAGCTGGCGCATCAGCGGCAAAGCAAAACTGCCTGATCAGCCCAGCGTTTTGCGGTAAAACACTACTCGCTCCGTTTCGGCAAAGCCCAGCGCCGCATGCAGGCGCTGGGAGTCCAGATTGGCGATATCGGTATCCGACGCCAGCTCGCTGCACCCCTGTTGCTTCGCCCACTCCTGCACCTGCGCGATCAGGCGCGCGGCCCAGCCCTGGCGGCGGGCGCGTTCGGCGGTATAAATCCCTTCCAAAAACGCCACCGGCGACGATTCGCAGCCGTTGACGTAATCGTAGCGCAGCGCGACCTCGGCAAAGGCAACGAAAGCGCCGTCCAGCCCCCGCGCCATAAACGCGGTATGGTGCGGCGAAGCCAATATCTCGCGCATTTCCGCGCGGTGCTCTTCAGGCGAGCCGGACGGCCACAGCGCGGTGCGCAGCGCCAGCCAGGCGTCGAGGTTGTCGTGGTCGCAGATGACGATCATGCGGGATCCTTATGGGTCGGAATAAACGAGAATGCCGAGAGAGAAGTGTGGCACGCTGGCGGGAAACAAAAAAGCCACCCCGGACAGGATGGCTTGTAAGGCTGTGAAAACAGCAAAAATTTGGTGGCCCCTGTTGGGTTTGAACCAACGACCAAGCGATTATGAGTCGCCTGCTCTAACCACTGAGCTAAGGGGCCAAGCCGCGAGATTATAGGGAATCCTTAAGCGGCGGTCTACTGTTACTCGCCCGTATGTTGCTTTTCTGCACAGTTCTAGCCTGTTGTAATTGCTGGCGGATTTTGCGATAACCGCAGTAAATCCCTGCAATGGACTCACGACACTCATGGAACTTCTGGCGCCCAATCTGCGGGTGGTGTTTTGCGGCATCAACCCCGGTCTTTCTTCCGCCCATCAGGGCTATCCTTTCGCCAACGGCAGCAATCGCTTCTGGAAGGTGATCCATCAGGCCGGCTTTACCGAGAGCCAGCTGGCGCCGGAGCAGTGGCAGCAGCTGAAGGACAACGGCTGCGGCATTACCGCGCTGGTGGCGCGCCCGACGGTGGCGGCCAGCGAGCTGTCGCGCGACGAGCTGCGTAGCGGCGGTGAGGCGCTGCAAGAGAAGATCCTGCGCTACCAGCCGCGCGCGCTGGCGATTTTGGGCAAGCAGGCGTTCACCACCGCCTTCGGGGTGAAAAACGCGCCCTGGGGCAAGCAGACGCTGACGTTGGGGGAAACCGAGGTGTGGGTATTGCCCAACCCCAGCGGATTGAACCGCGCCACCCTGGAGCAGCTCACCGCCAGCTATCGCGAGCTGTTCCTGGCGCTGCAATGATGCGGCGAGGCGTATTCAGGGCATAAAAAAACCCCGGCAGGCCGGGGTTTTTGTTTTTGCTGCGGCAGCCGGACTTAGTCGTCCAGGAAGCTGCGCAGCACTTCGGAGCGGCTTGGGTGACGCAGCTTGCGCAGCGCCTTGGCTTCGATCTGACGGATACGCTCACGGGTAACGTCAAACTGCTTGCCTACCTCTTCCAGCGTGTGGTCGGTGTTCATGTCGATACCGAAACGCATGCGCAGAACTTTCGCTTCGCGCGCGGTCAGGCCGGCCAGCACGTCGTGGGTGGCGGAACGCAGGCTTTCCGAGGTCGCGGAATCCAGCGGCAGCTCGAGGGTGGTATCCTCGATGAAGTCGCCCAGATGCGAATCTTCGTCGTCGCCGATCGGCGTCTCCATCGAGATTGGCTCTTTGGCGATCTTCAGCACCTTGCGGATCTTGTCTTCCGGCATCAGCATGCGCTCGGCCAGCTCTTCCGGCGTCGGCTCGCGGCCCATCTCTTGCAGCATCTGGCGCGAAATACGGTTGAGCTTGTTGATGGTCTCAATCATATGCACCGGAATACGGATGGTGCGCGCCTGGTCGGCGATGGAGCGGGTGATAGCCTGACGGATCCACCAGGTGGCGTACGTCGAGAACTTGTAGCCGCGGCGGTATTCGAACTTGTCTACCGCTTTCATCAGGCCGATGTTGCCTTCCTGGATCAGATCTAGGAACTGCAGGCCGCGGTTGGTGTATTTCTTGGCGATGGAAATAACCAGACGCAGGTTGGCCTCAACCATCTCTTTCTTCGCGCGGCGGGCTTTCGCTTCACCGATCGACATGCGACGGTTGATGTCTTTGACCTGCTCAATGGTCAGGCCGGTTTCTTCTTCGATCTGACGCAGTTTCTGCAGGCTGCGCTGCACGTCTTCGGCTACGTCTTTCAGCTTTTCCGACCATGGCTTGGCCATCGCCAGCGCGGCTTCGAACCAGGAATCGCTGGTTTCGTTGCCGGCGAACAGGGTGACGAAGTTTTTCTTCGGCATTTTGCACTGTTCAACGCACAGCTTCATGATGATGCGTTCCTGGGTGCGAACGCGATCCATCATGGTGCGCATGCTGTTGACCAGGAAGTCGAACTGTTTCGGCACCAGGCGGAACTGCTTGAACACTTCGGACAGCTTCAGGATCTCGTCCGCGGCGCTGGCGTGGCTGCGGCCGTTCTTCTTGATCACCAAGCGCGTCGCTTCATACTGATCGCGCAGCTCGGCGAACTTCTGACGCGCCAGCTCAGGATCGATGCTGTTGTCGTCTTCGGTGTCGTCCTCTTCGGCATCCTCATCTTCTTCGTCGTCGTCTTGCTCTTCGCTCGACAGTTCGGAACCGATGTGGGTGGCGGTTGGGGCGATGTCCTCTTCCGCGTTAGGATCGACGAAGCCGGTGATCAGGTCGGACAGGCGCGCTTCGCCCGCTTCGACGCGATCGTACTGTTCAAGCAGGTAGGTAATGGCTTCCGGGTATTCGGCAACCGAGCACTGCACCTGGTTGATGCCGTCTTCGATGCGCTTGGCGATGTCGATTTCGCCTTCGCGCGTCAGCAGTTCGACGGTACCCATTTCGCGCATGTACATGCGCACCGGGTCGGTGGTGCGGCCGATTTCGGATTCCACGCTGGACAGAACCTGTGCAGCGGCTTCTTCCGCATCTTCGTCCGTGCTGTTCGAGTTTTCGGCGAGCAGCAGGTCATCGGCGTCCGGTGCTTCTTCCATCACCTGGATGCCCATGTCGTTAATCATCTGGATGATGTCTTCGATCTGATCGGAGTCGACGATATCTTCCGGCAGATGGTCATTGACCTCAGCATAGGTCAGATAGCCTTGCTCCTTACCACGGGTGACAAGTAGCTTCAGCTGTGACTGCGGGTTTTGCTCCATAAGACGGTATCCACACTTCAGAGTATTTAGGTTGGTGTCGGTCGGCGAAACCGCCAACAATAGCATTTGGGGCGTTTTCGTTATCGCCGCGGCCCACTATGGCGGCACTGTGCAGGGCTCTGCCCTCGCAATTATCGGCACTTAAGCCGTTTGGTATTCAGTTTTTCTTCGCTAAAACCTGGTTGAGGGAACGGACTTCTTCACGTTCCTCCGGGCTCAGGCCGCGCGTTCTGGCCTGGGCGATCAGCGTTTCCAGCCGTTGCTCGAGCACCGAGTCGTACAGGCTGGCCAACGTATCCAAAAAGGTCTGCTCGACCATATCCTCAACGATCATATGGTTCCAGGTCGCCAAGGTTTCAAGCTGCTGGCTGAATTTGTTGTCGCGATACAGCTCCAGCAATTGCCCGGTCGTCAGGCCCGGCTGCGCCAAACAGGTCTGCACCAGTTCGACGAACAGCGGCAATCCCGCCTGTTTGGTCTGCTCCAGCCCTTCAAGCGAAGGGATAAGTGTAGCCAACTGCGGATTTTGCACCAGTAACCCTATCAGTATACGCATGGTTGTGCGTTTTAGCTGGGGCGCCTGATAAGGATTCGCATTTTCCGCCTGCTTGGGCATCAGCTTGTCGAGCTGGCTGTCGTCCAGCAGCCCCAGCTTGTTGCCGAGCTCCTGGCGCAGGTACAAGCGCAACGTTTCGCCCGGCACCTGAGTAATCAGCGGCAGCGCCAGCGTGCTCAGCTTGGCGCGCCCGTCCGGGCTGCTCAGATCCACCTGCGGCAGCAGGCTTTCGAACAGGAAAGTGGACAGCGGCTGCGCCTGCTCCATTCGCTGTTCGAAGGCTTCTTTACCTTCCTTGCGCACCAGGGTGTCCGGGTCTTCGCCGTCAGGCAAAAACATGAACCGCAGCTGGCGCCCGTCGTTCAGGTACGGCAACGCGGTTTCCAACGCCCGCCATGCCGCTTCGCGGCCGGCGCGGTCGCCGTCGTAACAGCAGACGACGTTGTCGGTGGCGCGGAACAGCAGCTGAATGTGTTCAGCCGTCGTCGAGGTTCCGAGCGAGGCGACGGCATAATCGATGCCGAATTGCGCCAACGCCACCACGTCCATATACCCTTCCACCACCAGCAGCCGCTGCAGGGTAGGGTGGTTCTGCTGTGCTTCATACAGGCCGTAAAGCTGGCGGCCCTTATGGAAAACTTCGGTTTCCGGCGAGTTCAGGTACTTCGGCATGCCATCGCCCAATACGCGGCCGCCGAAGGCGATCACGCGCCCGCGTTTGTCGCGGATGGGGAACATCACCCGTTCGCGGAAACGGTCGTACGAACGCCCCTGATCGTTAGTCACCAGCATGCCGGCATCGTTCAATGCGCGGCGCGAGTCGGCGTCGCGGCCGAAACGCTTCAGGGCGTTGTCCCATCCCGCCGGCGCGAAGCCGATGGCGAAATGGCGAATAACGTCGTCACTTAATCCGCGCTGCTGCAAATAGCTGCGCGCCGGTGCCCCGGAGGACTGCTGCAGTGACTGTTGATAGAACGCGCTGAGCTGCTCCATCAGTTGGTACAGGCTCTGGCGCTGATGGCGTTCGATCTGGGTTGGCCCGGTGCCCGCTTCGTAAGGCACTTCCAGCCCGTGCATGGTCGCCAGCTCTTCGATGGTTTCGACAAACTCAAGCCGGTCGTAATTCATCAAAAAGTCGACGGCGTTGCCGTGCGCACCACACCCAAAACAGTGATAAAACTGCTTTTCGCCATTAACGGTAAATGAAGGCGTCTTTTCGTGGTGGAACGGACAGCACGCGTGGTAGTTCTTGCCTTGCTTCTTGAGCTTCACGCGGGCGTCGATCAGATCGACGATGTCGGTGCGAGCCAGCAAGTCATTGATAAATACGCGCGGAATTCGTCCAGCCATAAGCCCTTACTTCATTAGCCTATAAACGAGAACAAGCCGCGCATTCCTTTCGGAAAGCACGGCCTTCGTATGCAACTACTCGGTCTGCGCGATTTTGAAAATCAGAAATTCACGCGGTGGGGTTGCCCCCGAAGAATTAATACAGACGAGTGCGGCGTGCGTTTTCGCGAGCCAGTTTCTTCGCGTGACGTTTCACAGCAGAAGCTTTAGCGCGTTTACGTTCGGTAGTTGGTTTTTCATAAAACTCACGACGACGAACTTCAGCTAAAACACCCGCTTTTTCGCAAGAGCGTTTGAAACGACGCAGAGCAACGTCAAATGGCTCGTTTTCACGTACTTTAATTACCGGCATGTGCCTCTCACCTCAATAAAATTCGGTTTGTTGCTGGCCAAGCGCCAGCCTTTTCAAAATGGTGCGGAATTTTACTCCAATGGATGCTGCTTTGTAAAGCACCACAGCAAATTGAAACCCGCGTCGCTCTGCCGCAACGTGCGCAATTTTGCACCGGGCGCTGATTATAGACTAATCAGAAAAAAATGCTCGTGTTTAATCGCATGGGCATTTTCTGGACGAATCATCGACATAGGTGCGAGCCGGTGACAAGATGCGCCGCGCCGGCGGTAAATGCGGCGGAATGTGGTAGACTGGCGGCCGCACGTGAATGATGGGAAATGTAATGCGAGTACTGGGTATAGAAACGTCCTGCGATGAAACCGGAATTGCAGTGTATGACGATCAAACCGGTTTGTTGGCCAACCAATTATACAGCCAGGTGAAGCTGCACGCCGACTACGGCGGCGTGGTGCCGGAACTGGCCTCCCGCGATCACGTGCGCAAAACCGTGCCGCTGATTCAGGCGGCGCTGAAAGAGGCCAACCTGACCCCGGCCGACATCGACGGCGTGGCCTACACCGCCGGGCCGGGTCTGGTGGGGGCGCTGCTGGTCGGCGCGACCGTCGGGCGCGCGCTGGCGTTCGCCTGGAACGTGCCGGCGGTGCCGGTGCACCATATGGAAGGCCACCTGCTGGCACCGATGCTGGAAGACAATCCGCCGGCATTCCCGTTCGTCGCGCTGCTGGTCTCCGGCGGCCACACCCAGCTGATCAGCGTCACCGGCATCGGTGAGTATGAGCTGCTGGGCGAGTCGATCGACGACGCGGCCGGCGAAGCGTTCGACAAGACCGCCAAGCTGCTCGGCCTGGATTATCCCGGCGGGCCGATGCTGTCGAAGATGGCGCAGCAGGGCACGGCGGGGCGCTTCACCTTCCCGCGGCCGATGACCGATCGCCCGGGGCTGGACTTCAGTTTCTCCGGGCTGAAAACCTTCGCCGCCAACACCATCCGCTCCAACGGCAACGACGATCAGACGCGTGCCGACATCGCCCGCGCCTTCGAGGATGCGGTGGTGGATACGCTGGCGATCAAATGCAAACGCGCGCTGGAGCAGACCGGCTTCAAGCGCCTGGTGATGGCCGGCGGCGTAAGCGCCAACCGCACGCTGCGCGCCAAACTGGCGGAGATGATGCATAAACGCGGTGGGGAAGTGTTCTATGCCCGCCCGGAATTTTGCACCGACAACGGCGCGATGATCGCCTATGCCGGCATGGTGCGCCTGAAGAGCGGCGCCAACCCGGAGCTGAGCGTTTCGGTGCGGCCGCGCTGGCCGCTGGCGGAATTGCCTGCGGTATAAAACAAAGGGCCGGATTATCCGGCCCTTCTGCTATTCGTCTTTCGGCTGGTCGCCGTTATCCGCGTCGTTTTTCTTCTTGCGCAGCTTGCCCCAGATCTTGCCTTCCTGACCGCGCCACAGGCGCTGAATATTGTCGTGATGCCGCATCAGGATCAGGCAGGAGAGCATCGCCACCGGGAAGGTGAACTGCGGTTTGAACCACCAGACGTAGAACGGGGCGATCAGCGCGCTGACGATGGCGCCGAGCGAAGAGTAACCGCTGAGCAGCACCGTCAACAGCCAGGTACCGGTCATCAGGCCGGTCAGATCCCAGCCGATAGGCGCGATGGCGCCAAATGCCGTCGCCACGCCTTTACCGCCACGGAAGTGGAAGAACACCGGATAGATGTGCCCCAGGCAGGCGGCGATCGCCGTCAGGCCGAGGTACAGCGGCGGCACATCGAGTTTGTAGGCCAGCCAGACCGGCAGCATCCCTTTCAGAATATCGAACACCAGCACCGCCGCTGCCGCCAGCCGGCCGCCGATGCGCAGGACGTTGGTCGCCCCGGGGTTTCCTGAGCCATGTTCACGCGGATCCGGCAGCCTGGCGATCCGGCAAACCAGGATCGCACTGGAAATCGAGCCGCACAGATACGCGAAGATAATCATGCCAAGCGCGGTAGCACTCATAACGCGGTTCCGTTTAATAATGGTCGTTTTACTCGCAACATCCATGGATAATACGCACATTCCGCTGGAAGTGGTATCCGGCAAGGCCAAAAACAGAGAATGACGTGATGGATATCGTATTTATTGAAGAGCTTACCGTAATTACCACCATTGGCGTTTATGAGTGGGAACAGGGCATTCGTCAGAAGCTGGTGTTCGATATCGAAATGGGCTGGGATAACCGGCCGGCCGCCGCCAGCGACGACGTAACTGACTGTCTGAGCTATGCCGACGTCAGCGACGCCGTGATCCGGCACGTTGAATCGAACCGGTTCGCGCTGGTGGAACGCGTGGCGGAGGAAATATCCGAAATTTTGCTTCAGCGCTTCAATTCCCCGTGGGTCCGTATTAAGGTCAGCAAACCGGGCGCTGTAGCACATGCCAATCGGGTCGGCGTGATCATTGAGCGCGGCACTCGTCCCGCATGATTTTATGTCATCTGCTTGCAACGAAAGACCGTTAAGCTGGTCTTAATCCTGAGAATTGTTTTAGCGGCATTGTCTTTAAGCACTGCCGCTTTTTTATGTTTATGTTAGTCGCAAATTTATGGGGTGAGCGAAGCACATGACGGACATGCATTCACTGTTTATTGCGTTTGTTCTTGGGGTTGTTGAGGGATTAACCGAATTTCTGCCGGTGTCTTCCACCGGGCATATGATCATCGTTGGCGAGTGGCTGGGCTTTACCGGCGACAAAGCCAAGACCTTTGAAGTCATCATCCAACTGGGGTCGATCCTGGCGGTGGTAGTGATGTTCTGGCGCCGGTTGTTCGGCCTGATCGGCATCCATTTCGGCGGCAAGCCGGTGGAGCACGAGGGCAAAACCCACGGCCGGCTGAAGCTGGGGCACATCCTGTTGGGGATGATCCCGGCGGTGGTGCTGGGGTTGATATTCCACGATGTCATTAAATCGCTGTTCGCGCCGAAAAACGTGATGTACGCGTTGGTGGTCGGCGGCCTGCTGCTGTTGACGGCGGAATGGCTGAAGCCGAAGAAGCCGCGTGCGGAAGGGCTGGATGACATCACCTACCGGCAGGCGTTTTTGATCGGTTGCTTCCAGTGCCTGGCGCTGTGGCCGGGCTTCTCCCGTTCGGGAGCGACCATCGCCGGTGGCATGCTGGTGGGCGTAAACCGCTATGCGGCGTCCGAATTTTCATTCATCCTGGCGGTGCCGATGATGATAGGCGCCAGCGGCCTGGATCTGTACAAGAGCCTGCACTTCCTGACCTGGGGCGACCTGCCGATGTTCGCCGTCGGTTTCGTTACTGCCTTCGTGGTGGCGCTGATTGCGATCAAGACCTTCCTGTCGCTGATCAAACGCATCTCGTTCGTGCCGTTCGCCATCTACCGCTTTATCGTGGCGGCCGTGGTTTACATGGTGTTCCTGTAAGCCCGATGCCAGGAAAAAACCCCGCTCTGCGGGGTTTTTTTATGCCTGATCGTTGAGGATGGTTTGATTGAGCTTCCAGTCGGCCAGCGCCTGCTGGCGACGGCGTTTGAGCTCGTCGCGGATCGCGGTGCCCTGCAGCCCGCTGGCTACCACTTCTTTAATAGATACCGCGTTCGCCACCTGATACGCCTGGCGCAGATATTCGCCCTGCGGATAAGGATTCTCCTCAAAGCCGGTGCGGCCGCGCGCATCCGCTTCGCTGGTCAGGATCATCTGCTCCAGCCGTTGCGGTTTGCGCCAGACGTCGATGGCGTCGAACAGCTTCAACAGGGTCTCCGGACGCAGCTTGTTCACGGTGTGGATCAAATCATGGTACTCGGCCACCAGCTTGCTCAAATCCCGTACCGGGTTGGGCACCCGCAGCCGCTGGCACAGCGCTTCGACCAGCCGCACGCCCGCCGGGCCGTGGCCGTGGTGATGCGGCCAGAACTCTTTCGGCGTCAACCCTTTGCCGAGATCGTGGCACAGGGTGGCGAAGCGCACGTCCACCTCCGGCGTGAGGCGGGCGGCAATCGCCAACGCCATCAGCGTGTGTACGCCGGTGTCGATCTCCGGGTGCCACTTGGCGGGAGCCGGCACGCCGAACAGCGCGTCGATTTCCGGGAACAGCACCGCCAGCGCACCGCAATCGCGCAGCACCTGAAAATAGACCTGCGGGCTCTGGCTTTGCAGCGCCTTTTCGGTTTCCTTCCAGACGCGTTCGGCGGTCAGCGCGGCCAGTTCACCGCTGTGCGCCATCTGGCGCATCAGGGCGAGCGTTTCGTCGGCGATGCGAAAACCCAGATGGGCGAAGCGGGCATTGAATCGCGCCACGCGCAATACGCGCAGCGGATCTTCGCCGAACGCGTCGGAAACGTGGCGCAGCACGCGCGCCTGCAGATCGGCCACGCCGCCGTAAGGATCAATCAGCTCTCCTTCGGCGGAGCGGGCGATGGCGTTGATGGTCAGATCGCGCCGCAGCAGATCTTCTTCCAGCGTCACGTCCGGCGCGGCATAGCAGGTAAAACCGGTGTACCCCTGGCCGGATTTGCGCTCGGTGCGCGCCAGCGCGTACTCCTCGTGGGAGTCGGGATTGAGGAACACCGGAAAATCTTTACCGACCTGCTGGTAGCCCAACGCCAGCAGCTCTGCCGGCGTGGCGCCCACCACCACCCAATCATGATCGACCACCGGAATATTGAGCAGGCTGTCGCGAACGGCGCCGCCGACCAGATAAATCTGCACTGTTGACTCCTGAATATCGTGTAAGGCTCTGTCTATCAGATTACATGAATTGGCCGCGGGATGTCGGCGCCAATGAAAAGGGCGCCCGCAGGCGCCCATACTCAAACTGAACGATACTGAGATCAGTTCATCCAGCGGTTGTTGTTCTTGCGGCGCGGGATCAGGTGCGGCAACAGCAGGCCCAGCAGCAAACCGACGCCGGCGACGCCGCCGCCGTACATGAACCACTGCAGGATAATGGTGCGCTGCTTGTCGTCGAGCTGCAGGTTAACGGCGTTGACCTTCTTCTGCGCGACCACCAGCTGGTTTTTCAGATCCTGGTTTTCCTTCTGCAGGCTGCTGATGGTGCTGTCGCTGCCCGCGACTTTTTCCTGCATTTCCGAGGTACGCTGGTTCCAGGTGTTGTCGATGTTGGCCAGCTTGTCGGTCAGGGTTTTCACCTGCTGTTCCAGCTCGGGCACGCGGGTGCGCAGGCTTGGCGTCTGGCTGAGCTGGTCGAGCGGGATCCAGGTGGTGCGGCCTTTCGGATCGCGGATCTGGCCGTAGTTGGTGCTGTCGTTGACGCTCAGCAGGGTCACTTCTTCACCGGCGTTGAGAGTGCCGACAATACGGTACTGATTACCTGGGCCGCTATGGACGTAAGTGCTTAACTCATCGGAGATATAGCGTTTATCTTCGGCATGTGCGGCCCAAGTGATGCTGAAGCTCAGCGCGGCAAGGCAAATCAGGCGTAATTTCTGCATTAGTTCATCGTTTCTGGGTGAATTTATGGAACGATAGTAGAGGGTTCAGTCTGACGACGCAACGCCAAAACCGGAATGAGAACTATCTTACTGTGGCTGATTCTGTGAGTTGCGCAGTGTTTTATAACGTAACAGGTTTTTTCTACAGTTAGCAGGGTTAAGGCGCCGGGAATCGCGGTAAGATAACGGCAACTGTGCGTCAGTGGGCAGCATACGGCGGGCCGAACGCGCCGCGCTGAAACCGACGTGAATGCATAACTTATTGGTGTTAAAGAATTATGACCGTTGAAATTGAACTGAAATTCATCGCTGCGCCGCAAGCGGTGGCCGCTCTGCCACACTGGCTCGCCGCCTGGCCGCATCAGCATTCCGCGCCGCAAAAACTGACCAACATTTACTTCGAAACGGCCGACAACTTCCTGCGCCGTCACGACATGGGGCTGCGCATTCGCGGTTTCGACGATCGCTATGAGATGACCATCAAAACCGCCGGTAAAGTGGTGGGCGGCCTGCACCAGCGCCCGGAATACAATGTCGCTATCGCCGAGCCGCAGCTGGCGTTGGCGCAGTTTCCTGCCGACATTTGGCCGCAGGATTGCGATATCGCAGCGCTGCAGCTGGCGTTGCAACCGCTGTTCCGTACCGATTTCGTGCGTGAGAAGTGGGTGGTTACTTACGGCCAAAGCGAGATAGAGATTGGCCTGGATCAGGGCGAGGTGCGCGCCGGTGATCTCAGCGAAGCCTTGAGCGAGATCGAGCTGGAGCTGCTGAAAGGCAATACCACCGATCTGCTGGCGTTGGCCGGTGAGCTGGCGGCGCACGACGGCCTGCGTCAGGGCAGCCTGAGCAAGGCGGCGCGCGGTTACCACCTGGCGCAGGGCAATCCGCCGCGTGAGGTGCGCCCGCTGCGGGTGCTGAAGCCGGCGGCGAAGGCGACCGTCGAACAGGGGATGATCGCCGCCTTCGAGCTGGCGCTCAGCCACTGGCAGTACCATGAAGAGCTGTGGCTGCGCGGCGACGCGCAGGCGCGCGCTTCGGTGATTGAGGCGGTCGGCACGATCCGCCAGGCGTTGGTGATCTTCGGTGGCCTGGTGCCGCGCAAGGCCAGCGCCGATCTGCGCGCCCGCCTGACCGAACTCGAACCGCTGTTGGCGGACAAAGCCGCGCAACCAGAGAGCCTGTGCTACAGCGCGGCCTACCTGCAATGTAAGTTAGCGCTCACATTATGGCTGGTGAGCGGCGCCTGGCGGCCGTTTATTGACGCCAAAGGGCAGGCCAAGCTGGACGGTTCTTTCAAACGCTTCAGCGACATCATGCTGGGGCGCAGCGGCGCGGAGCTGAAAGAAGCCTTCAGCCGTACGCTGAACGAAGATGAATATCAGGAACAATTGCCGCGCCTGACGCGTCAGATTTCGGCGCTGGTCCTGCTGTCGGGCGCCTACCCCGACGAGCAGACCGGCCCTTATATCGAGGCCTGGCGCGAACTGCAGGCGGCGCTGAGCGAGCGCCGTCAGGGCTGGTATGAAGCCAGCCGCAAACAGGCCTTATCGCATGCGCCATTCTGGTTAAACGGCGCGCTTCGTTAATCAAGCCGGCCCGCCAGCCGTGGGCCGCAGAACGGGTCATACACTATGTCGCCACTTTCAGCCGCGTTACAGGCTCAGGCACAGCAGGTTGTGCAGCGTTTTCAGGAAGTTCACGGCGCGGACAGCGCCTTTAGCGAGCAGGAGCAGTGGGTGCTGGCGTCGAGCGACTTCGTCAGCGACGCACTGCTCGCCCAGCCGGCCTGGCTGGCGACGCTGCGCGAACAGCCGCCGGCGCCCGGCGAGTGGCAACACTATGCCGCCTGGCTGCAGGACGAGCTGGAAGAGGTGCGCGATGAGGCGCAGCTGATGCGCACGCTGCGTCTGTTTCGCCGTGAAACGCTGGTGCGCATTGCCTGGGCGCAGGCGCAGGGGCTGTGTTCGACCGAAGAAACGCTGCTGCAGCTGAGCGGGCTGGCGGAGACGCTGATCGTCAGCGCGCGCGACTGGCTGTACCAAACCTGTTGCCGCGAGTGGGGCACGCCGTGCAACGCCGCCGGTGAACCGCAGCCGCTGCTGATCCTCGGCATGGGCAAGCTGGGCGGCGGCGAGCTGAATTTCTCGTCGGATATCGATCTGATCTTCGCCTACCCGGAAAACGGCCAGACCCAGGGCGGGCGGCGCGAGCTGGACAATGCCCAGTTCTTCACCCGCCTGGGCCAGCGGCTGATCAAGGCGCTGGATCAGCAGACCATCGACGGCTTCGTCTATCGCGTCGACATGCGGCTGCGGCCGTTCGGCGACAGCGGCCCATTGGTGATGAGCTTCGCGGCGCTGGAAGACTACTATCAGGAGCAGGGGCGCGACTGGGAGCGCTATGCGATGGTGAAGGCGCGCCTGATGGGCGGCGCGGAAGACGCCTACAGCCAGGAGCTGCGCAAAACGCTGCGGCCGTTCGTGTTCCGTCGCTATATCGATTTCAGCGTCATCCAGTCTTTGCGCAACATGAAGGGCATGATCGCCCGTGAAGTGCGGCGGCGCGGCCTGAAGGACAACATCAAACTGGGCGCCGGCGGCATTCGCGAAATCGAATTCATCACCCAGGTATTTCAGCTGATCCGCGGCGGCCGTGAGCCGGCGCTGCAGGGGCGTTCGCTGCTGCCGACGCTGCAGGCGGTGGGTGAGCTGGGGCTGCTGGAGGCCGAGCAGGTGCGGGCGCTGAGCGCCGCCTACCTGTTCCTGCGGCGGCTGGAGAATCTGCTGCAGGCGATCGGCGATCAGCAAACCCAGACGCTGCCGCAGGATGCGCTCGACCAGGCGCGGCTGGCCTGCGGCATGGGGCTGGCGGATTGGCCGGCGCTGATGGCGACGCTGGAGGTGCACATGCAGGCGGTGCGGGCGGTGTTCGACGATCTGATCGGCGACGATAGTCCAGATGTCGGCGAAGATCCCGATTACCAGCACTATCACAGCCTGTGGCAGGACGCACTGGAGGAAAACGAGCTGGCGCCGCTGACGCCGCACCTGGACGAAGAGGGGCGCCGACAGATGCTGCGCACCATCGCCGATTTCCGCCATGACGTCGACAAGCGCACCATCGGCCCGCGCGGCCGCGACGTGCTCGATCAGCTGATGCCGCGCCTGCTGGCGGAGGTGTGCCCGCGTCAGGACGCGCCCACCGCGCTGGTGCGGCTGGCGCAGCTGCTGCTCAGCATCGTCACCCGCACCACTTACCTCGAACTGCTGGTTGAGTATCACGCGGCGCTCAGCCATCTGATCCGCCTGTGCGCCGCTTCGCCGATGGTTGCCAACCAGCTGTCGCGCTACCCGCTGTTGCTGGACGAACTGCTGGATCCGGCCACGCTGTATCAGCCGGTGGCGCTGGACGCCTACCGCAGCGAGCTGCGCCAGTACCTGCTGCGGGTGCCGGAAGACGACGAAGAGCAAAAGCTGGAGGCGCTGCGCCAGTTCAAACAGGCGCAGCAGCTGCGCATCGCCGCAGCGGATATCGCCGGCGCGCTGCCGGTGATGAAAGTGAGCGACCACCTGACTTATCTGGCGGAGGCGATCATCGACGCGGTGGTGCAACAGGCCTGGAGCGACATGGTGGCGCGCTACGGCCAGCCGACCCATCTGCAGGAGCGCGAAGGGCGCGGCTTTGCGGTGATCGGCTACGGCAAGCTGGGCGGCTGGGAGCTGGGTTACAGTTCCGATCTCGATCTGGTGTTCCTGCTGGATTGCCCGCCGGAGGTGATGACCGACGGCGATCGCTGCATCGACGGCCGCCAGTTCTACCTGCGGCTGGCGCAGCGGGTGATGCATCTGTTCAGCACCCGCACTTCCTCCGGCATTCTGTATGAGGTGGACGCGCGTCTGCGGCCTTCCGGCGCCGCGGGGATGCTGGTCAGCACCGTCGAGGCGTTCGCCGATTACCAGCAAAACGAAGCCTGGACCTGGGAGCATCAGGCTCTGGTGCGCGCGCGCATCGTGCACGGCGACCCGGCGCTGCACCAGCAGTTCGACGCGATTCGGCGCGAAATCCTGTGCAAAACGCGTGATGCGGAGACCCTGAAGCGCGAAGTGCGCGAGATGCGCGAAAAGATGCGCAACCATCTCGGCAACAAGCAGCGCGATCTGTTTGATATCAAAACCGATGAGGGCGGCATTACCGACATCGAATTTATCGCCCAATATCTGGTCTTACGCTATGCGCCGGGTGAACCGCGGCTGACGCGTTGGTCAGACAACGTGCGCATCTTCGAGCTGATGGCCAATTACGACATCATGCCGGAAGAGGAGGCGCGCGCGCTGACCCAGGCCTATGTCACCATGCGCGACGAGATCCACCATCTGGCGCTGCAGGAGCATTCCGGCAAGGTCGGCAGCGAGCTGTTCACCGCTGAGCGCGAGCAGGTGCGCGCCAGCTGGACCAAATGGCTGGATTAATACCTTTTTGCGGGTATTCCGGCGGTCTGTGGTAATATCTGCGCCACTAAAATTTTGTTCTTTTTTGGAGTTATCGGATGAAAGTTACGCTGCCTGATTTTCGCCGCGCCGGTGTGCTGGTGGTCGGTGACGTCATGTTGGATCGCTATTGGTATGGGCCGACCAGCCGCATTTCACCGGAAGCCCCGGTGCCGGTGGTCAAGGTCGACACCATCGAAGAGCGTCCCGGCGGCGCGGCTAACGTGGCGATGAACATCGCTTCGCTGGGTGCCAATTCCCGCCTGGTGGGCCTGACCGGCATCGACGATGCGGCGCGGGCGCTGAGCGCCAAGCTGAATGAAGTCAACGTGCGCTGCGACTTCGTCTCGGTGCCGACCCATCCGACCATCACCAAGCTGCGCGTGCTGTCGCGCAACCAGCAACTGATCCGTCTCGACTTCGAAGAAGGCTTCTCCAACGTCGATCCGCAGCCGATGCTGGAGCGCATTCAGCAGGCGCTGCCGCAGATCGGCGCGCTGGTGCTGTCCGATTACGCCAAGGGCGCGCTCAGCCAGGTGCAGGGCATGATCCAACTGGCGCGCGCCGCCAAGGTTCCGGTGCTGATCGATCCTAAAGGCTCTGACTTCGAACGCTATCGCGGCGCGACGCTGCTGACGCCGAACCTGTCCGAGTTCGAAGCGGTGGTGGGCCACTGCAAGGATGAGGCGGAACTGGTGGCGCGCGGCATGAAGCTGGTGGCGGATTTCGAGCTGTCGGCGCTGTTGGTCACCCGTTCCGAACACGGCATGACGCTGCTGCAGCCTGGCATTGAACCGCTGCACCTGCCGACCCAGGCGCAGGAAGTGTTCGATGTGACCGGCGCCGGCGACACCGTGATCGGCGTCTTGGCCGCTTCGCTGGCCGCCGGCAATTCGCTGGAAGAGTCCTGCTTCCTGGCCAACGCCGCCGCCGGCGTGGTGGTGGGTAAGCTCGGTACCTCTACCGTGTCGCCAATCGAGCTGGAAAACGCGGTGCGCGGCCGGGCCGAAACCGGCTTTGGCGTGATGACCGAAGCGCAGTTGAAAACCGCTGTTGCTCAGGCGCGTCAGCGCGGCGAGAAAGTGGTGATGACCAACGGCATTTTCGACATTCTGCACGCCGGCCACGTCTCCTATCTGGCCAACGCCCGCAAGCTGGGCGACCGCCTGATCGTGGCGGTGAACAGCGACGCCTCGACCAAACGCCTGAAAGGGGAAAAACGCCCGGTCAACGCGCTGGAGAATCGCATGATCGTGCTGGGCGCGCTGGAAGCGGTGGATTGGGTGGTGCCGTTCGAAGAGGACACGCCGCAGCGCTTGATCGCCGACATTCTGCCGGATCTGCTGGTGAAAGGCGGCGATTACAAACCGGAAGAGATTGCCGGCAGTGCGGAAGTGTGGGCCAACGGCGGCGATGTCAAAGTGTTGAACTTTGAAGACGGGCTGTCGACCACCAACATCATCAAAGCGATCAAAGACGGGCGCGGCTAACGCCGGGCGACCGAAAGAACAGGGGCGCGCGGTTTAGGTGCGCGCCCTTGGCGGGAATTTATTCGTCTTCCTGCTTGGCTGCCGGCGCCGCGCTCAGCTTGCTTTCCAGCTCGGCCAGGCGCTGTTCCAACAGCGCCAGCTTCTCGCGGGTGCGCAACAGCACCTGAGTCTGCACGTCGAACTCTTCGCGGTTAACCAAATCCAGGCGGGTCAGCTGCGACTGCAGCACCTGACGGATTTTTTTCTCAACGTCTTCCCCGAATTCACGAACGCCTTTAGGCATGGACTCATGAACCTGGCGTGCGATTTGTTCGATTTTTTTCGGGTCAATCATGGCGTATCCCTTTCAGAGTTTAATTGCTGCCGCTTAGTGTAATGCGAGTTGCCCGCCGGATAAACACCATTAAGCGCATTCGCCGCGCGTGGCCGAATTGTGCTTTTGCCAATTGCCCTGTCTACCCATTAGCGTTATAGTCATCCTGCTTATTCTCAGGGCGGGGTGAAAGTCCCCACCGGCGGTAAATCACCTTCTACGGTGAAAGCCCGCGAGCGCTCAGCCAGCCTGTAAAGGCCGGTTAGAGGTCAGCAGATCCGGTGCAATTCCGGGGCCGACGGTTATAGTCCGGATGGGAGAGAGTAACGGTATCTGCCGGGCTTGCGCCCGCTTGCGTTATTTTTTTAGCTATTTCTAGCTACTCCTCAAGATCGCCCTGGTTCTGGTAATCCATAATTTTTAATGAGGTTTTTTACCATGAATCAGACGCTACTTTCAGACTTCGGCACGCCGACAGAACGCGTTGAACGCGCGATTGACGCACTGCGCAACGGGCGCGGCGTAATGGTGCTCGATGATGAAAACCGTGAAAACGAAGGTGACATGATCTTCGCCGCGGAAACGATGACCGTTGAGCAGATGGCGCTGACCATTCGCCACGGCAGCGGTATCGTGTGCCTGTGCATCACCGAAGAACGCCGTCAGCAGCTTGAGCTGCCGATGATGGTGACCAACAACTCCAGCCAATTCCAGACCGCCTTCACCGTGACCATCGAAGCGGCGCAGGGCGTGACCACCGGGGTTTCCGCTTCCGATCGCCTGACCACCATCCGTGCGGCGGTGGCAGACAGCGCCAAGCCGAGCGACCTGAACCGTCCGGGCCACGTGTTCCCGCTGCGCGCGCAGCCGGGCGGCGTGCTGAGCCGTCGCGGCCACACCGAAGCGACCATCGATCTGGTTTCCATGGCCGGTTTCAAACCTGCCGGCGTGCTGTGTGAACTGACCAACGACGATGGCAGCATGGCGCACGCGCCGGAAGTGATCGCCTTCGCCAAACAGCACGACATGGTGGTGCTGACCATCGAGGATCTGGTGGCCTACCGCCAGGCGCACGAGAAAAAGGCCAGCTGATAGCCGGTCGCTTTCAACGATAAAAAAAGCCGCGTAACGCGGCTTTTTTGTGGCTATCGTTCTGACAGGCGTTCGCCGATGCGGCTGGCGTAATTCATCACGTGGAAGGTGTAGTTCTCTTCCACCGTACCCTGGAACAGATGGGCCCAAGGGCCGATGGCGTAGATGCCGAGATCTTCCCCGCCGTGGGTCTCGCTTTTCAGCGGCACCAGCGCCGGCTGAATAAAGTCGGGCGCGGTGGCCTGTTCCATGGTCAATGTCGGGCGTTCGGTCAGCGGGATCGTGCCGCCGGGGCCATTGGCGAAGCCGACGGTGGTGTAAGGCTTGCCGTCGCTGCCCAGCCGCGGTTTGCCGTCGACGCCGACGGAAATGCCGAGGATAGGATTACCCCGCTTGGCATAGCCGGCGATGGTCAATGTGTGGCTGTGATCGCCGGTCACGATCACCAGGGTTTCGTCCAGGTTGACCTTGTCGACGATGGTTTTCACCGCCTCGTTCAGGGCGACCGCGTCGCTCAGCGTACGGTAGGCGTTACCGTTGTGGCTACCGTGATCGATGCGTCCGCCCTCCACCAACAGCAGGTAGCCTTCGGGATTCCTGGCCAGAATATCGATGGCCTTACCGGTCATTTCCGCCAGCGAGGGTTCTCCCGCCGCGTCTTGCCGCCGATCGTGCTCGAAGTTCATGTGCGACGGCTCGAACAGGGCCAGCAGATGATCGACCTTACCCGGTTCGATTTTGTCGAACTGCGCCTGATTCCAGACGTATTGCCCGCGCTCGCCATAGCGTTGCAGCCAGGCCTGCGTCAGATCGCGGCCATCCTTTCTGGCACCTTTCTTGCCGGGGTATTCCGGATCGCTCACGCTATCGGGCAGGAAGTTGGTGCGCCCGCCGCCCATCGCCACGTTAAGGCCGTTGCCGTACTTCATTTCCACCAGCTGGCGTGCGATATCGCGGCAGCCTGCGGCCAGAGCCGCTGCCGGCATTTTGGCGTCGGATTCCCAATCGCGGTTGGCGATATGGGCATAGGTCGCGCCCGGCGTGGCGTGGGTGATGGTGGCGGTCGTCACGGCGCCGGTGGCCATGCCGAGCGTTGCGGCCATCTCCCACAGCGTGGTGACGGTGTTGGTTTGCTGATCCTCGCAATTGTTGAGGGTGGCCGTATGGTTGAGGCCCATCAGATCGTTGATGGTTTTGACGCCGGTGGTCATCGCCACCGCGCTGGGCGCGGAGTCGGTGATTTGGGCGTCGGCGGAGTAGGTTTTGGCCGCAGCCAGATAGGGGAAGGCCTCCCAGGCCAGCACGTTGGATTCGCCGTCCACGCCGCGCTGCTGCCCTTCAAAAATGCGGGCGGCGGTCACGGTGGAAAACCCCATGCCGTCGCCGACCACCAGAATGACGTTTTTGGCGCGGTTGGTGTTTGGCGTCTGTTTCAGCCGCTGTTGCAGCTGAGCTTGCGCCTGAAGGAAGTAAGGATCTTCGCGCTGCGTCAGCTGCGCGTTGTCCGCCGCGCCGGCGGTGGCCGTCCAGCCGGTGAGCAAGGATATGGAAAGCGCCAGGCGGGTTGCCAGTGTGAGTCTGAACATGAATTCCTCCTTGGTGAGACGTAATTCCCATCGCGCGGCGGGGTTGCCTGCTACCCGTCGGCAGAGGAGGAGTGTATAGATTGCGTTAACAAAAAATACATAAATTATTCACAAATTAGATCTGTGTGGCAGTAATGTCATGGCATTCACTGATCTTATTAATCTATTGAAATATATTAATTTTTTATCTTTCTGTCTGCCGGCGCATTCCTCCGCTTTTAATTCAAATTTATTGAATATCTTCATCACGGTTATCCGGCTGTGTTGGCGCGGCAAAGCGCGTAATGTAGCGGCATAGCACAATTTGAACTAAGGATCTCCCTATGAACACCTCTCGTATGCCGGCACTGTTTCTTGGCCACGGTAGCCCGATGAACGTGCTGGAAGACAACCGCTACACCCGGGCATGGCGTGCGTTGGGTGAGTCATTGCCGCGCCCGAAGGCGATCGTGGCGGTTTCCGCGCATTGGTATACCCGCGGCACTGCGGTTACCGCGATGGAAAACCCCAAAACCATTCACGACTTCGGCGGGTTCCCACAGGCGCTGTTTGATACCCGTTATCCGGCGCCGGGCTCTCCCGCGCTGGCTGCGCAGCTGCAGCAAATGCTGGCGCCGGTGCCGGTGACGGCCGATCTCGGCGAGTGGGGGTTGGATCACGGAACCTGGGGCGTGTTGATCAAGATGTACCCCAATGCTGACATCCCGGTGGTGCAGCTCAGCGTCGACGGCACGCAGCCGGCGGCCTATCACTATGAGCTGGGGCGCAAACTGGCGGCGCTGCGCGATGAGGGGGTGATGATTGTCGCCAGCGGCAACGTGGTGCACAACCTGCGCATGGTGAAATGGCAGGGCGACACCAGCGCCTACCCGTGGGCGGAATCGTTCAATAACTTTGTCCGGGATAACCTGCGTTATCGGGGCGATAACCATCCGCTGGTGGATTTCATGCGCCACGAAGGCGCGGCGCTGTCGAATCCGACGCCGGAACACTATCTGCCGTTGCTGTACGTGCTTGGCGGTTGGGATGGAAAAGAGGCCATCAGCGTGCCGATCGACGGTATCGAAATGGGAGCGCTGAGCATGCTGTCGGTGCAGGTGGGCTAAAGAAAAACGCCAGTCAGAGACTGGCGTTTTGGTCTCGGCGGGGCTATCAGCCGAGGATGGTGTGCGGATAGAAGCGCGACAGATCCTGCGTGATCAGTTCGCGATCTTCGCGCAGGCCGATGCCGCAAGGTTGATCATTCACCAGCCAACTGCCGATCAGCGTGTAGCTGTCTTCGAACTTCGGCAGCGGATGGAACTGCTGCACGATCATGCCTTCTTCACCGTACGGCCCATCGACGCGCGCCACTTCCTGACCGTTTTCGACGATCTGAATGTTCGCGCCTTCGCGTGAGAACAGCGGCTTGGTGACGTAATGGTCCATCGCCGGATGCTCGTCTTGCGCGAAATAAGCCGGCAACAGATTCGGGTGGTTCGGGAACATTTCCCACAGCAGCGGCAGCAGCGCTTTGTTGGAGATGATGCTCTTCCAGGCCGGCTCCAGCCAGCGCACGCCGGCGTCTTCCAGCTTGGTGGAGAACATCTCGCGCAGCATGAATTCCCACGGGTAGAGCTTGAACAGGTTGCCGATCACCTGATCCTGCAGATCGGTAAACTGGCCTTTCTCGCCGAGGCCAATCTCTTCCATGAACAGGAACTCGGTCGGCAGACCGGCTTCCTGCGCGCAGTCCTGCAGATATTGCACCGTGCCGCGATCTTCTTCGCTGTCCTGGCAGCACGCCAGGTGCAACAGGCCGAAGCCATGATGCGCTTTCAGTTCGGCGAAACGCTCGATCAGCTTCTCCTGCAGGCTGTTGTACTGATCCGATTCCGGATCCAACTTGCCGGCGTTGATCTGGTCTTCCAGCCACAGCCACTGGAAGAAGGCCGCCTCATACAGCGAGGTTGGCGTATCGGCGTTGTTCTCCAGCAGCTTCGGCGGGTTAACGCCGTCGTAGGCCAGATCGAGACGCGAATACAGCGACGGCTGATTGGTGCGCCACGAACTGCGCACGAACTCCCAAGTGTGTTTCGGGATGCAGAACTTGGCCATCAGCTCGTCGCTGCCGACCACTTTTTCCACCACCTGCAGACACATCTGGTGCAGCTCGGCGGTGGCGCTTTCGATCTCTTCAATCTGCGCCAGCGTGAACTGGTAATAGGCGTCTTCACACCAGTACGGCTCGCCGTACATGGTGTGGAAACGGAAACCGAACTCGGTCGCTTTTTCACGCCAGTCCGGGCGCTCGGTAATAGCAATACGTTTCATGCATCAACCGCCCATGCTGCGGGAGCCGGAGTTGGAGGTGGCGCTACTGCGCTGCATGCTGGTCTGCTTGGCTACGGTCTCGCCGAAACCGCCGCGGGTCACGGTGTTGGTGACCGCAGGCTTCGGCGCCATGGCGGTTTTCGGCACCGTCATGGTGCGGCCGCCGGCGGTGGCCGGGCCATAGCTCTTGCCGCTGGCGTCGACAAACTTGCCGTTCGCCGGGCTGGCGGCGTTCTTGGAGGTGAACAGCGGCTGCTGCGCGAAGCCGGAACCGCCCATCAGGCGGCCCATCATGTAGCCCGCCATCAGCGGCATCCAGAAGCTGCCGCTGCTTTGCGATTCCGCCGCCATGCCGGCCTGTGCCGGCGCCTGGGTGCACTGCGCTTCGCCGAACTCGGCGACGCAGTCTTCGCGGGTGGCGTATTTCGGCGCGGTTTTCGCCGCTTCTTGCAGGGCGTTGTTGTAGGAGGTGGTGCACTGCTCGCTCATCGAAGGATTGGCGCGCGAACAGTCATCGGCATTCTGATACAGGGAGACCGTTTCATCGCTCTTCTCGCAGCCGGCCAGCATAAAGACGGCGCTGATCGCCAAAGCCACGGGCGCGACACGGTAGCTGCGCCAGGATTTGCGGAACGTCTCTTGGTTGATGTTTTTTGTCCGTTTCATCGTTATCAATCCCATCATGCGGGCTGTTTTCGCCCTTTCCCAGTAGTGGCGCTAAGGATAGGGGAAACATGGTCAAAATTAAAGCTGAAACGCCCGCAGAATCGACTCTTTACGCAGTTATACGTTGGGGTGTGCGCCAGTTCGCTTTCGCGGCGAAAAAACGCGCGTTGGCGTTTCATCATGAAACGTTGTCGCTATGATGATGTTCCATAATGGAACAAAAATCGCGAGGCTCGCCAGGCGGGCGGCGGGCGCTCATAGTCGAAGCACAACAACAAGCCGGCGGCGAAGTCGGCGCGTCATCACCTGATATCTGAACGTTACCATCGCCAACTCCCTACAAGGATCCGGTTATGTTGAGAATCATCCAGTCACCAGGCAAATACATTCAGGGCGCCAATGCGCTGGCCGCCGTCGGCGAACACGCCAAATCCCTCGCCGATCACTATCTGGTGATCGCCGACGACTTCGTGATGCAGCTGGCGGGCGACACCCTGATGGGCAGCCTGCAGCAGCACGGCGTGAAACATCATGCGGCCCGCTTCAACGGCGAATGCTGCCGCAAGGAGATAGACCGGCTCGGCCATGAGTTGCAGGCTCACGGCTGCCGCGGCGTGATCGGCGTCGGCGGCGGCAAGACGCTCGACACCGCCAAGGCCGTGGCGCACTACCAACAGCTGCCGGTGGTGCTCATTCCCACCATCGCCTCCACCGATGCGCCGACCAGCGCGCTGTCGGTTCTCTACACCGAACAGGGCGAATTCGCCGAGTACCTGATTTACCCGCGCAACCCGGACATGGTGGTGATGGACAGCGCCATCATCGCCAAAGCGCCGGTGCGTCTGCTGGTGGCCGGCATGGGCGACGCGCTTTCCACCTATTTCGAGGCGCAGGCCTGCTTCGACGCCCAGGCCACCAGCATGGCCGGCGGCAAATCGACGCTGGCGGCGCTCAGCCTGGCGCGGCTGTGCTACGACACGCTGCTGGCGGAAGGGGTGAAAGCCAAACTGGCGGTCGAGGCCGGCGTGGTGACGGAAGCGGTGGAACGCATCATTGAGGCCAATACCTATCTGAGCGGCATCGGCTTCGAGAGCAGTGGGCTGGCGGCGGCGCACGCCATTCACAACGGTTTTACCGTGCTGGAGGAGTGCCACCACCTGTATCACGGCGAGAAAGTGGCGTTCGGCACCCTGGCGCAGCTGGTGCTGCAGAACAGCCCGATGGCGCAGATTGAAACCGTGCTGGCGTTTTGTCATGGCATCGGCCTGCCGATCACGCTGGCGCAGATGGGCGTCACCGGCGATGCGGCGGCGAAGATGATGGCGGTGGCCGAAGCCAGCTGCGCCGCCGGCGAAACCATTCACAACATGCCGTTCAAGGTTACTCCCGCGGGCGTGCAGGCGGCGATCCTGACGGCGGATCGGCTGGGCGCCGCCTGGCTGCAGCATCATTGATATCGTTGGGGCGCGGTGCGCCGCGCCCCTGTTCTTACAGAGGAAACCATCGTGAAAAAACTGATTAATCAGGTCGAGTCGGTGTTGGAAGAGCAGTTGCAGGGGCTGGCGGAGGCCCATCCCGAGCTGCTGGTGCACGCGGATCCGCTGTTCGTGACCCGCGCCGACGCGCCGGTGGCGGGCAAGGTGGCGATCCTGTCCGGCGGCGGTAGCGGCCACGAGCCGATGCACTGCGGTTTCGTCGGCGAAGGGATGCTCGACGGCGCCTGCCCGGGCGAGATTTTCACCTCGCCGACGCCGGATAAAATGTACGAGTGCGGCCAGGCGATCGACGGCGGCGCCGGGGTGCTGATGCTGATCAAGAACTACACCGGCGACGTGCTCAACTTCGAAACCGCCACCGAGCTGCTGCACGACAGCGGCGTCGCGGTGGCGACGGTGCTGGTGGATGACGACGTGGCGGTCAAAGACAGCCTGTTTACCGCCGGGCGGCGCGGGGTGGCGAACACCGTGCTGATGGAGAAACTGCTGGGCGCCGCCGCGGCGCGCGGCGACGATCTGGACAGCGTGGTGACGTTAGGGCATCGCATCAATAACCACGGGCATTCGATCGGCATCGCGCTGGGCGCTTGCACCGTGCCGGCCGCCGGCAAGCCGTCGTTCACCCTGGCGGAGAACGAAATGGAGTTCGGCGTCGGCATTCACGGCGAGCCGGGCATTGCGCGCCGCTCGTTCACCACGCTCAACGCGGCGGTGGACGACATGTTCCATACGCTGATCGACCACGGCCACTATCAGCGCACGATCCGCGTCTGGGATCGTCAGCAGGGCGAGTGGCGCGACGAGATGCAGACCAAGCAGCCGCTGACGCGCGGCGATCGGGCGATCGCGCTGGTCAACAACCTGGGCGCCACGCCGCTGTCTGAGCTGTACGGCGTATACCATCGGCTGGCGGAGCGCTGCGCCGAGGCGGGCATCATCATTGAGCGCAATCTGGTGGGCTCTTACTGCACTTCGCTCGATATGCAGGGCGTGTCCATCACGCTGTTGAACGTGGACGACGAGCTGTTGTCCTTGTGGGATGCGCCGGTGAAAACGCCTGCGCTGCGTTGGGGTTGCTGAGGAGGAATCATGGCGTTGACCAAACAACAGGTTGTCGATTGGCTGATGCGTTGCGGCGAGGTGTTCAGCCGGGAGCGCGATTTTCTGACCCGGCTGGACACCGAGATCGGCGATGCCGACCACGGTTTGAACATGAATCGCGGTTTCAACAAGGTGGTGGAAAAGTTGCCGTCGGTGGCGGACAAGGACATCGGCTTTATCCTGAAAAACACCGGCATGACGCTGCTGTCGAGCGTGGGCGGCGCCAGCGGTCCGCTGTTCGGCACCTTCTTCATCCGCGCGGCGCAGGCGGCGAACGCCAAGCAAAGCCTGGATCTGGCGGAGCTGCATCAAATGATGCAAGAGGGGGTTGAAGGCGTGGTGATGCGCGGTAAGGCGGAGCCGGGCGACAAGACCATGTGCGACGTCTGGTGGCCGGTAGTGGAAAGCCTCGGGCAGTCCGCACAGCAGAACCTGAGCGTGGCGGAGGCGCTGCAGCGCGCCGCCGACAGCGCCGAGCGGGCGGTGGAGAGCACCATTACCATGCAGGCGCGCAAGGGGCGGGCCAGTTACCTGGGCGAGCGCAGCATCGGCCACCAGGATCCCGGCGCCACTTCGGTGATGTTGATGATGAAAACGCTGGCCGAGGTCGCCGGCAGCTAGCAGGAGGCGAGATGATTAATATCGTGGTGGTTTCGCACAGCGCGTTGCTGGCGCGCGGCGTTGAGCAACTGGCGCGGCAGATGATGCGCGGCGACGGCTGCAAACTGGCGCTGGCGGCGGGCGTGGATGACGAGCAGCACCCGATCGGCACGGACGCCGTCAAAGTGATGGAGGCGATCGAAGCGGTCGCCGACGGCGACGGCGTTCTGGTGCTGATGGATCTGGGCAGCGCGCTGCTCAGCGCCGAAACCGCGCTCGATCTGCTGGACCCGGATTTGGCCGCCAACGTGCGGCTGTGTGCGGCGCCGCTGGTCGAAGGCACGCTGGCGGCGGTGGTGGCCGCCAACTCTGGTGCCGCGCTGGAGCAGGTGGTGGCGGAGGCGCAGGGCGCGCTGCAGGCCAAACAGGCGCAGCTGGGCGAAGGCTCGCCGGCCGCAAAAAGCGCGGCCTTGCCGCTGGCGCAGGGCAAAAGCGCAACCTGGACGGTGCAGAACCCGCACGGGCTGCATGCGCGCCCGGCGGCGCGGTTGGTTGAGGCGCTGGCGCCGTTCAAGGCCGAGCTGGTGCTGGAAAAGCAGGGGCAGTGCATCGATCCGCGCAGCCTCAATCAGCTGGCGCTGCTGCAGGTGCGCCACGGCGACACCATTCGCCTGATCGCCGACGGCGCGCAGGCGGACGAAGCGCTGGCGGCGTTTAAAGCGCTGGCGGAACAGCATTTCGGCGAGACGGTTTCCGAGCGGCGGCAGCCTTCGCTGCATGGCATTCCGGTGGCGGAAAGCGTCACCAGCGGGCCGGTGTTCCAGGCCCACAGCTTCTGGCCGCCAACCGTCGATCGACGAATCGGCGCGGACGAGGTGTTGGGCGAACAGCAACGCCTGCGTGAGGCGCTACAGCGCACGCTGAGCGATCTGAACCGGCTGGCAGAGCGCACCGGCACGCTGATCGGCAAGCCGCAGGCGGCGATCTTCGGCGCCCACAGCATGCTGCTGGACGATCCGGATCTGCAGCAGGCGGCGTACACCCGCATCGCGCAGCAGTTGTGCAACGCCGAGCAGGCCTGGCGACAGGTGCTGGAGGCGATCGCCGAAGAGTACCGCGAGCTGGATGACGACTATATGCGGGCGCGCGAACTGGACGTGCGCGACATGCTGCGCCGCACGCTGTGCCATCTGCAGGGGCTGCCGTTACCGACGATTGCGCTGGCAGAGCCGTCGATACTGGTGATGGACGAACTGATGCCTTCGGAGGTGGTGATGCTCGACAGGCGGCTGGTGCTCGGCATCTGCCTGAGCGGCGGCAATGCCCTGTCGCACAGCGCCATTCTGGCGAAGGCGATGGGCATGCCGATGGTGGTCGGCATGCAGGATTGCCTGAGCAAAACCCGCAGCGGGCAGAAGGCGATGCTGGACGCCGCGCGCGGGGTACTGCAGCTCAGCCACTAGGCGTTCAGGCGCGCAGCTTGAACTGGCGGATGTCGATCCCGTGCTGTTTGATCTTCCGCCACAGGGTGGTGCGGCCGATGCCCAGCAGCTGCGCCATTTCCGTCAGCTGGCCGCGGCTGACGGTCGCCGCGCGCAGGATCGCCTGGCGCTCCATGTCCGTCAGCGTCAGCAGCGGCGCGCCGGGCTGCGGATCGCTTTCCAGCAGCGACGGCTGGCCGAGCAGGTGCGCCGGCAGATCCGCCAATTGGATGTGGTGGCCGTGGCAGATCATTGCCGCGCGCTCCACCACCCCTTTCAGTTCCAAATCGTTGCCCGGCCACAGGTAGAGCGCCAGCTGGGCCATCACTTCGTCATCCACCCGAAAGCGACACTGAAAATGCTGCTCCAGCGTGCGCAGATGGTGTTTGACCAGCAGCGGAATATCGCTCAGCCGCTGGCGCAGCGGCGGGATCTGGATCTCGAACGCCTGCAGGCTGTAAAACAGCTGGCGGCGGAAGCGGTTTTGCTGCACCAGCAGCGGCAGATCGGCGGCGCTGCCGGCGATGACTCGGACATCGACCGGGATCACCCGGCTGGAATTGAGGCGGATCACCACGCCGGTTTTCAGCACCTGCAGCAATGCCGACTGCATCTCCGCCGGCAGGTATTCGATCTGTTCGAGGTACAGCGTGCCGCCGTTGGCCAATTCGAATTTACTCAGCTGGCCCGCCTCTTCTTCGTTGGCGTCGCTGCCCAGCAGTTCACGCAGCCCCTGCGCCTGCGGCAGCAGCTGGCAGTTGAGGGCGATATACGGCCCGGCGGCGCGTTCGCCGGCGTTGTGGATAGCCTGGCTGAGCCGCTCTTTGCCAACCCCTTCCTCCCCGCGCAGCAGGATTGGATGCTGGCCCTTGGCCGCCTGCTGCCCGTAACGGATCAGCCGCCGCATCTCCAGCGAGGCGGAGGGCATTTGCTCGAAGCTGTGGCTGACGCGCCCCAACTGGCTGCTGACATACTGGCGCAGCCGATCGAGCGGGTGCAGCAGGGCGATGAAACTGCAGCGATCGCCGTCGAAAATCGGCTTGAGCGTCAGCAAGGCGGCGATAAACTGCCGCTGGCTTTCGAAGGTGACTTCGACGTGTTGCAGCGGCTGCCGGTCGGCGATAGCGCGCTTGAGCAGGGCGGGCAGCGTCAGCAGCTGCGCCAGCGGTTTGCCCTGGCTCTGCTGCTCGTCCAGCTTCAGCAGGGCGGCGGCGCGCTGGTTGATGTATTGCAGATAGCCGCGGTGATCCCAGGCCATGACGCCGTCGTCTACGCCGTCCAGCAGGCCGTAAAGCTGATTCAGATGGCGGTTGGATTCCGCCAGCAGGCCGTCGGCGTTCAGCGAGTTGCCGATTTCGCGGGCGATGGCCAGCGTCAGCGACAGATCGCCGGCGGCGCAGTCGGCCAACAGACAGCCCAGCGCGATCGAACCGCGCTGGCGGCCGCTGTTGTCGTAGACCGGCGTAGCGCAGAACGACCAGCCGTGCAGCGCCCGGCGCACGTGCTCCCCGCCGCTCACCCGCACCGGATGGCCTTCCGTTGCCGCCAGCGCCGGGGCGTTGGTGCCGATCTGCCCTTCGGCCCAGTAAGCGCCGGGGGCGAACCCCAGTTGCTGTAAATGTTCCCAGATTTGGGCGTCGCCGCAGCGCCACAGCATGCAGCCGCTCTCGTCGAGGATCATCAACAGACAACGACGTGGCTCCATGTACTCGCAGGCGTCTTCCAGCGCCGCCTGGCCGAGCGTCAGCAGATCGTTCTTGCGGCGGCAAATCGATTCGAAGGTGGCGCCCTGAGCGCGGTGCGGTGCTTGCCAGACGTCGGGCTGCATCAGGCTGCGGCAGCGCAGCCAGGAGGCGTAAACCGCCTGTGCCGGGCGCAGCGGCGGCGGCAGTTCGCCGTCGTTAATCAGCCGCTGCCAGCGTGAATCGTTGTCCATCGAACCTCATCCAGACTGCGAAAACGAGAGTGACGATGATACCACCTGACGTGGCGGCGGCTGTGAGACGGCGGGCAGAAGTGGTGAAATCGAGGCAAAAAAAAACGGGGCGCGGCGCAGGCCGAACCCCGTGTTTATCAATGTGCGCGCATCAGTTGCGGAATGGGTTGCCGCTGTTGCGAGCCGGTTGGCTGGTGGTAACGGCCGGCGCGGATGCGCGAGTGGCCGCCGGTACCGGCGCCGCGGTTTGCTGCATCGGCGCATTGTCCTGATAGCCGTCTGCATAGGCGTCCTGCGCGCGATTCTGCGGCGCCACGGCGTCAGGTGCGGTCGACACCGGTTTGCCCAACGCGCCGTTCAACAGCAGCAAATCGTTCTGGTTCAGCGTGCCGAGCGCCGACTTGATGTTCAGCTGGTTGATCAGATAGGTATAACGCGCGTCGGACAGCTGACGTTTGGCGTTATACAGCGTGGTGGTGGCGTCCAGCACGTCGACGATGGTGCGGGTACCGACCTGATAACCGGCTTCCATCGCGTCCAGGGAGCTTTGCGCGGAGATCACCGCCTGTTTGTAGGCGTTGATGCTGCTGATCGAGGCGTTAACGTTGTTGAACGACGAACGCACGGTCTGCACCACGCTGCGGTGTGAGCTTTCCAACTGCTCGCTGGCGCCGACGAAGCCGTACTGCGCTTGTTTGACCTGCGAGTTGGTCGCGCCGCCGCTGTACAGCGGCAGGTTGAAGCTGATGCCGACCTTATTTTGGCCCGCATCGGAGTCGCTGTAGCGTGCGGCATTCGCGCCGCCGGTGTTGGAGCCGTTGTATTTGGTATTGCTGATGCCGGTTGACGCGCTGACGTCAATCGTCGGCATATAGCCGGTTTGGGCTGCGCGGATTTGCTCGCGCGCCAGATCCTGGCTCAGACGGGCGGACAGCAGGCTCAGGTTGCGCGCTTCCGCTTCTTTCAGCAGGTTGTTCACCGCTTCCGGGCGCTGGGTACTGAAGCGATCGGTATTCAACGAGGCCAGCTCCGGGTAGAAGGCCCCGGTCACCTGGCGCAGCGTTTCCAGCGCGTTATCCAGATCGTTGCGGGCGGAGACTTCCGCCGCCAGCACGGTGTCATAGTTCGAGCGGGCGTTCTGCACGTCGGTGATCGCCACCAGGCCCACGTTGAAGCGCTGGGTGGTTTGATCCAGCGTGCGGTATACCGCATCTTTCTGCGCCTGGGTATAGGACAGCGTGTCGATCGCCTTCAGCACGTTGAAGTAGGCGGTGGCGGTGTTGAGAATCAGCGACTGCTCAGCGGTCTGGAAGGTGACGTCGGAGATGCCGGCGGTCTTTTCCTGCAGCGTCAGCTGGCGCCATTTCGACATGTCGAAAATAGTTTGCGTCAGCGCCAACGAACCGCTGGTCACGTTGCTGTTAACGCCATTGCTGTCACGATAACCGTTGGTGTAATCGTAACCTGCGGTTAAACCGAGCTGCGGCAGCAACGGGCTGCGCGCTTCATTGATCTTTTCGAATGCGGCGTCGCGGTCAGCAGCACTTTTGCGCAGATCCGGGTTACTTTCCCTGGCCTGTTTGTAGACCTGCAGCAGGTTCTCTGCCTGGCTCATTGCACTGAAGCCGCCCAGGCTCAGTCCGATAAGAAGGGGGAGCAGTTTCTTCATTTGCATTCCTTGTTGTGCAGCAATATTGCTATGTTAGCGCTGACGATAGACGAAATAGTTGCCGATTCTAGCAGAGTCTGGGGTACGCATCAGGTGGCTGAATGTGCCATCTCACGTAACTTTTACCTTTCAGACCGCCCATTTACCTTGGCGTACTGCCCGGGTCGACTGCAGCTGATATTATGGCTGACAATCCGGATTGTTTCCCGCTATTACCTGCGAGCGCACAAACGTGCCGCATCCGGCGGCGGAAAACAGCCTAACATAAAGCCGCGGCGGAGAGTCCCGCTGTTTCTGTCATCAAAACCGATTATTTTATCGGCATACTCAAGCAGGAGAATTCGCGCATGAACCGTTCGCAGCCGTCGCCCGTTACTTTCGAGAAAAAAGATGTAGAAATTATTGCACGCGAGACGCTGTACCGTGGTTTTTTTTCACTCAATTTATACCGGTTTCGCCATCGGTTGTTCAATGGCGAAATGAGCCCTGAAATCACGCGTGAAATTTTCGAACGCGGCCATGCGGCGGTGCTGCTGCCCTACGATCCGGTGCGCGACGAGGTTGTGCTGATTGAACAACTGCGCATCGCCGCGGTTGATACCAGCCATTCGCCCTGGCTGCTGGAAATGGTGGCGGGTATGATCGAGACCGGCGAAAGCGTCGAGGACGTGTGCCGCCGCGAAGCGCAGGAGGAGGCCGGCGTGGTGGTCGGGCGCTGCAAGCCGGTGCTGAGCTACCTGGCCAGCCCCGGCGGCACCAGCGAACGTCTGTCGATCATGGTCGGCGAGGTGGACGCCGGCACCGCTGAGGGCATCCACGGCCTGGCGGAAGAACATGAAGATATCCGCGTCCACGTGGTCAGCCGTGAGCAGGCTTACCGCTGGGTTGAGGAGGGCGCGATCGATAACGCCGCATCAGTGATTGCATTGCAATGGCTGGCGTTGCACCATGAATCGTTGAGAAAAGAGTGGGCCAACTAATGAAACAGCGCTATACCCCTGATTTCCCCGAAATGATGAGATTGTGCGAAACCAACTTCGCGCAATTGCGCCGCTTGCTGCCGCGCAACGACGAAGCGGGCGAAACGGTGACTTATCAGGTGAACGGCGCCGGCTATCGTTTGACCATCGTTGAGTCCACGCGTTACACGTCGCTGGTGGAGATCGAGCAGATCTTTCCGGCGGTCAGCTACTGGAGCCTGCCCGCGATGACGGTGCGGCTGTACCATGACGCCATGGTTGCGGAAGTGTGTTCCAGTCAGCAGATCTATCGCTTTAAAGCGCGTTATGATTATCCTAATAAAAAGTTGCATCAACGCGACGAAAAGCATCAAATTAACCAGTTTCTTGCTGATTGGCTGCGCTACTGTTTGGCGCATGGAGCGATGGCGGTTCCGGTTTGTTAGACAGACTGAAATAACAAAGGACACCATTTGGAAAGCCTGTTTAAACTGCCCGTGGCGAGTGGGGCCGCGGTCAGGATTCTACAAATAACAGATACCCACCTTTTTGCCGGCGAACACGAGACGTTGCTCGGCATCAATACCTATCGCAGCTATCACGCGGTGCTGGACGCCATCCAGGCGCAGCGCCGCGACGTCGATTTGATCGTCGCCACGGGAGATTTGGCGCAGGATCATTCGCAAGAGGCCTACCGCCACTTCGCCGCCGGCATCGCGCAATTGCCGGCTCCCTGCGTGTGGCTGCCGGGCAACCATGATTTTCAACCGGCGATGGTCGATGCGTTGGCCGCCGCCGGCATCGCGCCTTCCAAACAGGTGCTGCTGGGCGACAGCTGGCAGGTGCTGATGCTGGACAGCCAGGTGTTCGGCGTGCCGCACGGCGAATTGAGCGAATACCAGCTCGAGTGGATGGAGCGCTGCCTGCAGGCTCACCCCGAGCGCTATACGCTGTTGCTGCTGCACCATCATCCGCTGCCTTCCGGCTGCACCTGGCTCGATCAGCACAGCCTGCGCAACCCGCATATGCTGGGCGCGATCCTGCTGCGTTATCCGAAAGTGAATACCGTGGTGTGCGGGCACATTCACCAGGATCTGGATCTGGAATGGCAGGGCCGACGCCTGTTGGCGACGCCGTCCACCTGCGTGCAATTCAAGCCGCACTGCACGAACTTCACCATTGACGACGTCTCCCCCGGCTGGCGCTACCTCGATCTGCTGCCGGACGGCCGCGTCGAGACGCAGGTGTTCCGCCTGGAAAACGACGATTTCCGCCCCGATATGGACTCGGATGGATACTGATGCCTTCGACACTGCTCTACCTGCACGGTTTCAACAGTTCGCCGCAGTCGGCCAAGGCGGTGGCCTTCAAGGCTTGGCTGGCCGAGCACCATCCCGATATCGAGATGCTGGTGCCGCAGCTGCCGGCTTTTCCGGCGGAGGCCGCCGAAATGCTGGAGAATATGGTGCTGGAGCGCGCCGGCCAAACGCTCGGGCTGGTCGGTTCATCGCTGGGCGGCTATTACGCCACCTGGCTGTCGCAGTGTTTTTCGCTGCCGGCGGTGGTGGTCAACCCGGCGGTCAAGCCGTTTGAGCTGCTGGTCGACTATCTCGGCGCCAACGAGAACCCCTACACCGGCCAGCAATATGTGTTAGAGTCTCGGCACGTTTACGATCTGAAAGTGATGCAGATCGATCCCTTGGAGTCGCCGGATTTAATCTGGCTGCTGCAGCAAACGGGCGATGAAATTCTCGATTACGGCCAGGCAGTGGCGTATTACACCGCGTGTCGGCAAACGGTGGAGTCGGGTGGAAACCACGCCTTCGTCGGTTTCGAGCACTACTTCCCCCAGATTGTGGATTTTTTAGGGCTAAACGCGGTCTGACGGACCGTTCCGGCACCTCCCTTTAACCACGAAAAAATAATCAACGATGACTCAATCCAGCTATAACGCTGATGCCATTGAAGTACTCAGCGGTCTAGAACCAGTGCGCCGTCGTCCCGGCATGTATACCGACACGACGCGCCCAAACCACCTCGGCCAAGAGGTGATCGATAACAGCGTCGACGAAGCGTTGGCCGGTCACGCCAAGCGCATCGACGTGATTTTGCACGCCGATCAGTCGCTGGAAGTGATCGACGACGGCCGCGGCATGCCGGTGGACATCCACCCGGAAGAGGGCGTGCCGGCGGTTGAGTTGATCCTGTGCCGGCTGCACGCCGGCGGTAAATTCTCGAATAAAAACTACCAGTTCTCCGGCGGCCTGCACGGCGTGGGGATCTCGGTGGTCAACGCCCTGTCGAAGCGGGTGGAAGTCAACGTGCGCCGCGACGGCAACGTCTACGGCATCGCCTTCGAAAACGGCGACAAGGTGCAAGATCTGACGGTGACCGGCACCTGCGGCAAACGCAACACCGGCACCAGCGTGCACTTCTGGCCGGACGAGCAGTTCTTCGACAGCCCGCGCTTCTCGGTATCGCGCCTGACTCACCTGCTGAAAGCCAAAGCGGTGCTGTGCCCCGGCGTCGAGATCTATTTCATCGACAAGGTGAACAACACCGAACAGCGCTGGTGCTATCAGGACGGCCTCACCGACTACCTGATGGAAGCGGTCAACGGCCTGATCACCCTGCCGGAAGCGCCGTTCGTCGGCAATTTCGCCGGGGACACCGAAGCGGTGGACTGGGCGCTGCTGTGGCTGCCGGAAGGCGGCGAGCTGCTGACCGAAAGCTACGTCAACCTGATCCCGACCATGCAGGGCGGCACCCACGTCAACGGCCTGCGTCAGGGGCTGCTGGACGCGATGCGCGAGTTCTGCGAATTCCGCAATATTCTGCCGCGCGGCGTGAAGCTGTCGGCGGAGGATATCTGGGATCGCTGCGCCTACGTGCTGTCGGTGAAGATGCAGGATCCGCAGTTCGCCGGGCAGACCAAAGAGCGTCTCTCCTCGCGCCAGTGCGCGGCCTTCGTTTCCGGCGTGGTGAAAGACGCCTTCAGCCTGTGGCTGAACCAGAACGTTCAGGCGGCGGAACAGCTGGCCGAGCTGGCGATCTCCAGCGCCCAGCGCCGCCTGCGCGCCGCCAAGAAAGTGGTGCGCAAAAAGCTGACCAGCGGGCCGGCGCTGCCGGGCAAGCTGGCGGACTGCACCTCGCAGGATCTGGCCATGACCGAATTGTTCCTGGTGGAAGGGGACTCGGCGGGCGGATCGGCCAAGCAGGCGCGCGATCGTGAATATCAGGCGATCATGCCGCTCAAGGGCAAGATCCTGAATACCTGGGAAGTCTCCTCGGACGAAGTGCTGGCCTCGCAGGAAGTGCACGACATTTCCGTGGCGATCGGCATCGATCCGGACAGCGAAGATCTCAGCCAGCTGCGCTACGGCAAAATCTGCATCCTGGCGGATGCGGACTCCGACGGCCTGCACATCGCCACGCTGCTGTGCGCGCTGTTCGTGCGCCACTTCCGCTCGCTGGTGAAAGGCGGCCACGTCTATGTCGCCATGCCGCCGCTGTACCGTATCGATCTCGGTAAAGAGGTGTTCTACGCGCTGGATGAAGAAGAGAAAGCCGGCGTGCTGGAACAGCTGAAGCGCAAGAAGGGCAAGCCGAACGTACAGCGCTTTAAAGGGCTGGGCGAGATGAACCCGCTGCAGCTGCGCGAAACCACCCTCGATCCGAACACCCGCCGTCTGGTGCAACTGACGGTGGCAGAGGATGACGTCGATCAGACGCTGGCGGTGATGGACATGCTGTTGGCCAAGAAGCGTTCGGAAGATCGCCGCAACTGGCTGCAAGACAAGGGCGACATGGCCGAATTGGCGGTCTGAGCCTGACCCTGGCCCGGTGAAACGCCGGGCCTGCTTTCCCGCAGGGCGTTGCATGCGGCGCCCGTCAACCTGGGGCGAACCGCGTGAAGATCACCCTCGAAGAGCTGCTGGCGTTCACTGCGGTGGTCGACAGCGGTTCGGTCACCGCCGCCGCCGATCGGCTCGGCCAAACCACCTCCGGCGTCAGCCGCGCACTCAGCCGCCTGGAAACGAAACTCGACGCTACGCTCTTGCGCCGCACCACGCGTCGCCTGAGCCTGACCGAAGAAGGGCAGAGCTTCCTGGCGCCTGCGCGCGAAATACTGCGTTCGGTGGATCAGGCCGAAGAACTGATGGCGCTGCGGCGCCAGCTGCCCGCCGGTCGGCTGCGGGTCAACGCCGCCGCCCCTTTCATGGCGCACGTGCTGGTGCCGATGGTGGCGGAGTTCCGCCGCCGTTATCCGCAGATTGAGCTGGAGCTGGACACCGACGATCGCAATATCGACCTGTTGGAGAAACGCGCCGATATCGCGATCCGCATCGGCGCGCTGCGTGACTCCACGCTCCATGCGCGCCTGCTGGGGCACAGCCGGTTGCGCATCCTCGCCAGCCCGGATTACCTGCAACGGCATGGCGAACCGCGCGGCGTGGAAGATCTGCACCGCCATTGCCTGTTGGGATTCACCTACCCGGAATCGCTGAACCAGTGGCCGCTGCGTCACCGGCAGGCGCGGCATTTCGCCATCGAACCGACGATCTCGGCCTCCAGCGGGGAGACGCTGCGTGAGTTGGCGCTGCGCGGAGCGGGCATTGTCCAGCTGGCGGACTTCATGACCCGCCGCGATCGGGAAGCGGGCCGGCTGGTACCGCTGCTGGTGCGGGAGACGCTGGACGTGCGCCAGCCGATCAACGCGGTGTATTACCACGACGCTCAGCTGGCGGCGCGTCTCACCTGTTTTCTCGACTACGTCAGCGCCCGCCTTGAGGGAGAGCCGCCAGAGGCCGCAGAGGGCCTCTGAAGGGATTACAGCGCGTTTTCCAGCACGTAGATCTCGGTGCCCAGCACGTAGTCCTTGATGGTCTCGCGGTGCTTGAGCATATGGTCGATCTGCAGGTGTTTTTCCAGATGCGCCTGGCTTTGCCATTTTTCCAGCATAAACACCGAATCCGGCGACAGTTTCTGCCAGGGGGCCTGCGTGTGGCTGTCTACCATCGGCGTGTATTCGCCGCAGCCTTCTTCCGCCAGCACCAGCGGCACCAGTTTTTCAATGGCTTGTAACACGGTGGCGCGGTGGCCGGGTTTGACTTTGATTTCTGCGATTACGGTGATCATCATTACCTCGTTGGTTAAGCCCTTCGCTGCCAGTTAAGCAAAAATTCCCGCCAGATGCTCGCGATAACGTGCGATGTCCGTTTCGATATCCGGTTGTTTTATCACGTCATTGCAGATAAAGGTCGGCAAGGCTTCCATCCCCAGGAACTGGTTGGCCTTGTGGAAGTGCAGGTAAACGCCGTCGACGCCGACGCCGTGGAAGAACTGGTTCGGATCGGTGAAGGCTTCGAGCGGGGCGTTCCAGGTCAGGCTCAGCAGGTATTTTTTGCCCTGAATCAGGCCGCCGGAGCCGTACTTCTTGCCGGCGTCGGAGCGGGTGCGGCCATCGCTGGCGTACAGGCTGCCGTGGCCGGCGGTGAACACTTCGTCGATGTATTTTTTCAGGATCCACGGCTCGCCCATCCACCAACCCGGCATCTGATAGATGACCGCGTCGGCCCACAGGTATTTCTGCACTTCGGCCTCAATGTCATAGCCGTCGTCGACCACCGTGACCTGCACCTCGTGCTGCAGATCGCGCAGGAAGCTTTCCGCCACGTCGCTCAGGGTTTGGTTGAGTTCGCCGTTGGAATGGCCGAATTGCTTTTTAGCGTTGATAATCAGGATATTGCTCATCTTTTGCGTCTCCCGTCAGAGTTAAGATAGATGCCGTTTTCCGCTGCGGTGCGCAAAAACAGCTTGCTGAACGAGAGTGTAATCGCTGGCCAGGCAAGTAAAAACGTGACGACAGACACAACAGTGTTGATTCTTAATCAACAATCGCGATGGAATTTTGCCTAAACGTCCCGGCGGTAGCGCCTTCGGCCGGCGATCCTTGCGCCAACTGTGACAGCCACCCCGCAGATGGGTTACTATCGCGGGCAGAATCGACAAGCGATGCCTTATTGTCGTCCAGGGATTGCCAAGCCACGGTCTGAGGATAATTGAGTAATGAGTGATCTGACTCATGATGGTGTAGAGCGTTTACCGCTGCACACATTCACTGAAAACGCCTATCTGAACTATTCCATGTACGTCATCATGGATCGGGCGTTGCCGTACATTGGCGACGGTTTGAAGCCGGTACAACGCCGCATCATCTACGCCATGTCTGAGCTGGGGCTGAACAACAGCGCCAAATTCAAGAAATCCGCCCGCACCGTGGGCGACGTGCTGGGTAAATACCACCCGCACGGCGACAGCGCGTGTTATGAAGCCATGGTGTTGATGGCGCAGCCGTTCTCGTATCGCTATCCGCTGGTGGACGGCCAGGGTAACTGGGGGGCGCCGGACGATCCCAAGTCGTTTGCGGCGATGCGTTATACCGAATCGCGCCTCTCCAAATACGCCGAAGTGCTGCTAGCCGAGCTGGGGCAGGGCACCGTCGACTGGATCCCGAACTTTGACGGCACGCTGCAAGAGCCGAAGATGTTGCCGGCGCGCCTGCCGAACATCCTGCTGAACGGCACCACCGGCATCGCCGTCGGCATGGCGACCGACATTCCGCCGCACAACGTGCGCGAAGTCGCCGCCGCTGCGGTGGCGCTGCTCGACAAGCCGGGCGCCTCGCTCGACGATCTGCTCGAATTCGTGCAGGGGCCGGACTTCCCGACCGAAGCCGAGATCATCACCCCGCGCGACGAAATCCGCAAAATTTACCAGAGCGGGCGCGGCTCGGTGCGCATGCGCGCCGTGTGGAAGAAAGAAGACGGCAGCGCGGTGATCACCGCCTTGCCGCACCAGGTGTCCGGCGCCAAGGTGCTGGAGCAGATCGCCAGCCAGATGCGCGCCAAGAAACTGCCGATGGTCGAAGATCTGCGCGATGAGTCCGACCACGAAAACCCGACGCGCCTGGTGATCGTGCCGCGCTCCAACCGTATCGATCTGGAGCAGGTGATGAACCACCTGTTCGCCACCACCGATCTGGAACGCAGCTACCGCATCAACATGAACATGATCGGTCTGGATAACCGCCCGCAGGTCAAAGGGCTGGTGGAGATCCTCACCGAATGGCTGGCCTACCGTCGCGACACGGTGCGCCGCCGCCTGAACTACCGCCTCGAGAAAGTGCTGAAACGCCTGCATATCCTCGAAGGTTTGCTGGTGGCGTTCCTCAATATCGACGAGGTGATCCACATCATCCGCAGCGAGGATGAGCCGAAGCCGGTGCTGATGCAGCGTTTCGGCATCTCCGATACCCAGGCGGAAGCGATCCTCGAGCTGAAACTGCGTCACCTGGCCAAGCTGGAAGAGGTCAAGATCCGCGGTGAGCAGGATGAGTTGGCGAAAGAGCGCGATCAGCTGCAGGCGCTGCTGGCGTCCGAGCGCAAGCTGAACACGCTGATCAAGAAAGAGATCCAGGCCGATGCGCAGACCTACGGCGACGATCGCCGTTCGCCGCTGACCGAGCGTGCGGAGGCCAAGGCGATGAGCGAGCACGACTTCGTGCCGTCCGAGCCGGTGACCATCGTGCTGTCGGAAATGGGCTGGGTGCGCAGCGCCAAGGGCCACGACATCGATCCGGCCGGCCTGAGCTACAAGGCCGGCGACAGCTTCCGCGGCGCGGCGCGCGGCAAGAGCAACCAGCCGGTGGTATTCATCGACTCCACCGGGCGCAGCTATGCACTCGATCCGATGACGCTGCCTTCAGCGCGCGGGCAGGGCGAGCCGCTGACCGGCAAGCTGACGCCGCCGCCGGGCGCCACCATTGAGCAAGTGCTGATGGCGGCCGACGATCAGAAGCTGCTGATGGCGTCCGATGCCGGTTACGGCTTCGTTTGCACCTTCAACGATTTGGTGGCGCGCAACCGCGCCGGCAAGGTGATGATCACGCTGCCGGACAACGCCAGGGCGCTGCCGCCGATGGAAATCCACGGCGCAGACGACATGCTGCTGTCGATCACCGCCGCCGGGCGCATGCTGATGTTCCCGGTCGCCGATCTGCCGCAGCTGTCGAAGGGCAAAGGCAACAAGATCGTCTCCATTCCGGCAGCCCAGGCGGCGGCCGGTGACGACAAGCTGGCCTGGCTGTTCGTGCTGCCGCCGCAGGCGTCCGTCACGCTGCACGTCGGCAAACGCAAGCTGACGCTGCGGCCGGAGGATTTGCAGAAATTCCGCGCCGAGCGCGGGCGCAAGGGCACCCAGCTGCCGCGCGGCCTGCAGCGCATCGATCGCGTCGAAGTGGATGCGCCGATGCGGGCGTCGGGCGGCGACAGCGAAGAGTAAGCGTTGGCGCCAGCGTTAACGGGCGGTCGCAGCATGCTGTGGCCGCCTTATTTATTTTTACTGGCGTTTATTTTCCAAATAGTTAACATTTCTGCGCATAAAATTATTGTGCGTATTGCCGGCTGGCGGGAAAATAGCGAGAAAGGCAGGCGACATCGGCGTGCTTATCGCCTGGCCGGCAAATAATGAGTAAAGGAATCTGCGCAGCGAAGTAAACTGCGTTGGCAGTGTGCTAATGAGGTTGTTATGTTATTGATTTTGCGTGCCGTTCTCGCCACTCTTTTCTGTATTCTGGTGTGTATTTTCGGTTCTGTTTATTGCTTGTTCAGCCCGCGCAATCCCCGCCATGTGGCGACCTTCGGCCACCTTTTCGGCCGCCTGTCGACGCTGTTCGGCATCAAGGTTGAAACCCGCGTGCCGGCCGATGCGGCCAACAACGGCAACTGCATCTATATCGCCAACCACCAAAATAACTACGACATGGTGACGGCCGCCAATATCGTGCAGCCACGCACCGTGACCGTCGGTAAAAAAAGTCTGGTGTGGATCCCGTTTTTCGGCCCGCTGTATTGGCTGACCGGTAATCTGCTGATAGATCGTGATAATCGCGCTAAGGCGCACGGCACCATCGCCCAGGTGGCGGAGCAGTTCAAAAAGAAAGACATTTCGATCTGGATGTTCCCGGAAGGGACCCGCAGCCGCGGTCGCGGGCTGATGCCGTTTAAAACCGGCGCGTTCCACGCGGCCATCGCCGCCGGCGTGCCGATTGTGCCGATCTGCGTATCGACCACCAGCGGTAATATAAATCTTAATCGCTGGAATAACGGTCACGTGATCGTCGAGATGTTGGCGCCGGTGGATACCAGCAAATACGGCAAAGAAAACGTGCGCGAGCTGGCGGCGCATTGCCGCAAGCTGATGGAGGCGAAAATCGCCCAATTGGACGCCGAAGTCGCCCAGCGCAACGCCGCCAAAAAATAAGAGTCTACCGGCTTCAAAGAATACGTTTTTAATTGGCGTTCAGCGCCGTTAACGCCTGAGCGCCTGCTAATCTTGATTGGCGGGCGTTTGGGTTTTGCACACGGTTTAGTTATTGCTTTTCATGGAGAAAATATGTCACTCAGTCGACGTCAGTTTATACAGGCATCGGGCCTGGCGCTGTGCGCGAGCGCCGTGCCGCTGAGGGCAGAGGCGAGCGGAACGCAGACCCCATTACCCATTCCTCCACTGCTGGAGTCTCGCCGCGGTCAGCCGCTGTTCCTGACCCTGCAGCGCGCCCACTGGGCGTTTATGGATAACCGCAAGGCGGCGGTGTGGGGCATCAACGGCATGTATTTGGGGCCGACGGTGCGGGTTTACAGCGGTGACGACGTCAAACTGATCTACAGCAACCGCCTGCAGGAGCCGGTGGCGATGACCGTCAGCGGTCTGCAGGTGCCGGGCACGCTGATGGGCGGCGCGCCGCGCATGATGTCGCCCAACGTCGACTGGTCGCCGGTGCTGCCTATTCGCCAGGCGGCGGCCACCTGTTGGTACCATGCCAATACGCCGAACCGCATGGCGCCGCACGTTTACAACGGGCTGGCCGGGCTGTGGCTGGTGGAGGATGCCGTCAGCAAAGCGCTGCCGCTGCCCAACCACTACGGCGTCGACGATTTCCCACTGATCATTCAGGACAAGCGCTTCGATAACTTCGGCACGCCGCAATACGATGCGCCGTCGCAGGGCGGTTTCGTCGGCGATACGCTGTTGGTCAACGGCGTGCAAAATCCGTATGTAGAGGTGTCGCGCGGCTGGGTGCGTTTGCGCCTGCTCAACGCCTCCAACGCGCGCCGCTATACCCTGCAGCTCAGCGACGGGCGCCCATTCAACGTGATCGCCAGCGATCAGGGCTTCCTGCCCGCGCCGGTCGCGGTGCAGCAGCTGTCGCTGGCGCCGGGCGAACGCCGGGAAGTGCTGATCGACATGTCGAAGGGCGAGGAGGTGACCATCACCGCCGGTGAAGCGGCGGGCATCATGGATCGCCTGCGCGGCCTGTTCGAGCCGTCGAGCATTCTGGTGTCCACCCAGGTGCTGACGCTGCGCCCGACCGGCCTGCTGCCGCTGGTGACCGACAACCTGCCGATGCGCCTGCTGGCGGATCAACTGTTGGACGGCAGCGCCAGCCGCACCCGCGATTTCCGCCTGGGCGACGGCGGCGTCGGCATCAACGGCGCGATTTGGGACATGAACCGCATCGACGTGCAGGCGCAGCAAGGCACCTGGGAACGCTGGAACATTCATGCGGATACGCCGCAGTCGTTCCATATTCAGGGCGTGCAGTTCCTGATCAAACGCGTCAACGGCGCGCAGCCGATGGCGGAAGATCGCGGCTGGAAGGACACCGTCTGGGTCGATGGCGACGTCGAGCTGCTGGTGTATTTCAACCAACCTACCTCCGAACACTTCCCGTTCCTGTATTACAGCCAGACGCTGGAGATGGCCGATCGCGGCACCGCCGGCCAGCTGATGGTGCAGCCGACGATGTAATCTGCGCTGCGGGCCGCTTACGGCGCCCGCAGCATCTCCAGAAAGGCCTCTACGACCGGCGTGACGCTGTCGGCGCGGTAAACCGCGTACAGATCCGCCGGCGGCGCCTGCTGCAGCGAGCAAAAGCGGACGCCGGGCCACGGGATGCGGCCGTAGCTGTCCGGCAGCAGCGTAATGCCGCAGCCCTCCGCCACCAGCGCCAGCAGGGTTTGCGGTTCGTTGACCTGATAAGCGACGTCCGGCAAAAATCCCTGCTGCAGGCACAGATTGTGCAGATACAGCCCCAGGCTGGCCTCGTGCGGCGGCAGCACGATGAAACTGTCGTTCTGCAGCGCCGCCAACGGGATGCTTTCCTGCTGCGCCAGCGGATGATCGAGCGGCAGCACCACGGCGATGCTCTCGCTCGCCAAGCGTTGGCAGGTCAACCCCGGCAGCGTCTGCTGCTGCGCCTCTCGCCAGACCCCGATATCGATATGCCGCTTTTGCAGCGCGGCGATTTGCTGGCTGGGCGTCAGCTCGTTCAACGACCAGGTGACGCCGGCGTTTTGCTCGCTGAACCGCCGCAGCGCCGCGATCAGGCCGCCCCAGGCCGAGGTGCCGACCATGCCGACCACCATGTGGCCGCCTTCGCCGCGCCCCATCTGTTGCACCTGATGCAGCGCGCTGTCGGCCTGATCCAGCAGCCGCTCGACGTTGCGCAGCAGCGTGCGGCCGGCCGGCGTCAGCGTCATGGAGCGGGTAGTGCGTTTGAACAGCACCACGCCGAGCTGGCTTTCCAGCTCCTTGATGTGCTTGCTGAGCGGCGGCTGTGACATATTCAGCCGCCGCGCCGCCTGGGTGAAGTTCATCTCTTCCGCCACCACGCGGAAATAGTGCAGCAGGCGGAAGTTAATCCGGCCGGGATCGGGCAGGGCATGGGGCGGGTTCATCCGGGGTATCGCCTCCTTGTGACGCAGCTCAACTTATAGGTAAATGGAATAAATCGGCCGCCAAGAATGTATTGGTCTCGGCCGCGCCTCGCTCTCTACTATGGGGATTATTATCCCCCGCTGAAAGAGAGAATACGATGTTTAATCAAGAAGATGCTTTTACCTGCGCCAATGTCGTCCGCGCACGCCTGCCGGGTTTCCAGCCGAAAGCGGCCTTGATTCTCGGCTCCGGGCTCGGCGCCCTGGCGGAGGTGATGACCGAAACCGTCACCATCGACTACGGGGAGCTGCCGGGCTTCCCGGTGAGCGGCGTCGCCGGTCATGCCGGGCAGCTGGTCGCCGGCAAGCTGGAAGGCGTGCCGGTATTGTGCATGAAAGGGCGCGGTCATTTCTATGAAGGGCGCGGCATGCAGGTGATGACCACCGCGGTGCGCACCTTCAAACTGCTGGGCTGCGAATTCCTGCTGGCGACCAACGCCGCCGGTTCGCTGCGCCGCTCGGTGGCGCCGGGCAGCCTGGTGGCCATCACCGATCACATCAACTTCATGCCGGAATCGCCGCTGGTCGGCGCCAACGACGAGCGCTTCGGGCCGCGCTTCTTCAGCCTGGCGAACGCCTACGATCGCGATCTGCGCGCCCGGCTGGCGGCGGTGGCCGAAAGCGCGGGCATTCCGCTGGCGGAAGGGGTGTTCGCCGCCTACACCGGGCCGAATTTCGAAACGCCGGCGGAGATCCGCATGATGCAGACCCTGGGCTGCGACGTGGTGGGCATGTCGATCGTGCCGGAAGTCCTGACGGCGCGCCACTGCGGCCTCAAGGTGCTGGTGGTGTCCGCGATGACCAACTACGCCGAAGGGCTGTCGGATACGCCACTCTCTCATGAACAAACGCTCAGCTGCGCGGCGCTGGCGGCGGACGATTTCATGCGCCTGATCCGCGAGCTGTTCAAAACGCTGTAACACCGCAGGCAAACCGGCGGTGGGCTGCAGGGGGCCCGCCGCACCAATCATCGTTGAAAGCATAATAACAAGGTGATGGCGATGGCGATAAAAGCACGATTGAAGGTCATGATTTTCCTGCAGTTCTTTATCTGGGGTGCCTGGTTGGTGACGCTGGGCTCCTACATGATCAACACGCTGCATTTCAGCGGCATGCAGGTGGGGATGGTTTACAGCGCCAAAGGCATCGCCGCGCTGATCATGCCGGGGCTGGCGGGCATCATCGCCGATCGGTGGATGAAGGCCAACTACCTGTATGCGCTTTGTCACCTGCTCGGGGCGCTGGCGCTGTACTGCGCGGCGCAGGTCGAGCAGCCGATGCTGATGTTCTGGGTGATGCTGTTCAACGCCATGGTCTATATGCCGACCATCGCGCTCTCTAACGCCATTTCCTATTTTTGTCTCGAAAAGCACGGCTTTGACACGGTGAAGGACTTTCCGCCGGTGCGGGTGTACGGCACGGTGGGGTTCATTCTGGCGATGTGGCTGGTCGGCTTCAGCCGAATCGAGCTCAGCAATCTGCAGCTGTATCTGGCTTCTGCGGCGTCGCTGCTGCTGTCCGCTTATTCACTGACGCTGCCGCGCTGCCCGACCAACCGCGCGGCCGAGTCGAAGAGCTGGGTGAGCGTGCTGGGGCTGGATGCGCTGGTGCTGTTCCGCCAGCGGCGCATGGCGCTGTTTTTCCTGTTCGCCATGTTACTTGGCGCGGCGCTGCAGATAACTAATACCTTCGGCAACCCGTTCCTGCACGATCTGTCGCTCAACCCGCTGTATCAGGACAGCCTTAGCGTCCGGTATCCGGCGGTGCTGCTGTCGCTGTCGCAGATCTCCGAAGTGTTCTTTATCCTCACCATTCCCTTCTTCCTTCGCCGTTACGGCATCAAGCAGGTGATGCTGATCAGCATGGCGGCTTGGACGCTGCGCTTCCTGTTCCTGGCCTATGGCACGCCGGTCGGCTTTGGTTTCGTTCTGCTGCTGCTGTCGATGATCGTCTACGGCTGTGCGTTCGACTTCTTCAATATCTCCGGCGCCATCTTCGTCGAGAAAGAGGCCGATCGCCGCATCCGCGCCAGCGCGCAGGGGCTGTTCATGACCATGGTGAACGGTTTGGGCGCCTATCTGGGGGCGCTCGCCAGCGGCGAGGTGGTGGACTTCTTCAGCCATGACGGCGTGAAAGACTGGCAGAGCATCTGGCTGGTGTTTGCGCTGTATACGCTGGTGTTGGGGATCGTGTTCGCGTTGAGCTTCAACTATCGCCACCCGCCGCAGGAGAGTGCGGTAGCGGCGCAGTAAGACTGGGGGCGCAGCTGGCTGCGCCCTGAAACGTCAGGCCTGCGGGAAGCGCTGTTGCAACTGCTGCCGGTCCGGCGGATTGGCGGCGCCGAGGCTGGCCACCACGCAAGCGGCGACCCGGTTGGCCAGATCGACCGCCTGCGGCAGCGGCCAGCCGGCGGACAGGCCCGCCAGCAAACCGGCGCAGTGGGCATCGCCCGCGCCGATGGTGTCGACGACGTCTACCGGATAGGCGGGCACGTGCAGCGGCGGCGTGCGGCCGTCGCAGATCCACGCGCCGTCGCGATCCAGGCGGCAAATCAGCGTCAGGTTACGGGCGGCGGCATAGCGCTGCGCGGCCTCCACGGCGTCGCCGGCGCCGCACAGCGCGGCCACTTCGTCGCGGTTGAGCGTCAATAGGGTGTGGCTGTCGCTGAGCATGGCGAAGAAATCTTCGCTGAGCTGAGCGATGCGCGGGCCGGGATCGATCAGGCGCGGTTGATCGAACGGCATGCGCGTCAGCCACTCGCGTAGCGCCTCGCCGCTTTCGCCCGCCAGCTCGTAGCCGCTGGCGTAGATCAGGGTGTGCTCCGTCAGCGGCAGCGTCGCCAGCTGCGCTTTATTCCATTGGCTTTCGCAGCCGGAAACCGTGATGAAGGTGCGTTCGCCGTTCGGCTCCACCAGCGCCAGGCACCAGCCGTTGTCCATCTGGCCGTGGCGCAGCAGCACCTCCAGCCCCAGCTCGCCCATGGCGGCTTCGGCAGCCGCGCCCCATTCGCCGTTGCCAACCGGCATGCCGTTAATCACCGGCGTTTCCAGGCGCACCAGCGCGCGCGCCACGTTGAACGCGCAGCCGCCGATTTGCCGCGCCTGCGGCTGGGCTTCGATATCTTCGCCGCTGGTCGGCAGGCGCGGCAGCGTCATCACCAGATCGCCGACCGCGCCCCCAATCACCAGGACAGGTGTTACAGCTTCCCACTCACTCATTGATGTTCTCTGCGTTGGGTCAGGTACAGACCGTAAGCGATCAGACTCACCGCGAACGACACAAACAGCCCCAGGCTGGAATCGGCGAACAGGCCTTTGGCCAGCGGGCCGTCGATAAAACCGGTTTTGGTGACCAGCAGGCCGCACAGGGCGCCGAGGAACCAGCAGAACAGCGGGGCTTTGCGCACGCCGCGGTTCTGGCCATGCAGGCCGTACAAAGCGTTGCCATCATACCCGTGGCGGCGGCGCAGGCACAGGTAATCGAGCAGGAAAATCGCCTCCCAGGCCGCCAGGAAGACGCCGCAGAACACCAGGAAGGAGATGAACGGCCCCATGAAATCGCCGGAGATGAACAGCACATACAGGGCGATGCCCAACACCACCACCGCGTCGATCGATACCGCCAGCCACTGCTTGACCTGCACGCCGATGGTCAGCAGGTTAAGGCTGGCGGAATACAGGCTGAGCACCGCGATGGTGACGATGCCGGCGGTGGCGGCCAGCAGATAAGGAATGGCCATCCAGGCGGGCAGCACCGAGCCTATCAGCGCGATGGGGTTGGCGGCGCTGGCCAGATCGGGCAGCTGCACGGAAAGCAGGATGCCGGCCAGCATCAGCAGCATCAGCGGCAAACAGGCGCCGCCCATCACCGCGGCGAAAATGCTTTTGCTCGACGAGCTCGGGCTTTGATAGCGGCTGTAATCGGCGCCGGCGATCGCCCAACTGATGCCGGTGCCGGCGGCAATCACCGATACCGCCGGCAGGAAGCCGGTCAACCAGCTGCCGGAAGGCAGCGCCAGCACCTGGCTCCACTCGGTGTTGAACAGGATATAGAGCACCACGATCAGCGTCATGGTGCCGAAGATGCGGCTGAACCAGCTTTGCATCCAGACCACGGTATTTTGCCCCAGCAGGCTGACGACGACAGTGAGCCCGCCGAACAGCAGCAGGCTGAGCGCGGTCAGCAGGTGGCTGCTACCCAACCCGAAGGCCTCGAACAGCGCCGCCAGCGTCAGGGTGCCGGTGATCACGTTGACCGCTTCCCAGCCCATCAGGTTGATCCAACTGAACAGGGTGGGCGCCACGTTGCCCTTCAGGCCGAAAATCACCCGCGAGAGCGTCAGCGTAGAGGTGCGCCCGCGCTTGCCGGCGAAGCTGGTGAGGCCGACCAGCACGAAGCTGGCGACGCCGACCAGCGCGGCGAGTACCGATTGCAGGAAGGATAAGCCGAAGCCGACGATAATGGCGCCGTACACCACGCCGAGAATGCCGATATTGGCCGCCGACCAGATCCAAAACAGCTCGATGGGCTTGCCGGTCTGTTCCGCGTCCGGCACCCGATCGATACCGGTGCTTTCTACCTTCCATGCTTCATTGCGATTGATATCGGTCATAGCAAATGATCCCTGTAGCGCAGGGCCGCGAGGGCCGCCGCAGTTGACTGAAAATCGATTCCGTTGGCGCGGTTGACGCCGGCTATTCCGTTGTCGGTGAAGACGCCGATTCCGCGCAGTGTGTAGCGGCTGAGACCGCCGGGTCTGTCAAAGTGAGGGCGGTATCCGCCTTATCGGGTGAGGCACGTCGGCCGCACGGCGCCAATGAGTGTAGTCAAAGAGTGGGTCTGCAGCGGGGTTTGGCGAAGCGGGAACGTTTCTATTTGCCGACATCGATCCGTTGCGCCCACCGCGAGGGGATCCTGTGATGTGGCTATGAGCAGTGAGCAAGCTATCCATTAGCTACGTTGCTTATTCTCGGCCGTTTGTGCTGACAGTATATCCCCGCTACCGGCCATCAAGGGTATCCTTTAGGGCTGGCAGCGGGTTTTTTATTGTTTTTAAAGTGGGTCCCTGGTGTTGGTGCGATTGATGTATCAACATCAATAAGCACAGATTACGCGCGATCTAGATCCAATGAAAGTCCATTAGGCAAAAATTGTGATGCCACTCTGAAAACATTAGCGATATTTTAGTTAAGGTGAGGGGCTTATCGCCGGATCGGCGATAGGATAAAAAACGAAATCCAGACAAATGGCATAGGTAAGAGGGCGGGCGAATGACGGATTTTATGGCCTGGCTGCGTGGCCATCTGGCGCAGGGGGCGGTAGCGCCGCGTTATATTCAGCTGGCGATGGCGATAGAAACCGCAATCAGGCAGCAGGTGCTGGCGGCGGAGGCGTTTTTGCCGCCCGAACGGCAGATGGCTGAAGGCCTGGCGCTGTCGCGCGTCACCGTCAGCAAGGCGATGAAACTGCTGGAGGAGAAGGGGCTGATTTTGCGACAGCAGGGCGTTGGCACCCGCGTGGCGATGCACATTGGCTATTCCCTCGATAAGGACAGCGGTTTCACCGCTCAGGCGCTGCGTCACGGCAGCAGCGTCAGCAATCGATGGCTGCTGCGCGCCCGGGTCGGCGCGCCGGCCAAGGCCGCGGCGGCGCTGGGGCTGACGGAAGGGGATGAGGTGGTCAAACTGCGGCGTTTGCGCTTGCTGAACGGCAGCCCGGTCTCGCTGGAAACCACCTATATTCCGCCGCGCTTCCTGCCCGAACCGGGGCAGCTGGAACATTCGCTGTATGCGTTATGGCAATCGCGCGGCATCGTGCCCGAAGATAAACACTTTCTGCTGAAGGCGGTATCCTGCAGCGACGAGGTTGCCGAGCTGCTCAACGTGCCGTGCGGCGCGCCGTTGTTGCACATCACCCAGACCAGCCGCAATGCCCAGGGTGAGGCGCTGGAGTTCAGCGATATCTTGTGCCGCAGCGACGTTTATGAATTCGAAGTGAACGGTTAGCGAAATAACCATGCTCTTTTTGCAGCTAGTGCGTATAATCGCCGCCCGGCGATTAATTAACCTGTAAAAAGAGCAGCAGAATGAGCACCACCAGCCTGATCCAACCCGATCGTGAACTGTTTTCCTATAAGCCTTATTGGGCGGAATGTTTTGGCACCGCGCCGTTTTTACCGATGTCGCGAGCAGAGATGGATCAACTGGGCTGGGACAGCTGCGATGTGATCATCATCAGCGGCGACGCCTATGTCGATCACCCGAGCTTCGGCATGGCGATCATCGGCCGCATGCTGGAAGCGCAGGGCTTCCGCGTCGGCATCATCGCGCAGCCGGACTGGAGCAACAAAGAAGACTTCATGCGGTTGGGGAAACCGAACCTGTTCTTCGGCATCACCGCCGGCAACATGGACTCGATGATCAACCGCTATACCGCCGATCGCAAACTGCGCCACGACGATGCCTACACCGCCGGCAACGTCGGCGGCAAGCGCCCGGATCGCGCCACCCTGGTCTACAGCCAGCGCTGTAAAGAAGCCTACAAAGACGTGCCGATCGTGCTGGGCGGCATCGAAGCCAGCCTGCGCCGCATCGCCCACTACGATTACTGGTCGGATACCGTGCGCCGCTCGGTGCTGGTGGATTCCAAGGCCGACATGCTGATCTACGGCAACGGTGAACGCCCGCTGGTGGAAGTGGCGCATCGCCTGGCCGCCGGTGAGAAGATTGGCGACATCCACGATATTCGCAATACCGCCGTAATGCGCAAAGAAGCGCTGCCGGGCTGGAGCGGCGTGGATTCCACCCGCCTCGACAAGCCGGGCCGCATCGAACCTATCCCGAACCCGTACGGCGACGATCTGCCGTGCGCCGACGGCGCCAAGCCGAAAGAGCCGGAAGCCAAGCCTGTCACCGTGCGCGCCGCCAAGCCGAAGCCGTGGGAGAAGACCTATGTGCTGCTGCCGTCCTTCGAGAAAGTGAAGGGCGACAAGGTGCTGTATGCGCACACCTCGCGCATTCTGCACCATGAAACCAACCCGGGCTGCGCCCGTGCGCTGATGCAGAAACACGGCGACCGCTACGTGTGGATCAACCCGCCGGCGATCCCGCTGACCACGCCGGAGATGGACAGCGTCTTCGCGCTGCCTTATCAGCGCGTGCCGCACCCGTCCTACGGCCAGGATCGCATTCCGGCCTATGACATGATCCGTTTCTCGGTGAATATCATGCGCGGCTGCTACGGCGGCTGCTCGTTCTGTTCGATCACCGAGCATGAAGGGCGCATCATCCAGAGCCGTTCGGAAGATTCGATCGTTCGCGAAATCGAAGAGATCCGCGACAAGGTGCCGGGCTTTACCGGCGTGATCTCCGATCTCGGCGGCCCGACCGCCAACATGTATATGCTGCGCTGCACCAACCCGCGCGCCGAGCAGACCTGCCGCCGCGCCTCGTGCGTGTATCCGGAGATCTGCACCTACATGGACACCAACCACGAGCCGACCATCAAGCTGTATCGCCGCGCGCGTTCGCTGGAGGGCATCAAGAAGATCCTGATCGCCTCCGGGGTACGTTACGATCTGGCGGTGGAAGATCCGCGTTATATCAAGGAGCTGGCGACCCACCACGTCGGCGGCTACCTGAAGATCGCGCCGGAGCACACCGAAGAAGGGCCGCTGTCGAAGATGATGAAGCCGGGCATGGGCAGCTACGATCGCTTCAAGCAGCTGTTTGATCACTATTCGAAGCAGGCGGGCAAAGAGCAGTACCTGATCCCGTACTTCATCTCGTCGCATCCGGGCACCCGCGACGAAGACATGGTGAACCTGGCGCTGTGGCTGAAGAAGAACCGTTTCCGCCTCGATCAGGTGCAGAACTTCTATCCTTCGCCGATGGCCAACTCCACCACCATGTATTACAGCGGCAAAAACCCGCTGAGCAAGGTGGGGTACAAGAGCGAAGACGTGGTGGTGCCGCGCGGCGATCGCCAGCGCCGCCTGCACAAGGCGCTGCTGCGTTACCACGATCCGGCCAACTGGGCGCTGATCCGCGCCGCGCTGGAAGAGATGGGGCTGAAGCACCTGATCGGCAGCCGCCGCGAGTGTCTGGTGCCGGCGCCGAGCATCGACGAGCAGCGCGAAGCGAAACGCCTGCAGCGCCATACCCGGCCGGCGCTGACCAAACATACCGATATCAATCGGCAGCGCACGCCGTCCAACCGGCCGCCACGCAAACCGATTCGCAAAGCCAAGCCGTAACGGCCACGCCGCGGGCGCAAACAAAAAGGAGAACCCTCGGGTTCTCCTTTTTACTTTTACTCATCACAGCCGATCGTAGGCGGCTTCCACTTTCATCAAATGGCGCGGCGCCTGCGGAGCGGGATGGTATTTGCGCACGTGCCAGTTAAAGGCTTCCGGCGACAGGTTGTTGATCATCGCGATGGCCTGCTGGCGGTTGCTGGAGAAGGTGCGCAGCAGCGCGCCGGTGCCGTTGACGTAGGCGATGATGGTGGCGTAGCGCAGCGTAACTGGATTGGCGATCCCTTTAAGCTGTTGTTTTTGCAAGGTGGCCAGATAGGCGGCGCCGAGATCGATATTGGTGTCGGGATCCAGCAGATCGTCATCGTCCGGGCAACCTCGTTTGCCTTTGTAACGATAGGCGTCGCAGCCGGCGGTATCGGCTTTCAGCTGCATCAGGCCGATCGCATTGGATCTGCTCACTGCGGCGGGGTTGAAACCGGACTCCACCTGGATCATGGCGGTGATCAGCTTGGCGTCTACGCCGTATTCGCTGGCGGCGTCTTTAATGGCGCTGTCGAAGGCGTGGCGATCGTAGCTGACGCGCTGTTTCTTGCCGGCGCAACCCGCCAGCACCAGCATGATGCAAAGCATGCCCAGCCGTGACCCGTGTGAGAAAGAGAATTTCATGGTGCTCCGTGCTTGTCTGTTTTTTAACGGTATTAACCGGCGGGCGGAGCCTCCGGCGTCGTCATCATAACGTCAGGCGGCGCAAGGGAGCAATGTGCGGAAAGGAAAAGCCCCCTCCGACGGGAGAGGGCTTGGGGAGGACTTACAGGGTATCCGGGTCCGGCCCGAGGCGGTTGCCGATGTCCAGCTTGGCGATCTCGCCCAGTTCGTCCTTATCGAGTTTGAAATCAAACACCTCGAAGTTTTCGCGGATGCGCGACGGCGTGACCGATTTCGGGATCACGATAAGGCCGCTGTCCAGGTGCCAGCGCACCACGATCTGCGCCGGGGTTTTCTCGTATTTTTCGGCCAGCGCCTTGATCAGCGGCTGGTCGAACACCCCTTCACCGCCCTGCGCCAGCGGGCTCCAGGATTCGGTGGCGATGTGGTGCGTGGCGTTCCAGGCGCGCAGCTGGCGCTGTTGCAGCAGCGGATGCAGCTCTATCTGGTTGACGACCGGCGCCACGTTGGTTTCATCCAGCAGGCGCTGCAGGTGCGGCGTATGGAAGTTGCATACGCCGATGCTTTTCACCAGGCCTTGATCGCGCAGTTTGATCAGTTCGCGCCAGGCGGAGACGTATTGATCCTGCTGCGGGCGCGGCCAGTGGATCAGGTACAGATCCACATAGTCCAGCTTGAGTTTTTCCAAACTGGTTTCCAGCGCCGCCAGCGGATCGCCCTGATCGTCGTTCCACAGCTTGGTGGTGATGAACAGGTCGCTGCGCGGCAGCGCGCTGGACTGCAGCGCGGCGCCGACGCCTTCCTCGTTTTTGTAGATCGCGGCGGTGTCGATGGAGCGGTAACCGATCTCCAGCGCTTTGCTCACCGCGCGGGTGGTCTCTTCAATACTCGCCTGCCAAACGCCGAGACCCAACTGCGGCATCAGATTACCATCGTGGAGTTTGATGATGGGTTGTTGCGTTGTCATGCGCATCTCCTTGTGTACGGATTGCGGCGCCTGCGGCACCGAAACGGCTATAGATAAATTCTAGTTGGCAAAGTGGGCGGTTGCCGGGTTTGCCAGCCTAATTTCAGCGGTGGCGGGAGGGCGATTTTCTCGCCGCTCTCCCTGCGAATGAGCGGTAAGACGGGTGGTGCGAAACGATCGGCGGCGCGCTGAGGCCCCTGACGGCGCCCGGTGATCGGCCGGGCGCCGGATGCGGCGAAAAATGGCTGGCGGAGACTAAAGCCTAGCAAAAAATCGCCGTTTTGCGATTAACGCGCCGCTTCATAAATGCGGCGGCTGACGTCCAGGGTAATGTCCTGATGCTCTCCCAGGGCGGTCATGCCGTGCTGATGCAGCTTGTCGAGCAGCGCCGGAATGCTGCTGCCGTCGAGCTGATAATCCGCCATGCGGGTCGGTACGCCCATCAGCTCGAAGAAGGCGCGAGTGGCGGCGATGGCGCCGTCGATGCGGCTGTCTTCGCTGCCTTCGCGCAGGCCCCAAACGCGGTCAGCGTACTGCAGCAGTTTTGCGCGCTTCTGCGCTTTCTTCTCGTGCAGCAGCGCCGGCAGCACGATGGCCAGCGTTTGCGCGTGGTCGAGATCGTGCATGGCGGTCAGCTCGTGGCCCAGCATGTGGGTTGCCCAGTCCTGCGGCACCCCGGCGCCGATCAGGCCGTTCAGCGCCATGGTGGCGCTCCACATCACGTTGGCGCGCACCGCATAGTTTTCCGGTTCGGCCAGCGCGCGCGGGCCGTCTTCCAGCAGGGTCAGCAGCAGGCCTTCGGCGAAGCGATCCTGCACCTTGGCGTCGACCGGGTAGGTCAGATACTGCTCCAGGGTGTGCACGAAGGCGTCGACCACGCCATTGGCGATCTGGCGCGGCGGCAGCGAATAGGTCACCACCGGATCCAGCACGGCGAAGCGCGGCTGCACCAGCGGCGAGAAGAAGTGCTGCTTGTCGCCGCTGCTTTTACGGGTGATCACCGCGCCGCTGTTGGATTCGGAACCGGTGGCCGGCAGCGTCAGCACACAGCCCATCGGCACCGCGTCGGCGATGTGGCTGCCGACGGTCTGCAGGATATGCCAGGCATCACCGTCGGCGGTGTAACGGGCGGCGGCGGCGATGAACTTGGTGCCGTCAACCACCGAACCGCCGCCGACCGCCAGCAGGAAATCGATGTTTTCTGCCTTCACCACCTCGACCGCTTTCATCAGCGTTTCGTAGGTTGGGTTCGGCTCGATGCCGGAGAACTCCCGCACGTCGCGGCCGGCCAGCGCGCTATACACCTGATCCAGCACGCCGTTTTTCTTCACGCTGCCGCCACCGTAGGTGATCAGGATGCGTGCGTCCGCCGGGATCTGGCCGGCCACTTCGGCAATTTGGTCCTTGCCGAACAGGATTTTGGTTGGGGTATGCAGAATGAAGTTTTGCATGGTTGATTTCTCTCTTTCTGTCAGGCGGGCGCCAAAATGGCGCAAAGGTTTCTGGCCCGTATTGTCAGCAACCTGCCGGCAGCGCACAATGCACATTCCTGTTTGGTTCTTGCCTATTTCTACAATCCTCTGTAGGAATGGCGAATTTTAAATTATGATTTATGCCGAATCGTTCTGACTGTAAGAGGGTGTTTCCGTGATTGAAATCGATGCGCAGCGCAGCCGCATGGCGCGCCAGGCGATGGCTATCGCCACCGGCAACGGCTACACGCCGTCGCCGGTGCCGCGGGTGAAGATCCTGTATGTCGATCGCCATTGCCCGCGCCAACCGGTGATGTACGAACCGGGGATCGTCATCATCTTTCAGGGGCACAAGGTCGGCTATTGCGGCAGTAAGGTGTTCCAGTACGATCCGCGCAACTACCTGCTGATGACGGTGCCGCTGCCGTTCGAATGCGAAACCTTCGCCAGCCCGGAACTGCCGCTGGTTGGATTGGCGGTCAATATCGATACCCAAATGCTGCAGGATTTGCTGATCGACATCGGCGACGACGACTACCTGATGCAACCGCGGGCGGAGAGCAACGGGGTGAACCTGGCCGAGCTGACGGAAGCGCTGCTGTGCGCCACCGAACGCCTGCTGGACGTGATGGCCAAGCCGCTCGACGCCCGGGTGCTGGGGCCGCAGATCGTGCGCGAGATCCTTTACTACGTGCTGCGCGGTACCTGCGGCGCGTCGCTGCAGGAGTTGGTCAATCGCCATACCCACTTCAGCCAGATCGCCAAGGCGCTGCGGCGCATCGAACATCAGTATGCCGACAACCTCAACGTCGAGCAGTTGGCCGGCGAGGTCAACATGAGCGTCTCGGCGTTCCACCACAATTTCAAGGCGGTGACCAACACCTCGCCGCTGCAATACGTGAAGTCGTACCGGCTGCATAAGGCGCGCCTGCTGATGGTGCATGACGGCCTGAAGGCCAGCACCGCGGCGATCCGCGTCGGCTACGAGAGCGCGTCGCAGTTCAGCCGTGAATTCAAGCGGCTGTTCGGCATGACGCCGAGCGATGAAGTCGCCCGGCTGCGCGAGGCCAACCCGCTGCTGCTGGAGGGCTGAGCCGCGTTTACGGGGGCAGGACGATCTTGCCGGGCGCTGGTCGAGAAGGCGCTGTAGCGCGCCGGATTTAGGAAGAGGAAGCGCGCTTTTTGCGCCAGATCACCAGCATGGCGCCCAGCAGGCCGACGAACAGCAGCAGCAGCGGCAGCAGCATCAGGCCGGTCATCACCTGGCTTTCGTAGCGTTTTACCAGAGGGATTTGACTGAAAGCGTAGCCGAGGCCCACCAGCGCACAGACCCAGATCGCCGCGCTCAGCCAGTTGAACACCTGGAAGCGCGAGCTGTTGAGCCCGGAAATGCCGGCCATGGTCGGCAGCAGCGTGCGCACGAAGCCGAGGAAGCGGCCGATCAGCAGCGCCGTCAGCCCATGGCGATTGAACAGGTTGTGCGCGCGCTGGTGGTACTGCGCCGGCAGCTGCAGCAGCCAGCTCTTCACCAGGCCGGTGTGGCCCAGCCAGCGGCCCTGGATATAGCTCAGCCAGCAGCCGAGGCCGGCGGCGGCGGTCAGAATCAGCAGGGTGGGGGCAAAGCCCATCACGCCTTTGGCGATCAGCGCGCCCGACAGCAGCAGCAGGCTGTCGCCGGGGAGGAAGGAGGCGGGCAGCAGTCCGTTTTCCAAAAACAGGGTGGTGAAAAGTACGGCGTAAACCACCCAAATTACGCTTGGATCGGCGAGGGCGATAAAGTCCTGCTGCCAAAGCGCATGAATAATCTCTCGTAATACATCCATTTTATGTCCTGTTGCATGCCGGTTGCGCCCGGGGTCACGTTCTCCAGGATGCGGCGGTTACCGTATCTGACAGTTACCCGATTAGTGTACCGCTAATAGCTTAAGCCGACATTAAACAAGGCGAAGAAAATTACCGGAATCCGTCTTGGCGCACGCCGCTGAGGCGATCGAAGCCGGCCGCCAGATCGGCGATCAGGTCTTCGACGTTCTCCAGGCCGATGTGCAGGCGCACCAGCGTGCCGGAGAAATCGACGCCGCCCGCCGGACGGATCGCTTCCAGCTCTTCCGGCTGGTTGGCCAGGATCAGCGACTCGAAGCCGCCCCAGGAGTAGGCCATGCTGAAATGGCTGAAGTTGTCCAGGTAGGCGGCCAGCTGCGCATCATCCAGCCGCTCTTTCAGCACGAAGGAGAACAGCCCGTTGCAGCCGCTGAAGTCGCGGCGGTAGAACTCGTGGCCCTTGCAGCTGGGCAGGGCCGGGTGATTGACCGTCGCCACCTCCGGCCGTGCCGCCAGCCAGTTGGCGACTTCGATGCTGCTGCGCTCGTGCTGCTTCAGGCGCACGCTCAGGGTGCGCAGGCCGCGGCTCGCCATGTAGGCGGTGTCGGCATCCACCATCTGCCCCATCAGGTAGGAGTACTCGCGCAGCCGATCCCAACAGCGCGCGTTGGCGACGGCGGTGCCGAGCATGTAATCGGAATGGCCGATCAGATATTTGGTGCCGGCCTGAATCGAAATGTCGATGTCGAAATCCAGCGCCTTGAACAGCACGCCCGCCGCCCAGGTGTTGTCGATCATGATCACCACCTCCGGCGCCACGGCGCGGATGGCCTGCACCATCGCCGGGATATCCTGCACTTCCAGGGTGATGGAGCCGGGGGATTCCAGGAACACCACGCGGGTATTGGGCTGGATCAGCGTGGCGATATCGGCGCCAATTAATGGATCGAAATAGGTGGTGCTGACGTTCATGCGGCCGAGGATATGGGTGCAGAAATCCTGGGTCGGTTCGTACGCCGAGCCGGTGACCAGCAGGTGATCGCCGGCGCCGACGAACGACAGGATCGCATTGGCTACCGCCGCCGCGCCGCAGGGATACAGCACGCAGCCGGCGCCGCCCTCCAGCTCCACCATCGCATCCTGCAGCGCGAAGTGGGTCAGGGTGCCGCGTCGGCCGTAAAACAGCTCGCCGTGGGCGCGCTGCGCGGTGGCGTGTTTTTTGGCGGCGACGGAGTCGAAGACCAAAGAAGAGGCGCGTTGCGTGACGGGATTGACGGAGCCCTGGGTGTAGCGCTTGCCACGGCCGGCGCCGATCAGCGTGGTTTCGATATGTTTTGACGTCATGGTACCTGGCTCACCTCTGGTTGCTCTGCACGTGCCCGTTTGCGATAGCCCTTACGTTATCATGAGTTAATATAGCCATCCAGACGTTTTAACTTCCAGATACAGAAACGGCTATAATTGGCTGCCGACTGCGCATTTCTCGCCTCATCCTTCTGCCGAGCGGCGAGAGAGAAGCCCATTCATCGGTCGAGATGCCGTTCGGCAGCGTGGCCTTGTTGCGCCGTTGTGGGGGAAAAGTAACGAAATAATCCCATAAAAGGGGCGTTTGGCGGTGAACGGACGTGGATTGGCGCTTTGCCGCGGGGTTGGCTAAAATTTTCTCGTTTATTTGGTAAATAATAATGAGAACTACTATCAATCCCCGGTTGGTTTGATATGATCGCACGCTGAATTATTCCTTAATTTTGATCGGTAATGGGTGGAGGCACAGCGTGAAAACGGCTGGCAAGAATTTAAATCAAGGATCGTTCGGCCAAGGCCGGGCGCAGTGGGGCAAGGCCTTTGGCCGCAGCCTGATGGCTTCAATGGTGTTGGTCGTGGGGCTGGCCGGCAGCGCGCAGGCGGCGCCGGCGGCCAATCCGGCCGTTACCGAAAGCGTTGCGCCGACCGCCGCGCCTGCACCTGCAGCCGCCGCGCCGGAAAGCATCACGCCGGTGAACCCGGCGCCAACGATCCAGCCACCGGAAACCCGCGGCATGGATCTGTCCGTTTGGGGCATGTATCAGCACGCCGACGCGGTGGTGAAAGCGGTAATGATCGGCCTGGTGCTGGCCTCGATCGTGACCTGGACCATTCTGTTCTCCAAAGGCAGTGAATTGCTGCGCGCCAAACGCCGCCTGCGCCGCGAACAGCTGGCGCTGGCCGACGCGCGCTCGCTGGATGAAGCTTCCGAGCTGGCGCAAAACTTCGGCTCGCAGAGCGTCAGCGCTGTCTTGCTGAACGACGCGCAAAATGAGCTGGAGCTGTCCGCAGAGTCCAGCGACAACAACGGCATCAAAGAGCGTACCGGCTTCCGCCTTGAGCGCCGCGTGGCGGCCTACAGCCGCAACATGGGCCGCGGCAACGGTTTCCTGGCCACCATCGGCGCCATCTCGCCGTTCGTCGGCCTGTTCGGCACCGTGTGGGGCATCATGAACAGCTTCATCGGCATCGCCCATTCGCAGACCACCAACCTGGCGGTCGTGGCGCCGGGCATCGCGGAAGCGCTGCTGGCGACCGCGCTGGGCCTGGTCGCGGCGATCCCTGCCGTCGTTATCTACAACATCTTTGCCCGTGTCATCAGCGGCCATCGCGCCCAGGTGGGCGACGTGGCGGCGCAGGTCTTGCTGCTGCAGGGCCGCGATCTGGATCTGGCCGCGACGGCGGAAGCCAAGCGCTCACAGCACGCACACCAACTGCGGGCGGGGTGAGTCATGGCGATGCGCTTAAATGAAGATCTGGACGACAGCGGCGAACTGCATGAAATCAACGTGACGCCGTTTATCGACGTCATGTTGGTGCTGTTGATCATCTTTATGGTGGCCGCGCCGCTGGCAACGGTAGATATCCGCGTCGATCTGCCGGCTTCTTCCGCCAAACCGCAGCCGCGGCCGGAGAAACCGGTGTTCCTGTCGGTGAAGGCCGACAAGCAGCTCTACGTTGGCGATCAGCCGGTGAATGCCGATCAGCTGACTTCGGTGCTGGATCAACGCACTCAGGCCAACAAAGAAACCACCATCTTCTTCCAGGCGGACAAGAGCGTGGACTATGAAACGCTGATGAGCGTGATGGACACCCTGCGTAAAGCCGGCTACCTGAAAGTGGGGCTGGTGGGCATGGAAGGCGCCGCCAAGTAAGTAGCGGCAGCAAAACGATAAAGGGCGCTCAGGCGCCCTTTTTTATTGTAAGCCTTAAACCACCTCCTAAGGAGGTGGTGATTGAACCTGTGAGGCTCTAGCCTGAAGGAAACCCATGCCGGAATATTCCAGCTTACTCACCACAAGTAAGAAGGAA
>NZ_JBJNLB010000015.1:0-93004 GCF_052169275.1 Serratia sp. CY27727 | reverse complement strand
GCGGCAATAGCGCGGTGGTCCCACCTGACCCCATGCCGAACTCAGAAGTGAAACGCCGTAGCGCCGATGGTAGTGTGGGGTCTCCCCATGCGAGAGTAGGACACTGCCAGGCATCAAATTAAGCGTGCTGATATGGCTCAGTTGGTAGAGCGCACCCTTGGTAAGGGTGAGGTCCCCAGTTCGACTCTGGGTATCAGCACCACTTTATTTAAAGTGGGTTTAGAAGTTCGGCAGAAAAAAGAATTTGCTTGGCGGCAATAGCGCGGTGGTCCCACCTGACCCCATGCCGAACTCAGAAGTGAAACGCCGTAGCGCCGATGGTAGTGTGGGGTCTCCCCATGCGAGAGTAGGACACTGCCAAGCATCAAATAAGCCAAGAGGCCATCCGAAAGGATGGCCTTTTTGCTTTTCAGCCCCTTTACTCCCTCTACTCATATCTTGGCGCAGATCGCGCAATGAAACATTTTCACCTTTCCGCTGAATGCTCGACAGCGACGGAAAAAAACGCTATCTTCGGGCATCTAGAAGTCTAAACGTATAAATGGATGTGTGAGGGTTAAGCAATGCCGATTCGTGTTCCTGATGAGTTACCTGCGGTCAATTTCTTGCGCGGTGAGAATGTCTTCGTGATGACATCCTCGCGGGCAAAAACACAGGAAATCAGGCCACTGAAAGTGCTGATCCTCAACCTGATGCCAAAGAAGATCGAAACGGAAAATCAGTTTTTGCGCCTGCTGTCCAACTCGCCGCTGCAGATTGATATCCAGCTGCTGCGTATCGACAGCCGCGAATCGAAGAACACGCCGGCCGAGCATCTGAATAACTTCTACTGCGACTTCGAGGATATCCAGAACGAGAACTTCGATGGTCTGATCGTCACCGGCGCGCCGCTGGGGTTGGTCGATTTCTGCGATGTTGCCTACTGGCCGCAGATCGAACGGGTGATCGACTGGGCCAAGAACCACGTTACCTCCACGCTGTTCGTGTGCTGGGCGGTACAGGCGGCGTTGAATATTCTGTATGGCATTCCCAAGATGACGCGCGAAGTGAAGCTCTCCGGCGTTTACCCACACCAAACGCTGCAGCAGCATGCGTTGCTGACGCGCGGCTTTGACGAAAGTTTCCTGGCGCCGCATTCACGCTATGCCGATTTCCCGACCGAGGTGATTCGCCAATATACCGACCTGGATATTCTGGCCGAATCCGAACAGGCGGGCGCCTACCTGTTCGCCAGCAGGGATAAGCGCTTGGCGTTCGTCACCGGCCATCCGGAGTATGATGCGCTGACCCTGGCGGGGGAGTATTGTCGCGACCACGAAGCTGGCCTCGATCCCGCCGTTCCGCTCAACTACTTCCCCGATGACAACCCCGCACTGACACCGAAAGCCACCTGGCGCAGCCATGGCCATCTGCTGTTTTCCAATTGGCTCAACTATTACGTCTACCAGATCACGCCGTACGATCTGCGTCATATGAATCCGACGCTCGACTGATCTTTTCTGCCTGCCGGCGGCTGAATCGAGGCCGCCGCTCCGTTGATCCTCTGCAAGATCCTCTTTTTATCCGTCACTTCTCCAGTAAATTCTTTGTTCAACAAGGCGTTAGTGCGTCTTCATCAATTTACTGGAAGCGATTTCCTTACCTGTCATTATTGTTATCTTATCTAACCAATTGATAATAAAGTGTTAATAAAATATTTAATAATAAAATGGAAATGGTTTTTGATTTTTATTTTTTGTTGAGTATTCTTAGAACTATCGGGATGAGATCTGACCAGTTGAGGATCGTTTCATCCGCCCTGATCCACAGTGATTTCTGATGAAAATGCGCCGGTCGCGCGGGCGCAACGATGGGAAGGAGCAAGGTCATGACGCAACAGATAGCAGGCACGGAGTTAAGGTTTACGCAGGGTTTCGCCGCAGCGGAGCGCCAGGTGTTGACCGATGAAACGGTTGAATTCCTGGCGGAACTGGTGGGGAAATTCACGCCGCGGCGCAACGAGCTGCTGGCGGCGCGTGTCCGCTGGCAGCAAAATATCGATCGCGGCGAACTGCCGGGGTTTATTTCGGAAACCACTTCCATTCGTGAAGGTGACTGGCAGATCCGCGGCATTCCGCAAGATCTGCGTGACCGCCGGGTCGAGATCACCGGGCCGGTCGAGCGAAAGATGGTGATCAATGCGCTTAATGCCAACGTAAAAGTGTTTATGGCGGACTTCGAAGACTCGCTGGCGCCAAGCTGGGACAAAGTCATCGACGGCCAAATTAACCTGCACGATGCGGTTAACGGCACCATTTCCTACACCAATGAAGCCGGCAAGATCTACCAGTTGAAGCCGAACCCGGCGGTATTGATCGCTCGCGTGCGCGGCCTGCATCTGCCGGAGAAGCACGTGCTGTGGCGTGATGAAGCCATTCCCGGCGGCCTGTTCGATTTCGCGCTGTACTTCTACCACAACTATCGCCAACTGTTGGCCAAGGGCAGCGGCCCGTATTTCTACCTGCCGAAAACCCAGTCCTGGGAAGAGGCGGCCTGGTGGAGCGATGTCTTCAGCTTTACCGAGGATCGTTTCGATCTGCCGCGCGGCACCATCAAAGCGACCGTGCTGATCGAAACCCTGCCGGCGGTGTTCCAGATGGACGAAATCCTCTACCACCTGCGCGATCACATCGTGGGTCTGAACTGCGGCCGCTGGGATTACATCTTCAGCTACATCAAAACGCTGAAGAATCACGGCGATCGCGTGCTGCCGGATCGTCAGTCGGTGACCATGGAGAAACCTTTCCTCAGCGCCTATTCGCGCCTGCTGATCAAAACCTGTCATAAGCGCGGCGCGTTCGCGATGGGCGGCATGGCAGCGTTTATCCCGAGCAAAGACGCCGAGAAAAACGCCTGGGTGCTGAACAAGGTACGGGCGGACAAAGAGCTGGAGGCCAACAACGGCCACGATGGCACCTGGGTGGCGCACCCGGGGCTGGCGGACACGGTGATGGAGGTATTCGGCAAAGCATTGGGCGATCGCCAAAACCAGCTGGAGGTGCTGCGTGAGCAAGACGCGCCGATCAGCGCCGCACAGCTGCTGGAACCGTGCGATGGCGAGCGTACCGAAGCGGGGATGCGCGCCAATATTCGCGTGGCGGTGCAGTACATCGAAGCCTGGATCTCCGGCAACGGCTGCGTGCCGATTTACGGTTTGATGGAAGATGCGGCCACGGCGGAAATCTCCCGTACGTCTATCTGGCAGTGGATCCACCACGAGAAGAGCCTGAGCGACGGGCGCCCGGTCACCAAGGCGCTGTTCCGCCAGATGCTGCAAGAAGAGATGTTGGTGGTGCGTGAGGAAGTGGGGGAAGCGCGCTTTAACGCCGGCCGGTACGAAGAGGCGGCGCGCCTGATGGAGCGCATCACCACGCAAGATGAGTTAATCGATTTCCTGACGCTGCCCGGCTATGAGCTGCTGGCCTGAATTTTCCCAATCAACCCTACACGACTGAAAGGATAAAAATTATGTCTACCTCTCGCTCTCAACAGATCCAGCAGCTGGAACAGGAATGGAAATCGGCCCGTTGGGAAGGCATCACCCGCCCTTACAGCGCCGAAGACGTGATCAACCTGCGCGGTTCGGTCAACCCGGAATGCACTCTGGCGCAAAACGGTGCCGCCAAACTGTGGGCGTTGCTGAACGGCAAGGCGCGCAAAGGCTACGTGAACTGCCTGGGCGCGCTGACCGGCGGCCAGGCGCTGCAGCAGGCCAAGGCCGGCGTCGAGGCTATCTACCTGTCCGGTTGGCAGGTGGCGGCGGACGCCAACAGCGCGGCGGCCATGTACCCTGACCAGTCGCTGTATCCGGTGGACTCGGTGCCGAAGGTGGTCGAGCGCATCAACAATACCTTCCGCCGCGCCGATCAGATCCAATGGGCGAACCAGATTGAGCCGGGCAGCAAAGGCTATACCGATTACTTCCTGCCGATCGTCGCCGATGCGGAAGCCGGCTTCGGCGGCGTGCTGAACGCCTTCGAGCTGATGAAAGCGATGATCACCGCCGGCGCCGCCGGGGTACACTTTGAAGATCAGCTGGCGGCGGTGAAGAAATGCGGCCATATGGGCGGCAAAGTGCTGGTGCCGACGCAGGAAGCGATTCAGAAGCTGGTCGCCGCGCGCCTGGCGGCCGACGTGCTCGGCGTGCCGACGCTGGTGATCGCCCGCACCGACGCCGATGCGGCCGACCTGCTGACCTCCGATTGCGATCCGTATGACAGCGCCTTCGTCACCGGCGAGCGCACGGCGGAAGGCTTCTTCCGCACCCATGCGGGCGTCGAGCAGGCGATCAGCCGCGGCCTGGCTTATGCCCCTTACGCGGACATGGTGTGGTGCGAAACCTCTACGCCGGATCTGGATGCCGCTCAGCGCTTCGCCGACGCCATCCACGCCAAATACCCGGGCAAGCTGCTGGCCTACAACTGCTCGCCGTCGTTCAACTGGAAAAAGAACCTCGACGACCAGACCATCGCCCGCTTCCAGCAGGCGCTGTCGGACATGGGCTACAAGTATCAGTTCATTACGCTGGCGGGCATTCACAGCATGTGGTTCAACATGTTCGACCTGGCGCACGCCTATGCGCAGGGCGAGGGCATGAAACACTACGTCGAGAAGGTGCAGCAGGCGGAGTTCGCCGCGGTGGATCGCGGTTACACCTTCGCGTCGCACCAGCAAGAGGTGGGCACCGGCTACTTCGACAAGGTCACCACCATCATTCAGGGCGGCGCCTCTTCGGTCACTGCGCTGACGGGTTCGACGGAAGAACAGCAGTTCTGATGCGGCAAGCTTAAAGACGTTTCATCCGGAGCCTGCATGCGCAGGCTTCTTTTTCTGGCGGGGGTAAGGATGGCGGCAAAACTGGAGTTGTTGATCGCACAGACGATCCTGCAAGGCTTCGATGCGCAGTACGGCCGCTTTCTGGAAGTGACCGCCGGCGCGCAGCAGCGCTTCGAGCAGGCGGACTGGCCGGCGGTGCAGCGGGCGATGAAAAAGCGCATCCATCTGTATGACCATCACGTCGGCCTGGTGGTGGAGCAGCTCAAATGCATCACCGGGCAGAAATACTTCGACGCTGACTTCCCCAGCCGGGTCAAAGCGGTCTATATCGACCTGCTGCCGGACTACCCGCGCTTCGAGATCGCCGAAAGCTTCTTTAACTCGGTCTACTGTCGGCTGTTCAAGCACCGCGATCTGACGCCGGACAAGCTGTTCGTCTTCAGTTCGCAGCCGGAGCGGCGCTTTCGCGACATCCCGCGTCCGCTGGCGCGCGATTTCACCCCCAATGGCGATCTGCCGGCGATGCTGCGCAGCGTGCTGAGCGATCTGCCGCTGCGGCTGCCGTGGGAGGATTTGACGCGCGATATTCACTACATCACTCAGGCGCTGCAATGCGCCTTCAGCGCACAGCAGTTGGCGGGGGCAACCTTCCAGATCGCCAACGAACTGTTCTATCGCAACAAGGCCGCCTGGCTGGTCGGCAAGCTGCGTCTGGCCGACGGCGTTTATCCGTTCTTGCTGCCTATCCACCACAGCGAGTCGGGCGCGCTGTTTATCGACGCCTGCCTGACCGGTAAGGCCGAGGCCAGCATCGTCTTCGGCTTCGCCCGATCTTATTTCATGGTCTATGCGCCGCTGCCGGCGGCGATGGTGGAGTGGCTGCGCGAGATCCTGCCGGGCAAGACCACCGCCGAGCTGTACATGGCGATCGGCTGCCAGAAGCACGGCAAAACCGAATGCTATCGCGAATACCTGACCTTTATGGCGCAGTCGCAGGAGCAGTTCATTATCGCGCCGGGGGTGAAGGGCATGGTGATGCTGGTGTTCACCCTGCCATCCTTCGATCGGGTGTTTAAAGTGATCAAAGACGAATTCGCCCCGCAAAAAGAGGTGACGCAGGCACAGGTGATGGCCTGCTATCAGCTGGTGAAAGAGCATGACCGCGTCGGGCGCATGGCGGATACCCAGGAGTACGAGAATTTCGTCGTCGACAAGGCGCGCCTCAGCCCGGCGCTGTTGGCGGAGCTGCAGCACGAAGTGCCGGGCAAGCTGGAGGATCTCGGCGACCGCATCGTGATTAAGCACTTGTATATGGAGCGGCGCATGACGCCGCTGAACCTGTATCTGGAGCAGGCCAACGACCAGCAGATGCGCGATGCGATCGAAGAGTACGGCAATGCCATCAAGCAGCTGGCCGCCGCCAATATCTTCCCCGGTGACATGCTGTTCAAGAACTTTGGCGTGACGCGCCACGGGCGGGTGGTGTTCTACGACTACGACGAAATTTGCTACATGACCGAGGTCAACTTCCGCGACATTCCGCCGCCGCGCTATCCGGAGGACGAGCTGGCCAGCGAGCCGTGGTACAGCATCGCGCCCAACGACGTGTTCCCGGAGGAGTTCCGCCACTTCCTGTGCGGCGATCGGCGCATTCGGCAGGTGTTTGAAGAATTGCACAGCGATCTGTTTACCGCGGAGTATTGGCGCGGGTTACAGCAGCGCATCCGCGAGGGGCACGTGGAAGACGTGTTCGCTTACCGCAAGAAGCAGCGGTTCAGCCAGCGCAGCGGGGCGGCGCTGCCGGCCGCCACCGCTGCGATGTAAATCAGGCCTGGGCGCTCGCGACGGCGGCGCGCGCCAGTTCGGTGATGCGCGCGTAGTCGCCGCTTTCCAGCGCGTCCGCCGGCACCAGCCAGGAGCCGCCGATGCACAGCACGCTTTTCAGCGCCAGATAGCTGCGGTAGTTGTCCGGCGAGATGCCGCCGGTCGGGCAGAAGCGCACCTGCGGGAGCGGGCCGCCGATCGCCTGCAGCGCTTTTACGCCGCCGTTGGCTTCCGCCGGGAAGAATTTAAACTCGCGCAGGCCGTAATCCATGCCCAGCATCAGTTCGGAAACGGTGCTGATGCCCGGAATAAGCGGAATGGACCCGGCGGTAGCCGCCTTGAGCAGCTCGTCGGTCAGCCCCGGGCTGATGGCGAACTGCGCGCCGGCCTCGGTCACTTCACGCAGCTGCTGCGGATTGATCACGGTACCGGCGCCGATGATCGCTTCCGGCACTTCTTGGGCGATGGCGCGAATGGCGTCCATGGCGCAGGCGGTGCGCAGCGTCACTTCCAGCACCCGCACGCCGCCGGCGACCAGCGCTTTCGCCAACGGCACCGCATGTTCCAGCTTGTTGATCACGATCACCGGCACCACCGGCCCCGCCGTCAGGATCTGCTCGGCGCTTGTTTTCCACTTGTTCATGATGACGTTCTCCTTTGTGGCCTCTGCCAGGCGGCGATGCGGCCAGGCTATCGATTAAAATGTGATGCAGCAGGCGCCCTGCTCGGCGCCGGACAGCTGGCTGCGCAGCGCGCCGAACAGCTCGCGGCCGCAGCCGATGTGTTCTGCGCTCAGATCGGGTTGGCACGGCGTGCGCTGGGCCAGTTCGTCGGCGTCGACCAGCACCTGCAGCTCGCCGCTGCGGCCGTTGACGCGGATCGGATCGCCGTCGCGCACTTTCGCCAGCAGGCCGCCGGTATAGGCTTCCGGGGTGACGTGGATGGCGGAAGGCACCTTGCCGGAGGCGCCTGACAGGCGGCCGTCGGTCACCAGCGCCACTTTGAAGCCGCGATCCATCAGCACGCCCAGCGGCGGCATCAGCTTGTGCAACTCCGGCATGCCGTTGGCCTGCGGCCCCTGGAAACGCACCACCACCACGCAATCGCGATCCAGCTTGCCGGCTTCAAACGCCGGCACGATGTCGTGCTGGCTGTCGAACACCACCGCCGGCGCTTCGATGATCTGGTTGTCGGCGGGCACCGCCGAGGTTTTCATCACCGCACGGCCCAGATTGCCGGCCATCACTTTGGTGCCGCCGTGATGTTCGAACGGCTGAGCGACGCTGGCGATCACGCTGGCGTCGAGCGAGCCGGCTACGCCTTCGCGCCACACCAGCTGGCCATTATCCAGCCAGGGTTCCTGGGTGTAACGGTGCAGGCCGAAACCGGCCACGGTGTGCACGTCTTCGTGCAGCAGCCCGTGTTGCAACAGCTCACGCACCACCAGCGGCACGCCGCCGGCGGCCTGGAACTGGTTGATGTCGGCCGGGCCGTTCGGGTAGATGCGACACAGCAGCGGCACCGCCTCCGACAGCTCCGAGAAATCGTCCCAGGTGATGATGATGCCCGCCGCCCGCGCCATCGCCACCAGATGCATGGTCAGGTTGGTGGAGCCGCCGGTGGCCAGCAGCGAGACGATGCCGTTTACCACCACTTTCTCGTCCACCAGGCGGCCGATCGGCAGGTAGTTGCCGGCGGTGTCGGTCAGTCGCGTCACCTGGCGCGCAGCGGCGTCGTTCAGCGCGTCGCGCAGCGGCGTATCCGGATGCACGAAAGAGGCGCCCGGCAGGTGCAGGCCCATCACTTCCATCACCATCTGGTTGGTGTTGGCGGTGCCGTAGAAGGTGCAGGTGCCGATGCCGTGATAGGAGGCGGCCTCGGCTTCCAGCAGCGCCAGACGATCGGCCTTGCCCTCGGCGTACAGCTGGCGCACGCGCACCTTTTCCTTGTTCGGCAGGCCGCTGCTCATCGGGCCGGCCGGCACGAACAGCGCGGGCAGGTGGCCGAAGGAGAGGGCGGCCATCACCAGCCCCGGCACGATCTTGTCGCAGATGCCGAGGAACAGCGCGCCGTCGAACATATTGTGCGACAGGCCGACGGCGGCCGACATGGCGATCACGTCACGGCTCATCAGCGACAGCTCCATGCCGTCCTGCCCCTGCGTCACGCCGTCGCACATCGCCGGCACGCCGCCGGCCACCTGGCCCACGGCGCCCACCGCCTTCAGCGCCTGCTTCAGCCGCTGCGGGTAGTGTTCGTACGGCTGGTGGGCCGACAGCATGTCGTTGTAGGCGGTGATGATGGCGATATCGCTGCGCACCATGTTTTTCAGCGCCGTCTTGTCATTGGGCTGACAGGCGGCGAAGCCGTGGGCCAGGTTGCCGCAGGCCAGCTGCGCGCGGTGGACGGTTTGGGAACGGGCCGCCTCGATGCGCGCCAGATAGGCGGCGCGGCTGGCCTGGGAACGGTGGATGATGCGCTGCGTGACACGGGACAAGGTTGGGTTAATCATGCCTTCCTCACATTGCTGTTGTTATAGTCGCCGCCTGTGGCGGTGCCCCCGGGGATGATTTGCAGCCCTGGTGTGCAAGGCCGGGGGCGATTTAGGATTTAAAACATCGTGAATGCAATCATGCCGATAGCGCCGCCGACGCTGCCCAGAATCGTTTCCATCACCGTCCAGGTTTTCAGCGTTTGCAGTTCGTTGGCGCCGGTGAATTTGCCGAACAGCCAAAAACCGGCGTCGTTGACGTGGCTCAGCACGATGGAGCCGCCGGCGATGCAGATAGCCAGCGCGGCCAGCTGCCCGCCGTTCAGCCCGAGCTGGCTGGTGACCGGCAGCACCAGGCCGACGGTGGTCAGACAGGCGACGGTGGCCGAGCCCTGAATCACCCGCACCATGGCGGAGAGCGCGAAGGCGGCCACGGCGATCGGCAGGCCGGCGCCGATCATGGCGTCACCCAGCGCCGGTCCTACGCCGGAATCCACCAGGATCTGTTTGAACACCCCGCCGGCGCCGGTCATTAGCAGGATGATCCCGGCCGGTTGCACCGCGGCGGAGCAGATGGCCAGCGTCTGTTCGTTGCTCATGCCGCGCGGCTTCGCCAGGCCGTAAATCACGATCAGGCAGGCCAGCAGAATGGCGGTGAACGGGTGGCCGATAAACTCCAGCCACTGCTGCAGTTGCGAGCCGGGGGTGACCAGCCGCGCGCCGATGGTCTTCATGCCGACCAGCACCAGCGGGCACAGCACCAGCGCCAGGCTGAAGCCGAACGACGGCAAATTGCCCTTGGTCAACGTCGGCTCGTTCTCTTCCGGCGGCATCGGCCAGTTGACGAAGCGGCTGATAAAGCTGCCGTACAGCGGGCCGGCGATCAGCATGCCGATCACCGCCGCCACCAGGCCGATGGCGATCATCCAGCCGAAGTCGGCCTTCATCTGCGAAGCCAGCAGCATCGGCACCGGCCCCGGCAGCAGGAAGGAGGCGGCGGCGGCCACACCGGCGAACAGCGGAATGGCCAGCTTGACGATATTGCCGTCGGTGCGGCGCGCCACGGCGAACACGATGCCGATCAGCAGCACCACCGCCACGTCGAAGAATAGCGGCAGCGCGCAGATCAGGCCGGCGATGCCGAGCGCGTAGTGCGCCTTGCTTTGTCCGAATCGTTTCAGCAATTGCGCCGCAATTTGATCGAGCGCGCCGACCTCATGCAGGATCTTGCCGAACATCGCCCCGAGCGCCACCACGATCGCCAGGAAACCCAGCGTGTCGCCCATGCCTTTTTGCATGGTGTCGGCAATATGGTCCAGCGGCATGCCGGAGAAGATGCCGGCGGCGATGGACACCAGCATCAGCGCGACGAAGGCGTGCATGCGCGCCTTCATCACCAGGAATAACAGCAGTAAAACCGAGCCGACTGCGGTACTGACCAGCGTTACGGTACTCACGCGCACACGCCCTGCGGCAGGAAGCTCTGGATATGGCGCACGGTATCGGCGATCACTGCGTCCAGCGGCTGGTTGATGTCGATCGCCATCACGTCGTTCTCGTCGGCGCCGGGCTGCTCCAGCGCGGCGAACTGGGTGACCAGCATCTGCGGTTTGAAGAAGTGACCGTTACGCGCCGCCAGGCGGGATTCGATCACCGGGAACTCGCCGTGCAGATAGATGAACGACAGGTTGCCGTTGCCGGCGCGCAGGCGGTCGCGATACTGCTTTTTCAGCGCCGAGCAGACGATGATCGACACGTTGTTGGTGCGCTGCATGGCGAAGGCGGCGTCGTTGAGCGCGGCCAGCCACGGGGCGCGATCGTCGTCGTTCAACGCTTCGCCGGCGGCCATCTTCAGGATGTTGCTGCGCGGATGCAGGAAGTCGCCGTCGAGGAAGCCGGCGGAGAGTTGGCGGGCCGCGGCGGCGGCGACGGCGGACTTGCCGCTGCCGGAAACGCCCATAACGACGTAAATGCGATTTTGATTGTTGGTCATGGCTTGGCTCCAAAACACCGGGTGACGTTACCTTCGTTCAGCTTGTTTGTTACCGGTAACATGTTATCGGTAACATTGTCGAAGGAAGTTTGAGCGGTTGCAATGGGCTTTCGCCGTGAGGATCGTTAACTGTGATCGGCTTCAAGCTTTTTTCCCGTGCGCTACACAGGATGCCGATAGCCTGTTACATGCTGACAACAGAGCAAGGAATCAGGAGAGAGGGCGCGCAGGGGCGCCCCTCGGAGGGGTGGGATCAGCGCACGCCGCCGTAGGCCAGGCTGATCTCTTTGGCCGCGTGGATCACCAGCGCCCCCAGCTCGATCACGCGATCGTCGGTGATGCGCGACACCGGGCCGGAGATGGAGATGGCGGCGAAGGCTTCGCGGTGCTCGTCGAAGATGCAGGCCGCCACGCAGCGCAGGCCGAGCGCGTGCTCTTCGTCGTCAAAGGAGAAGCCCTGTTTGCGGATCTGCGCCAGCCCCTCTTTCAGGTTGTGCGGCGTCAGGGTGTGCGGCGTGTAGGTGTGCATGCCTTTCTTGTGCAGCAGTTTGGTCACCTGATCGTCCGGCAGGGTGGCGAGGAACGCCTTGCCGGCGCCGGAGGCGTGCATCGGCAGTTTGCCGCCGATTGGCGCCGACATGCGCATCAGCGCCGTACACTGCACCTGATCGATGATGATCGCCTGGTACTCGCTGGTATCCAGCACCGCCAGGTTGACGGTTTCGCCGGACTCTTCCATCAGGCGGCGTAGCGTCGGGTGCACCATCGCCAGCAGGTTGCGGCTTTGCAGGAAGCTGCTGCCGACCACAAAGGCGTGCGAGCCGATGGTCCACAGGCCGAGATCGCCGACCTGGCGCACGAATCCCTGCTGCTGCATGGTGGTGAGCAGGCGGTGAGTGGTGGAGTTCGGCAGGCCGGCCTGCTGGGCCAGATCGGTCAGCGCCACGTTGCCCTGGGCTTCCGAAATGTACTCCAACAGCTTCAGGCCACGGGTCAACGATTGTACCTGGCCGGTCGCCGCACTGGCGGCCGGGGCTGCTGCGCGGGGCTTCTTGCCGCGTTTGGCGGGAGCAGGGGTGGCCATGGGTAAGATTCCTTTTTCCGTATGATGGAATTCATTTTCGTTTTTTGTCGATGAATTGCAAGTCGCCGTCAGCTCATCGGAGGTGTTGGCGCACAACCTGAAAAACTCTCAATTGTCGTCTGGCCCTTTGTCCTTACAAGCTGTGCTAGGATGACTCGTTGGTTTTTGCGGCAGTTGAGCAATGGGCTGGATGGCAATGGAAGGGGTTACAGTGACGAATCGAGTAGAACAACTGCGCCGCCAGTTAGCGCAGCGCATTTTGGTGTTGGACGGCGGCATGGGCACCATGATCCAGAGCTATCGTCTGGATGAGCGCGATTTCCGCGGTGAGCGTTTCGCCGACTGGCGCAGCGATCTGAAAGGCAATAACGATCTGCTGGTGCTGACCAAGCCGGAAGTGATCGCCGCCATTCATTACGCCTATCTCGAGGCGGGCGCCGATATCCTTGAAACCAATACCTTCAACGCCACCTCCATCGCCATGGCCGACTACCACATGGAGTCGCTGTCCGCCGAGATTAACTATCAGGCCGCCTGCCTGGCGCGCACCTGCGCCGACGAATGGACGGCGCGCACGCCGGAAAAACCGCGCTACGTCGCCGGGGTGTTGGGGCCGACCAACCGCACCGCGTCCATCTCGCCGAACGTCAACGATCCGGCGTTCCGCAACATCTCGTTCGACGAGCTAGTGACGGCTTACCGCGAATCGACCCGTGCGCTGGTGGAGGGCGGCGTCGATCTGATCATGATCGAAACCATCTTCGACACCCTGAATGCCAAGGCCGCCGCCTTTGCGGTGGAAACCGAATTCGAAGCGCTGGGGGTGGAACTGCCGATCATGATTTCCGGCACCATCACCGACGCTTCCGGCCGCACTTTGTCCGGCCAGACCACCGAGGCGTTTTACAATTCGCTGCGCCACGTCAAGCCGCTGACCTTCGGCCTGAACTGCGCTCTGGGCCCGGACGAACTGCGTCAGTACGTCGCCGAGCTGGCGCGCATCTCGGAGACCTACGTCACTGCGCACCCGAACGCCGGTTTGCCGAACGCCTTCGGCGAGTACGATCTGGATGCGGCCGAGATGGCGCGCCAGGTCAGGGAGTGGGCGCAGGCCGGCTTTCTCAATATCATCGGCGGCTGCTGCGGCACCACGCCGGAACATATCGCCGCGATGGCCAAGGCGGTCGAGGGCGTGCCGCCGCGCCGGCTGCCGGAGATCCCGGTCGCCTGCCGCCTGGCGGGCCTGGAGCCGCTGACCATCGATGCCAACACCCTGTTCGTCAACGTCGGCGAGCGCACCAACGTCACCGGTTCGGCGCGATTCAAACGGCTGATCAAAGAAGAGAAATACAATGAGGCGCTCGACGTGGCGCGCCAGCAGGTCGAGAGCGGCGCGCAGATCATCGACATCAACATGGACGAGGGGATGCTCGACGCCGAAGCGGCGATGGTGCGCTTCCTCAACCTGATCGCCGGCGAGCCGGATATCGCCCGGGTGCCGATCATGATCGACTCCTCCAAGTGGTCCGTTATCGAGAAAGGCCTGAAATGTATCCAGGGCAAGGGCATCGTCAACTCGATCTCGATGAAGGAGGGCGAAGAGGCCTTTATCCATCACGCCAAACTGGTGCGCCGCTATGGCGCCGCGGTGGTGGTGATGGCGTTCGACGAAGTGGGGCAGGCTGACACCCGCGAGCGTAAGTTCGAGATCTGCCGCCGCGCCTATAACATTCTGACCGAGCGCGTCGGCTTCCCGCCGGAAGACATCATTTTCGACCCGAACATTTTCGCCGTCGCTACCGGTATCGAAGAGCACAACAACTACGCCGTCGACTTTATCGAAGCCTGCGCCGACATCAAAACCCACCTGCCGCACGCGATGATCTCCGGCGGCGTGTCCAACGTGTCGTTCTCGTTCCGCGGCAACGATCCGGTGCGTGAAGCGATCCATGCGGTGTTCCTGTATCACGCCATTCGCAACGGCATGGACATGGGCATCGTCAACGCCGGGCAATTGGCGATTTATGACGATTTAAGCGCCGAGCTGCGCGACGCGGTGGAGGACGTGATCCTCAACCGTCGCGAGGACGGCACCGAACGCCTGCTGGAGCTGGCCGAAAAATACCGTGGCAGCAAAGATAATGACGTGGCGGTGCAGCAGGCGGAGTGGCGCGGCTGGCCGGTGGAGAAACGGCTGGAGTATTCGCTGGTGAAGGGCATCACCGAATTTATCGAGCTGGACACCGAAGAAGCGCGGCAGCAGGCCGAACGCCCGATCGAAGTGATCGAAGGGCCGCTGATGGCGGGGATGAACGTGGTCGGCGATCTGTTCGGCGAGGGCAAGATGTTCCTGCCGCAGGTGGTGAAATCCGCCCGCGTGATGAAGCAGGCGGTGGCCTATCTGGAACCGTACATCGAGGCCAGCAAGCAGCAGGGCACCTCCGCGGGCAAAATCCTGTTGGCGACGGTGAAGGGCGACGTGCACGACATCGGCAAGAACATCGTCGGCGTGGTACTGCAGTGCAACAACTATGAAATCGTCGATCTGGGCGTGATGGTGCCGACGGAGAAAATCCTGCGCACCGCGCGCGAGGAGAACGTCGATATCATCGGCCTGTCGGGGCTGATCACGCCATCGCTGGACGAGATGGTCAACGTGGCCAAAGAGATGGAGCGACAGGGCTTTACGCTGCCGCTGCTGATCGGCGGCGCCACCACCTCCAAGGCGCACACCGCGGTGAAAATCGAGCAGAACTACAGCGGCCCGACCACCTACGTGCAAAACGCCTCGCGCACCGTGGGCGTGGTGTCGGCGCTGCTGTCCGCCACCCAGCGCGACGAGTTTGTGGCGCGCACCCGCAAAGAGTATGAAACGGTGCGCATTCAGCATGCGCGCAAAAAGCCGCGCACGCCGCCGGTCGATTTGCAGAAGGCGCGCGCCAACGCCATGGCGCTGGACTGGGCCGATTATCAGCCGCCGGTGCCGCGGCAGCTCGGCGTGTTCCCGGTGGCGGCCGGCATTGAGACGCTGCGCCACTACATCGACTGGACGCCGTTCTTCATGACCTGGTCGCTGGCGGGCAAATACCCGCGCATCCTGGAAGACGAGGTGGTGGGGGAAGAGGCCAAACGCCTGTTCCACGACGCCAATCAGATGCTGGATCGGCTGGCCGCCGAGCGCAGCCTCAACCCGCGCGGCGTTTACGGTCTGTTCCCGGCCAACCGCGTCGGCGATGACGTGGAGGTGTACCGCGACGAACGGCGTGACGAGGTGCTGGCGGTGAGCCGCCATCTGCGCCAGCAGACGGAAAAAACCGACTTCCCGAACTACTGCCTGGCGGACTTTGTGGCGCCGAAAAGCAGCGGCAAGGCCGACTACTTCGGCGCCTTCGCGGTGACCGGCGGGCTGGAGGAGGACGCGCTGGCGGCGGCGTACGACGCGCAGCACGACGATTACAACAAAATCATGGTTAAGGCGCTGGCGGATCGCCTGGCGGAGGCCTTCGCCGAATACCTGCATGAGCAGGTGCGCAAGCTGCACTGGGGCTATGCCGCCGACGAGAGCCTGAGCAACGAAGAGCTGATCCGCGAAAACTATCAGGGCATCCGGCCGGCGCCGGGCTACCCCGCCTGTCCGGAACACACCGAGAAAGCGACCATCTGGCAGCTGCTGGACGTCAACCGCCACACCGGCATGGAGCTGACGGAGTCGTTCGCCATGTGGCCGGGCGCGGCGGTGTCCGGCTGGTACTTCAGCCATCCTGAAAGCAAATACTTCGCGGTGGCGCAGATCCAGCGCGATCAGGTGGAAGACTACGCGGCGCGTAAAGGGATGAGCGTGAGCGAGGTCGAACGCTGGCTGGCGCCTAACCTCGGCTACGACGCCGACTGATTTCCTCTTTAAGGGCGCAGCGATGCGCCCTTGTCATTTACTGCGCTTCCACGTCGATGTGCAGCGCATCGTAACGCCAATACTCCAGGTCGCAATCGATCACCCGGTCGTGCTGATCGCGGTTCACCCGCGTAATGAACAGCGCCGGGCTGCCGTAGGTCACCTTCAGCATGGCGGCGGCCTGCTGCGGCAGCAGGGTGGGCAGCATGTCGAAACGCACCCGGCCGTAGTGAATGCCGTAGCGCGCGGCGTACAGCGCGGTCAGCGACTGGGTCAGATCTTCGTCCAGTATGCCGGGGAAGTAGGCCGGGTTGAGGTAGTGCTCGCAGTACAGCACCGCGCGCCCATCGATGTAGCGCAGCCGGCGAATGCGATAGGCCTGCGCGCCGGGAGGCAGCGCCAGGCGGCCGGCCAGCGGCGCGTCGAGCGTGACTACCGCGCTGTCGATCGCCTCGGTATGGGCGGCGCGCCCCTGTTGCTGCGCCATGGCGTGAAAATGGCTGCGCTGCAGCGGGTTATAGATCAGGCGCGGGGGCGAAATGAACCAGCCGCGCCGCACCTGGCGGTAGATGACCCCCTGCGCCTCCAACTGGCCGAGCGCCTCCTGCAAGGTAATGCGGGTGGTGGCGAACTGTTCGCTCAGGGCGCGTTCGGAGGGCAGCTTGCCGCCCACGGCGAATTCGCCTGCGGCGATGCGCGCGTTCAGCGTTTGGCAGATGGTGGCTACGGTCGTCGGTGCTTCACTCATACAGCGGGTGTCCCGTTTCAGTGCGTTTGGCCTCCCTTAAGGTAGACCAGCGTCGCGTTTTCGCCGTTGCAATGGGTGATAAAACCGTCGCTTTTTTAAGCTGACATATAATTATCACATTCGTCCGTTAGATTGGTTTGGTCCTTGCTGGACTAGTCCAACCATCCCCACACTACCACCTGGAGCATCAGTTATGAAACGTTTGTGCGCTTCTGTGTTAACCAGTGCCATCGTGTTATCCAGCCAGATGAGCTGGGCCGCGGATACCGATCTGGCGGCGCTGGAGCAGGCCGCGAAGAAAGAAGGCGAAGTCAACAGCGTCGGCATGCCGGACAGCTGGGCCAACTGGAAAGGCACCTGGCAAGATCTGTTGAGCAAATATGGCCTGAAGCATGTCGATACCGACATGAGCTCCGCGCAGGAGATCGCCAAATTCGATGCGGAAAAGAACAACGCCACGGCGGACATTGGTGACGTCGGCGCGGCCTTCGGCCCGGTGGCGGTGCAGAAGGGCGTGACGCAGCCGTACAAACCCTCTACCTGGGATCAGGTGCCGGAGTGGGCGAAAGACAAAGACGGCCACTGGGCGCTGGCTTACACCGGCACTATCGCCTTCATCATCAATAAACAGCAGGTGAAAGACATTCCGCACAGCTGGGCCGATCTGCTGAAGGGCAGCTATCAGGTCACCATCGGCGACGTCGGCACCGCGTCGCAGGCGGCCAGCGGCGTGCTGGCGGCCACCTACGCCATGGGCGGCAACGAGAAAAACCTCAAGCCGGGCCTGGAATTCTTCGGCAAGCTGGCCAAGGCCGGCCGTCTGAGCCTGAGCAATCCGGTGATCGCATCGCTGGAGAAAGGGGAAGTGCAGGTTGGCGTGGTGTGGGACTTCAACGGCCTGAACTACCGCGATCAGATCGACAAAACCCGTTTTGAAGTGCTGATCCCGTCGGACGGCTCGATCACCTCCGGCTACACCACCATCATCAACAAATACGCCAAGCACCCGAACGCCGCCAAGCTGGCGCGCGAATACATCTTCTCTGACGCCGGCCAGATCAACCTGGCGCGCGGCTATGCGCGCCCGATCCGCGCCGAGCATCTGACGCTGCCGGACGACGTCAAGGCCAAGCTGCTGCCGGCCGAGCAGTACAAGAACGCGCACCCGATCGCCGATCCGGCGGCCTGGGAACAGAGCGCCAAAGCGCTGCCGCGTCTGTGGCAGGAAAACGTCATTATGTTTATGCAGCAGTGAGTTAACGCACCATGAAAACGATCCTCGTGCTGCTGGACGGCCTCAACTACCGGGTGGCGCACGACGCCATGGGCTATCTGCAGGCCGAATGCGCGGCGGGACGCGGACGGTTGTACCTGTTGGAGAGCGAGCTGCCCTCGCTCTCCCGGCCGCTGTATGAATGCATCCTCACCGGCGTCACGCCGGTGGAGAGCGGCGTGGTGCACAACCACGTCTCGCGCCTTTCTCATCAACAAAGCGTGTTTCATTACGCGCGCGCCGCCGGGTTGACCACCGCCGCCGCCGCGTATCATTGGTTCAGCGAATTGTATAACCGCACGCCGTTCGACGCCGCGCGCGACCGCCATACCGACGCCCCCGAGCTGCCGATCCAGCACGGGCATTTCTATTACGACGACGGCTATCCCGACAGCCATCTGTTCGACGACGCCGAAAGCCTGCGCCTGCGGCATCAGCCGGATTTCCTGCTGATCCACCCGATGAACATCGACGACGCCGGGCACCGCTTCGGCCTCTCTTCGCCGCAGTACCGCAACGCGGCGCGGCGCGCCGACGGCTCGCTGTCGCGCTATCTGCCCGAGTGGCTGGCGGCCGGTTATCAGGTGCTGGTCACCGCCGATCACGGCATGAACGACGATCGCAGCCACGGCGGCGTGTTGCCGGAAGAGCGCCAGGTGCCGCTGTTCGTGTTCGGCTCGGGCTTCAGCCAGGACGATGCCGATCCGCAGCAAACCGAGCTGTGCGGCACGATCTGCGATCTGCTGCAGGTGCCGCATGACAAGCCGCGTTGTCGGGCGCTGCTGGCGCAGGATGCGCGATGAACGGCCAAACCAAATGGATCGCCGCGCTGTGCCTGCTGCCGTTTATCGTGCTGTTCGGCGCGTTTCAGATCGCCCCGCTGGTGTGGATCGCCGTTCACAGCTTTTTCAGCGAGACCGGCGGCTGGGGATGGGGCAACTATGTCGATATCCTCACCTCGCCGTTCTACCTGCAGGCCTTTCAGTTCTCGCTGGAGATCTCGCTGTGGTCGAGCGTCTACGGCTTGCTGATTGCGTTAGTGGGCAGTTACTCGCTGCGCCAGCTCGGCCAGACCCGATTTCATGACTTCGTGATGTCGTTCACCAACATGACCAGCAACTTCGCCGGGGTGCCGCTGGCGTTCGCCTTCGTCATTCTGCTGGGGCTGAACGGTTGCCTGACGCTGTTGCTGCGCAAATACGGTTTGATGGAGAGTTTCAATCTCTATTCGAAGAGCGGCCTGATCGTGCTGTATACCTATTTCCAGATCCCGCTGGGGGTGCTGTTGCTGTATCCGGCGTTCGACGCGCTGCGCGCCGACTGGCGCGAGTCGGCGGCGCTGCTCGGCGCCGGCCCCTGGCGCTACTGGCGGCATATCGGCCTGCCGGTGCTGGCGCCGGCGCTGATGGGCACCTTCGTCATCCTGCTGGCCAACGCGCTGGGCGCCTACGCTACGGTGTACGCGCTGACCACCGGCAACTTCAACGTGATCCCGATCCGCATCTCGGCATTGGTGGCGGGGGACATCTCCCTCGATCCGAACCTGGCCAGCGCGCTGGCGATGCTGCTGGTGGTGATGATGGCGTTTATCACGGTGATCCACCAATGGATGCTGCGCAGGAGCTACCTCAATGCGCGCTCATAATCGGATGGAGAATGCTCATGTCGCGTGCTGAACGCCTGTACCATCGCACGGTGACCGGCCTGCTGCTGTTGATCCTGCTGCTGCCGCTGGCGGCGACGCTGATTTACGCGCTGGCCACCCAGTGGGGCGCCACCATTTTACCGGACGGTTTTACCCTGAAGTGGCTGACGGCGCTGTGGAGCGACCCGCGCTTTTTGCAGGCGCTGTGGCACTCGCTGCTGATCTGCTTCGGCACGCTGCTGCTGTCGGTAGTGGTGATCCTGCCGGCGATGTTTGTGATCGCTTACTACTTCCCCAGGCTGGACGCGGTGATGAACGTGCTGATTCTGCTGCCGTTCGCCGTGCCGCCGGTGGTGTCGGCGGTGGGGCTGATGCAGCTGTTCGCCGCCGATCCGCTGCCGCTGCTCGGCACTCCCTGGATTTTGGTGGGCTGCTATTTCACCATCGCGCTGCCGTTTATCTACCGCGCCATCAGCAACAACATGCAGGCGATCAACCTGCGCGATCTGATGGACGCCGCGCACCTGCTCGGCGCCAGCACCTGGCAGGCGGCGCTGTGGGTGGTGCTGCCGAACCTGCGCAAGGGCGGAACGATCGCCGTGCTGCTGTCGTTCTCGTTCCTGATCGGCGAGTTCGTGTTCGCCAACCTGCTGGTGGGCAGCCAGTATGAAACGCTGCAGGTCTACCTGTACAACATGCGCAACGGCAGCGGGCACTTCACCAGCGCTCTGGTCATCTCCTATTTCGCCGTGGTGCTGCTCGTCACCTGGCTGGCGAACCTGCTGAATAAAAACAAGGGTTAACCTGATGGCTTATCTCAACGTCACCCGCCTGAACAAACACTATGGCCAGACGCAGGTGTTTCAGGATATCGATTTCACCGCCGAAGAGGGGGAGTTCGTCACCCTGCTGGGGCCGAGCGGCTGCGGCAAATCGACGCTGCTGCGCTGCCTGGCCGGCCTGACCCCGGTCGACAGCGGGCAAATCTTGTTGCAGGGTCAGGATCTGGTGCCGCTGGCGCCGCAAAAGCGCGGCATCGGCATGGTGTTCCAAAGCTATGCGCTGTTTCCCAATATGACGGTGGAAGGCAACGTGGCCTTCGGGCTGAAAATGCAGAAGCTGGCGGCCGGGCAGATCGGCCAGCGGGTGCAGGAGGTGCTGGCGCTGGTGGAGCTGAGCGATCTGGCGAAGCGCTATCCGCATCAGCTGTCGGGCGGCCAGTGTCAGCGCGTGGCGCTGGCGCGATCGCTGGTCACTCGCCCGCGGCTGCTGCTGCTCGACGAACCGCTGTCGGCGCTGGACGCGCGCATCCGCAAACACCTGCGCGAGCAGATCCGGCGCATTCAACGCGAGCTGAACCTGACGGCGATCTTCGTCACCCACGATCAGGAAGAGGCGCTGACCTTGTCGGATCGCATCGTGCTGATGAACAAGGGGCAGATCGTGCAGAGCGGCGATGCGGAAACCCTGTATACCCAGCCGGCGGACGCCTTCGCCGCCGGGTTTATCGGCAACTATAATCTGCTGACCGCCGAACAGGCCGCCCAGCTGACCGGGCGCAGCTATGTCGGCAAGGTGGCGATCCGGCCCGAATCGATCGGCCTGTTGCCGGCCGGGCAGGGGATCGGCGGGGTGATCCTGGGCCACAGTTTGCTCGGGAATGTGGTACGCTATCGGATTCAGGTTCGCGGTGTAGAATTGCTGGTTGACGTGCTCAACCGGTCGGTGGCCGACCTGCGGCCCGACGGCGAGCAAATTGGGCTACACTTGGAACCTGTTGTATTGCGGGAAGTTGCATGACTTCGCAGCGCGGCGCCGGGGCCTTTCCGCCGCCGCATTAACCCTTCTCTTCTGCGGTCTGCCGCCCGCCCGCTGTCCTGCCAGACCTACGCCCGGCAGGCGGGACCGCGCGCTGTACCCGTCATCTTTTGGCCTACCGGCTGCGGCTAAGGCGAACAGAACCGTTCCGTCTTTCCGCACCGCCTGACAGGCATCGGGTACCAGCCTCCTTTGGCCGGGCGTTAATGGAGCGTATCTTCCGTGCTGACCCTTCTTCACCTGCTTTCCTCCGTGGCGCTGTTGGTGTGGGGCACCCACATCGTGCGCACCGGGATCATGCGGGTTTACGGCGCCAATCTGCGGCGCGTGTTGAGCGACAGCGTTGAGAAAAAGCCGCTGGCGTTCGTTTCCGGCATCGGCGTGACCGCGCTGGTGCAGAGCAGCAACGCCACGGCGCTGCTGGTGACCTCTTTCGTTGCGCAGGGGCTGGTGGGGCTGGCGCCTGCACTGGTGATCATGCTCGGCGCCGACGTCGGCACCGCGCTGATGGCGCGCGTGCTGACCTTCGATCTTTCCTGGCTGTCGCCGCTGCTGATCCTGATCGGCGTCTTCCTGTTCCTCAGCCGCAAGCAGATGCGGATCGGCCAGATCGGGCGCGTCCTGATCGGCCTTGGGCTGATCGTGCTGGCGCTGGAGCTGATCGTGGCTGCCGCCACGCCGATCACCCAGGCGGCCGGGGTGAAAGTGCTGTTCTCGTCGCTGACCGGCGACGTGATGCTGGACGCCCTGACCGGCGCGCTGTTCGCCATCGTCAGCTATTCCAGCCTGGCGGCGGTGCTGCTGACCGCCACCCTGACCGCATCCGGCGTGATCTCGCTGAAGGTGGCGCTCTGCCTGGTGATCGGCGCCAACCTCGGCAGCGGCCTGTTGGCGATGATCAACGCCAGCGGCCAGAACGCCGCCGGGCGGCGCGTGGCGCTCGGCAGCCTGCTGTTCAAGCTGGTGGGCTGTGTGCTGGTGCTGCCGTTCGTTTCCTATCTGGCGGATGTGATGGCTCAGCTGCCGGGCGGCAGCGAAGAGCTGGTGATCTACTTCCACGTGTTCTACAACCTGATCCGCTGCCTGGTGATGATCCCGCTGGCCGGGCCGATGGCGACGCTGTGCGAGCGGCTGATCGTCGACGTGGCGGCCGACGATCCGCGCATGCGTCCGCGCCATCTGGACGCCAGCGCGCTGGACACGCCGACGCTGGCGTTGGCCAATGCGGCGCGCGAAACGTTGCGCATGGGCGACGTGGTGGAACACATGATGATCCTGCAGCGCGAAGTGCTGCACGGCAAGCAAGGGGTGGATAAAGAAGTGCGGCGCCTCGACGATGACGTCGACGTGCTGTACACCGCCATCAAGCTGTATCTGGCGCAGATCCAGAAGGAAGATCTGGGCGAGGAAGACTCGCGCCGCTGGGCGGAGATCATCGAAATGGCGCTTAACCTGGAACAGGCGGGCGACATCATCGAGCGCATGGCCGGCGACGTGGGCGCCAAGTCGCACGCCGCGCGCCGCGCCTTCTCGGCGGAAGGATTGGCGGAACTGGACGGGCTGCATGAGCGGCTGATCGGCAACCTGCGCCTGGGGCTGTCGGTGTTCCTGTCCGGCGACGTCACCAGCGCCAAGCGCCTGCGCCGTTCCAAGCATCGCTTCCGCATTCTGGATCGCCGCTACGCGCACGCGCACGTCGATCGCTTGCATCAGCAAAACGTGCAGAGCATCGAGACCAGTTCGTTGCATTTGGGGTTGTTGGGGGACATGAAGCGTTTGAACTCTCTGTTCTGCGCCGTGGCTTACAACGTGTTGGATCAGGATGCCAAGGACGACGATCGCGACTGGGAAGACACCCCGAGCACGCTGTAAAAAAAATGCCCCCGGTGAAAACCGGGGGCATTGCGTAGGGGAGGAGCGTTATTTGCCGCTGAACACGCCGGCTTTGGCGTCCGCCTGCTGAGTCGAAGCATGGCCGCTGACGAACGGCACGTTGCCGTCGACGCTTTGCTTCGCCGCGCCGCCTAACAGCCCGCCTACCGTGGCCGCCGCATCGACGCGGCCGCCGCCCTGATAGCGTTGGCCGCTGACGTCCTGCTGGCTGACCTTGCTGCCGCCCAGTTCCACCTTGCCCTGCCGGCTGCGGATCTCGCCGCCGGTCAGTTGGGTTTGGCCGCCGACCTGCAGCGCCACGCCGTGCTTACCGGTAATCGCCGACTGCTCGCCGACCGCGTTGTTGTTCACCACGTCGGCATTGACCTTGAGCTGCCCTTGGCGACCGGCCGGCCCGGTGATGCTGTCTTTCACCGCGCCGCCGACGGTGCGTGCACCGCGATCCCACAGCGGGCCCTGCGGTTTTTCGCCGGCCGGCGTTGCCGGCAGCGTCACTTTGCCGTCGGCCTTGCTGAAGCTGACCGCGCCGGTGGTGTCCTGCTGCGGATCGAGACGACGCGCCACGCTGTTGTACTTGTCGGTGGTGGCGTTGGCCACTTTATTCACCCCGGCGTCCAGTTTCTCTTTCACTTTCCCGGCGTAGCGCGGCGTGCCCACCTTCGACAGCTTGGAGGTGATGCTGCTGCCCGGATCGTTGCTGTGGCTCAGCCCGGCATCCACCTCCACCTTCACGCCTTTCTCGACGTCCTTGCGGCTTTCAACGTGCAGATCGCCGCCTACCTTGCCCTGTACGCTGTCGGCATCGACGCGCGCCCCGGCGAGGCGGGTGTCTTTGCCGCTGTTGAGCGCCACGTCGCCTGCGGTGATGCCGGTGTTGGCGTGAGTGGTTTTGTCCTGCTGTTCCACGCCGACCTTCAGACCGGCGCCCAGCGTATGGGTGTCTTTGCCGGTGTTCGGATCGACCTTGCCGCCGGCGTCCTTGTTGAACGTTTGGCCGCCTTTGGCGTTGGCTTTGATGCCCAGGCTCCAGTTGTCCTTGTGCTGCTCGTTCTTGGCGGACTCCAGCAGGATGCCGCCGTTTTTCGCCTCGAGCGCGGCGCTGCCGCCGCTGACCTTGGCGCCCTGCAGATGCAGCGCGTCATCGCCTTTGCCGTTGGCGGACAGGGTGACCTTGCCGTCTGAGGCTAGCGTGGTGCCCTGGCGTTCGGTCGCGGACTCATTCACCTTGGCGATGTCGAAGGCGCCGCCGGCGGAGAGGCTGCCGCCGGTTTTTTCCTTGCTGTCGCTGCTGCCGGCGCCCAGATCGAGATTGCCGGACAGCTGGCTTTCCTTACGCGTTTGGGTCGATTCCGCCGCCTGCAGCGCAACCTTGTTGCCCGCGCTCAGGGTGACGTCGCCCTGGCTCTTGACGTTGGTGCCCTGCAGCGTCAGATCGCGGCCCGCCTTCAGCTCCACGCCCTGTTGACCGCTGACGTTACCGACCTGCGCGGTGCTGCCGCTGCTTTCGCCGCTGCGGGTGCCGCCGCCGAAGCCGGCGCCGAAGTTTTTGCTGTCGGCGGTGAAACCGCCCTTGGCGGAGGCTTTGACGTTAAAGCCGCTGTGGCTCTCGCTTTGTTTGTCGCTGGCCTGATCGAAGCGGATATCGCCGCCGGCGTTGACGGTGGTTTTACCGCTGCCGCCGTTCAGCGCGGTGCCCTGATAGACCGCATCTTGTTTCACGTTGACGTTGATGCCGTTGGCCGCGTCGATCGTGCCGGTCACCGCCTGGCTGGCGTTGCTGTTGCTGCGCTGGGTGCCGCCTTCGCCCTTGGCGTCTACGGTCAGATCGCTGCCGGTGGAGGTGTAGACGCGTACGCCGGCGCTGCCGCGGGTATCGCGGTTCTGCTCTTCCTGGCGGTTCGTCGCGGCTTCGCTGCGGTGGCTGTCCGCCGTCAGCGTGACCGCGCCTTTGCTCGCCTGATACTGCGTGCCCTGATCGCGCACTTCGCCTTTGGCGTTGATGTCGATGCTGCCGGCTTTCACCGAGCTGACCACCGCCTGCGAGCTGCTGCTGCGTTTTTCGCTGCTGCCGCCCTGCGCGCCGATATCCAGGCCGACGTTAGGCGCGCCGATGCCGCCGATGTCGTTGATGACGCCGGTGGCGTCCAGCTTGGCCGCCTTGCCGACCGCGCGCTCGACCGGGCGGGTCACGGCGCTGTAATCGACGTTGGCGCCGATGTTCACGCCGACGTCGGTTTTGGTGGTGGTGCTGCTGGCGGTGTCGGCGGCGGCCAAATGATCGACGCCCGCGGCGTTCTCTTGGTAGGCGCCGCCGACGCTGTGCTGCGCGCCTTGCTGGGTCAGCTTGTCACGGGCGTTGACAGTCAGGTTGCCTTTGACGTCGCTGCCGGAGGTGACCGCCTTGCTGCTCTGCGCCTGCGTTTTGCTGTTCTCGTAGCCGGCTTCCACGCCGCTGCCGAGCTTGTCGATGCCGCCGGTGTAATAGAAACCGCCGCCGATCTTGGTCTGCTCGGTGTTCGAGGTGGTTTTATCGTCGGCCGCCAGGAACGAAACCTTGTTGCCGCTGACGCTGGCGTCGCCTTTGTCGGCGACCAGTTTGGAGCCGCTGAAGATCACGTCCTTGTCTGCCTCGAGCTTCACGCTGCCGCCGCTGAGGGTGGCGCCGTGGTTCTCGGTGCGGGTGGTTTTCTCGCTGTCGCGGGTGTGTTCGATGCGCAAACCGGCGCGGTATTGCTTGTCGCCGGCTTCTTTGGCGTAGCCGTTGACGGTAAGCGCGGTCTTCTGCTCATCGATTTTTTGCTGCTGTTCGGCGGCCTTGACGTTGATGCTGCCGGTCTGCGAGGTGACGCTCAGCTCGCCGCCGCTGGCGACCTGGCTGCCGATGACGTCGGTATCCTTACGGCTGACCAGCTTCAGGTTGGTGTCAGACTTCAACTCGCTGGCGGTGCTGCTCTGGTAGCTGTTGTCGGCCTTGTGCGAACTGCTGGTGATGTTGAAGGCGGTGCCGGTGCGCGCATCGATTTTGTCTACGGTGGTGCTCAGCGCGTTGTCGATGCGCAGGCCGCCCTGGGTGGCGGTGACCAGGCCGCCTTCCTTGCCGCGGGCCTTGCTGCCGGTGATGGTGACGCCCTGCTGGCCGTTCAGGCGCAGGGTGCCGTCGCTGGTCAGCTCGGAGGCGTGGCTGATCTCGCGGCGGTTGCTGTTGTTTTTGTTGTCGCCGCCGCCGATGCCGCCCCAGGAGGTTTTGTCATCGCGTACCGCTTTGGCGTTGGCGGTTTTCTGCACCCCGACCTGGATCTGGTTGTCTGCGTCGATCGTCAGATCGCGCTGGGCGTGGACCTTGGCGCCCTGGGTAGTGACATTGCGGCCGGCTTTCAAGGTCAGTTCGCCCTGGCTACGCAGTTCGCTGGCCTTCAGGCTCTCGCTTTCGTCGCTGCTGCTCCAACTGCCGGTGCGCAGGCTGGAGGTGTGGTTGCGCTGATAGCCGCGCTCGGTGGACTTATCCTTCTCCACCAGCCCGGCGAGGTGCACGTCGCGCGCCGCTTTGACGCTCAGCGCCCGATCGGCGCTGACGTTGGCGCCCAACAGGTTCACGTCTTCCCGGGTACTGACGAGTGTGGCGTTGCCGCCGGCGGCGACGGTGCTGCCCGCCTGCTGCTGCTGCTCGCGCTCACGGGTGACGTCGTATTGCCAGGAGTAGAACCAGCGGTCGTCGGTGTGGCCCTGGGTCTGTTTCAACTGCTGGCCGTCGAGCGTCAGCTTGCCGCCCTGCAGCGTGATGTCTTCGCCGCGAATATCGGTGGCGGTGAGGTGCGCGTGGTTATCCGCCAGCAGGCTGATGTTCTTGCCTTTCAGCTCGGTGCGGGTCAGCTTCTGGCTGCTGCTGCGGTCGTTGACATAGATGCCGCCGCGGTAGTTCTGGTAGTTGTCGCCGCCGTTGCGGTTGCTGCTGGCGTCGTCAACGCGGCTTTCGCTGCGAATATCGTAGGCTTTCACCTTGAGCTCGTCACCGGCGGCCAGCGTGCCGGCCAGCTTCACGCCGCTGCCCTGCGCGGTGTTGATGATGTTGATGCGCCCGGCCTGCATGCTGCCGAGGTAGTAGCTGTCCAGCGCAGTGGTCGGCTGTACGCTGGCCAGCACCTTGCCGTCGCGCGCCACCCGGTTATGGCCGCTGATGGCGTTGATCGCCGCCGGCGTCACGCTGCCGTTGCGATGGGTGAAGTCTTGCACGATCACGTCGCCGCGGCTGTCTATCTTCGGCGCGATCAGATCCAGCACGCCGCCGGCGTTCAGGACGCCGTTGAGGCTCAGGGTATTGCGGTTGTCCAGGGTGCTGTAGCCCTGCAGCAGGCCGTTCTCCACCAGCGGGTTGCCGACCACCAGCGAGGAGCGGCTGGTGTTGATGAACCCGCAGCCCTGGCAGCTGATGCCGTTCGGGTTGGCCAGCACGTAGTCGGCCGCCATGCCGAAGATCTCTTGCTGGCCATGCAGCAGCGACGGGTTGCGGCCGATCACTTCATTGAGGATCACGCTGGCTTCGCGCCCGCCCAGATTGGGGTTGGCGCCCAGTTGGCCGGCCAGCTGCGACAGCCCCGCTTCGCGAGAGTTGTTCAGCACGGCGCCGGGCTGGTTGACGTTAAAGTCCTGGTATTGGTTGTGCGACAGCCCGTTGCCGTTCGGCGCGACGATGTCGACCACCTGCGCGCCGGTCGCGGCGGTGGAAACGCCGGGGCCGTTGGCGCCGTTGGCCGCCACGATCTCCGCGGCGTAGGCGCCGGCGGAAGCGGCGAGAATAATCGCCAGCGCGGCGGCCAGTTTGCCCGCTGCTGAAAGCCTGAAGTTATTATTTTTCATCCATGTTTCTCCGTATATTGCCGTGGGGTCCTGCAAAACTGCTGATTAAAAGGTGTAAGAAAAGCGCGCCAGTACCTGAACGGGATCTTCCGGCGTGGCGTGATTCGACAAGATCCAGCCGCGGCTGACCTCGAGATCGACCAGCGCCTGCCGATAGCGCAACGTGGCGCCGCTGCTCAGGCCGGCGCTGCTGCGCCACCCCGAGCTGTCCTGGCGCGGCAAAATGCGGCCGACGTCGGCGCCGAGGCGCGGCGTCAGCGTGGTGGCACCCAGATTGAAGCTGCGCGACAGCGTGTTCTGCAGATACCAGCCGTTGTCGCCTGACTGGGTGCTGCGGCTGAAGCCGCGCACGGCGCTGCGATCGGTAAGGCTCAGCCACTCCACGCCGGGCAGCGGGTCGCGGCTGTACTGGCCATAGAACAGGTTGTTGAGCTGATAGGTGGCGTCACCCAGGTGAAGGCGCTGGCTGAGGTTGGCGAACAGCTTGCCTTTGGTGAACTGGCTGTCGAGGTGCACCGAGCTTGGGTGGCGACCGGCCCCCAGCCACGGCAGGCCCTGTTCGACGCTGAGGTTGGCGCTGAACACCCCGTTGGGCAGAATTTGCAGGTGGCTGGCGCTCAGTTCGGCCAGGGTTAGGGTGGGGCTGCTGACCTCGAGGCGCACGCTTTCGAAGTAGTTGTCGATGCGCTTGTAGGTCAACTGGCCGCTCAGGCTGTCTATCTGATCGCGATCGCGGTAAAACACGTAGTCGCTGCGCAGACCATACTGCTGGGTCTGGCCGTGCAGTTTGACCAGGTTGTGCGGCAGCTGCTGGTGGTTCTCGTAGGACGAGAAGCTGGCGAACCCGCTGAAGGTGAACGCGCCGTACGGCAACGAATAGAGCAGGGTATAGGCGCGGTTATAGCGGTGAGCCGGGTTTTCCAGCGTGCTGTTGGCGTTCAGGCTGACGAAGTCCGACAGGCCGAACGGGCTGTCCAGCGTGGCGGTGGCGCGAGCCAACCACTGGCCGGTGCTTTTTTGGCCGTAATTATCCGTGCCGACGGTAATCAGCCAGGGCTTGGCATGCTGATTGCGCAAACGAATGACCGAACCGCCAACCTGGCGGCCGGGCAATATATCCAGCTTGGTGGTATTCGATTGCAAACGGTTGGCCTGATCCAATCCCTGGTCGAGCTCGGTTAATTTCAACGGCTTGCCTTCCAGCCCTGGAAATAATAAACGGCTGTTGACCCAGCGATCGCCGCCTTCTATTTTCTCGATAAATCCTTCGGTGACGCTTAATCCCAATTCTCCCTGTGAATTAGGGCGAACAATTTGCACGCGCGCGGTGATATAGCCTTTTTGCACATAAAGGCGCGTTAATTCACGGGTCAGGCGATTGATATCGTTGCTGCTGATGCACTGTTCCGGCAGCGCGCTCAGGGCGGATAAATCGGCCGGCGAGAGCAGGGTGACGCCCTGCAGATAAACGCCGGCGATCGGCAGGCACTGCGCGGACTGCGGCAGGGCGGGCGCGACCGGTTCCGGCTCCGCCAGCAAGCGTTGCTGTTTCAGCTGCTGGTAGCGGCGTTGCTCAATCAACTGGTTGACTTCACGCGTGCTGTCTTGCAGCGCGCGGCGCGACTCCCCCATCGACATATCCCGCATCATGTGGGCGTCCGGCAGGGTTTCGGCGGAAAGGACCGTGCTGACCAACAGCGTCAAAGCGGTGATTTTTTTTATCATTGTAATCCATTATGAGAGGCCGCCGGGGCAACCAGCCCAATCCATGAGGTTAACCACGGGCGGCCGACGGCCGGCCCGAAATAATGAGCGACATGCACATTGCGAGGTATCTTGATTTGCCGCGGCAAATAAGACGGTGGGTATATATCTAAATAATAATTAGGCTGCTTCTTTTATGGCGGGCAACCCTGGCGACTTAATTAATTAAAAAAAGTAGAACGTTTCTTCCTCTTTCCAACATTATCGGCATGGCTAGGAAGAATCTGAATTTTTATTTTTCACGGATGATAGGGTATGAGGGGAATTATGACAATCCGACCAGTGGGAAATACGAAATTTCGCAGGAAAGAAAAGGGACGCAATTGTTTGCGTCCCTACAGGCGGTTTATTTTTTCTTGATGGGGCGGCCGGACCAATAACCCGCCAGCAGCGAGCCGGAAAGGTTGTGCCAGACCGAGAACAGTGCGCCCGGCAGCGCGGCCAGCGGCGAGAAGTAGATTTTGCCCAGCGTGGCCGCTAGCCCGGAGTTCTGCATGCCGACTTCGATCGCCAGCGTGCGGCAGGTGGATTCGTCGAAGCCGAACAGCTTGCCGCCCCAATAGCCGCTCAACAGACCGATGCCGTTGTGCAGGATCACCGCGACGATCACCACCAGACCGACCGAGGCGATATGGCTTTGGCTGCCCGCCACCACCGCGCTGATGATCGCCAGGATGCATACCATCGACAGCGCCGGCAGCAGCGGCTCGATGCGTTTCACCGTTTTGGTCAGGGTATGGTGGACGATCAGGCCCAGGCCGATCGGGATCACCACGATCTGCAGAATGCTCAGCAGCATGCCCATGATATCGACGCTGATTTCGGCGTCGACGTACAAACGGGTCAGCAGCGGCGTGGCGAACACGCCCACCAGCGTCGAGACCGCCGAGATGGTCACCGACAGCGCCACGTCACCCTTGGCCAGATAGATCATCACGTTGGAGGCGGTGCCGCTGGCCACGCTGCCCACCAGCACCATGCCGGCGGACAGATCCGGCGGCATGCGGAACAGCATCGCCAGGATCCAGGCCGCCAGCGGCATGATCAGATAGTGCAGGAAGATGCCGGCCGCCACCGGGCCGGGGCGCGCCAGCACGCGTTTGAAGTCGTCCAGCCGCAGCGTGACGCCCATGGCGAACATGATCAGCATCAGCAGCGGGCTGACGTAGGGGCCGATGCCGGTAAAGGTGGTCGGCGTGTAATAGGCGGCGACGGACAGCAGTATCGCCCACAGGGGGAATAAACGCGTGAGTAATGCCAACATGCAGGTTTTCCTTAGCCAGATTGAGAACGGTGGGTGTGGTTGTGTTTTTTGCGGGTTCAACATGCTGAACCCCTGCCGGTTTTGAACGGATTTTTTAGACGCAGGGGCGCAGCGTGCTGCGCCCGCAATCGGGGATAATGACTTATTCGAACAGGTTGTGATGCAGGGTGCGCACCACCTGTTCGGCTTCTTCGCCCGGCACCAGGAAGCACAGGTTATAGCTGCTGGCGCCGTAGCAGATCAGGCGGATATTGAACGGATCGAGCACGCCGAACACCTCTTTGCCCACGCCGCAGGCGCGCGACAGCTGGTTGCCGATGATCGCCACCAGCGCCAGGTTTTCTTCCACTTCCACCCGGCACAGCGACGACAGCTCGGTCAGCAGCGAGGTGGTCAGCAGGCTGCCGCCAACGGAGGTGGCGCCGGTGGTGTCCATGGTCAGCGCAATGCTGACCTCCGAGGTGGTGATCAGATCGACGGAGACGTTGTGGCGCGCCAGAATGTTGAACACCTCCGCTAGGAAGCCGCGCGCGTGCAGCATGTTCAGGCTGTGCAGCGTCAGCAGCGTTTGCTTGCGACGCAGCGCCAGCGCGCGGAACAGCGGCGGATTCTCGGTGGTGTTGCACACCAGCGTGCCGCCGGCCGCCGGATCCTTGCTGGAGCCGACGAACACCGGAATGTCGCTGCGCACCGCCGGCAACAGGGTGGCCGGATGCAGCACCTTGGCGCCGAAGGTGGCCATTTCCGCCGCCTCTTCGAAACCGATTTTGTCGATGCGCTTGGCCGCCGGCACCACGCGTGGATCGGTGGTGTAGATGCCCGGCACGTCGGTCCAGATATCTACCCGGCCAACGCCGAGCGCCTCGCCGAGCAGCGCGGCGGTATAGTCGCTGCCGCCGCGGCCGAGCGTGGTGGTGCGGCCTTTCGGCTCGCTGCCGATAAAGCCCTGGGTGACCACCAGCGCTTCCTGCAGGCGCGGCTGCAACTGCGCCCGGGCCAGTTCGCTGAGCGCGGCGCTGTCCGGCACGGCGCGGCCGAAGTGATCGTCGGTGCGCATCACTTTGCGCACGTCGAACCATTCGGCCTGCACGTTGCGGGCGCGCAGGATTTCAACGAACAGCAGGGTGGACATCAGCTCCCCATGGCTGACCAGTTCGTCGGTCAACGCCGTCGAGGTGGCCAGCGACGCGGCTTCCGACAGCATGGCGATGTTTTCCAGCAGGCGGTCGATCTCTTCGCGGATCACCGCCGGCGCCGTGAGGCGATCGAGGATGGCGTACTGGATGCGGCGGATCTCATCAAGCCGGTAGTTGCGCTTGTCGGCCTCGCAACCCTCGGCCAGGGCGACCAACAGGTTGGTGACGCCCGCCGAGGCGGACAACACCACCAGGCGGACCTGCGGGTTGGCCAGCACGACGTCGGCGCTGCGGTTCATGGCTTCAAAGTCGGCGACGCTGGTGCCGCCGAATTTGGCTACCACGGTGGAATTCTGGGGTGCTGCTTGGTTCATCTAGAAACCTCGTGTCAGGGATGCCCGTTTGGGGGCACTGTAATTCCATAGCCTTGGCACAAGGGGAGAGCGGTAAACAGGGGGCAGGCGTAGAGGTCAGGCTACGATACACCCAGAAGCGCCCCACCTTGTCGATCGCCCTGCGGGCGATCCCCTGGTGACAACCCAGGGGATTCAGCCCCTGTAGTCGATAGGATAATGGCCGGCCATTACCCTACCTCGGCGTCGCTCCCCCTCGGGTGCCGTCAACGGAGAAACGGCTCCTCTGACACTCTACCTGGGCGACGCGCCTCTTCTGGCTTGCGCACCGGGTGCGCAAGTAGGCTGTTAGGAATAGCCGGTTATCGCCATTCTGTCAACGTACAGACGGTGAGGGATTTTCATCTTGCACCAGCGCGATAAGCGTACAGGGCATCGCGGGCGTGGAACCGGCGCCAATCGGTTGCAGAGAACCGTCTTCCTTTTGGCTGAATAATGGAATAACGCCCTGATGTTTCTCCAAATACTCCAGCCAACCGAAATTTTCGTTCAATTTGGTCGCCTTGATGGTGGCTCCCCTGGCGAGCAGGCTGCTCAGGCGGCCGTAGGTGGCTTCCTGATTAAATAAAATTTCATGCCGGCGGAAACGCGAGCTTTCCGCGCTGGCGCCGCGCCCTTTCAGCGGCGCACCCGAACGGATGGCAAACACGTGATCCTCGCCGAAGAGATGACCGAAGTGGTAGACCGCCAGCGCGTTCTGGTGGCGGTTGGGCGACAGCGCCAGCACCTGGGCGATATTGCTCAGATCGAGATAGTTCTCGGCGTGTTCGGAGTAGGCGTGGCCATAGTAGGCCGGGATGCCTTCCATGCGCGCCTGGCGGTAGTATTCCCAGCTGCTGTCGGTGACGATTACCGGCACGTTCAGCTTGATCAGCGCCTGCGCCAGCATGCGCGCCACGCTGTTGGCGCCGACGATCAGCACGCCGCGCGGCTTTTGCTGCTGCACCCGCAGCCAGCGCGCCATCATCCCGCTGGTCAGGCTTTGCAGCACCACGGTGCCGATGATGATGGCGAACACCACGGTCACCAGCCGGTCGGCGCCCTGGTAGCCGCTGCGCTGCAGCGTCAGCGCGAACAGCGAGCTGACCGCCGCGGCGACGATGCCGCGCGGGGCGATCCAGCACAGCAACAGCCGATCGCGCCAGTGCAGGGAAGAGCGCCAGGTCGACACCGCGATGCACAGCGGCCGGGCGATGAACTGCACCACCAGCAGCAGCAGGAGCAGCGGCCAGCCCATGTTCCACAGCGCCTGGATATCGAGCCGCGCCGCCAGAATGATGAACAGCGCCGAGATCAGGATCGCCGACAGCTCCTCTTTGAACGCCAGAATATCGCTGGTGTCCACGTCGCGCATGTTGGCCAGCCAGATGCCCATCACCGTGACGGTCAGCAGGCCGGATTCGTCAGCGATGGCGTTGGAAACGCCAAAGGCGGTCAGCATGATCGCCAGCACCGCCAGGTTCTGTAGGTAGCGCGGCAGCCAGACGCGGCGCAGCGCCAGGCCGAGCAGGTAGCCGAACAGTGCGCCGGCGATCAGGCCGACGGCGGCGGTCATGCCCAGCGTCCAAAACAGATGGGTATAGGACTCCGCATTCTGTTTCAGCACGATGAATTCGAACACCAGCAGGGTGAAGATGGCGCCGACCGGATCGATGACGATCCCTTCCCAGCGCAGCACCTGGTTAATGTTGGCGTTCGGCCGCACCACGCGCATCAGCGGGGCGATCACCGTCGGCCCGGTCACCACCGTCACCGCGCCGATCAGCGCCGCCAGCTCCGGCGGGAAATCCAGCAGCCACCAGCTGGCGAGGCTGATGACCAGAAAGGTGACCAGCATGCCGACGGTGACCAGATTGCGCACCACGCCGCCGAGGCCGCGTATCTCCTCGAAACGCAGCGTCAGCGCCCCTTCGAACAGGATGATCGCCACTGACAGCGACACCAGCGGAAACAGCAGATCGCCGAACAGCAGATCCGGCTGCACCAGATGCACCGTCGGGCCGAGCACGATGCCGAACAGCAACAGCGGCAAAATGGCCGGCAGGCGCAGCAGCCAGGCCAGCCACTGCGCCAGCAGCGACGCCAGGCCGATAAGCACCAACATGAGCGGGGCAGATAATTCCATAAGCGAGATCCCTTTCAAATGACGAAATAAGCAACGATGACACAGCCTGATGACAATTCGGCAACCCCGATAACAGGCCGTTAGCCAAAAGTATAGAGTGAAAGCTGAAACGAGGCGGCACAGCGTTGACAGTTAGCGCCTATCGCAAGAAAAGAGATCATAATCACAGTCGAACAGGCTACAATCGGACAACGCGTCATTTTTATTCTCAAGCCTAAGAGTGTTGCTATGAAAAATATCAATCCTAGTCAAACCGCTGCTTGGCAAGCCCTGCAGCAACATTATGCACAGATGAAAGACGTACGGATCGCCGACCTGTTCGCCCAGGACAGCGATCGTTTCTCCAGGTTCTCCGCGACCTTCAACGACCAAATGTTGGTGGACTATTCCAAGAACCGTATCACGCAGGAAACCCTGGAGAAGCTGCAGGCGCTGGCGAAAGAAACCGATCTGCAAGGCGCCATCAAATCGATGTTCGCCGGTGAGAAAATCAACCGCACCGAAGATCGCGCGGTGCTGCACATTGCCCTGCGCAACCGCAGCAACAGCCCGATCCTGGTCGACGGCAAAGACGTGATGCCGGAAGTGAACGCGGTGCTGGCCAAGATCAAACAGTTCTGCGCGCGCATCATCGGCGGCGAGTGGAAAGGCTACACCGGCAAACCGATCACCGACGTGGTGAACATCGGCATCGGCGGTTCGGATCTCGGCCCTTACATGGTGACCGAAGCGCTGCGCCCGTATAAAAACCACCTGAACATGCACTTCGTCTCCAACGTCGACGGCACCCATATCGCCGAAACGCTGCAGCCGCTGAACCCGGAAACCACGCTGTTCCTGGTGGCCTCCAAAACCTTCACCACTCAGGAAACCATGACCAACGCCCACAGCGCGCGCGACTGGTTCCTGAGCAGCGCCGCCGATCAACAACACGTGGCCAAGCACTTCGCCGCGCTGTCCACCAACGGCAAAGCGGTGGCTGAGTTCGGCATCGATACCGACAACATGTTCGAGTTCTGGGACTGGGTGGGCGGCCGTTACTCCCTGTGGTCGGCGATCGGCCTGTCGATCGCGCTGTCCATCGGTTATGACAACTTCGAGCAGCTGCTGAGCGGCGCGCACGCCATGGATAAGCACTTCGCCGAAACGCCGGCGGAGAAGAACCTGCCGGTGCTGCTGGCGCTGATCGGTATCTGGTACAACAACTTCTTCGGCGCCGAAACCGAAGCCATTCTGCCGTACGATCAGTACATGCACCGTTTTGCCGCTTACTTCCAGCAGGGCAACATGGAATCCAACGGCAAGTACGTCGATCGCAACGGCAATCCGGTGGATTATCAGACAGGCCCTATCATCTGGGGCGAGCCGGGCACCAACGGCCAGCATGCGTTCTACCAGTTGATCCACCAGGGCACCAAGCTGGTGCCTTGCGACTTCATCGCGCCGGCCATCAGCCATAATCCGCTGGGCGATCATCACGCCAAACTGCTGTCCAACTTCTTCGCCCAGACCGAAGCGCTGGCGTTCGGCAAGTCGCTGGACGTGGTGGAGGCCGAGTTCGCGGCGCAGGGTAAAACCCCTGAGCAGGTCAAGCACGTGGCGCCGTTCAAAGTGTTTGAAGGCAACCGCCCGACCAACTCGATCCTGCTGCGCGAAATCACCCCGTTCAGCCTGGGCAGCCTGATCGCGCTGTACGAGCACAAGATCTTCACCCAGGGCGCGATCCTGAACATCTTCACCTTCGATCAGTGGGGCGTGGAGCTGGGCAAACAGCTGGCTAACCGTATCCTGCCTGAACTGGCGGGCAGCGAGAAAATCAGCAGCCACGACAGCTCGACCAATGCGCTGATCAACCGCTTCAAGGAATGGCGCTAAGCGCCTGAGCTGAAGCCAATAAAAAACCCGCCGCGGCGGGTTTTTTTACGTCTGCAAAAAATTACAGGTTGATGGGTACTTCGAAGCTGACGCCGGCACCCACGTCGTCGGCGGTGCTGTGATCGTTGTCGGTGTACCACAGGCTGGTATCGAACTTAACCTGTGACGGGAAGGTGTAACCCCAGCCGAGCTGAATGCCCTTCAGCGTATCGGATTTCGGGAAGGCCTGGTTGATGCTTTGGCTCAGCGGGTTCACCTTGGCGTAAACCACGCGGGTGCTCCAACGCTGGCCGTCATCCAGCACCATTTCCACGCGGCCGGACAGCATCTGGCCGTCGCCGCCCATCGCATGACCCAGCGGGTAACCTTGCTGGTAGTAGCCGCCTTTATAGGTATAATGTGTGTACACATAGTTTTTGCGGCTCATATCTGAACGGGTGTCTGACCCTTCGATATACCAGTTGATGGTCGTCGGACCCCATTCTGGGTGGCCTTCCAGTCCGAGCAGATAGGTGTTTTGCGATGGCAGATAGCCTGCCTCATCTTCACCCACCAATTGACCATACAGGCTGACTGGCAGGCCGATCAGCGGCTGCATTTTCAGTTTGAAGTCGAAACCGGCGAGCTGGTTGCCTGGATCGTTGCCTTTACCTGAATCATCGTTATCTTTACCGGTGAAGCCGTCCCAGAACGAGCTCCACGACTGCGGTCGGCCTTCACCACCCCACATCATGATGCGTGAAGCGCCCAGCTCCAGGAAGTCGGTCGGCATCATGGTGAAACGGCCGCCAATCAGTTTGGTGTGCGGGACTGAACTGTACTGCGACAGCTGGCCGGCGGACAACTGGTATTGCCAGCGGCCGATCCACGACAGCCATGGGGTTTCAAACGGCGATTGGTCGGCGCGCTGCAGCATAAAGCCGGCCACCGGGCGCGCGGCGTCGGAGCGGATCAGGCTGCCGTCGTAGCCCGGGCCCCACCACTGGGAAACCTCGCCGAAGGAGAGCCATTGGTTCCAGATTTTCACCGCGCCGTAGGAGCCGTTCATGTTGAATTTGGAGCCGTCGCTGACGCGCTGATCGCCTTCCACCGAGCCCTGCAGACGCACGTCCCAGAACTCGCCGTTGGCGCCGGCGCCGATGGTCAGGCGATCGTCGGCGTATTCGTTTTGGCCGAAGCCCTGCGGGGTGCCGGGTTTATCGGTCGAGGCGTAACCGCTGACGCGAATGTTGGCTTTCAGGGCATCGACGCGGCGTTGTACGCGGTCGATAACGTTTTTCTCTGTGTTGGTCACCGGCTTGGCCTGCGCGATAACGGAGCTGATCTCTTCCTGGCTCAGCGGCCAGGTGGACAGGCTGACGTTGATGACGCCGCGGTCAGACAGCCAGGCGAGATCGTTACGCAGATCGTTGTCAGGGGCTACCAGGCCGGCGGCGTGGCCGGACAATGCACAGGTAAACAGGCCCGCAGCGACCAGTCCGTTAAGTTTAGCGCGCATAAAGAATTCCCTTGTTAATTCGAGGTTATTGGTTTTATGTAAAGATCTCTGTGACCCATGATAGTTGACATTTCGATTTGCTACAAATCTATAAGTCAGAAACATCTTATTATAACGTGATGAATTAAATGGGGTTTAAAGTGCTTTCGCGAGGGGCGGAATTTTTAGGACAATGCCTATATTGGCACGGTTGAATCATATACGCGGTATTCAGAGAGAGGTTTTATGGCAAAAACGTCGCGTTCTATAATGATAGCGAAGGGGCTGCAGCGGGTGCTGAACGTGGGCTTGCTACTGCTGGCGGCCATTCTGGTGGTGTTTCTGGTCAAGGAAACCCTCCACCTGGCGAAGGTGTTATTTATCAACAGCGAAGAGTCGTCCTCTTACCTGTTGATTGAAGGCATTGTGATTTATTTCCTGTACTTTGAATTTATCGCCTTGATCGTCAAGTATTTTGAGTCGGGTTATCATTTCCCGCTGCGCTATTTTATTTACATTGGCATTACCGCGATTATTCGTTTGATTATCGTGGACCACAAAAACCCTATCGATACCCTGATCTACGCCGCGGCGATATTGGTGCTGGTGGTGACGCTTTATCTGGCTAATACCGACCGGCTGAAACGAGAGTAGCGATAAAAATGGCGGCCCAAGGCCGCCGAAGACACAGGATATCATTACCCGTCGTCTTTCAAGCTACAGCGTTGTTGACTGCACTCGCTGTAACTTGAAATCCATAGGGTAAAAGATAAGGAAAGACATCAAACGCACTGCAGTGGCACAAATTACCCCTTCACGCCGCCGGCCGTCAGGCCGCCCACCAGCCAGCGCTGCGCCAGCAGGAACACGGCGGTGATCGGTATCGCCGACAGCACCGCGGCGGCGGCGAAGTCGCCCCACAGGTAGTTCTGCGGGTTGAGATATTGCTGCATTCCCACCGCCAGCGTGTAGCTGTTCACATCGCGCAGCAGCAGCGACGCCACCGGCACTTCGGTGATGGCGGCGATAAACGACAGAATGAACACCACCGCCAGAATCGGCACCGACAGCGGCAGCAGCACCAGACGGAACGCCTGCCACGGCGTGGCGCCGTCCAGCGCCGCCGCCTCTTCCAGCGAGTTGTCGATGGTTTCGAAATAGCCCTTGATGGTCCAGACGTGCAGCGCGATGCCACCCATGTAGGCGAAGATCACGCCGCCGTGGGTATTCAGGCCGATAAACGGAATGTACTGGCCCAGGCGATCGAACAGGGCGTACAGCGCCACCAGCGACAGCACCGCCGGGAACATCTGGAAGATCAGCATGCTTTTCAGCAACGTGCTCTTGCCGCGAAAGCGCATGCGGGCAAAGGCGTAGGCGCAGGTGGTAGACAGCGTCACGATGCCGATGGCGGTGATCGCCGCGATCTTGACTGAGTTCCACAGCCACAGCAGCACCGGGAACGGCGGCGGCGTCACGCTGCCGTCGGCGTGGGTGACGCTAAAGCCGAGCGCCAGCCGCCAGTGATCCCAGGAGAGGGTTTCCGGTATCAGGCTGCCGGTGGCGAAGTTGCCGGAGCGCAGCGAGATGGCGACCACCATCAACAGCGGGAACATGATCAGGGCGATAAAGCACAGCATCAAAATATGGGTGATCCACAGGCGCAGGCGCTGGGATTTGGGTTGAACCATGGCCATCGTCATTCTCCCTAATCGAAGTTCATCTTGCTGGCTTTCAAATTCAGGATCGCCAGCGCGCCCACCAACAGGAAGATCAGCGTGGCGATGGCGGCCGCCAGCCCGAAGTCTTGCCCGCCGCCGCCTTCGAAGGCGATGCGGTAGGTGTAGCTGACCAACAGATCGGTATAGCCGGCCGGCGTCGTGGTGCCGATCATGTCCGGGCCGCCGTTGGTCAGCAGCTGGATCAGCACGAAGTTGTTAAAGTTGAAGGCGAAGCTGGCGATCATCAGCGGCGTCAGCGGCTTGATCAGCAGCGGTAAGGTGATGCGGAAGAAGTTTTGCCACGGGTTGGCGCCGTCCATCGCCGAGGCCTCGTACAGATCGTCCGGGATCGCCTTCAGCAGCCCCATGCACAGGATCATCATGTACGGGTAGCCGAGCCAGGTGTTGACGATCAGGATCATGCTCTTGGCGGTGAGCGGATCGCTGAACCAGGCCGGTTTGATGCCGAACAGATGGCTGAGCATCATGTTGATCTCGCCGAAGCTCTGGTTGAACAAACCTTTGAAGATCAGGATCGAGATGAATGACGGCACCGCATAGGGCAGGATCAGCAGCACACGGTAGATCGCCTTGCCTTTCAGCGCCTCCCACTGCACCACGCAGGCCAGCACCATGCCGACCGCCACGGTGAGGATCACCGTCATCACCGAGAACACGATGGTCCAGATGAAGATCGACACGAACGGCTTTTTGATGCCCTCGTCCTGCAGCACCCGCAGGAAGTTTTTCCAGCCGGTGGTGACGGTATAGCCCGGGCTCAGGGTTTCCTGCGCCCAGCCGCCGTCGGCGTTGATCGCCTGATAGAAGCCGGTGTCGCCGTTCGGCCGGTAGCGCACCTGAGTCTGGTTATTGGTCAGCGTGCTGCCGTCTTGGTCCAGCGCATACAGCGGGCGGGTGCCGGAGAACTGGCGCAGGGAGCTCATGCGCAATTCACCGCCGTCGGGCAGCTGCGCCACCAGCTGGCTCAGCGCCAGCCGGTTTTGGGTGATCACCCGCAGCGTGGCGCGCTCGCCCTGCGGCGCGGCGCTCTGCGCCGTCAGTTTCAGGGTTTGCGGCGCGGCGGCGTCGAGGCGGAAAGGCTCGGAGATCAGCGGTGCTTCGCCGTCCGGCGGCGTCAGCTGCAGGCGCCACTGCTGGTTTTCCGCCGGGTAGAGGCCGAAGGTAAAGGTTTTGCCGCTCTGGAACTGGCGCTGCATCAGCACCGATTGCGCGCGCTCGAAGGTCAGCTGGTTGGTGCTGCTGTAGTTGGTGAAGGCGATGGCGATGGTGCAAATCAGCGGGAACAGGACGAACAGCCCCATGCCGGCGACGCCGGGATACACATAGCGCCAGGCGTAGGCGCGGCGGTTGGCGAAGACGTAAAGCCCGGCGCTGACCAGGATCAGCGTCAGGATGGCGAACAGGTATTCACCCTGTGCATACATCAACACAATCAGGTAGCAGGTCACCAGGCTGAACAGGCTGACTACCAGCCATTTCAGCGCGTCGCTTTGCCACCACTTCGATTTTTTACGCGCAGGCGTCCCGGCGTGAGCGAATTGCATAGGGCGTTCCTTTCTGTGAAGCAACGGCGGGGCACCGTGGCACCCCGCACGACGTCGTTACTTGGTGATGCGGGTCTGCACGTCGTCCAGCGCGGCTTTCACCGTCTGACGGCCGCTGACGGCGTTGATCACCGCGCTGCGTTCGGCGTACCAGAAGGCGCTCATCTGCGGGATGTTCGGCATGATTTCCCCGTTTTGCGAGTTCTGCATGGTGGCGGCGATCTTCGGATCTTTGGCCAGCGTTTCCTGATAGGATTTCAGCGCCACCGCGCCCAGCGGCTTGTCTTTGTTGACGTCCGCCAGCCCTTCGTTGGTCAGCAGGTAGTTCTCGAGAAACTCGGTCGCCAGCTCTTTATTCGGGCTGGCGGCGTTGATGCCGGCGGTCAGCACGCCGACGAACGGCTTGGACGGTTTGCCTTTGAAGGTCGGCAGCAGCGTCACGCCGTAGTTGATTTTGCTCTGCTCGATGTTGTTCCAGGCCCACGGCCCGTTGATGGTCATCGCGGTCTGGCCTTTGTTGAACGCGGCTTCGGCGATCGAGTAATCGGTATCGGCGTTGATGTGCTTGTTTTTCACCAGATCGACGATGAACTGCAGGCCGGCCTGCGAACCGACGTTGGCGACGCCGACATCCTTGATGTTGTATTTGCCGTTTTCATACTTGAAGGCATAACCGCCGTCGGCGGCGATGATAGGCCAGGTGAAGTAGGGTTCCTGCAGGTTCCACATGATGGCGCTCTTGCCGTTGGCGCGCAGCTGCTTGTCCAGCGCCGGGATCTCTTCCCAGGTCTTCGGCGGCTGTTTGACCAGGTCTTTGTTGTAAATCAGCGACAGCGCTTCGACGGCGATCGGGTAGCCGATCAGCTTGCCGTCATAACGCACGGCGTCCCAAGTGAACGGGAACAGCTTGTCCTGGAAGGCTTTGGACGGGTGGATTTCGGCCAGCAGGCCGGACTGCGCATAGCCGCCGAAGCGGTCGTGGGCCCAGAAGATGATGTCAGGGCCGTCGCCGGTGGCGGCCACCTGCGGGTATTTTTCTTCCAGCTTGTCCGGATGCTCGACGGTGACCTTGATGCCGGTGTCTTTTTCGAATTTCTTGCCGACTTCTGCCAGGCCGTTATAGCCCTTGTCGCCGTTGATCCAGATAACCAGTTTGCCTTCCTCGATCTTGGCGAAGGCGGAAGAAGAGAGCACCAGGGTGGCCAGTGCCGAGAGCGCCAGCGTGCGGGCGAGGGTAATGCTGCGAGTCATAATCCAGTCCTTCTTTTTGTGGGCACATAAATCAAGGAGTGACGTTTCGCGGTAATAGTGGGTCACAACGCGACATATTCTCATCCTCCCCCCCTCTACGCCCCTGAGATGAGGAGTGTGATCCAGTTAACGTTGCGCTCTATTCTGTGGCGTCAGGCACAAAATAGGGGGGCGATTTTTGCCAGACGGATCACAGATTTGCCTTAAGCGCGGAACTTCTCATCGCCGCGGTCGTTCTCTCATCCTCCCGCCTCCTCCCCCATGAAAAATCCTGTTACGGATGATTACCCTTTCCGGCGACTCCCGCACTATCGGCCCATTGATTTTTAACGCCACGCGCAGCAGGGATACCGGATTTATGTCGTCAATGCCTATCGCCACTCAGCCCACCCTGTACCGGATCCATCCGGCCAGTTTCCGTGACGGAAACGGGGACGGTGTGGGCGACGCGCACGGCATGCTGGCGGCGCTGCCGTACCTGAAAGCGCTGTCGATCGACGGCCTGTTGCTGCCGCAGACGCTGGCGCCGGAGGCCGAGGCGACGGTGACGGCCGAAGGGCTGACGCTGTGGTATGGCGATGAAGCCAACCGCGTTCGCAATGCCGTCGCGCCGCAGCGGTTCGTCCACGGCGCGCTGGCGCTGGACGTGATGCCGTTCAGCGCGGAGAAGCTGGTGGCGGTGCTGCACGCCCGCCGCGCCACGTTGGCGGACAGCCTGTGGAGCACCGGCGACGCCGATCAGCCAAGAGTGGTCAGCCGCTGGGGGCAGGGCGACCTGCGTTCCGCCGCCGCCTTTTTGACGCTGTTGGCGATGTTGCCGGCGCCGATCTGCCTGTACCAGGGCGAGGAGCTGGGGCTGCCGCATGCCGCCGGGCTGCAGGATCCGCGCGGCGCGCAAACGCCGATGCCGTGGCATGAAGCCCCCGAACAGGTCACCGCCGGCGAAATCAGCTGGTATCAACAGGTGGCGATCGAACACCGCGCATTGGCCATCAGCCGCCAACAGCACGACAGCCACTCCACCTTACGTTACTGCCAGGCGCTGTTGGCCCTGCGCCGTTCGCCGCTCATCCAGCGCGGCGAATTGAACGCGATCAGCCAGCGGGACGGCGTGGTGCGCTTACTTATTACCCATCAGGATCAATGCCTTGAAGCGCTGATAAACCTGCAGCCTTATACTCAGGCGGCCGCGCCGTCTGAGGCGACCTTGCCGTTGGCATGGCAGCACGGCGCGCAGCAAGAGGGTCATCAATGGGTTTTGGCGGGCTTTGCCTCCGCCATTTTCACACGACATGTTAACTGCGAAAGCAGGGGAGTAACGCATGGCTAGCGTGACACTGCGCAGCGTTTATAAGGCCTTCGGTGAGGCCGTGATTTCCAAAGACGTCAATCTGACCATCGAAGACGGCGAGTTTGTGGTGTTTGTCGGGCCGTCGGGCTGCGGTAAATCGACGCTGCTGCGCATGATCGCCGGGCTGGAGGACATCACCTCCGGCGACCTGCTGATCGGCGAGAAACGCATGAATGAGGTGCCGCCTTCCGAGCGCGGCATCGGCATGGTGTTCCAGTCCTACGCGCTGTATCCGCACCTGTCGGTGGCGGACAACATGTCGTTCGGCCTGAAGCTGGCCGGCGCCAGGAAAGCGGAAATCAATCAACGGGTGAATCAGGTTTCCGAGGTGCTGCAGCTGGCGCACCTGCTCGATCGGCGGCCGAAGGCGCTGTCCGGCGGGCAGCGTCAGCGCGTGGCGATCGGCCGCACGCTGGTGGCCGAGCCGGACGTGTTCCTGCTCGACGAACCGCTGTCCAACCTCGACGCCGCGCTGCGGGTGCAGATGCGCATCGAGATTTCCCGTCTGCACAAGCGCCTGCAGCGCACCATGATTTACGTCACCCACGATCAGGTCGAAGCGATGACGCTGGCCGACAAGATCGTGGTGCTCGACGCCGGTCGCGTGGCGCAGGTCGGCAAGCCGCTGGAATTGTACCACTACCCGGCCAACCGCTTCGTCGCCGGGTTTATCGGCTCGCCGAAGATGAACTTCCTGCCGGTCAAGGTGACCGCGGCGCAGCCGCAACAGGTGCAGGTCGAACTGCCCAACCGCCAGCTGGTCTGGCTGCCGGTGGAAGGCGAGGGCGTTCAGCCCGGCGCCAACCTGTCACTGGGCATTCGCCCTGAACATCTGCTGCCCGGCGAAGCCTCAGAAGTGCGGCTTACCGGCGACGTACAGGTGGTGGAGCAGCTCGGCAACGAGACGCAAATCCACATCCAAATCCCGGCCATCCGTCAAAACCTGGTGTACCGCCAGAATGACGTGGTGCTGGTAGAAGAAGGTGCCACATTCGCCATCGGCCTGCCGCCTCATCGTTGCCACCTGTTCCGTGAAGACGGTACGGCATGTAAACGGCTGCACCAGGAGCCGGGCGTTTAAAGCATCAAAGTCGGTATAACAGGAGAATAATGATGACTACTCTGCGCAAACTTCCTCTGGCACTGGCTGTCGCCGCCGGTGTTCTCTCTACCCAGGCGCTGGCCGTGGATTTTCACGGTTACGCCCGTTCCGGCATCGGCTGGACCGGCAGCGGCGGTGAGCAACAGTGCTTCAAGGCCACCGGTGCCGCGAGCAAATACCGTCTCGGCAACGAATGCGAAACCTACGCCGAACTGAAACTGGGGCAGGAAGTGTGGAAAGAAGGCGACAAGAGCTTCTATTTCGACACCAACCTGGCCTATTCGGTCTCGCAACGTTCCGACTGGGAAGACGTGACCCCGGGCTTCCGCGAAGTCAACGTGCAGGGTAAAAACCTGATCGACTGGTTGCCGGGCTCCACGCTGTGGGCCGGTAAGCGCTTCTATCAGCGTCATGACGTTCACATGATCGACTTCTACTACTGGGATATCTCCGGCCCGGGCGCCGGTCTGGAAAACATCGATCTGGGCTTCGGCAAGCTGTCCGCCGCCGTGACCCGCAACTCCGAATCCGGCGGCTCTTACGGCTACCTGGATAACGAATGGAAACAGCGCCCAACCGTCAACGACACTTTCGACCTGCGTCTGGCCGGCCTGGAGCTGAACCCGGGCGGCACCCTGGAGCTGGGCGTGGACTACGGCCGCGCCAATGCGCAGGATAACTATCGCCTGGCCGACGGCGCCAGCAAAGACGGCTGGATGTTCACCGCGGAACACACGCAGAGCATCCTGAACGGCTACAACAAATTCGTGCTGCAGTACGCCACCGACTCGATGACCTCGCAGAACAACGGCCGCAACGAAGGCGCCACCATCGATAACAACGGCAAGATGATCCGCGTGCTGGATCACGGCGCCATCGACTTCAACGATCAATGGGCGCTGATGTACGTCGCCATGTTCCAGGACATCGACCGCGATAACAACAACGGCACCACCTGGTACACCGTGGGTGTGCGCCCGATGTACAAATGGACGCCGATCATGAGCACCCTGCTGGAAGCCGGCTATGACAACGTCAAATCCCAGCGCACCGGCGATCGCAACGGCCAGTATAAAGTGACCCTGGCGCAGCAGTGGCAGGCGGGCAACAGCATCTGGTCGCGTCCGGCCATCCGTCTGTTCGCCACCTACGCCAAGTGGGATGAGAAGTGGGGCTACGCCACCGGTGACGACACCGGGTATAACACCGGCACCGCTTACAACGACACCAGCATGCATACCTTCAGCCGCGGCAAGGATGACGAAGTCACCTTCGGCGCCCAGATGGAAATTTGGTGGTAACGACGACAGGGCGGGGAGGGCCATCGGCTCTCCCCCAACCGCATTCGCCGCGGCCGGATCTCTTGCCTGATCCGCCGCGGCGCTGAAAGAGGATATAACGATGAAAAAGAATCTGCTGTCACTCTGCCTGTCGCTGGCGCTGACCGTCGGCGCGCCTTTGGCGGCCAACGCCGACACGCCGGCCAACGTTTCCGTCGCGCCGGCCATCAGCGCCGCCACGCTGCAAAGCCTGCCGTGGCAGCCGCTGCAGCCGCCGGTGTCGCAAGAGGTGAAGCTCGACGCCGTCAGCCCGCAGCTCAATCAGGGCGAAATTCAGGGGGCGATCGCCGCCTATACGCTGCCGGCCGATCGCGGTTCGCTGGAAGTGACGCTGAGCAGCCTCGCCAAAAACAATTCGCTGTACGCGCCGAGCGTGCTGGTGCTGGATGAGCATCTGCGCCCGGCGGCGTATTACCCGAGCAGCTATTTCCCGTATCAGCCGCCGGGGGCGATGTCCTCCGATCGCCTCGAAGGCACGCTGAAACTGACGCCGGCGCTCGGTCAAAAACAGATTTACCTGCTGGTGTACACCACCCGCCAGGACTTGGCGAAAACCACGCAGCTGACCAACCCGGCCAAGGCCTACGCGCAGGGCGTGGGCAACGCGGTGCCGGATATCCCGGATCCGATCGCCGGCCACGCGACGACCGGCACGCTGAAGCTTAAGGTGACCGCGGAACAGGGCACCGGCAACGTGATGATCGGCATGCTGCAGCCTGCGCCGACCGTGGCGCCGGTGGTGGTGGGCTCGACCGCCCCTGCCGCCGTGGCGGCGCCTGCGCCTGCGCCGGAGAAACCGGCGGAGCCGATGCTCAACGATACCGAAAGCTACTTCAATAACGGCATCAAGCAGGCGGTGAAGGCGGGCGATATCGATAAGGCGCTGAAGCTGATGAATGAGGCCGAGAAACTGGGCTCGACCACCGCGCGTAAAACGTTTATCAGCAGCGTTAAAGGCAAGGGGTAACACCCGGCGCTGCCGATGCTGGCTCGATGATTGGTGCGCTTTGGCGCACCTTTTTTCATCCGCGGGCCAGCGTTGCGCCGATCAACGCCAGCAGACGGGCGTTGTCCACCTGCTGCATGACGCGCACCGGCTTGCCCTGCGGCGCCGGCATGCCGACCGTCAGGCGCAGGCTGTCCGGCCGCCAGCGGCGTGAGCTGCCGCGCGTCAACGCCCCTTCCAGCGCCACATCCACATGAAACATCTCGGTGGTGACCAGCTGCGGCGCCAGCAGCCAGGCGATCACCAGCGCATCATGGATCCAGCAGCCCGGCAGGTGCCGCGTATGGCGCGAATAGTCGATCCACGGCTGCGTCGTGGCGCGCAAATAGCGGCACAGCGGGGTATCCGGCTGGGTCAACGCGGCCAGATCCGCCTGGGTCAGCATGGTCTGAGTGGTGACATCCAGCGGCGCCAGCGTGATAGCGGCGCCGCTGTTCAACACCAGCCGCGCCGCTTCCGGATCCAGGCCGAAATTGGTGTCCTTGATATATCCCTCAACGTTGAACACGCCACCCATGATCACGATCTCTTTCACCGCCTGCGCCATCTGCGGGTAAAGCTGCATGGCGTGCGCAACGTTGGTCAGCGGGCCGATCGCCGCCAGCGTGATCTCGCCGGGATGCCGGCAGATCAGTTCGCCGATGGCGATGGCGGCGTCCGGCACAGGCGCGTTGGCCAGCGAGGGCGCGGGCAGGTCACGCCACAGCGCCGCCAGCTTAGGATCGGCGATCGGGCGGTCCAGGTGTGCGCGCCACGGCTCCGGCGGTTCGCTCAGGGCGCGCGCCGCGCCGAGAGCGACCGGCACCTGATAACCGCTCTGTGCCAGCAGATCGGTGGCGACGGTGAAGCCCACTTCGCGCGGGGTGTTGCCGGCCACGATGCTGATCAACTCCAGCTGCAGCTGCGGTTTGGCCGCCAGCGCCAGGGCCAGCGCCAGGCCGTCGTCGACGTTGGCGCCGGGAACGCCGTTGCCGGGATCGCAATCAATGATTAAACGCATATAAGGTGTCCTGAAAAACCGCTAACAGCCGCACGAACGGCGGATGCGCAGTTGAAAAGCGAATTCATGCAGCTCGGCGGGCGCGGCGCCGGCGGCCAGCATGGCGATGGCCCGCTTGGCCATGGCGTCGATCGGCTGCTCGACCGCGCTGAGCGGCGGCACGCTGAATTCGGATTGTTGCGTGCCGTTAAAACAGATCAGCGCCAGATCGTCCGGCGCGCGCAGCCCATGCTCCGCCAGCGCCGACAGGCAGCCGAGCGCTTGCTGCTCGTTGGAGGTGAAAACGGCGCGCGGTCGCGGGCCTTGCACCAGACGCTGGGTGGCCTGGTAACCGCCCTGGCGGGTGTAGGGCGCTTCGAAAATCCACGCGTCGCGTGGCGCGATGCCCGCCTCCAGCAGCGCATCGCGCCAGCCGTTCAGGCGATCCTGCGCGTTGAGCATGGTCAGTGGGCCGATAAAAATGCCGATGTCGCGATAGCCGTGCTGCAGCAGATGGCGGGTCGCCTGGCAGGCGGCGTCGCGCTCGTCGACGCGAATGGCGCAGACGCCGGCCTGGCTGTCGATGGTGTCTATCATCACGCAGGGGGTGCCGGAAGCGCGGATCAGATCGAACCACGGGTGGCGATCGACGCTGGTGTACAGCAGGCCGTCGACCTGGCGGCGCAGCAGGTTGTTGATAAGCTCATACTCGCGCTGACGATCGTCGCCGGCATCGCCCAGCAGCAGCACGCGGCCGCGGCTGAAGGCTTCCTGCTGCAGCGCCCGCGCCAGGGTGGCGAAGAACGGGTTGGAAATATCCGGCACCACCAGCCCGTAGGTTTGCGTGCTGCCGGAGGCCAGCGCCCGCGCGATGTCGTTCGGCCGGTAGCCGGTCTGCTCGATCGCCGCCAGCACGCGCAGCCGGGTGGCTTCCGCCACCGGGCGCGGGCCGTTGTTGATCACGTAGCTGACCACGGCGACGGAGGTGCCCGCTACGCGGGCCACGTCGGCGCGGGTAACGCGTCGCGCGGAGTGATTATCCAAATTGAGATCCTGTTCGCCTTCTCGCTACGCGGCATCCTGCGGCAGGTTGAGATCGCGGCCGCGGGTTTCGGGAGCAAAGAAGGTGGTGATTAAGCCGATGCCCGCCATTACAACAAAATAGGCGGCGACAGGCCACCAGTGACCGAAGCCGGAGAGCAGCGCGGTGGCGATCAGCGGCGCGGTGCCGCCGGAGAGGATCGAGCCGAGCTCCTTGGCGAACGCCATCTTGGAGTAGCGGTTCTTCACGCCGAACAGTTCGACGCCGTAGGCCGCCTGCACGCCGAAGATCCCCAGCGATGCGATGCACATTCCGACCACGATCACCGAGATGACGATCGCCGGTTCACGGCTGTCGAGCAGCCAGAACGCCGGGAAGGCGTACAGCACCAGCAGCAGGCAGAACCAGCGGTAGGTGACGCGGCGGCCGAAGCGATCGGACAGCCAGCCGGCCAGCGGGATCACCAGAAAACCGCACAGCGAGGCAATCAGCACCGCCAGCGCCGGCACCGATTTATCGACCATCAGCACCTTGGCGACGTAGCCGACGATAAAGCCCTGGCACAGATAGGAGGGGCCGTTTTCGCCGATGCGCAGGCCGAGCATCACCCAGAACGCTTTGGTGCGCTGCAGGTAGCTGCGTGAGTCCGGCGCGGCCTGAGCGGCGTCCAGCATGCGCTGGTGGTTTTGTTGCAGCTCGCGCTCGAACACCGGCGTTTCGCGCACGTGACGGCGCAGGTACAGCGCCACCCCGGCGATCAGAATGCTGGCGAGGAACGGAATGCGCCAGCCCCAGCTCATCAGATCTTCCTTGTCGAGCTGCAGCACCAGCAGCCATACCAGCGACGCCAGCAGGGTGCCGCTGTTGGAGCCGATGGCGATGATCGAGGCCACCAGCCCGCGCCGCTTGGCCGGCGCGTATTCCGCCAGCATCACCGCGCCACCGGACAGCTCCGCACCGGCGCCGAACCCCTGCGCGAAGCGCAGGATCACCAGGCAGGTGGGCGCCCAGACGCCGATTTGCGCATAGGAGGGGATCAGGCCGATCAGCGTGGTGGAAATGCCCATCAGCGCCACGGTGGTGATCAGCACCACGCGGCGGCCTTTGCGATCGCCGATCCAGCCGAACACCAGCGCGCCGATCGGCCGCGCGACGAAACCGACGGAGTAGGTGGCGAAGCTGGCCAGCAGGGCGACCAGCGGCGTGGCCTCGGGGAAGAACACATCGCCGAACACCATGCCGGCCGCCAGGCCGTACAGCGCGAAGTCGACGTATTCCATGGCGGTGCCGAGCCAGCAGGAGAAGGTGGCGCGCCAAAATTGGCTGCGCCCCTCTTTGGTTGCCAGGCGTTCATCGGCCGCCAGCGCGGCGTCGGCGGTCTGTGGAGTGGCAAGCGTTGTTTCGCTCATGACGGTGCTATCCTCTTTTGTTCTGCGCCTGGAGGGGCGCGGTTAAAGATGGTTTCCCTGGTGCCGGCAACAAAGGTGTGCCGACAAATGATGTCGGACGCATGGCGATTCAACGCTGCGGTGTCAGAGTATCTACGCGCGTAGATAAAACAACGCGACAAAGATGAAACTTTGCAGGCGATCACAGAATCGTCATCGTGCCGGGGAACGAAGATAGAGAATACGGATGGCAAAAAGATGACAGAACCCCGGTTTTTCCGGCCGATAGGCCTGCCGTTTTCGCCACGAATCAGCCTGCCGCTTTCGCATTTCTGCGCTACAATGGGGGCCTGTTAACAGTTTGTATCGTCTGGCGCGCCGTACCGGCTGCGGTTCAGGCGAGGAGTAAAGCAATGTCTGGCATCAGGGATTCCATCCTGCCGCCGCTGGAGTGGTTGTCCGAACAGGATCCTCCGGCGCCCGCCGCCGTCAGCGACTGGCTGATGGAGTTAGGCTCCATGACCCGCCGATTTGAACGCCATTGCGCCCAGGTACGCGTCGAACCGCAGCGCGAATGCTTCGTCACGCGCGAGGCGCTGGGCGACGAGGCGAAGCACCTGCCCGACAGCCCGCGCTACTGGTTGCGCGAAGTGGTGCTGCTGGGCGACGACCAGCCCTGGCTGCTGGGGCGCACGGTGATCCCGGAAAATACGCTGACCGGCCCCGACCAGGCGCTGGTGGATCTGGGCACGCTGCCGCTGGGGCGCTACCTGTTCAGCAGCGGCGAGCTGACCCGCGACTATATTCATATCGGCCGGCAGGACGCGCTGTGGGCGCGCCGTTCACGGCTGCGGCTGGCGGGCAAACCGCTGTTGCTGACCGAACTGTTTTTACCGGCTTCGCCGCTGTATTCAGCGGTTCCTGCATAAGAGAGGAGAGCAAGACCTTGGAGGGAAGCGTGACTCAAAGTAAATGGCGGGCTTACAGCCATTTGATGCGCATTGATAAACCGATCGGCACGTTGTTGCTGCTGTGGCCGACGCTGTGGGCGCTGTGGCTGGCCGGGAAAGGCGTGCCGCCGCTGTCGATTTTGCTGGTGTTCGTGCTCGGCGTGTTCCTGATGCGCGCCGCCGGCTGCGTGGTGAATGACTACGCCGATCGCGCGGTGGACGGCTACGTGAAACGCACCGCCGGGCGGCCGATGCCGAGCGGCCGGGTGAGCGCGAAAGAGGCCAAGGTGCTGTTCGTGGTGCTGGTGCTGATCTCGTTCTGCCTGGTGTTGACGCTGAATGCGATGACCATCTGGCTGTCGCTGGCGGCGCTGGCGCTGGCCTGGGCGTACCCGTTTATGAAACGGGTGACCAACCTGCCGCAGTTCGTGCTGGGCGCGGCATTCGGCTGGGGCATTCCGATGGGCTATGCGGCGGTCAGCGAATCGCTGCCGCTCAGCTGCTGGCTGCTGCTGCTGGCCAACATCTGCTGGACGGTGGCCTACGACACGCTGTATGCGATGGTCGACCGAGACGATGACCTGAAGATCGGCATCAAATCCACCGCTATCCTGTTCGGCCGTTATGACAAGCTGATCGTCGGGCTGTTGCAGTTCGCGACGCTGCTGCTGCTGGTGTGGGTCGGTTATCTGGCGCAGCTCGGCGGGGCGTTTTACTGGTCACTGCTGCTGGCGGGCGCGCTGTTCATTCACCAGCAGAAACAGATCGCCGGCCGCGAGCGCGAGGCCTGCTTCAAGGCCTTCCTGCAGAACAACTATGTGGGGCTGGTGGTGTTCATCGGCATCGCGCTGAGCTATCTGCCGACGTAACGCTTCCCTTCCGCAAGAAAAAAGGCACCCCGAGGGTGCCTTTCGTGTTTCCGCGCTGGGCGAAATCACTCGTCTTTCTCTTCTTCCGCATCGGATTGCGGCAGGGCGTTGGTTTCTTCCGGCATGTTGACGCTTTCGATGGTCAGCTTGATCTCCGGCGTGATCAGATCGCTCAGCATGTTGTACACCTCGAGGGTGTGCTCGCGGATCGCATCGCCGCTGTCGTTGATATAGCCTTCTTCGCGCAGCGTTGCCACCAGGGTGGAGAACACCGCCTTGTCGAAGAATTCCGGCGCGTTGATGCCGTGCAGCACCGACAGACGCTGCGCCATGATGCGGCTCTCTTTCTCCAGCGCGCCGCGGTTGATGCTCGGGTTGGCGCTGAGGATCGACATGGTGATGGCGTAGCGTTGCAGGGTTTCGCGCACCCCGGCGGCCAGCAGCTGCAGCGGGCGAATGCGCGCCGGGTTCAGCACCAGCTCGTCGCCTTTGTCGCAGATCAGCTGTTGACGGATCAGCTCGTCGATCACCGGCCGCAGCACCTCCGGCAGCTGTTCCTTGTCGTTATGCAGGAACAGCTCGGCTTTCAGCATCGGATAGATCATGCCGATTTGGCGCAGCAGCTCGGCGCGCGATACCCGGCGGTGATGCATCACGATGCTGGCGATCAGCGACGGCAGCACCAGCAGGTGGTGGATGTTGTTGCGGTAATAGGTCATCAGCACCGCCTGCTCGCGCGGCAGGATGATGATGTCGCCGATGCTGTCCTTCTCCACCTCGAACTTGTTCATGTTCAGCGCGTGATCCAGCAGCTCGTCCGGCGTTTGCGTCGGCACGGTGACGTCACGCGCGTAAGGCGCGTTGCGCATCAGCTGCAGGTAGCACTCGAGCTGTTCGATCAGCTGTTCGCGGGTCAGCGAACGCTGACGCGAGGCCAGCAGCGCGGTGGAACACAGGTTCATGGCGTTGGCCGCGGCGGCGTTGTTGATGCGCACCATGATCTGGCCGGCCAGATCGTTGACCGTCGGCGTCAGCCAGCTTGGGCGCTGGGCTTCGATCGGATCGATCGACTCGCGCCACTGCGGCACGTTCTGGTTGAGGTAAGCCGTCAACGGCAGCGGTTCGCCGAAGTTGACGTAACCCTGGCCCAGGTTGCGCAGCTTGCGCAGGCCGCGCAGCATCTGCGGCAGGCTCTCTTTTTCCTTGGTGGCGCCGCGCAGCTCTTTGGCATAGGTACCCACTTCCATCACGTGCTCGTAACCGATGTAAATCGGCACCAGCGTGATCGGACGGGTGCCGCCGCGCAGCATCGCCTGGATGGTCATCGACAGGGTGCCGGTCTTCGGCTCCAGCAGGCGCCCGGTGCGGGAACGGCCGCCTTCCACGAAGTATTCCACCGAGTAACCGCGGGTGAACAGCTCGCCGAGGTATTCGCGGAACACCGTCGAGTAAAGCTTGTTGCCCTTGAAGGTGCGGCGGATGAAGAACGCGCCCAGGCGACGGAAGATCGGGCCGGCCGGCCAGAAGTTGAGGTTGATGCCGGCGGCGATGTGTGGCGGCACCAGGCCCTGGTGATACAGCACGTAGGACAGCAGCAGATAGTCCATGTGGCTGCGGTGGCAGGGCACGTAGACGATCTCGTGGCCGTCCTGCGCCAACTGGCGCACGCGCTCGGCGTTGGTGACGTTGATGCCCTGATACAGCCGGTTCCAGGTCCAGCTCAGCACGCGGTCGGACAGGCGCACGGTTTCGTAGGAGAAATCGGCGGCGATCTCTTCCATCAGCGCGATGGCGTTTTGCTGGGCCTTCTCGTGCGAGATCTTCTTGCTGCGCGCTTCGTCCTCGACCGCTTTTTCGATCGCTTTGGACGCCAACAGCTTGTTAAACAGATCCTGACGGGCCGGCAGGCTCGGGCCCACGGCGGCCAGGCGCTGACGCGAAAAGTGCATGCGCGCCACGCGCGCCAGTTTCTGCGCGATGGTTTTATCCGTTCCGTGTTCGGTGGCCATGCGGCGCAGCGAAACGGTGTTGGAGAAACGCACGAAGCTGTCGCGGCCGAGCCACAGCACGGCGAAGAATTTCTGCACGCCGTTCAACAGACGCAGGTGCGGCGTACCGTGGCCTTCGCGGCCCGGCGAGCGGCCGAACATCACCGAAACCGGCAGCATCTGAATGTCGAGATCCGGATTGCTGCGATGCAGATCCAGATAGTCGTGGAACAGCTTTACCGACTCTTCTTTCGGGGTGTAATAGCGGAACACGCGCGGGCCGTCGTGAATGAACACGTAGCTCGGCAGCACGGTGCCGTCGATCTCCAGCGAGTTGAGCGGATCGGGCAGATCCTGCGCCAGGCACTGGGTGCGCAGCGTCAGCAAATCCGCCTTGGAATTGTAAGGTAAAACATACAAAATCGGCCGTGAGGGATCCAACCCTAGCTCGGTAACCGGATCTGAAGGGATGACCTTACTTCTTACCAACAATTTAAGTGGTAAATTCAATATTTTATAATAAATTTTACGCCAACCTGACATAACAACGTGAAGCCTCTTGTTAGCAATGCGCCGCAAGCATACCAGAAACCGGGTAGCAGATCTGTGGTGTTCGAAATCCGAGAGCCGTCAGCGCGGACTGTTCTAGACTCTTTTTATTATGACCGACCTCTGAGAAAGGCACGAAAACATGGCAAACCAAGCAACCGGCCTGACCCGCATCATCAAGGCCGCCGGCTATTCCTATAAAGGGCTTTCCGCCGCCTGGCAACACGAAGCGGCGTTCCGCCAGGAACTGGTGGTCACCCTCCTGGCTATCATACTGGCTGTCTGGCTGGATGTGGGTGCGATAGCGCGCATTTTATTGATCGGATCGGTAGCGCTGGTGATGATTGTCGAGATCCTGAACAGCGCGATCGAGGCGGTGGTGGATCGCATCGGCAGCGAACATCACGAGCTGTCCGGCCGGGCCAAGGACATGGGATCGGCGGCGGTGTCGCTGGCGATCGTGCTGGCGCTGTTCGTTTGGGGCACGGTCTTATGGCAGCACTTCGGCTGACGAAAAGCGCCTACTGACTGATTTTTATTTAATCTTCGGTTCCCAATCCGCGCTTACCTGTATATACTCACAGCAAGACTGTATAAACAAACAGGGGGCGGAATGAAAGCACTAACTACCAGACAGCAAGAGGTCTACGACCTGATTCGCGAGCACATTTCGCAAACGGGCATGCCGCCAACGCGTGCCGAGATCGCGATGCGTCTGGGGTTCCGTTCGCCTAACGCCGCCGAAGAACACCTGAAGGCGCTGGCACGCAAAGGCGTGATCGAAATCGTCTCCGGTGCCTCGCGCGGTATCCGCCTGCTGATGGAAGAAGAAGAGGGTCTGCCGCTGATCGGCCGCGTCGCCGCCGGCGAGCCGCTGCTGGCGCAGCAGCACATCGAAGGGCACTACCAGGTGGATCCTTCCCTGTTTAAACCGAGCGCCGATTTCCTGCTGCGGGTGAACGGCATGTCGATGCGCGACATCGGCATTCTGGATGGCGATCTGCTGGCGGTGCACAAAACGCAAGACGTGCGCAATGGCCAGGTCGTGGTGGCGCGCATCGAAGACGAAGTGACGGTCAAGCGCCTGAAAAAGCACGGCAACGTGGTTGAACTGCTGCCGGAGAACAACGAATTCCAACCGATCGTGGTCGATCTGCGTCAGCAGAATTTCACTATCGAAGGGCTGGCGGTCGGCGTGATCCGCAACGGCGACTGGATTTAATCGTCGCACCCTCAGTGCCGCCTCCTTGTATCAATCGCCCCTGTTCTGGGGCGTTTTTGTTTCTGACCTTGCCATTCGCCACCGCTACGGGAACGTCTCATCATGCGCTTGATTTCCGCCTTTACCAGCGACACCGATAAAGCTCTGTGGCGCCTGGCCCTGCCGATGATTTTCTCCAATATTACCGTGCCGCTGCTCGGGCTGGTGGACACCGCGGTGATCGGCCACCTCGACAGCCCGATCTATCTGGGGGGCGTGGCGATCGGCGCGGTGGCGACCAGCTTCCTGTTCATGCTGCTGTTGTTCCTGCGCATGAGCACCACCGGCCTGGCGGCGCAGGCGCTGGGGGCACAGAACCCGCAGGCGCTGGCGCGCGCCTTTATGCAACCGCTGCTGTTGGCGCTGCTGGCCGGAGCGGCGATCGTCCTGCTGCGCTATCCGCTGATCGAACTGGCGCTGCGGATCGTCGGTGGCGATGGCGAAGTGCTGGAACAGGCGCGGCGTTTTCTTGAGATCCGCTGGCTCAGCGCCCCGGCGGCGCTGGCCAATCTGGTGCTGCTGGGCTGGCTGCTCGACGTGCAGTACGTGCGGGCACCGGTGATCCTGCTGATCGTCGGCAACCTGCTGAATATCGTACTGGATATCTGGCTGGTGATGGGCCTGGGCTGGAACGTGCGAGGGGCGGCGGCGGCCACCGCCATCGCCGAATACGCCACGCTGTTGCTCGGCCTGTGGCTGGCGTGGCGGGTGATGCGCCTGCGCGGTATTACCCTGCCGATGCTGCGCCAGGCCTGGCGCGGCGATCTGCGTCGCCTGCTGGCGCTCAACCGCGACATCATGCTGCGTTCACTGTTGCTGCAACTGTGCTTTGCGTCGCTGACCATTTTCGGCGCTCGCCTGGGGAGCGAGGTGGTGGCGGTCAATGCGGTATTGATGAATCTGCTGACGTTCACCGCCTATGCGCTCGACGGCTTCGCTTATGCGGTGGAGGCCCATTCAGGCCACGCCTACGGCGCCCGGGACGATAGCCAACTGCGTAAGGTGTGGCACGCGGCCTGCAGGCAGGCGGGGCTGGTCGCGTTGGCCTTCGGCCTGGCGTATGCCGTTACCGGCCAGCAGATCGTGGCGGCGTTGACCTCCTTGCCGGAGCTGCGTGCGTTGGCTGCCCATTATTTACCGTGGCAGGTCATTCTGCCGCTGGTCGGGGTGTGGTGCTATTTGCTGGATGGCATGTTTATCGGCGCCACGCGCGGCGCCGAGATGCGTAACAGCATGGCGGTGGCTGCGGCAGGGTATGGTCTGACGCTGTTCAGCGTGCCGCTGCTTGGCAACCACGGGCTTTGGCTGGCGCTGGCGGTGTTTCTGACGTTGCGCGGCGTGGCACTGGGCTGGATTTGGCACCGCCACCAGGTGCGCGGCAGCTGGTTTACCGCACATTAACCCGGGCGTTCCGTTGGGATAATGGTTAGTTTTTCTTATGTTTTTTGTCATGTTTGCTTACATGTTTTCAGCCTAGTCCTGTTCGCGTTAGTTTGTTGTTTTCTGGCGTTTTTTGTTTTTATTTTGTCATTTAATGGTTTTTTATTCTGTGTTTTGGCTTTTTTATTTCCACGTTTAACTAGAATGAATCATGTGGCCGGTAAATGAAGGGGGACGGTGCTCCTTAAGGTGAAGGGAACATCAGTCAGAAAAATTTCTGGTTAACCCCGGCCGGCGACAGGGATCACTGATTCACCACAGGTTAACGGAGAGACTATGAATAAAGATCAAGCCGACGGTAACTGGAAGCAGCTGAAAGGCAAAGTGAAGGAAAAATGGGGCAAGCTGACCGATGACGATCTGACGGTCATCGAAGGGAAACGCGAACAGCTGGTCGGCAAAATCCAGGAGCGCTACGGTTACCAGAAAGAGGCGGCCGAGAAAGAGGTGAAGGCCTGGGAAGAACACACCAAACACCGCTGGTAATTTGCAGGGCCGCCATTGAAGGCGGCTTGCCCAGCGCAGGCCGGCGTCGCTCTCATCCTCTGGCGCCCCGGCCGCAGGTACAGGGAGGTACCTGACTTCGTCTTACTTCTTCTTGATGGCGATGCTGTGATCGTGTTCGGCGCAGTCATGCTTGCTGTCGCAAGCCTCAACCTCCACGCAGCCGGCGCACAGACCGTGCGCTTCCACCACGCTGTGCCGCAGCGCAAATCCGGCTTCCTGCGCCAGTTTCTGCAGCGTTTCCTCTACGCCTTCGGTGGTGCGTTCGGTCACCTGGCCGCAGCGGTCGCAGATAAACAGTGCGGACGTGTGCATCGGCTGTTCGAAATGGTGGCACAGCACGTAGCTGTTGGCGGATTCCACTCTATGGATAAACCCTTGCTCCAGCAGAAAATCCAGCGCGCGGTATACCGTCGGCGGCTTGGCCTGCGGTTCGGCGACGCGCAGCAGATCGAGCAGGTCATAATCGCTGATTGCACCGGGTTGCTGAGTCATCAGACGCAGCACTTCCAGCCGTTGCGGCGTCAATCGCACATTGCGTTGCTGGCAGAGGCGTTCCGCCTGCGCCAGCAGCTTTTCCTGGGTGGTTGAGTTCATCGCAAATATCCCGGTACGTAAAAAAGCCGATTTTACCATGATTACGGCGAATCGCCGAGAGTTGCCCCCTTTTCCCCTGAGGATTGCGCAGGGAAAGGCGCGCAGAGTGCGCTAAAAGAGAGATGCATCACAACTTTTCCCCGCCGCAGGGCGACAAATCAACATTGCCGGTTTTAGCGCTGGAGAGCGGCGGGCGAGAGCGGTATAACGCGCTTCACCCGCGTGATGAGCAGGAGCCATTGTACGATGACGGAAAGAGAGAAGCTGTTAAGCGGCCAGGTGTACAACAGCCGCGATGAAAACCGATCTAGATGTGCTGCAAGATATGTGGGCAACGTTGGAAATGTAGAATTTGCAGTGCAGCAAAATGATATAATCTGTGGTAATAATTTTTTAAGTGTGCAGTGATTTGTTAATTAATAATATTCTTATTGGCTATATTGCTTGATGTTGTCTTTTTTGTTTCTGATTTTTTTTTTTTTTTTTTTTTTTTTTTTTTTTTTTGTGGTTTAATGTTGGCTGTGTTATGGGGTTGTTTGACGGAAGGATATATTAATAAGGATGATAGCCACTTAATTTAAATGGCTATCAATCATTTTACTTTCAGTTAACGATGTATTCTTTTTTCTATTTTCTCATACAGGAATATGCCTAAAACTGCAGAGGCAAGTACTGATAATAAACCTGTAATTAGACATATCCACATACTTGAGGTGTTTTTTGATATAATCCCGTAAGCTAAAACTATGAATGAGTGACTCAAATATATTGTATATGAAGCATCGCCAATTTTTAAGAGGCTTTTCCTTCCTTGATCAATTGGCAAGATAAAAATCAGTATCAATATGCTTAATAAGTAGTCTATAATAACTGGTTTTTCAACGTAGGTAGCTATTAGTATAAGTAGGGTTGTAATTATCCATAGTGTATGATTTTTTGTTTTTGTCAATAGTTGAGTTATAATGCCTTGGTTTTTTTCTAATAATATCCCCGCCACGAAAAGCAAAAGTAGCCAATTTGAGAAAAATATATTTAGTTCGGCTAATGGAAATAGATTGGATTGTGAGAGTACGACTAATGTTGAAAAGAATACGAGTAGTAACATTGGCATTGTTTTTTTATTTATTCTTAACATTATAAAAAATCCAAATGTTATATAAAAGAACATTTCGTATCTTAATGTCCACGCTTGAGTCAAGACTGGTGGCGTTATTTTATCATCAGTTACACCATAAGGTATTAGGATGTATGAGTATATTATTTGAGAAAAACTATAATGATGGGAGCGCATAGCCAGGCCGACAGCCCATAGTGCAATAAATATCGAAAGATATATCCAATATAAAGGATATATCCTCTTTATTCTTTTTTGTATAAATATTTTAGCATATAAAATATCAAAATTTTTATTTTTTGTCGTGTAGGACATTATATAACCACTAATGGCAAAGAAAACATATACACCTATGTTGCCCATGTTTATTGTTTTCTTTAACATTGTATCAATAAAGTCAACACCTGTAGATTGGTAGAGTGAGAATTGCGTTACAGTATGGTCTATGACGACAAGCATTGCTGCTATCGCCCTAGCGTACTGCAATGATTCTAATTTCTTCATGATTGCCTTTTTAATGGTTATGTTAGTGATTTCAGTTGATTGAATTTAAAAGCTTAATTTCATCCTGAACGCTTGAACTCAACTCAGGTATACAAATGTTTTGTATTGCTAGAAGCTCCCTTGGTTGACGTATGTCGTTGCTTTCCTGCTGGGGTAGTTAGCTATCAACAATGGTTGCTCTTATGACTAATAGTGTTAGATAATTTATTTCTGACCATTCTGTTTGAACGAGATTTATAAATTAACTTTAAGTAACTAAATATATATATTCTTGCGTCAGCAATTAAATAATGACAAATGTAAATAAATAGCACCTATGTTAAGGTGGCGAATGTAAATTTTCCAGTATTTTCTTTTTTTTAGGAATATCCTTAACTTTTCTTTTGGCGGTAATAAAACAATAGTGTCAGAATATTTACAATGGTAAAGGTAACCAGTTCTGGGCATTGTTATCTTTTGGTTCTTTGGGCAACGAACAATAAGCCTCGCTAGCGCAGCCGTGCCAGGTTATCCGCACGTTGGAATAGGGCGCTCAACACGGATTGGCGGCCTGCGGTTTATCGGCGAGTGCGGGGAAAGGGGGGAGGATGGCTCTCCTTAATGGTGCAAATTGTCGGTTCGCCGCTGTCGGTCATCGGCCAATGCCAGACGTGCGGCCGCCAGCACTTTGCTGCTTCCCGGTAGGATAACCCATACACCAGAAACAGCGAGTTGTGCTGAGCCGATGGCAGTCGGCTGACATGCCGCATCACTTCATTGAACCAGACCGGCTGTTCACCGTTGTCTGCATCGCCAAGCTCTTCCGCCGCCATGCAGCCTTGCCCTTGGCGAAGATGCTGGGCGCGAACTTCATTGGGCCAGATGGGGTGCAAGATGGAAAACAACCAGCGATTCAGGTATGAACTGGGGGAATTGCGTAGCGCGTTCCTGAGCATAGCACCACAGGCGGAAAAGATAGTGGCCGAGTTCATCGCGTATCGCACCGCCGCTGATAGTCACCTCCGCAGGTGCATCTGATCAAGATTCCGGTTGGTGAACGATGGCCGCTGCCAGATCGGGCCGGCTTTTCAGCATATAGGCTTCCCCCAGGTACTCGTGCACTTTAGGGGATTTCGGAACGAGGGCGGCTAATTTTAAATAATAGCCGATCCTCTCATCGGTGCGGCCAAGTTTGCGCGTGGCATAGCCGCGATAATTCAGTGCGACGGCGGTACTGGGATCTTTCAGCGTGTTGAGTACATCGATCGCTTCCTGATAGCGGCCGCTTTTCGCCAGCGCATAGGCATAGCTGGTGCGGTCTGCGTCGCCGATTCTGCCGCCTTTATCCACCATGCAGGTCTGGGTTTTGCTGTCGTAGACCTGGCCTCTTGGACAGGTAGGCGGGGTTTGATTGCTGCCGTCGCCACCCATCGTCAGCGCCGCACCGGAAAACAGCAGACAGCCGGCCATCCAGGTGTTTAACGAAGCTTTTCATGGTCGTGTCTTCAAGGCAGAGGCGTCGTGTGCGCCCGTAGTGATAAAACTTGAACGAGTGAAATTATTCGCCTTACTCCCACTTATTTACGCCGCCGGCAAGCCGGTTTTCCCAACGGCGCCGATTGTCGTTATAATAGCCGTTTGCGGCCGCGCGCCGTTCGTTGAACCCAGACAGACTCAGGTAGCCAGTAACTCAGCATGACGAAAGACAACCACGCCCCAACCTACGCCGCCAATCGTTTCTCCATCGCGCCGATGCTCGACTGGACCGATCGTCATTGCCGTTACTTCCACCGCCTGCTGACCAAGGAAACGCTGCTGTACACCGAAATGGTGACCACCGGCGCGATCATCCACGGTAAAGGCGACTACCTGGCCTACAGCGAAGAAGAGCATCCGGTGGCGCTGCAGCTGGGCGGCAGCGATCCGGCCGCGCTGGCGCACTGCGCCAAACTGGCGGAGCAGCGCGGTTACGACGAGATTAACCTCAACGTCGGCTGCCCGTCCGATCGCGTGCAAAACGGCATGTTCGGCGCCTGTTTGATGGGGCAGGCGACGCTGGTCGCCGACTGCATCAAGGCGATGCGCGACGTGGTGTCGATCCCGGTGACGGTGAAGACCCGCATCGGCATCGACGATCAGGACAGCTACGCCTTCCTGTGCGACTTTATCGAGACCGTCGCCGGGCGCGGTGAGTGCGACATGTTCACCATTCACGCGCGCAAGGCCTGGCTCTCCGGCCTCAGCCCGAAAGAGAACCGCGAAGTGCCGCCGCTGGACTACCCGCGCGTTTATCAGCTGAAGCGGGATTTCCCGGCGCTGACCATCGCCATCAACGGCGGGGTGAAAACGCTGGAGGAGGCGCGGCAGCACCTGCAGCATCTGGACGGCGTGATGATGGGGCGCGAGGCGTACCAGAATCCGGGCATCCTGGCGCGGGTCGACAGCGAACTGTTCGGCGCGCAGACCGCAGTGCCGGACAGCGTGGCGATCGTCGAAGCGCTGTATCCGTATATCGAGCGCGAGCTGTCCAACGGCACCTATCTCGGCCACATCACCCGCCACATCCTCGGTTTGTTCCAGGGCGTGCCGGGCGCGCGCCAGTGGCGTCGCCACCTGAGCGAGAACGCCCACAAGCCGGGCGCCGATGCGCGGGTGGTGGAGCAGGCGCTGGCGCTGGTGCGTCAGCCGCGTGTCGAAATGGCGTAGCCCACAAAAATTTTGACCAACAGTTAGTCTTTTTCGCCAGGCATTCGGCGCGTTGCCGGATGCCTGTCCCATCTTTTCAATTGGTTAGCCCTTCCGCCATTCTGGCACGCTTCTTGTAATCCATTCAGCAGATACGTTGAGTTGCAAAGGAGCAATCATGTTGGAAATTTTCTTTCTCATTGGCTTTGTGGTGATGCTGATGGTGACCGGCATCTCGCTGCTGGGGATCTTCGCTGCGCTGTTGGCGGCGGCGGCGTTCATGCTGGTGGGCGGGTTGTTCGCGGTGGTCATCAAGCTGCTGCCGTGGCTGATTTTGGCGGTGGTCGGGGTATGGATTTACCGCACGATGCAGAAACCGCAGGCCAGGCGTTACTGATTTTTTGCTGAATAATCAGACAGTCACACTGAAACTTGCACAATTTTTCGCACCGCGAATGCGGCAACGATCACAGCTTGGCAGTTTTCCCCGGCGATGTGGCACATAAAGCGTGTTTTTTGCCGAACGGGGCTGTTAGGATGTGGGTCGATGCAGTGATGCGACCGATTTCATCACCGTGAGAGACAACCAAAATTCGTGTTGCTGAAGCAACCCCCTGTCTCTGGCGGACTCTGCTCTACCCCTACAAAACGCAGTAACAGAAAGGGCTCCGCAAGGAGCCCTTTTCTTTTGCCGCTATCAGGGGATCAGCAGGCTGGAGCCGCTGGTGCTGCGGCTTTCCAGCACCTGGTGCGCCCGCTGGGCGTCGGCCAGCGCAAATTTCTGCTCGTCTCTCACCTCCACCCGAATGGCGCCGCTGCCGATCAGCGAGAACAGCTCGTTGCTGGCGTACTGTAGTTCGGCGCGGTTGGTGACGTAGCCGTTGAGGGAAGGGCGGGTGACGTACAGCGATCCTTTCTGGTTGAGCAGCGCCAGATCGACGCCGGTCACCGGGCCGGAGGCATTGCCGAAGCTGACCATCAGGCCGCGGCGTTTCAGGCTGTTGAGCGAGGCCTGCCAGGTGCTTTGCCCCACCGAATCGTACACTACGCCAACCTTCTCGCCGTGCGTCAGCTCGGCCACCCGCTGGGCGATATCCTCTTTGTGGTAGTTGATGGTGGCCCAGGCGCCGGCCTGTTTCGCCAGGGCGGCCTTCTCGTCGGAGCCGACGCTGCCGATCAGGCGCGCGCCCAGCGCTTTGGCCCATTGGCAGGCGATAAGGCCAACCCCGCCGGCGGCGGCATGGAACAGGAACACTTCTCCCGGCTGCACTTCGTGGGTTTGGCGCAACAGATAGTGCACCGTCAGCCCTTTGAGGAAAGAGGCGGCGCCCTGCTCAAAGCTGAGGTTGTGCGGCAGCAGCGCCACTTTTTCTTCCGGCACGTTGTGGATCTCGCTGTAGGCGCCGAGCGACGACTGCGCATACACCACCCGGTCGCCCGGTTTGATCGCGCTTACCCCGGCGCCGACCTTGACCACCACGCCGGCCGCCTCGGTGCCGAGGCCGCTCGGCAGGCTGGCCGGCGCGTACAGCCCGCTGCGCACATAGGTGTCGATGTAGTTGATGCCGATCGCCTTGTTCTCGATCTGCACTTCCCCGGCAGCCGGATCGAGCGGTGTAAAATCAACGTATTGCAAGACTTCCGGCCCGCCGGTGGCGGAGAATTGAATGCGCTTGGCCATATCGTTACCTCGTTGGAGTGTCTGATTTCACCCTATTCTTTTTAGTCTCGGAGATCCAGTTTGCCCGTGCGGGGTTCAATACCTTTTTTGCATCGGTTATGGCGCAAAAATCACGTATACTCTCGCGTCAGGATCCTTCATTCGCAACCGGATAAAGACTACGTTTCATGGCAGGAAAAAAACCAACCAACAAAACAAACGCGGACGAAACCAGAGAGCGTTCCAGAGATCGTCAGATGGAAGGGCTGAAGATGCCGCCGCACTCGCTGGAGGCCGAGCAGTCGGTGTTGGGCGGTTTGATGCTGGATAACGAGCGCTGGGACAACGTGGCGGAGCGCGTGGTCGCCAACGATTTCTTCAGCCGCCCGCACCGCCTGATCTTTACCGAGATGCAGCGTCTGCTGGAGATGAGCAAGCCTATCGACCTCATCACCCTGTCCGAATCGCTCGAACAAAAGGGCGAACTGGACTCGGTCGGCGGCTTCGCCTACCTGGCCGAGCTGTCGAAAAACACCCCGAGCGCCGCCAACATCGGCGCCTACGCCGACATCGTGCGCGAGCGCGCGGTGGTGCGCGAGATGATCTCGGTGGCTAACGAGATCGCCGACGCCGGCTACGATCCGCAGGGGCGCAGCAGCGAAGACCTGCTCGATCTGGCGGAATCCCGCGTCTTCCAAATCGCCGAGAACCGCGCCAGCAAAGACGAGGGCCCGAAGGGCATCGAGCGTATTCTGGAAGACACCGTGTCGCGCATTGAGCAGCTGTATCAGCAGCCGCACGATGGCGTGACCGGGGTCGATACCGGCTATCAGGATCTCAACAAGAAAACCGCGGGCATGCAAAAGTCCGATCTGATCATCGTCGCCGCCCGTCCTTCGATGGGGAAAACCACCTTCGCCATGAACCTGTGCGAAAACGCCGCGATGACCCAGGAAAAACCGGTGCTGATCTTCAGCCTGGAGATGCCCGGTGAGCAGATCATGATGCGTATGCTGGCGTCGCTGTCGCGCGTGGATCAGACGCGCATCCGTACCGGCCAGCTTGACGACGAGGACTGGGCGCGCATTTCCAGCACCATGGGTATCCTGCTGGAGAAGCGCAACATGTACATCGACGACTCCTCCGGCCTGACGCCGACCGAAGTGCGCTCGCGCGCGCGGCGCATTTTCCGCGAGCACGACGGGCTTAGCCTCATCATGATCGACTACCTGCAGCTGATGCGCGTGCCGGCCCTGTCCGACAACCGTACGCTGGAGATCGCCGAGATTTCGCGCTCGTTGAAGGCGCTGGCGAAAGAGCTGCAGGTGCCGGTGGTGGCGCTGTCGCAGCTGAACCGAAGCCTGGAGCAGCGCGCCGATAAGCGCCCGGTCAACTCCGACCTGCGTGAATCCGGCTCTATCGAGCAGGATGCCGACCTGATTATGTTCATCTATCGTGATGAGGTGTATCACGAGAACAGCGATCTGAAAGGGATCGCGGAAATTATTATCGGTAAGCAGCGTAACGGCCCGATCGGCACCGTGCGCCTTACCTTTAACGGCCAGTGGTCGCGTTTCGATAACTACGCGGGGCCACAATACGATGACGAATAATCAGCTAAGGAACTGAAATGAAAGCGGCAACCGCTGTAATCGACCGCCGCGCTCTGCGACATAATCTGCAACAGGTGCGCCGCCAGGCGCCGCAAAGCCGCCTGATTGCCGTTGTGAAAGCAAACGCTTATGGACATGGCCTGCTGGAAACAGCCCACACCCTGCAAGACGCCGACTGCTACGGCGTGGCGCGCATCGGCGAGGCGCTGATGCTGCGCTCCGGCGGCATCGTCAAACCGATCCTGCTGCTGGAAGGCTTCTTCTGTGCCGAAGATCTGCCGGTGCTGGTGGCGAACAACATCGAAACCGCGGTACACAGCATCGAACAGCTCGAAGCGCTGGAGCAGGCCGAGCTGGCGCGCCCGGTGCCGGTGTGGATGAAGCTCGATACCGGCATGCATCGGCTGGGGGTGCGCCCCGAACAGGCGGAAGCGTTTTATCAGCGCCTGTGCGCCTGCCGCAACGTGGCGCAGCCGGTCAATATCATGAGCCACTTCAGCCGCGCCGATGAGCCGGAATCCGACGCCACCCTGAAACAGATCGCCTGCTTCGAGCAGTTCGCGCGCGGCAAACCGGGCCAACGCTCGGTCGCCGCGTCCGGCGGCACGCTGCTGTGGCCGGATGCCCACAATGAGTGGGTGCGTCCTGGCATCATTTTGTACGGCGTGTCGCCGCTGGATAACGGCAGCGGCGCCGAGCATGGGCTGCAGCCGGCGATGACGCTGAAGTCCAGCCTGATCGCGGTGCGCGAGCACAAGGCCGGCGAAGCGGTTGGCTACGGCGGCACCTGGGTAAGCCCGCGCGATACGCGGCTGGGCGTGGTAGCGATGGGGTACGGCGACGGCTACCCGCGCAGCGCGCCGACCGGTACGCCGATCCTGATCAACGGCCGCGAAGTGCCGATCGTCGGCCGGGTGTCGATGGACATGATTTCGGTCGATCTCGGGCCGGACGCCGCCGATAAGGTGGGGGATGAAGCGGTGCTGTGGGGCCAGGCGCTGCCGGTCGAGCGCATCGCCGCCTGCACCGGCATCAGCGCTTACGAACTGATCACCAAGCTCACGCAGCGCGTGGCGATGGAATACATCGGCGACTGATGCGCAGCAGGGGCCGACGCGCGTCGGCCCCGTTTCTCAGCGGGTTACTTCTTTACCGCCAACCACTTGTCGATAATCTTCTGATACTCGCCGGTCGCCTTGGCCAGGTGCAGCCACTGATCCACATACAGTTTCCAGCTCAAATCGTCGCGCGGCAGCATGTAAGCCTTCTCGCCGTACTGCATCGGTTTGCTCGGATTCACCGCGCACAGTTTCGGATAGCGCTTCTGCTGGTACAGCGCCTCGGAGGCGTCGGTGATCATCACGTCCGCCTTGCGGTCTACCAACTGCTGGAAAATGCTCATGTTGTCGTGCGTCAGCGTCAGCTTGGCCTTCGGCAGATAGGCGTGCACGAAGGCTTCGTTGGTGCCGCCCGCCGGCTCCAGCAGGCGCACCGACGGTTTGTTGATCTGCTCGAGAGTGCGGTATTTCTTCACGTCGGTGCAGCGCACCAGCGGGATTTTGCCGTCGGTATCCAGCTTGTCGGCGAAGAACACCTGTTTTTGTCGCTCCAGCGTGACAGAGATGCCGCCCATCGCGATATCGCACTTGCCGCCGACGAAGTCCGGCGTCAGGGTTTTCCAGCTGGTTTTCACCCACTTCACTTTGGCGCCCAGGCTCTTGGCCAGCGACTCCGCCATATCGATGTCGATGCCTTCATAGCCGCCGTCTTCCTTGAGGAAGGTATAGGGCTTGTAGTCGCCGGTGGTGCAGACTTCCAGGGTCTTTTGCTGCAGCACCTTGTCCAGGTGGGATTGCGCGCCGGCGCCGCCGGCGGCGAGCAGCAGCGCGAGAGGGAGTAGCTTTTTCATCTGGCGTCCTTTTTATACATTCGTGGTTTTATGCGTTACTTCGCCGTTAATTGTCGTTTACCTGCATGAGTTAGCCGTTTTTTATGCCGCTTACCGGCGAAAACGCCGGGCGTTGCTGCTGTACGCGATTTAAGCGCCAGGGTGTGACGTCGGCAACGGTAAAAAAACTGGTAGGCTGTAACGTCAACATTTATTAACACAGTTTACAGGTGGCTATGTACAACATTGACGATTTTGATATGAAAATCCTGACGCTGTTACAGGCCAACGGCCGTCTGACCAATCAGGAACTGAGCGAGCTGGTCGGGCTCTCCGCCTCCCAATGTTCGCGGCGGCGCATCAGCCTGGAGCAGGCGCAGCTGATCCGCGGCTACCACGCGCGGCTGGCGCCGGAGGCGGTCGGCCTGGGGCTGGTAGGGCTGATCGAAGTCAGCCTGATCACGCACGCGCAGGAGCAGATCGACAGCTTTCATCAGATGCTGGAGGAGGTGGATGCGATCCTTGACGCTTACAAGACCACCGGCGACGCCGATTACCTGCTGAAAGTGGCGGTGGCGGATCTGCCGGCGCTGAGCGAGTTCATCAGCCAGACGCTGTCGCCGCACAAAAGCGTGGCGCATATCAAAACGGCGGTGGTGCTCAATCGCATCAAGGAAAACGGTTTGTTGCCGGTGGCGAGATAAAGCTAAAACCGAATGCGGTTTTCCGTCTATATTAGGAACGTAACGCTGTGCCCAAACCACAATAAACCAGGAGAAAACCCCCGTGTTCCAGAACGTTGACGCCTATGCCGGCGATCCCATTCTGTCGCTGATGGAAAAATTCAAACAAGACCCGCGCGCGCACAAGGTGAACCTGAGTATCGGCCTGTACTACGATGCGCAGGGCATCATCCCGCAGATGCGGGCGGTCGCCGCGGCGCAAGCGCAGTTGAACAGCGTCGAGCACGGCGCCTCGGTATACCTGCCGATGGAAGGGCTGCAACCCTACCGTTCCGCCATCCAGCAGCTGCTGTTCGGCGCGCAGCACCCGATGCTGCAGCAGGGGCGCATCGCCACCATTCAGACCGTCGGCGGTTCCGGCGCGCTGAAAGTGGGCGCCGACTTCCTGAAAAGCTACTTCCCGGATTCGCAGGTGTGGGTCAGCGATCCCACCTGGGAAAACCACGTCGCCATCTTCAGCGGCGCCGGTTTCAAGGTGAATACCTACCCGTATTTCGACGGCGAAAGCCTGGGCGTGAAGTTCGACGCCATGCTCGCAGCGCTGAAACAGCTGCCGAAGCACAGCATCGCGCTGCTGCACCCGTGCTGCCACAACCCGACCGGTTCCGACCTGACCCCTGCCCAGTGGGATGAGGTGGTCAAGGTGATCGCCGAGCGTGAAATCATTCCGTTCCTCGACATCGCCTATCAGGGCTTCGGCGGCGGCATGGAGCAGGATGCCTACGCCATTCGCGCCATCGCGGCGGCCGGCCTGCCGTGCCTGGTGAGCAACTCGTTCTCGAAGATCTTCTCGCTGTACGGCGAGCGCGTCGGCGGCCTGTCGGTGGTGTGCGAAAGCGAAGAGGCGGCCGGGCGCGTGCTGGGCCAGCTGAAGGCCACCGTGCGCCGCAACTACTCGAGCCCGCCGAACTTCGGCGCGCAGCTGGTGGCCAAGGTGCTGAACGACGCCCAGCTGAAAACCCAGTGGCTGGACGAAGTGGAGAGCATGCGCACCCGCATTCTCGAGATGCGTCACGCGCTGGTGGACACCCTGAAGAGCGCGCTGCCGCAGCGCAACTTCGATTACCTGCTGGCGCAGCGCGGCATGTTCAGCTACACCGGCTTCAGCGCGGCGCAGGTCGATCGCCTGCGTGAAGAGTTTGGCGTCTACCTGATCCACAGCGGCCGCATGTGCGTGGCCGGCCTGAACCACAACAACGTGCGTCAGGTGGCCGAGGCGTTTGCCGCGGTGCAGTAACGCCTGTTAGTCTGAACGGACGTTCATCGGGGAGCGATAGCGATATCGCTCCTTTTTTATTGCCGGCGCGCCGCCGAAGTTGCCGCAAACCGGAGAGAGAATATACTGATTGAGGGGCGCTCACTCATGTGGCATCAGCAAACGCTAATCCTCAGCGCAAAAGCGCGTGGCTTTCATCTGGTTACCGACGAGATCGTCAACCAGTTAACCCACTTACACCGCCTGCAAACCGGCCTGCTGCATCTGTTGCTGCAGCATACCTCGGCCTCGCTGACGCTCAACGAGAACTGCGATCCCACGGTGCGAGCCGATATGGAGCAGCATTTCCTGCGTCAGGTGCCGGAAAACGCACCCTATCAGCATGACTACGAAGGGCCGGACGACATGCCGGCGCACATCAAATCCTCGCTGCTGGGCGCTTCCCTGACGCTGCCCGTCAGGCACGGGCGGCTGATGTTGGGCACATGGCAGGGCATCTGGCTGGGGGAGCACCGCATCCACGGCGGAGCACGCCGTATTGTGGCCACGTTACAGGGGGAATAACCCAATGAATAACAGTGCATTGCTGGAGTACTGCATGGCGAAGCCGGGCGCGGAACAAAGCGACCAGAACCAGTGGCAGGCCAGCCAGATCAAGGTGGGCGACGTGATGTTCGCCATGGTGTGCGAGGTCGAAGGGCGGCCGGCGCTGGCGGTCAAGTCCAGCCCGGAGCTGGCGGAAAGCCTGCGTGAACACCATCCGGAGATCGTCGCCTGTGACGGCCTGAACAAGGCGCACTGGAACACGGTGTTTCTTGACGGCAACCTGCCGAACTCGCAGTTTTACACGCTGATCGACAGTTCCTATCAGCTGGTGGTGGAAGGCCTGCCCGAACACGTGCGCCAGGAACTGCGCGCCTGATTGTCGGGCGGCGGCGCCGCCCGTTTTCTCCTGCTTTTTCATGTTAAAGCGTGATCGCGGTTTTAAGTTGGGAACGTTCCCTTTCTGTTGCCGGGCTAAAGCGGCTACGCTTGGGCATTCAAGAAACGCGGGTAAAATAAGGAGGCCGACATGGCCATCAGCGAAGAAAAGCGCAAGATGATCGCCGGGGAACTGTACGACGCCGGCGATGACCTGCTGCGCAGCGAACGTCGGCGCGCGCGCCAGCTGACGCATCGCTATAACCACTCCTCGCCGGAAGAGGGCGAGCTGCGCAAACAGTGGCTGGGCGAGCTGCTGGGCGGCTATCAGGGCGGCACCATCGAGCCGACCTTCCGCTGCGACTACGGCTATAACATCTATCTGGGCAAGAACTTCTACGCCAACTTCGACTGCGTGATCCTCGACGTGTGCGAGGTGCATATCGGCGACAACTGCCTGCTGGCGCCGGGCGTGCATATCTACACCGCGACCCATCCGCTGGACGCCGAGACCCGCGTCGGCGGGGCGGAGTTCGGCAAGCCGGTCAGGATTGGCGATAACGTGTGGATCGGCGGGCGCGCGGTGATCAATCCGGGGGTGACCATCGGCGACAATGCGGTCGTTGCCTCCGGCGCGGTGGTAACCAAAGACGTGCCGGCCAATTGCGTGGTGGGCGGCAACCCGGCCAGGATCATCAAGCAGCTATAAGAAACGGGCGCCGTTGGGCGCCCGCCGTCATCAGACCCGCAGCGAGTCGATATCCACCACGAAGCGGTACTTCACGTCGCTTTTCAGCATGCGCTCATAGGCTTCATTAATCTGCTGCATCGGGATCAGCTCGATATCCGACGTGATGCCGTGTTGGCCGCAGAAGTCCAGCATCTCTTGCGTTTCCGCGATGCCGCCGATCAGCGAACCGGCGATGCGGCGGCGCTTCATGATCAGATTGAACACCTGCGGCGACGGATGATCGTGCTCCGGCGCGCCGACCAGCGTCAGGGTGCCGTCGCGGCGCAGCAGGTTGAGGAACGGATTCAGATCGTGCTGGGCCGCTACCGTGTTGAGGATGAAGTCGAAGCTGTTGACGTGCTGCGCCATCTCCTCCGGGTTGCGCGAAATCACCACTTCATGAGCGCCAAGACGCTTGGCGTCTTCGATTTTCGACGGCGAGGTGGTGAACAGCACCACGTGCGCGCCCATCGCCCGCGCCAGTTTGACGCCCATGTGCCCCAGCCCGCCGAGCCCGACGATGCCGACCTTTTTGCCTGGCCCCGCGCCCCACTGGCGCAGCGGCGAATAGGTGGTGATGCCGGCGCACAGCAGCGGCGCGACCCCGGCCGGATCGAGATTCTCCGGCACGCGCAGCACGAAGTCCTGATCTACCACCAGATCGGTGGAGTAGCCGCCGTAGGTCACGGCGCCGGTCTGGCGATCCTGACCGTTATAGGTGCCGGTGAAGCCGTTCTCGCAATACTGCTCCAGCCCCTCATCGCAGCTCGGGCAGCTGCGGCAGGAATCTACCATGCACCCGACGCCGACCAGATCGCCGACCCGGTAACGCGAGACGTGGCCGCCGACGGCGCTAACGCGGCCGACGATTTCGTGGCCTGGCACCACCGGGTAAATGGTATTGCTCCATTCATTGCGCGCCTGGTGCAGATCCGAGTGGCAGACGCCGCAGAACAACACCTGAATTTGCACATCGTGCTCGCGCAGGGCGCGCGGCTGGTAATCGAAAGGCACCAGCGCAGACTTCGCGTCATGCGCGGCATAGGCATGGGTAATGTTCATGGTCGCTCCAGTTATCAATGTATGGGGGACAACGCTTGGCCGGCAGCGAGTGCCGGTGAGACGCGGCCTGAGTCAGACAGGGCGGCCGCCGAGGGAACATTGATGATAAAAGCGGTGAGCGCGGAGGGAAATGCCTGAAAATGTCGAAATCTTGCCTGTTTCTGTTTGATTGCAGCGAAACGGGCCGGCGTGCGGGCCGCCTGAGCGACGGCCCGCACGCCGGCGGCACTACGGCTTCAACAGCGGTTTCAGGAAGCGTGCGGTGTGCGATTTTTCACACTCGGCCACGGTTTCCGGCGTGCCGGCCACCAGGATCTCGCCGCCGCCGCTGCCGCCTTCCGGCCCCAGATCGACGATCCAGTCGGCGGTCTTGATCACGTCCAGGTTATGCTCGATGACCACGATGGTGTTGCCCTGATCGCGCAGCTGATGCAGCACCGCCAACAGCTGCTGGATATCGGCGAAGTGCAGGCCGGTGGTCGGTTCGTCGAGGATATACAGCGTCTGGCCGGTGCCGCGCTTCGACAGCTCGCGCGCCAGCTTGACGCGCTGCGCCTCACCGCCGGAGAGCGTGGTGGCCGACTGGCCGAGGCGGATGTAGGACAGCCCGACATCCATCAGGGTCTGCAGCTTGCGCGCCAGCGCCGGCACTGCGTCGAAGAACTCGCGCGCTTCTTCGATGGTCATCTCCAGCACTTCGTGGATGCTCTTGCCCTTGTACTTCACTTCCAGCGTTTCGCGGTTATAGCGCTTGCCCTTGCACTGATCGCACGGCACGTAGATGTCCGGCAGGAAGTGCATCTCAACCTTGATCACCCCGTCGCCCTGGCAGGCTTCACAGCGCCCGCCCTTGACGTTGAAGCTGAAACGGCCCGGCGTATAACCGCGGCTGCGCGATTCCGGCACACCGGCGAACAGCTCGCGCACCGGGGTAAAAATGCCGGTATAGGTGGCCGGGTTGGAGCGCGGCGTGCGGCCGATCGGGCTCTGATCGATGTCGATCACCTTGTCGAAATGTTCCAGGCCGGTCACTTCGCGGAATGGCGCCGGTTCGGCGATGGTGGCGCCGTTGAGCTGGCGCTGGGCGATCGGGAACAGCGTATCGTTGATCAGCGTCGATTTGCCGGAGCCGGAAACGCCGGTGATGCAGGTAAACAGACCGACCGGCAGAGTCAGCGTCACGTCCTTCAGGTTGTTGCCGCGCGCGCCGCTCAGCTTCAGCACCTTGGTCGGATCGGCCTGCACGCGCTGCGCCGGAATGGCGATCTCGCGCTTGCCGCTGAGGAACTGGCCGGTCAGCGAGTCCGGCTGCGCCATGATGTCGTCGACGGTGCCTTCCGCCACCACCTGGCCGCCGTGTACGCCGGCGCCGGGGCCGATGTCGATCACGTGGTCGGCGGCGCGGATGGCGTCTTCGTCATGCTCCACCACGATCACCGTGTTGCCGAGGTTGCGCAGGTGGATCAGCGTTTCCAGCAGGCGCTCGTTGTCGCGCTGGTGCAGGCCGATCGACGGCTCATCCAGCACGTACATCACGCCCACCAGGCCGGCGCCGATCTGGCTGGCCAGACGGATGCGCTGCGCTTCGCCGCCGGAGAGCGTCTCCGCCGAGCGGGACAGCGACAGGTAGTTCAGGCCGACGTTCACCAGGAATTTCAGGCGATCGCCGATCTCTTTCAGCACTTTTTCGGCGATCTTGGCGCGTTGGCCGCTGAGCTTCATGTTCTGGAAGAAGGTCATCGCATGGCCGATGCTCAGATCGGAGATCTCCGGCAGCGTGGTGTCTTCGACGAACACGTTGCGCGCTTCTTCGCGCAGGCGAGTGCCGTGGCACGAGGCGCAAGGGCGGTTGCTGATGAACTTCGCCAATTCTTCGCGCACCGCGCTGGATTCGGTCTCTTTATAGCGGCGCTCCATGTTGTGCAGCACGCCTTCGAACGGATGACGGCGCACGGTGGTATCACCGCGATCGTTGATGTATTTGAATTCGATCGACTCTTTGCCGGAGCCGCTCAGCACCGCCTTCTGCACGTCGGCGCTCAGGGTGTTGAACGGCGCTTCGACGTCGAACTCATAGTGCTCCGCCAGCGAGCGCAGCATCTGGAAGTAATAGAAGTTGCGGCGATCCCAGCCGCGGATCGCGCCGCCGGCCAGCGACAGCTCGGGGTTTTGCACCACGCGATCCGGATCGAAGAACTGCTGCACGCCCAGGCCGTCGCAGGTTGGGCAGGCGCCGGCCGGGTTGTTGAAGGAAAACAGGCGCGGTTCCAGCTCGCGCATGCTGTAGCCGCAGATCGGGCAGGCGAAGTTGGCGGAGAACAGCAGCTCATCCGCTTTCTCGTCGTCCATGTCCGCCACCACCGCGGTGCCGCCGGACAGCTCCAGCGCGGTTTCGAACGATTCGGCCAGGCGCTGCGCCATGTCCTCGCGCACCTTGAACCGGTCGACCACCACTTCGATGGTGTGTTTCTTCTGCAGCTCCAGCTTCGGCGGATCGGACAGATCGCACACTTCACCGTCGATGCGCGCGCGGATATAGCCCTGGGCGGCCAGGTTTTCCAGCGTTTTGGTGTGCTCGCCCTTGCGGTCTTTCACCACCGGCGCCAGCAGCATCAGGCGTTTGCCTTCCGGCTGGCTCAGCACGTTATCGACCATCTGGCTGACGGTTTGCGCCGCCAGCGGCACATGGTGATCCGGGCAGCGCGGCTCGCCGACGCGGGCGAACAGCAGGCGCAGGTAGTCGTGGATTTCGGTGATGGTGCCGACCGTGGATCGCGGGTTGTGCGAGGTGGATTTCTGCTCGATGGAGATCGCCGGCGACAGGCCCTCGATATGATCGACGTCCGGTTTTTCCATCAGCGACAGGAACTGGCGCGCATAGGCGGAGAGCGATTCGACGTAGCGGCGTTGCCCTTCGGCATACAGCGTATCGAAAGCCAGCGATGACTTGCCGGAACCGGACAGGCCGGTGACGACGATCAGTTTGTCACGCGGGATGATCAGGTTGATGTTTTTCAGATTATGGGTTCGAGCACCACGAACTTCGATATTGTCCATTTACACTTCCCGTCTTGATGATACACCGCGCCTGTCGCGATTTTTGCGGGGGATTTTGTGATGGATCTCGCAAAAAACCGGCACAGCCAGGTCGAAACGCATAATTATGACACAAAAAAACCTGAATGAATATCCAGTATGCGAATGCAACAAGGTCGATCGAAAAGACAATTCTGGAATGCAATTCGCACTTATCAACACGGGTGTGGTTTCGCACTCAGCGTGGTAAACTGACGCGTTTATACTGTGTAGAAATCAATCATCGGGAGAAGTGCTCATGGCCAGCAGAGGCGTAAACAAAGTAATTCTGGTCGGGAATCTGGGTCAGGATCCAGAAGTCCGTTACATGCCGAACGGCGGCGCAGTGGCCAACATTACCCTGGCGACCTCCGAAAGCTGGCGTGACAAGGCGACCGGCGAACAGAAAGAGAAGACCGAGTGGCACCGCGTCGTGCTGTTCGGCAAACTGGCCGAAGTGGCGGGCGAATACCTGCGTAAAGGCTCTCAGGTCTACATCGAAGGCTCCCTGCAGACCCGTAAATGGCAGGATCAGAGCGGCCAGGATCGCTACACCACCGAGATCGTGGTTAACGTCGGCGGCACCATGCAGATGCTGGGCGGCCGTCAGGGCGGCGGCGCACCGGCCGGTCAATCTGCCGGCGGCCAGGGCGGTTGGGGCCAGCCTCAGCAGCCACAGGGCGGCAACCAGTTCAGCGGCGGCCAGCAGCAGTCGCGCCCGGCGCAGAACAGCGCTCCGGCGACCAGCAACGAACCGCCAATGGATTTCGACGACGATATCCCGTTCTGATATCCGGCCGTTTGCAGCCAAAAAAAAAGCCCCTTCACGGGGCTTTTTGCATTTCAGGGATGGTTACGCCGAGAAGCCGCCGTCGATGCTCAGGCTGGCGCCGGTGATATAACCCGCCTGCGGGCCGGCGAGGTAGGCGACGAAGCCGGCGATCTCTTCATCTTTGCCGTAGCGGCCGATCGCCATCAGCTGCTTGAGCTGCTCGGCGAACTCACCGGCGTCCGGGTTCATCTCGGTGTCTACCGGGCCGGGCTGCACGTTATTGACGGTGATGCCGCGCGGGCCGAGATCGCGCGCCATGCCTTTGGTCAGGCCGACCAGCGCCGATTTGCTCATCGCATACACCGCCGCGCCGCCGAACGGCACGCGCTCGGCGTTGGTGCTGCCGATGTGAATGATGCGGCCGCCGTCGTTCATGTGGCGCGCCGCTTCCTGGCTGGCGACGAACACGCTGCGCACGTTGACCGCCAGCATGCGATCCAGATCGTCCAGCGCCAGCTCCTCGGTGCTGCCCAGCGTAAACACCCCGGCATTGTTCACCAGAATATCCAGGTTGCCGAACTGGCTGACCGCCTGGCGCACCGCCTGCTGCAGCGCCGCCGCATCGGCGCTGTCGGCCTTGATGGCGAGGGCTTTGCCGCCGGCGGCGGTAACGGCGCTTGCCACCGCTTCGGCGCGATCGGCCGAGGCGGCGTAGGTAAAGGCGACCGCGGCCCCTTCGCTCGCCAACCGTTTCACGATGGCGGCGCCGATGCCGCGTGAGCCGCCCTGGACGAACGCGACTTTGCCATGCAGAGGTTGTGCTGTGGTCATGTTATTTCTCCAAAGTGGGTGAGGGTAAGGCGTTATTCCCAGTATCGGTGAAATGTCTGGCGGCCACTGTTCACAAAGAGCTTTGCCTGCCCACAACGAGAAAAGCCCCTTGCGGGGCTTCTTTCTTCCGTCGGTTGGCTGTTCGACGATCAGTTGAAGATTTCTGCGGTGCCGTACAGTTTGTTCTGGCCGCCGGCGGCGACGATGCGGTATGAGCTGGCGCCTGACGCAGCGGCTTTGCTGGCCAGTTCGCTTTCCAGCGCGCTCAGGTTGCTGGCGCCACTAACGGAGACTACGCCGATTTTCTGGGCGTCTGCAGCGGGTTGGCTGGACGGCAGGTCAGCGGCGAAGGTAGCGAAAGAAGCGGTAGCCAGCAGCGCAGCGGTAGCAAAAATTTTGACGTTTTTCATGATGTATTCCTCAGCGTATTGATTGGATGAGAGCCCGTTGTCTCTCGATGTATTAAATAGTAGTGCGACAGGCTGGAATAAAAAATCGGAGAGTTTTGAGTATCTCTGTCAAATAAACTGATTGTTTTTTCTTCCGCTGGCGCGCGGTAAAAATCGCCACTACCCTTTACAGACGATCCTTAACCGGAGAAGCGTAATGACGGTAAACGCATTTATCGGCAGCTGGGCGCTGGTGTCCTCGGCATTTGAGAACCAGGACGGCGAGCTGAATTACCAGCTGGGCGAGCAGGTGCTGGGGCGCATCCATTATGAGGCCAACGGCACGATGGCGGCGCAGCTTTACAGCGCCGTGCGGCCGCGTTTCGCCGCCGACGATTTGGCGCAGGGATCCGAGCGGGAGATCCGCGCCGCCTTCATCAATATGATTTGCTACTTCGGCCGCTATCAGGTGGAGGAAAGCGAGCAGCGGGTGGTGCATCAGGTCGAAGGCTGCTCGTTCCCCAACTGGGTAGGCAGCCGTCAGGTGCGTTTTTACGCTTTCAGCGGCGATCGGCTGACGTTGCGCACGGTGCCCTTGCAGCTCGGCAACGGCGTGCAGGTGGGCGAACTGGTGTGGCAGCGGACAGGAGCTTCTTTATGATCATTGTTCATCATCTCAATCATTCGCGCTCGCAGCGCATTCTGTGGTTTCTGGAAGAGCTGGGCGTGCCCTATCAGGTGCAACGCTACGAACGCGATCCGCAGACCATGCTGGCGCCGGCGGCGCTGAAAAAGATCCACCCGCTGGGCAAATCACCGGTGATCGTCGACGGCGATCTGACGCTGGCGGAATCCGGCGCCATCATCGAATACCTGCAGGAAGCCTATGACGCGCAAGGGATGTTCATGCCGACCGACTTCCACGCGCGCCAGCAATACCGCTACTGGCTGCACTACGCCGAAGGATCGCTGATGCCGCTGTTGGTGATGAAACTGGTGTTCAGCCGCCTCGGCCAGCCGCCGATCCCCTGGCTGCTGCGGCCGGTGGCCGGCGCGATCGGCAAGGGCGTGCAGCGCGAATATCTCGACAAGCAGATCGCGCCGCACTGCGAGTATCTCGAGCAGCACCTGAACAAGGGCAGCTGGTTCGTCGGCAACGACTTCAGCGCGGCGGACATACAGATGAGCTTCCCGCTGGAGGCGATGGCGGCGCGCGGCGCGTTGGATGATTGCCCGAAACTGCGCGGCTTTCTGCAGCGCATTCACGCCCGGCCCGCCTACCAGCGGGCGTTGGAGCAGGGCGGCCCTTACGACCTGCTGAGTTAACCGGATGGGCTATACTCGATGGGGTCATTCTTCATCGGAGGTAGCCCATGGCTACGCAAATCTTCGTTAATCTGCCCGTCCGCGATCTGCCTGCCTCGATGGCTTTTTTCACCCGCCTGGGTTTCACTTTCAACCCGCAATTTACCGATGACACCGCCGCGTGCATGGTGGTCAGCGACACGATTTACGTGATGCTGCTGACCCATGACAAATTCAGGGGGTTTACCCCGAACCCGATCGGCGACGCCAAACAGGCCACCGAAGTGCTGGTGTGCCTGTCGCAGCCCAGCCGGGCGGCGGTGGACGAACTGGTGCGCAAGGCGGTCGCCGGCGGCGGCAACACCTACCACCCGCCGCGGGACTACGGCGTGATGTACGGCCACGGTTTTCAGGATCTGGACGGCCATATCTGGGAATTGATGTATATGGATCCCGCGGCTGTGCAGGCGCAATAACCCCGCCGTGACGGAATTCGCCGGGGCGCTCGTCGCCCCGGTTTTATCGTGCAGGCGCCATTTCCGCCGCTTTCTGCATAAATTGCCGCGATCTTTAGTTGATTAGACGCTAGGGAAGGCAGGATAATCGTTTGCCTTGAATAAACCACCATAAATCACCCGTACCGCGCGCTGCGAGTTAAACGTTTGCCTTGGTGCGCATCGCCGTTGGCGCTGCGACGGAAGGGCACGGATGCGGAACGTGACGTAAACGATTACGTGACGATCGGGCGCGGGCGAGATTACAGGCCTGCTGCGACGGGCCGATTCATGAAACACAGGGGAAGTAACCTATGTCGAACTCTCAAGCGAACCACGCCGCAAAACCAACCGGCGGGCTTGATGGCTATTTTAAAATTTCCGCGCGCGGCAGCAGCGTGCGCCAGGAGGTGGTGGCGGGGCTGACCACCTTCCTGGCGATGGTGTACTCGGTGATCGTGGTGCCGAGCATGCTGGGCAAAGCGGGCTTCCCGCCGGCGGCGGTGTTTGTCTCCACTTGCCTGGTGGCCGGTCTGGGCTCGCTGCTGATGGGGCTGTGGGCTAACCTGCCGATGGCGATCGGCTGTGCGATCTCGTTGACCGCCTTCACCGCCTTCAGCCTGGTGCTGGGCCAGCACATCAGCATTCCGGTGGCGCTGGGCGCGGTGTTCCTGATGGGCGTACTGTTTACCGTCATCTCGGTCACCGGTATCCGCGCCTGGATCCTGCGCAACCTGCCGATGGGCGTGGCGCACGGCACCGGCATCGGTATCGGTCTGTTCCTGCTGCTGATCGCCGCCAACGGCGTCGGCCTGGTGGTGAAGAATCCGCTGGATGGCCTGCCGGTGGCGCTCGGTGCGTTCACCTCCTTCCCGGTGGTAATGACGCTGGTCGGCCTGGCGGTGATCTTCGGCCTGGAAAAACTGCGCGTGCCCGGCGGCATTTTGCTGGTGATCATCGCCATTTCCATCATCGGCCTGATCTTCGACCCGGCGGTGAAATACCAGGGGCTGTTCGCCATGCCGAGCTTGGCGGACGCTGACGGCAAATCGTTGATCTTCAGCCTGGATATCATGGGCGCGTTGCAGCCGGTGGTGTTGCCGAGCGTGCTGGCGCTGGTGATGACCGCAGTGTTCGACGCCACTGGCACCATCCGCGCGGTGGCCGGGCAGGCCAACCTGCTGGATAAAGACGGGCAGATCATCAACGGCGGCAAGGCGCTGACCTCGGATTCCCTGAGCAGCATCTTCTCCGGCCTGGTGGGCGCCGCGCCCGCCGCGGTCTACATCGAATCCGCCGCCGGCACCGCCGCGGGCGGCAAGACCGGGCTGACCGCCACCGTGGTCGGCATCCTGTTCCTGCTGATCCTGTTCCTGTCGCCGCTGGCCTATCTGGTGCCGGTCTATGCCACTGCACCGGCGCTGATGTACGTCGGCCTGCTGATGCTGAGCAACGTCACCAAGCTGGACTTCAACGACTTCGTCGACGCGATGGCCGGCCTGCTGTGCGCGGTGTTCATCGTGCTGACCTGCAACATCGTTACCGGCATCATGCTGGGCTTCAGCTCGCTGGTCATCGGCCGCATCTTCTCCGGCGAATGGCGCAAGCTGAACATCGGCACCGTGCTGATCGCCGTGGCGCTGGTGGCGTTCTACGCCGGCGGCTGGGCGATTTAAGCCATCGGGTTTCCCTCGCCCGGCGGGCGGGGGAAGCTGTTACGGCAATTCCCTTCTTAAGATAAGTCTTCTTCTGCTCTGCACCGCGTTTTGAAAGGCACAACAAGCTTTAACGGCTGTAAAAAAAGTGATCTACTATCGGGACCAACGCAGGCCCTGAGCCGATGTCGTCTGAATCGTAGAGTCTAAGGAAAGCATGGAAATCTTTTTTACAATCCTCATTTTGATCCTGGTGGTCTCCCTGTCCGGGGTGGTGACGCGCATGTTGCCGTTCCAGGTGCCGCTGCCGCTGATGCAAATCGCCATCGGGGCCCTGTTGGCCTGGCCGCATTTCGGGCTGCACGTCGACTTTGATCCCGAACTGTTCCTGGTGCTGTTCATCCCGCCGCTGCTGTTCGCCGACGGCTGGAAAACGCCGACGCGCGAATTCCTGCACCACGGGCGTGAAATTCTCGGCCTGGCGCTGGTGCTGGTGCTGATCACCGTGGTCGGCGTCGGCTATCTGATCTACGCCATGGTGCCGGGCATTCCGCTGGTGGCGGCCTTCGCGCTGGCGGCGGTGCTGTCGCCGACCGATGCCGTGGCATTGTCCGGCATCGTCGGCAAAGGGCGCATTCCCAAGCCGATCATGGGCGTGCTCGAGGGCGAGGCGCTGATGAATGACGCGTCCGGCCTGGTGTCGCTCAAGTTCGCCATCGCGGTGGCGATGGGCACCATGGTGTTCACCGTGGGCGGCGCAACCCTCGAGTTCCTCAAAGTGGCGATCGGCGGCCTGCTGGCCGGCGTGGCGGTCACCTGGACCTACAGTAAATCGCTGCGGGTGATGAGCCGCTGGAGCGGCGACGATCCGGCGACCCAGATCGTGTTCCTGCTGCTGCTGCCGTTCGCTTCTTACCTGATCGCCGAACATATCGGCGTTTCCGGCATCCTGGCGGCGGTAGCGGCGGGGATGACCATCAGCCAGTCCGGCGTGATCCGCAACGCGCCGTTGGCGATGCGCCTGCGCGCCAATAGCGTGTGGGCGATGCTGGAATTCGTGTTCAACGGCATGGTATTCATCATGTTGGGCCTGCAGCTGCCGGGCATTCTTGAGACCTCCATCCTGCAGGCGGAGCTGGATCCGACCATCCAGACCTGGTACCTGTTCGCCGACGTGGCCACCATCTACGCCGCGCTGCTGGTGCTGCGTTTCACCTGGCTGTGGGTAATGAAGAAGGCCAGCAACCGCTTTATGAAAAAGCGCCCGCTGCAGTTCGGCGACTACAGCACGCGTGAGCTGTGGGTGGCGTCGTTCGCCGGGGTGCGCGGGGCGATTACCCTGGCCGGTGTGCTGTCGATACCGCTGTTGCTGAGCGACGGCACCGCCTTCCCGGCGCGCTATCAGTTGGTGTTTATCGCCGCCGGGGTGATCCTGCTGTCGTTGATCGTCGGCGTGCTGGCGTTGCCGCTGCTGCTGCGTGGCGTGCAGGTGGCCGACAAGAGCGCCAGCAAGCAGGAAGAACGCATGGCGATCGCCATGGCGGCCGAAGTGGCGATCGAGAGCGTGAATAAAATGGAAGAGCGCCTGGTTGCCGATACCGAAGAGAACCTCGATCCGCAGGTGTTGAAAGAGGTCAGCTCGCGGGTGACGGGCATGCTGCGGCGGCGTATCGCCTCGAAAGACGACATCGAGAATGCGCTGGCGATGGAAAACCTCGAGCGGCGTTTCCGCCTGACGGCGCTGCGCGCCGAACGCGGCGAGCTGTACCATCTGCGCGCCACGCAGAAAATCAGCAACGAGACGCTGCAAAAACTGCTGCACGATCTCGACTTGCTCGAAGCACTGCTGATCGAGCGCGAAGGGTAAGCTTCAGAAGAGGAATAAACGTTTCCTCTTTATTTCTGTCCTGAAGGGCCGCCTGTGCGGCCCTTGTTTTTTGGCTACTTGAGCGGCGGCCAGTAGTCGCGGCAGCAGGCGATCCAGGCCTGCGCGCTGTGCGACAGGTAGCTGCCCTGGCGCCAGATCAGCCCGACTTTCCACTCCATGCGCGGCTCCAGCGGCAGCCAGACCAGGTTTTCCTTGTCCAGCCAGCGGCAAACCGGCTCCGGCAGCATGGCGATGCCCACGCCGGCCTGCACCATCGAGGCGAGGAAGTCCCATTGGCCGCTGCGCACCGCGATTTGCGGTTCAAAACCGGCCTGGCGAAACGCCTTCATCAGCATCTTGTACAGCGCAAAGTCTTCGTTATAAATCAGGATCGGGCTGTCGGCCAATTCGGCGATATTGATGCGGGTGCGGTTGAGCCACTGCGGCGTGCGCGGCGCCACCACGCACATCGGATGGCCCAGCAGCGGCAGAAAGGTCAGCGGCTGTTCCGAATCGAAGGGCAGCACCGTCATCGCCAGATCCAGTTCGCCGGACATCACCGCCTGTTCGACCGACAGCCCGCCCAGCTCGGAAATTTTCAATTCGATACCGGGGTAGGTCTGGCGAAAGCGGCGGATCAGATCGGCGATCTGCCTGCCGACCATCGGCGGAATGCCCAGCCGCAGCACGCCCTTTTTCACCGAGCTGATGTCTTCCAGCTCCGCCTCCAGCTGGCGGAATTCGTCGAGGATCGTCAGGCCGCGCTGATACACCGCCTGGCCGCTGTCGGTCAGGCGCAGCTTGCGGCCTTCGCGGATCAGCAGCGTGCATTCCAGCTCCTCTTCCAGATGCCGCAGCATCTTGCTGATGGTGGGCTGGGTGACGAACAGTTTTTCCGCGGCGCGGGTGAAGCTTTGCTGGCGCACCACTTCAACGAAGTAGCGCAGGGTGCGGACATCCACGTTAGGGTTCTCCTTGAGGGCGCTACCGGCGGGAAACTATTCCCGGACGGCATGATGTCGATAATTTTAATTCATTTCAGGCGTGGTTTCCCGGCTGCGTATACTGTAGGCCGTCAATTTATTGTTTGAGGTCATCTTTCATGTCTCTGGCGTTACGCCGCGTTGCCCCCTCCCTGCTGACCCGTTTGCAGGTGCCGATTCAGGTGGCGTTGTATGCGGCGCTGTTCCTGATCGCCGATCGTCTGGTGCAACAATTCCACCTGCCGCTCCCCGCCAATATCGTCGGCATGCTGATGCTGCTGGCGCTGATCCTGCTGCGCATTCTGCCGCTGAGCTGGGTCAAGGCCGGTTCCCGCTGGCTGCTGGCGGAAATGCTGCTGTTCTTCGTGCCGGCGGTGGTGGCGGTGGTCAACTATGCCCAACTGCTGATGGTCGAGGGCTGGAAGATCTTTCTGGTGATCGCGGTCAGCACCATGCTGACGCTGGGCGCCACCGGGCTGGTGGTGGACAGGGTGTATCGGCTGGAGATTTGGCTGCAGCGACGGAAGCTGCGCCATGAATGATTTTATCCTCAGCCTGGCCTGCTTTCTGGCGACGCTGGCGCTGTACTTCGCCAACAAGAAACTCTATCGCCGCCGCCGCACGTTACTGCTGATGCCGCTGGTGCTGACGCCGATGATCCTGGTGCTGCTGCTGGTGGTCACCCACATCTCCTATCAGGACTATATTGGCGAAACCCACTGGCTGCTGTGGCTGCTGGGGCCGGCGACCATCGCCTTTGCGGTGCCGGTGTACGAGAATTTGCACATCATCCGCCGCCACTGGCTGTCGCTGACCGCCGGCGTTACGACGGCGGTGCTGGTGGCGGTGTACAGCTCGGTGTGGCTGGCGCGCCTGCTGACGCTGCCGGAAGAGGTGCAGCGCAGCCTGGCGGTGCGTTCGATTACCACGCCGTTCGCGCTGGAGGCCGCCAAGCAGATGGGCGGGCAGCCGGATCTGGTGGCGCTGTTCGTGGTGATCACCGGGGTGTTCGGCATGGCGGTGGGCGACATTCTGTTTCTGCGGCTGGCGGTGCGCAGCCGCCTGGCGAAGGGGGCCGGATTTGGCGCCTCGTCGCACGGCGCCGGCACCGCCCGCGCTTATGAACTGGGGCCGCAGGAGGGCGTGGTGTCGAGCCTGGTGATGATGCTGGCCGGCATTATCACTGTGGTGGCCGCGCCGCTGATCGGCCGGCTGATGTGGTAAGACCTCTCGGGGCGGGCTCTGCCGCCCCGTTTTACGTTGTCTGGCATTGGGAACGATGCCGTTGATTGACGCCCGAAAAAACGAAGAAATTTTTCAGCATAATTTTTCCCATCGTTATAACAAAAAACGATAGATGCGCCGCGAGCAAAATTGCCGTTCATTTTAAATGCCAATGAATTAATTAAATAATAAATTATTATCATAAAAACAATAAAGTATAACTTATTGATATGGAGAGGCTCTTATCGTAAGCATTGCTGCACATTAACTGCGGTGAATAATGTAAAAGAATATGAATTTCTCTCTAATTATCTCAGATTAATACAAGCGGAATACGCTCGTCATCCCTGAGTAATATCGGGGAAATAAAATGGTCATTTATTCCCTTTCGCACATTTCGCCAAAAAAAATATCCTCTCCTATACTTCACAGCTCAACAAATTGAGGCACAGGGGGAACCTCTGGATTAACCATTTCATCCTTTCTTAGTTGGGGGGAGACCCAACTTTTCTACGGTTTTTTTATTCTGACCTGAACTGTCGGACGGCCAGGCTTTGCCTAAATCCGGACGGTCCCTTTCATTAACGTAATGAAAACGTGCTAGAGAATATTATGAACAAACAAACTGATGTGAAGAGTGGGGAACTCCGTACGGGTGCTCAGGCCGCGGCGGAGAAAGTCGAACTGCATGAAATGACTATCGCCCAGCGTGAACTCTGGCTGGGGGAAAATATTTCCAAAGAGTTGTCGTTCAATATCTGGGGCTATGGGCAGGTTGACGGGCCTCTCGACGTTAAGCTGCTGCGGCAAGCCATCGATGCTATCGTCGAAGAAACGCCGGCTCTGCAAGCGCATTTTGTGGAAAAAGACGGTGAGCTTTATCAATACCGCGCGCCACGCACACATGAGCCGCTGTTCACACTCGATCTCAGTAAGGAACCCGATCCCCTGCAGGCGGCCAGACGCTGGATGGTGGCGGATGCGGCGCTGCCGCGCCGCGCCACGGGAGAGGAACCTTTTAGTTTTTATGTGATTACGCTCGCTCCGCAGTGCTATGTCCTCTATCGGCGTTTCCACCATATGATCACCGACGGCCGCAGTGCCGAGGAAGTGATGCGGCGCATCGCGGCTTACTATAACGCGCTGGCGTCCGGCGGCGTCATCCCTGAATTCGCCAACTGCAATTTCTCTCTGCTTTATGAAAACGACATCAAATACCGCGACTCCTCACGCTTTTCTTCCGATCAGGCTTTTTGGCGGGAATATACTGCCGCTGCGCCGCAGAGTTTGTCGCGTAGAGCCATATTGACCCCGGACGCCGCGATGAACCGCAACACGCAGCTGCTGGAAAAAGAGGCATTGGATCAGCTGCAGCAACAAGCTGACAATATCGGCGTACACCGCGCACATATATTGGCCGCCGCCGTAGCATTATGTTTCTACAGCCTGACCGGCAGTGAATATCTTAATTTCAGCATGCCGGTCACCGGAACGAGAGAACGAAACAGTATTGGTATGACCTCTAACGTTGTCCCTTTGATTATCAAGGTTGAACCCCAGCTGAGTCTGGCCGAATTTATCCAAAAGGTCGCGGCCGAAATAGCAAAAGTGGTTCGTCATCAATTATATCGTGGGGAGGACATTCGGCGTGACAATGGCGCGACGGATTCCGCCTGGTTTGGCCCTTCAATTAACATTGTTTCTTTCGACCACGGCGATCCTTTCTGGGGATGCCGCACCCGTTGGTATTATGGCGGGAATATTCCGTCCGGCGATCTACAGATTATGCTGTATGAAGACCAGCAGGCGAATGAGCTGGACGTCACTTTTTCTGACGCCGATTATGCAAATTCATTAGGCGATCTGGATGTTTTGCAGCGCCGTTTCCAGTTTATTTTACGGGCGCTGAACGCATCAACGGCGGGGACGATCGAGGCGTTGGATCGGCAAGTGGCGGCGCTGGCGGATGCCGAGGCCGGCGGCAGCTTTTACACCAACCGTCGGCAACCGCCTGCTGGCGGCATCATTCGTTGGGATCGCCCTGCTGAGGCGCTGCAGCGCCTGGTGAGTTCGCTGAGCCATGGCGCGGGATGCGCGGCGAAGATGCTGTTGGCGGAGCGCGTGTTGGGCGTGACGGCGCTGCAGGCGGTGAGCGATGAGCCGCAGGCCGAACCCGGTACCCTGCTGCACGTCGAGGCCGACGGCTGGGTAATTGCCGCGAACCCCGGCGTGGTGCGCGTCGGGCCGTTCTTGCGCGCCGACGGCTCGGCTCAGCCAGGCGATGCGCTGGCGCAGGCCTGCGGCCTGTCTGTCGGCTCGGTCTTGCCGACGATTAACGCTGCCGAAGCCTCGCTGTTAGGCGCGGCGTATGGCGCCAGCGCCGATAGCGCCGCTTTTTGGCAACCGCGCCTGACGCGTTATTATCCGGCGCCGTTCCCGCCGGGGCCTGGCCGCCAGGCGGATCTTCCCGCACGCTGGCAGGCGACGGCCTGGCAGCGCCTGGAAAAAATTGCCGGCGAGCAGGTGCTGGCGGCAGCAACCCTTTATCTGGCGCGCATGTGCAATGAAACCGATTTTCAGCTGGGGTGGATCACCCCGGACGATCGGAATTGGGGGCGTTGGGCTCACCTGAGCGCGCGCGTGCTGCCGCTGCAGGTCTCTGTTGATCACACCGGCAATTTCCAGCAGGCGTTGGCCGCGCTGGAACAGGAATATAGCCAGCTGCGCGCTCATGCCGATTATCATCCCGCGTTGCTGACGCGCGATGCGGACCTGCGAGCGTCTCAGACTTGGCCGACGGCGGTATCGATCGTCAGCCGGCGCTCGGCGCAGGGGTTGCAGCCTGAAGACGAGGGGGTTGCCGCCATCATGGCTTCCGGCTCGCGCGCGGTATTGCAAATCTGCAAGGCTGACGGCGCTTTCCGTTGGGTCTACGACGCCGCCTCCGTGGCTGACGAGCAGATGTTGCGGGCGACGCAACATCTGCTGATGCTGCTCAACGACGCGGTGAGGGCGGGTTCTCATCGTCGCACCGTCGGCGAACTCAGTCTGGTTTCCGAGGAAGAACGCGCGCAGTTGCTGCAGGGCCTCAACCACACCGTCGCTTCACATTCGCCGACGGCCTGTCTGCACCGGTTGTTCGAAGCACAGGTTAAACGGACGCCGGAGGCGATCGCGGTGACGTATGGCGATGACAGCCTGACCTACGCGGAATTGAATACCCAGGCGAACCGTTGGGCCCATTGGCTGGTACAGCTTGGCGTGCAGCCGGACAGCCTGGTGGCGCTGTGTGCCGGGCGCGGGCTGCCGATGCTGGTCGGGCTGCTGGGGATACTCAAAGCCGGCGGCGCCTATGTGCCGCTGGATCCCGCCTATAGCGGCGAGCGGCTACAGTACATCCTGGCGGACTCAGCGCCGGTGCTGCTGTTGGCGGATGAGCTCGGCCGACAAGCGCTGGGTGACTGCGAGGTGCCGGTGCTGGCGCTGGAACAGCCACTGACGGGAGAAAGCGACGATCTGCAGGACGTCGGGGTGCGCCCGGCGCACCTGGCATATGTGATTTATACCTCCGGCTCGACCGGCAAACCCAAAGGGGTGATGGTGGAGCACCGGCAGGTCGCGCGGTTGTTCAGCGCGACGAACGCCTGGTTCAACTTCAGCGCCGCCGACAGGTGGTGCCTGTTCCACTCATTCGCCTTCGACTTCTCGGTCTGGGAGATCTGGGGCGCCTGGCTGTATGGCGGCCAGCTGTTCATCGTACCGCAGGCGATCGCCCGCTCGGCGCCGGATTTTTATCATTTCGTCTGCCGCAGCGGCATCACGGTATTGAACCAGACGCCGAGCGCCTTCAAAGCCTTTATCCAGGCTCAGGCGCACAGCGAAGCGCGCCAGCAGCTACGCGAGATCGTGTTTGGTGGCGAAATGCTGAAGCCTTGCGATCTTGCGCCGTGGTTTGCTCGTCCAGAGAACCGGCAGACACGGTTGATCAACATGTACGGTATCACCGAGACCACGGTGCATGTGACTTATCGGCCGCTGTCGGCGCAGGATACGGCGATCACCACCAGTCCGATCGGCAGCCGCATCCCGGATTTGCGCTTGTATCTGCTGGGTGCCGACGGCGAACCGGTGCCGATGGGGGCGATCGGCGAACTGTACGTCGGCGGCGAAGGGGTGGCGCGGGGTTACCTGAACCGGCCCGAATTGACGGCGGAACGTTTTCTCGATGATCCTTTCAACCGGGCGCCGGGTGCGCGCATGTATCGTACCGGCGATCTGGCGCGCTATCTGCCGGGTGGCGATATCGAATACCTGGGGCGCAATGACCAGCAGGTAAAAATCCGCGGTTTCCGCATCGAATGCGGCGAGGTGGAGGCTCAGCTGAGTACCGATCTGCGCGTGCGCAGCGTAGCCGTGGACGCGATTGACGATGGCGACGGGGGCAAGCGACTGGTGGCGTGGGTGGTTCCGGCACCGGAAGCCGAACGCGCTACGCTGGCGACCGGGCTGCGTCAGCATCTGCAGGCGCGGCTGCCGGATTATATGGTGCCGGTGGCTTACGTTTGGCTGGAGGCGTTGCCGCTGACCGGCAACGGCAAATTGGACAAGCGGGCTCTGCCGGTGCCGCAGGTCGACGCCTATGTGCGTGAAGCCTATGCGCCGCCGCAGGGCGAGGCGGAAAACCTGCTGGCGGCTATCTGGCGCGAGCTGCTGGGCGTAGAGCGCGTCGGTCGCTATGACCACTTCTTCGAACTGGGCGGGCATTCGCTGATGGCGGTGCGCCTGGCTAACCGCGTGCAACAGGCCGGATGGCAGTTACCGTTGCAGGCGCTGTTCGCCAGCCCGGTACTGCACGTGCTGGCGCAGACGCTGGAGGTTGCGCCGGCTCAGGAACCGCTGCCGATACTGCCGGTGGCGCGCGACGGCGAATTGCCCCTGTCGTTCGCCCAGCAACGCCTGTGGTTCCTGACCCAGTTGAAAGGGATGAGCGAAACCTACCATATCCCCCTGGCGCTGCGGCTGCATGGCCGGTTGGACCGGCAGGCGCTGCAACATAGTCTGGATGCGCTCTATGCGCGTCACGAATCGCTGCGTAGCCGGTTCATCACCCGGGAAGATCGGCCACAGGTGCAGATTTTGCCGGCAAACGGGCTGCCGCTTGCGTTCCACGATCTGCGACGTCACCCCGCGCAAGCCGACACGCTGTGCCGTCAGGCGGCCACTCAACCGTTCGATTTGACGCAGGGGCCGCTGGTGCGCGCCGCGCTGATCCGCCTGGCGGATGAGGAGCACCTGTTCCTGCTCACCTGTCATCACATCGTCTCCGACGGTTGGTCGACCGGCATTCTGCTGCGTGAACTGGGGGCGCTGTACGGCGCTTTGCGTCGCGGCGATGCCGATCCGCTGCCGCCGCTGACGCTGCAATACCCGGATTATGCCGCCTGGCAGCGTCGCTATCTGACGCCGGAGCGGTTGGCGGCGCAGGCGCAATACTGGCGCGAAACGCTGATTGGTGCGCCGGCGCTGCTGACGCTGCCGACTGACCGGCCGCGTCCGACGGTGCAGTCTTTCAGCGGCGGGGAGGTGCCGATCGCGATCGACGCCGAGTTGACGCAGGCGCTGCGGCAGTTCAGCCGGCAGCATGGCGGCACGCTGTTCATGACGGTGCTGGCGGCCTGGAGCCTGGTGCTGGCGCGCATGGCCGGGCAGCAGGAGCTGGTGATCGGCACGCCGGAGGCCAACCGTGGCCGGCTGGAAACCGAATCGCTGGTTGGCTTCTTCGTCAGCACGCTGGCCCTGCGCATCGATCTTCGCGACGATCCGGATCTGCCGACGCTGATCGCGCGGATCCGCCACACGGTGCTGACGGCGCAGGAAAATCGCGATCTGCCGTTCGAGCAGGTGGTGGAGCTGGTCAATCCGCCGCGCCACTTGGGCTATACCCCGCTGTTCCAGGTGATGCTGGCCTGGCAGGACGGCTCGGTGCGCGATATTCCGCTGCCTGGGCTGCAGGCCGAGCTGGCCGGGCTGGAATACAGCGCGGCGAAGTTTGATCTGACGCTCGATCTGGCCGATACCGGCGAAGGCATCAGCGGTACGCTGAACTTCGCCACGGCATTGTTCGATCGCGCCACCGCCGAACGCTACGGCGTTTACCTGGTACAGGCGCTGCGGGCGATGACGCTGAATAGCCCACGGTCAGTATCCCATATCGATTTGTTGCCGCCCGCCGAACGGGAGCATCTGCTGCATGGCTGGAACCGCACCGAGCGTGACTACCCGCTGGATCAGACGCTGGCGGCGCTGTTCGAGCAGCAGGTGCGCCGCACGCCGCACGCCACCGCGCTGGTGAGCGGAACGGAAAGCCTGAGCTACGCCCAGCTGAACGCCCGCGCCAACCGGTTGGCGCACGCGCTGATAGCGCGCGGCGTCGGCCCGGACAGCCGGGTGGCGGTGTGCGCCGAACGCGGCCTGAACATGGTGACGGCGCTGTTCGGTATCCTCAAGGCCGGCGGCGCCTATGTGCCGCTCGATCCGGCCTATCCGGGCGAACGCCTGCAGTACATCCTGCAGGATGCCGACCCGGTGCTGCTGCTGGCGGACGCCGCCGGCCGGGCGGCGCTGGGCGAGCCTGCGACGCCGCAGCTGGCGCTGGAGGCCGCGTTGCCGGAGACGCTGAGCGCCGAGAACCCGGCACCGCGCGCGCAGGCGTCGCACCTGGCGTACGTGATTTATACCTCGGGCTCGACCGGCAAACCGAAGGGCGCGATGAACGAACACCGCGGGGTGGTCAACCGGCTGGTGTGGATGCAGGAGGCCTACGGCCTGACGGCGGCGGACACGGTGCTGCAAAAAACGCCGTTCGGCTTCGATGTCTCGGTGTGGGAATTCTTCTGGCCGCTGATGGTCGGCGCGCGCCTGGTGATGGCGAAGCCGGAAGGGCACAAGGATCCGGACTACCTGAGCCGCGCCATCGAACAGTACGGCGTCACCACGCTGCACTTCGT
>NZ_JBJNLB010000014.1:0-101834 GCF_052169275.1 Serratia sp. CY27727 | reverse complement strand
ATCTACCTGCTGGACGAGCGCGGGCAGCCGGTGCCGCTGGGGGCGGTGGGCGAGCTGTATATCGGCGGGGTGCAGGTGGCGCGGGGCTACCTGAACCGGCCTGAACTGACGGCGGAGCGTTTCCTTGCCGATCCGTTCGCGCCGGGCGGGCGGATGTACCGCACCGGCGACGTGGCGCGTTATCTGGCGAACGGCGACATCGAGTACCTGGGGCGCAACGATCAGCAGGTAAAAATCCGCGGCTTCCGCATCGAATGCGGCGAGATAGAGGCGGTGCTGGCGACGCACCCGGCGGTGCGCGAAGCGGTGGTGGATGCACGGGCGGTGGGCGACGACAAACGGCTGGTGGCGTGGGTGGTGCCGGCCGCGGACGTGGCGGAAGAAGCGCTGGCGGGCGCGCTGCGGCAGCATGTGAGCGCGGCGCTGCCGGACTATATGGTGCCGTCGGCCTGGGTGGTGGTGGTGGCGTTGCCGCTGTCGCCGAACGGCAAACTGGATCGGCGAGCGTTGCCGGAGCCGCAGGGGGCGCAGAGCCAGGCAGCGTACGAAGCGCCGCAGGGTGAACACGAAACGCTGCTGGCGGCGATCTGGCGCGAGCTGCTGAACGTGGAGCGGGTCGGGCGCCACGATAACTTCTTCGAGCTGGGGGGCCACTCGCTGCTGGCGGTGCGTCTGACCAACCGTCTGCAGCAGATGGAATGGCAGCTGCCGTTGCAGGTCCTGTTCGCCAACCCGACGCTGCTGGCATTGGCGCAGCAACTGCGGAGAACCGATGAGGCGCTGCCGCCGATCGAGGCTATGCCACGCGGCGCCGCGTTGCCGCTGTCGTTTGCTCAGCAGCGTTTGTGGTTCCTGACGCAGTTGGAAGGCCTGAGTGAAACTTACCATATTCCCCTGGCGCTGAGCCTGCGCGGCGAGCTGGCTCTGCCCGCCTGGCGGCAGAGCCTGGATGTGCTCTATGCCCGCCACGAAGCGTTGCGCAGCCGGTTTGTCACCGTCGAGGGGCAGCCGCAGGCGCACATTCTGCCGGCAGACGCGCTGCCGTTGACGGTTCACGATCTGCGTGGGCGGCAGGATGCTCAGAGCCAGGCGCGGCAACTGGCGCAGCGCCTGACGGAGGCGCCTTTTGATTTGACGCAGGGGCTGCTGGTGCGCGCCGCGCTGATCCGCCTGGCGGATGAGGAGCATCTGTTCCTGCTCACCTGTCATCACATCATTTCCGACGGTTGGTCGACCGGCATTCTGCTGCGTGAACTGGGGGCGTTGTACGGCGCTTTGCGTCGCGGCGATGCCGATCCGCTGCCGCCGCTGACGCTGCAATACGCGGATTACGCCGCCTGGCAGCGTCGCTATCTGACGCCGGAGCGGCTGGCGGCGCAGGCGCAATACTGGCGCGAAACGCTGAGCGATGCGCCGGCGCTGCTGACGCTGCCGACCGACCGGCCGCGTCCGACGGTGCAGTCTTTCAGCGGCGGGGAGGTGCCGATCGCGATCGACGCCGAGCTGACGCAGGCGCTGCGGCAGTTCAGCCGGCAGCATGGCGGCACGCTGTTCATGACGGTGCTGGCGGCCTGGAGCCTGGTGCTGGCGCGCATGGCCGGGCAGCAGGAGCTGGTGATCGGCACGCCGGAGGCCAACCGTGGCCGGCTGGAAACCGAATCGCTGGTCGGCTTCTTCGTCAGCACGCTGGCGCTGCGCATCGATCTTCGCGACGATCCGGATCTGCCGACGCTGATCGCGCGGATCCGCCACGCGGTGCTGGCGGCACGGGAAAATCGCGATCTGCCGTTCGAGCAGGTGGTGGAGCTGGTCAATCCGCCGCGCCACCTGGGTTATACCCCGCTGTTCCAGGTGATGTTGGCCTGGCAGGACGGCTCGGTGCGCGATATCTCGCTGCCTGGGCTGCAGGCCGAGAGTGCCGAGTTGGGCTATCAGATCGCCAAGTATGATTTGACGCTCGATTTGGCGGAGCGCGACGAGCAAATCAGCGGGACGCTGAACTTCGCCACGGCGCTGTTCGACCGCGCTACCGCCGAGCGTTACGGCGTTTACCTGGTGCAGGTGCTGCGGGCGATGGCGACAAATGCTACGCAGCCTGCGTCGCATCTCGATCTGCTGCCGGTTGCCGAGCGTGAACTGTTGTTGTACGGCTGGAACCGAACCGCGGAAGTTTATCCGGCGCAGAGCAGTGCCCACGTCCTGTTTGAACAGTGGGCGCAGCGCACGCCGGACGCCGTTGCGGTGGTGAACGATCGGGACAGCCTGAGCTACGCCCAATTGAACGCCCACGCCAACCAACTGGCGCACCAACTCATCGCGCAGGGCGTGCGCCCGGGCGATCGCGTGGCCACGTCGCTTGAACGCAGCGTTTCTCTGGTCATCGCCCAGCTGGCGATCCTCAAGGCGGGAGCCGCTTATGTGCCGCTCGATCCGCACCTGCCCGTTGCGCGGCAGGCGTGGATCATCGGCGACAGCGGGGCGTTGTTGATCCTGTGCGATCGCGATATCGACCGCGAGATAGCCGGCGAGATCGCCTGCCTACGTATCGATCGGCTGCGGCAGAATCCGACCCACGATCCGGCTGTGGCTCGCGCCGGCGACGCGCCGGCCTATATCATGTATACCTCGGGCTCGACCGGTACGCCTAAAGGCGTCATGGTGACGCACCAAGGCATCCTCCGGCTGGCGATCAACAATCGTTTTGCGTCGTTTGAACGCGGCGATCGCTTCGCTTTCGCCGCCAATCCGGCGTTTGACGCCAGCACGCTGGAAATGTGGGGAGCCCTGTTGAATGGCGCCAGTCTGGCGATCATTGCGCCGGAAGTGTTGACGGAAGCCGAGGCGTTGGCGGCGGCGCTGGTGCGGCAAGGGATTAACGTCTTGTTCCTGACCACCTCGTTGTTTAACCAATATGCCCATAGCATCGCCGCGACGCTGGCGCAGTTGAAATATCTGCTGAGCGGCGGTGAAGCGGCGGATCCGCACGCCTTTGCCCGCATGCTGAAAGAGGCTGGGCCGGTACGGCTGATCAACGCTTATGGGCCGACCGAATGTACGGTGTTCGCCACGACGGCCACGATCGAGCGAGTGGATCCATGGCAGCGTTTGCCTATCGGGCGGCCGATCGGCAATACCCGGATTTATCTGCTGGATGAGCACGGGCAACCGGTGCCGCTCGGCGCGACCGGCGAGATCTACATCGCCGGCCCCGGGGTGGCGCTGGGTTATCTCAACCGCGCAGAGTTAACGGCAGAGCGATTCCTGGCGGATCCGTTTAACCCAGGCGAGCGGATGTATCGCACCGGCGATCTGGCGCGCTATCTGGCGGACGGCAATATCGACTACCTGGGACGCAACGATCGGCAGGTGAAAATTCGCGGCTTCCGCATCGAATGCGGTGAGATCGAGGCGCGAGTGGCCGGTCATCCGGCGGTGCGCGAAGCGGTGGTGGATGTCCTCGGCGAAGTGGACAATAAGCGACTGGTAGCCTGGGTGGTGCCGGAGGCTGACGCGGATCGCCAGACGTTGGCGGTGACGCTGCGACAGTATCTGGCGGGGATGTTGCCGGAGTTTATGCTGCCGGCGGCCTGGGTGGCGCTGGATACGCTACCGCTGACGCCGAACGGCAAACTGGATCGGCGCGCGCTGCCTGAGCCGCAGGAGGACGCCTACGTGCGTGAGGTTTACGCCGAACCTGAAGGCGAACTGGAAACGCTGCTGGCGGGGATCTGGCGCGAGCTGCTGGGCATTGAGCGGGTCGGGCGCCACGATAACTTCTTCGAATTGGGCGGCCACTCGCTGCTGGCGGTGAAGTTGATGGCGCAGCTGCGCCGTGTCGGGCTGAGCGCCGGGGTGCAAACGCTGTTCACCGCGCCGACGCTGTCAACGCTGGCGCAGACGTTGGTCACGCAGCAGGAAGTGAGCGTGCCGGCCAACGGTATCCTGCCGGGCTGCGTAGCCATTACGCCGGAGATGTTGCCGCTGGCGACGCTGAGCCAGCCGGAAATCGACGCGGTGGTGGCGCAGGTGCCGGGCGGTGTGGCCAACGTACAGGACATCTACGCCTTGTCGCCGCTGCAGGAGGGGATTTTGTTCCACCATCTGCTGGCGGAACGAGGCGACCCGTACCAGCTGTCTGCGGTGCTGCGTTTCGACAGCCGTGCGCGCCTGGACGCCTGGCTGGCGGCGATGCAGCAGGTGATCGATCGCCATGACATTCTGCGCACCGCGTTCATCACGCAGGGCGTGTCATCGCCGGTGCAGGTGGTGTGGCGCAAGGCCGAGTTGTCGCTGCGAGAACTGCGGCTCAATCCGGCAGAGGGCGAGATCGGTTCGCGGCTGACGGCGTTGTTTGATCCGCGCCGCGTGCGGCCTGATCTGACGCGCGCACCGTTGCTGAGCTTTGTCGCCGCACAGGGGGAAGAAGGCAGTTGGTGCGTGCTCCAGCAATGGCATCACCTGATCGGCGACCACTCGACCCTGGCGGTGATGCAGGAGGAGATCAACCTGATCCTGGCCGGGCGCGGGGACGAACTGGCCAAGGCACCGCCGTTCCGCAACGCGGTGGCGCAGGCAAGGCTCGGCGTCAGCAAGGCCGAACACGAACGGTTCTTCCGCACTATGCTGGCGGATATCGATGAACCGTCGCTGCCGTTCGGCCTGAGCGACGTGCATGGCGAAGGGCGGGATATCTCGACGGCGCACCTGGCTTTACCGCATGCGCTCAACCAACAGCTGCGGCGGCAGGCGCGGCGGCTGGGCGTCAGCCTGGCCAGCCTGTGCCACCTGGCCTGGGCGCAGGTGTTGGCGCGCGCTACCGGCCGCGATGAGGTGGTATTCGGCACCGTATTGTTGGGCCGCATGCAGGCCGGAGACGGGGCGGAACGGGCGCTCGGATTGTTTATCAATACGTTGCCGCTGCGGCTGGATGTCAACGAGGTCGGCGCGGAATCGGCGGTGTTGCAGGCGCACATCCGGCTGAGCGGGCTGCTGGCCCATGAGCATGCGCCGCTGGCGTTGGCGCAGCGCTGCAGCGGCGTCGCCGCGGGCACGCCGCTGTTCAGTGCCCTGCTGAACTACCGGCATAACAGCGGCGAGGACACCGCATTGCCGACCGGCGTAACGCTGCTCGATAGCCAGGAACGCACCAACTATCCGTTCGTGCTGTCGGTCGAGGACGGCGGTGATTCGCTGGGCCTGACGGCGCAGGTCAGGCAGCCGATTGAAGCGCAGCGCGTGTGTGGCTATATGGCGCAGGCGTTGAGCGCATTGGCGCAGGCATTGGAGCAGGCGCCTCAGACACCGGTCTGTGAACTGGAGGTGATGCCGGATGAAGAGTATGCGTTGCAGCTGTGCCGCTGGAATCATACGGCGGAAGCTTACCCGGCGGATACCTGCGTGCACGAACTGTTTGAACAGCAGGCGCGGCTGACGCCGCAGGCCATCGCTTTGATCCAGGATGCGCAACGGCTCAGCTACGCACAGTTGAATGCGCGCGCCAACCGGTTGGCGCATCGGCTGATTGAGCGCGGCGTACAACCGGGCGACCGGGTCGCGGTGCGGCTGGCGCGCAGCATCGAACTGGTCTGCGCCCAATTGGCGGTAATCAAGGCCGGGGCGGCGTATGTGCCCATCGATCCGCAACTGCCGGCCGCGCGTCAGGCGTGGATCGCCGATGACAGCGGCGCCTGCCTGATGCTGACGGACGCCATCGGCGACGAGGAGATCCCGCAGCTGACGGTCGAGGATCGCGAAGCTGAAGATCATAACGGTAACCCGGCGTTGCGCGTGTCGAGCGGCGCGACGGCCTACATCATGTATACCTCCGGCTCGACCGGTACGCCGAAAGGCGTCATGACGCCGCACCAGGGTATCACGCGTCTGGTGCGCAACAACCGCTACGCCGCCTTTGACGCCGACGACCGCATCGCCTTTGCCGCCAATCCGGCATTTGATGCCAGCACGATGGAGGTTTGGGCCGCCCTGTTGAATGGCGGTGCGCTGGTGGTGATCGCGCCGGAGGTGATGATGGAGGCCGAGCGTCTGGCGGCCGAACTGCAACGCCATCGCATCACCACGCTGTTCTTGACCACTGCGCTGTTCAATCAGTATGTGCACAGCATCAGTGGCGCACTGGCGCAGTTGAAATATCTGATTAGCGGAGGGGAGAAAGAGGATCCGGGCGCTTATGCGCGGTTGTTGCAAGAGCGGGGGCCGGTGCACCTGATCCATGCCTATGGGCCGACGGAGACCACCACCTTTGCGACAACGGCACGTATCGAGCGGGCTGAAGGGGAGGCGCGCTTGCCGATTGGGAAACCGATCGGCAATACCCGCGCTTACTTGCTGGACGCCCGCGGGCGCCCGGTGCCGATGGGGGCGGTGGGGGAATTGCATATCGGCGGCGTGGGGGTGGCGTTGGGCTACCTGAACCGACCGGAACTGACGGCACAGCGCTTCCTGAGCGATCCGTTCAATCCGGTCGGCGGCGGCCGCATGTATCGCACCGGCGATCTGGCGCGTTATTTACCGGACGGCAGTCTTGAATACCAGGGGCGATGCGATCAGCAGATCAAGCTGCGCGGGTTCCGCATCGAACCGGGCGAGATTGAGGTGCAGCTGGCGGCGAGCCCGTGGGTGCGGGAAGCGGTGGTGCAGGTCTGTTCGACGGAACATCATCCGCGCCTGGTCGCCTGGATCGTACCGACGGCCGACGTTGACCGCAGCGCGTTGCAGGGACAGCTACGGGCCTATCTGAGCGAACGTTTGCCGGAGTACATGGTGCCGTCGGCTTATGTCTGGCTGGATGCGCTGCCGTTGACCGCCAACGGCAAGCTGGATCGGCGCGCCTTGCCGGAGCCGGAGCGCGCGGCAGTCGGCACTCGGGAGTATGCGGCGCCTCAGGGGGAGACCGAAACGACGCTGGCGCGGGTATGGTGTGAGCTGCTCGAGATTGGCCAGATAGGGCGCCACGACAATTTCTTCGAGCTCGGTGGCCATTCGCTGCTGGCGGTACGTCTTTCCAGCCAGCTGCGTCAGCAAGGCATCACCTTGCCGGTACAGGCGATCTTCAACCATCCGATATTGGCCGAGCTGGCCGAGCGGATAGATCGTCGCACCGCAGAGGCTCCGCTGCGCAAAGCGGTGCCGGCTCGCAGCAGCGGCAGCCGGCCGCCGCTGTTCTTCGTTCCGACCGGCTTTGGCGACCACTCCTACGTGTTTGAATTGGCCAAGGAGATCGACGAGACCTTCCCGGTCTACGCCGTGCCGTGGCCGGCGGTGGAGGAGAAGCCGGCCACCATGTCCGATATGGCCGCCAGCGCCGTGGCGTTGATTCGCGAGGTGCAGCCGCAGGGGCCATACCATCTGGCGGGGTACTCTTCCGGCGGGGTGTTGGCCTATGCCATCGCCGAGCAGCTGCAATCGGCCGGGGAAGCGGTCGCCTTCCTGGGGTTGATCGACACGTTGCGGCCGGTGGAGGCGATGCACAGCCCGGTCCAGCTGTTGCTGAACTGGGTGGAGTCAACGCAGGAAAGGCCGGATCCGCAGTTCTGTCAGCAGTTGGCCGAGCTGCCGTTGCCTGAGGCGATCGCGGCCGTGCAACGCGCCGGGATCAAGACTCAGCGTGAGGAAGTGGCCGACGAGGCGGCGCTCTGGCAGCAGCGGCACCACTACGCCAAACTGGTGGAAGCGACCCTGGTGCAGCCCGCATCGCTGAAAATCCATCTGTTCAAGGCGAAGCAGGAGCAGGTTTCCGTCAATTCGCAGAACGCACAGTTCCAGGCGTATTGGCAGAGGATCAAGCAGGCGGGATATTGCCGCGAAGACGCTTCCGCGTTGGGATGGGATAAGCTGTTGCCGCCGGCGACCGTCCGCGTCAGCCAGGTCAACGGCGACCATGTGTCGATGATGGAGCATCCGGTTCATCGGCGTGAGCTGGGGCAACACTTCAATCTGGCGTTGCGCGAGCTCGGACAGGCGTAAGCCGGCGGGATGTATCCGAGAAAGCCCTCGCAAGAGGGCTTTTTTTTACCCGTTGGCGGCGGTTTTGACGAGTTCCACCACCAGCGGCGAAAGCTCGCCGCGCAGCGCGGCGCGTTCTGACTGGAACAGCGTGGCGACGTAAAAACGCCGGCCCGGCAGTTCGATGGCGCGCACGTCGCCTTCGGTGTCGTGGCCGCTGACGATCAGCGGGAAGCGCTCAAGATCGGCGACGAATTCCGGATTTACGCCGAAGTTGCAGTGGTAGCCTTCATGGGTGTTCAGGCTGCCGTAGGCCTGCGCGACGCGGGTGTCAGGCTGAAAAACGATGTCGCCGGTTTTTTCCACCAGCGAGCAGCTCAGCGGGGCGATCACCAATCGGCCGCCGCTGTCGGTTTCCGCATGGCCGGCGTCGTGCCAGCCCATCACGTTGCGGGCGTACTCGACGATGGCGTATTGAAAACCGCCGCAGGAGCCGAGGAACGGCACGTCGTTTTCCCGCGCATGGCGGATCGCCATAAAGGCGCCGTCGTCGTAACGATACGGGCTACCCGGCACCACCCAGATGGCGTCGAAATTTTGCAGGACGTCGGGGGAGGTCAGGGTTTCTGTCGGTAGCCATTGGGGCTGCACGTCGATGTCGAGATGGGCGGCGGTGAGCTGGAGCGCCACGGGGATGGCCTGATGGGCCACGGCTTGCGGGTTGTAATCACCGACCAGAGCAATGCGAACTTGAGCTTTCATCATTTCCTTTCCTGTACGGGTAAAAAAGGAGATTACAGGAAAGTAGAGTGTCGAGCCGCCGCTTTTTAAACGTGGCGCACAAAAAAGCCCGGCGTTGGCCGGGCTGGAAAAAAGAGGGTCAGTACAGCGAGGGCGCGCCGGCCGGTCGGGTTTTGAAGCGGCGGTGCAGCCACATGTATTGCTCCGGCGCCCGCATGATCTCTTTCTCGATCACTTTGTTCATGTAAGCCGCCGCCGCCTGTTCGTCGCTGAGCGGGTAGTCTTCCAGGGCCGGTTGAATCAGCAGGTCGTAGCCGCGGCCGCCTTCGCGGCGGATCAGCACCACCGGCACCAATGCCGGGTTGGCCATGCGTGCCAGCATGAAGGTGCCGCTGGTGGTGGCGGCCTGATCGACGGCGAACAGCGGCGCGAATACGCTGCCGCGCGGGCCGTAGTCCTGATCCGGTGCGAACCATACCGCCTCGCCGCGCTTGAGCGCGTGCACCATGCCGCGCAGATCCTTGCGATCGATCATCGCCTTGTTGGAGCGCATGCGGCCCTTGGTCTGCGCCCACTCCATCGCCTTGTTGTTGTGCGGGCGGTACATCGCCATCATCGGCTGGCACAGGCCCATCGCCCGGCCGCCCAGCTCCAGCGACATAAAGTGCACGCCGATCACCAGCACGCCGCGATCGTCGCGCTGCGCCATTTTGAGGTGGTTGATGCCGGAGACGTTGAACCAGCGCTTGACGCGTTTATCCGACCAGAACCAGGCCATGCCGGTTTCCAGCAGGCCCATGCCGAGCGATTCGAAGTTGCCCACTACTTTACGTTCGCGCTGCGCTTCGTCCATCTCGGGGAAGCACAGTTCGAGGTTGCGGCGGGTAATGGTGACGCGACGCTTAAGAAAACGCATCGAAGTGCGCCCCATCCACACCCCCAGCCGATTGAGCAACGGGTAAGGGAGCTGTACCAGCAGGAACAGCAGGGCCAGGCCGAACCAGGTCAGCCAGTAGCGCGGGTGCAGCAAGGAAAGTTGAAATCTCTTTTGGCGTTTCATAGCAGCTCGTTTATGCGTTAGGGGGTAGCAACCTGTAACGCATAAAGGATCCACTCGATAGCGATACGAATACTCAGACACCCAAGTACGGCCAGGGTTTAGTCGGAATTCCATAATTGACTAAACATTTACATTCGAAGGGCGGTTTGCGCTGCTATCAGGCTTCGGAGGGATAGCTGTTGGCCAGCGGAGGCGGCTCTAGGAACGTGTATGTTAACACAGGGTACGGGGTACAGAGGAAGAGGGGCATGCGAATATTCTCATTCGCGTTGCCCCTGAGTTGAAGATTGGCTCGTTTTATAGGCTGGGAATGATAATCGCGGCGAAAATCGCAGCGATCACCAGCCATTTCAGCAGGTAGTAACCGCGGCGGTTGCGCGCCTTCAGGCGCTGGCCGGCATCGCGCACCGCGTTGACGTATTTGAAGATGCGGTTGATGCCGCCGGTGCGGTCCTGATCGTCGTTTGGCGAGCTGGCCGCCGACATCAGCGTGGCGCCGACCCAGTGGTTGACCGCCTGCGCCCAGCGCCATTTCATCGGCCGCTCGACGTCGCAAAACAGAATGATGCGCGTCTGATCGGTGGCGTTCTGCGCCCAGTGCACGTAGGTTTCGTCGAAGATCACCGCCTCGCCGTCGCGCCAACTGTGCTGCTCGCCGTCCACCTCGATGAAGCAGCGATCGTCGTTGGGCGTCATCAACCCCAGGTGATAGCGCACCGAGCCGGCGTAAGGATCGCGGTGTTTACCCAAATGGCTGCCGGGCGGCAGCTCGGCGAACATCGCGGCCTTGACCGACGGGATGCGGTTGAGCAGCTCGACGGTTTTTGGGCACAGCGTCTGCGCCGAAGGGTGGCTGTCGCTGTACCACTTCAGATAGAAACGTTTCCAGCCGCGTTTGAAGAAGGTGTTGAACCCCGCATCGTTGTGCGACTGCGCCTTTTTGATGTGATGCTGCAAGCGCACCGCTTCCTCGCGGATCACCTGCCAGTTGTCGGTCAGCGTCTGCAGCTCCGGGAAACCTTTTTCGTCGAAATAGGGCTGCCTGGCGGGCAAACGGGAGAAACCGGTCATAAACATATTGATCGGCCCCATAAAGGTGGAGTGATCGAACAGTTGGCGGGTAAGCTTTTGTTTCTCCTTGCCGCGGGAGTGTGCGTAAAGGAAGCTGACGATAAAAACGCCTATGATGATGACGGCAACCATAGAATCCATCCCTGTCATTACTGATTATTACGAGGTAAAAACGTAAAAATTATAGTTTTGTGACAGATAAAATTTAACTTTTTCGTGCCATTTCGCCGTTGTTGAACTTTGATGGCATGAAAAGTTAATAAATATGTGGGTGTTGATATTTTATGTTGGTATTTTTGGTTTTCGTACTATTCTTAGGTTTCTTTAACGGGATTGTGTGCCATCTTATTTCATGACGAATGGCACGTATCTGAGAAAAGAGGGACTTATGAAGAAATCAATCATTGCCTTGTCTGCACTGCTGCTCGCTTCCCCGGTGTTCGCCGCTGAGACCGCGACCGACACCGCTGCTCACGCCAGCAACGAGGTCGTTGCCGAAGCGCACAAAGGAGCGGATACCGCCAAAGAAAAGCTGCACCAGTCTCAGGACAAGGGTGAAGAGCTGAAGCTGAAAGCCAAGCACGCCGCCGAAGGCAAGAGCGACAGCGTCGGCAGCAAAGTGAGCGAAGGCTCGCAAAAGGCCTGGCACTCCACCAAGCAAGGTTCGGAGAAGGCTTGGGACAAGACCAAGCAAGGGGCGGAAAGCCTCAAGAACAAAGTGACCGAATAAGGTCTCCGCTTTGCCACAAGGGCCGCGCTGCGGCCTTTTTTATTGCCCGCAAACCGGGCGCACCCCAAAAGAAAAAGGCGCTTATCAAATGAGATAAAGCGCCTTTTCAACACGTTAACTGACTAGTATCAGTTCATGCCGTATTTTTTCAGCTTCTTGCGCAGCGTGCCGCGGTTGATGCCCATCATCAGGGCTGCGCGGGTCTGGTTGCCACGGGTGTATTGCATCACCATGTCCAACAGTGGCTGTTCAACTTCAGCCAGTACCAGCTCATACAGGTCATTTACGTCTTGACCGTTCAGTTGAGCAAAATAGTTCTTCAGTGCTTGTTTAACCGAGTCACGCAGAGGCTTTTGAGTCACCTGATCTTGTGAGTTAACGGTAGAAACGGTCAGTACGTCAGAATTTACGCGTTGTTCGAACATAGTTCTGTCAGCTCTTTTTTTACGCTAAGATTTTCGAAATATGCCTCCAACGCCTCCAGCTGTTCGCTGGCATCCTCTATGGCGTTGAATGTGCGCCGAAACTGGTCATTCGGAGCGTGTTCCTGGAGATACCAGGACACGTGCTTACGAGCAATCCGGAATCCCTTGCCTTGGCCATAGAAGCCGTGCAATTCCCGAATGTGCCCAATCAACAAGCGCTTCACCTCGCCAAGCGGCAGCGGCGGCAGCAACTCCCCAGTGTCCAGATAATGCTGGATTTCCCGGAAGATCCAGGGTCTCCCCTGAGCAGCGCGGCCTATCATCAGGGCATCGGCCCCGGTGTAGTCGAGCACTGCTCTGGCTTTATGCGGGTCAGTAATATCCCCATTCGCGATAATCGGAATGGAAACACTCTGCTTAACTGCCCGAATGCTGTCGTATTCCGCGTCGCCGTTAAACAGACAGGCGCGGGTTCGGCCGTGAATCGTCAGGGCCTGAATACCACAGTCTTCGGCCAGTTGGGCAATCTCTACACAGTTACGATGCTCTGGCGCCCAGCCGGTGCGAATCTTCAGCGTTACCGGCACATCCACCGCGTCAACCACCGCGTGGAGGATCCGTTTAACCAGATCCGGGTACTGCAACAAGGCGGACCCGGCAAGCTTCCGGTTCACTTTTTTGGCAGGGCATCCCATATTGATGTCGATGATCTGCGCGCCGCTGGTCACGTTGATACGCGCGGCGGCGGCCATATCATCAGGATCGCATCCGGCAATCTGCACGGAGCGGATCCCTGGTTCATCGCTATGCACCATACGCAGACGCGACTTATCCGTCCGCCACACCTCCGGGTTGGAGGAGAGCATTTCGGATACAGCCATCCCAGCACCCATTGCATGACAGAGGGTTCTGAACGGGCGATCTGTAATACCGGCCATCGGGGCCGCAATCAGGCAATTAGTAAGCTGGTGGTGTCCAATGCGCATAGACAAAGAGTGACCATACTGTGTCCGCAAGGGCGCGTATATTACGCATTTTTTCGCCGAGATGAAAGGCCAAACTTTAACCAATTGGCGCGATATTAGGGCAAAAAATGCGCTACGCAGTGATTCATAAAAATATTGTATATATTTTACAATGAGTTGACGAAAAGTGCTTATTTTGTGTGCGGTAAAATATTCGCCTTTGCGCAGGATATTATCTGCATTCACCCGCGTTTTTTGCCGGGATAGCCTGCCTGGAAGGCGCATTGTCAGGGCGATCCGTCGTTGAACGGCGAAAAATTGCATAAAATTTTGTCTCGCCCGCGGGCCGATCGCCAGGCAAAAAAAATCCACCGGCGCAGGGCCGGTGGATGAGGGGGCAATAGACCGTGACGCTTACTTGCGGCGGCCGGTGATGCGGCACCACTCTTCACGCTCGGCGACCGGGTCGAGCGTGAACTTCTCTTCGTAGGCTTGCGCAACGCTGCTGGCCTGGCTGGCCAGCACGCCGGACAGCCCCAGATGGCCGCCGGCCTTCGGCAGGCAACCGATCAGCGGCGCCAGCTCGCGCAGTGGGCCGGCGAGGATGTTGGCGACCACCACGTCCGCCAGCAGGTCCGCCGGCTGGTCTTTCGGCAGATACAGCTCCAGACGCTCTGAAACGCCGTTACGCTGCGCGTTGTCGCGGCTGGCCTGAATGGCCTGGGGATCGATGTCGATGCCGATAGCGCGCGCCGCACCCAGCTTCAGCGCGGCGATCGCCAGGATGCCGGAACCGCAACCGAAGTCGATGACGGTTTTGCCGGCCAGATCGAGGCCGTCCAGCCACTGCAGACACAGCGCCGTGGTCGGGTGGGTGCCGGTGCCGAACGCCAGGCCCGGATCGAGCATCACGTTGACCGCGTCGGGATCCGGCACGTCGCGCCAGCTCGGGCAGATCCACAAACGCTCGCCGAAGCGCATCGGGTGGAAGTTGTCCATCCATTCGCGCTCCCAGTCCTTATCTTCCAGCTGCTCTATCTTGTGGCGGAAACCGGCGCCCAGCAGCGGGTGCTGTTCCAGCATCGCCACCACCTCGGCCATATCGGTTTCCGCGTCGTACAGGCCGATCACGTCGGTATCGCCCCACAGCAGGGTTTCACCCGGCAAAGGTTCGAACACCGGGTTGTCGTGGGTGTCCTGGAAGGTCACCGACACGGCGCCGCTTTCCACCAGCGCGTCGCTCAGGTCTTCCGCCTGGCTGCCGGTGGTGTTCAGTTTGAGTTGGATCCAAGGCATAGCAATTCTCTTCAAGAGGGTAATGATGACGCCGTCCGGCGCTTTTCGCCGACGACGTTACCGAGATAAAACGCCAACAGGCTGAGCAACAGCGAAGGCACGATAGGGTGCAGCCCCGCCGGCTGCAGGTTGAAGCTGGCCAATAGCGTATAGCATACCGCACCCGACACCATTGAGCTAAGCGCTCCCTGAGCATTGGCGCGTTCCCAATACAGGCCCAGCACCAGCGGCCACAGGAACACCGCCTCCAGCCCGCCGAAAGCCAGCAGGTTGAGCCAGATGATCATCTCTGGCGGCCGCCAGGCCGCCAACAGCACCAACAGGCCGAGGATCAGCGTGGTCAGGCTGGAGAAGCGCTTGATCAGCCGCTCGTTGTGGATCTGCTGCGGCCGTACGCCAAGATAGAGATCCTTGATGATGGTGGCGGAGGATTGCAGCAGTTGGGCGTTGATGGTCGACATGATCGCCGCCATCGGCGCCGCCAAGAAAATCCCGGCGGCGTACGGCGGCAGCACGGTGATCATCAGCGTCGGGATCACCTGATCGGGGATCTTGAGATCCGGCAACACCGCGCGGCCGAGCGCGCCGGCCAGGTGCATGCCGAACATCAGCACCGCCACCACCACGGTGCCGAGCAGAATGCCGCGGTGAACCGCCTTGCTGTCCTTGTAGGAGATACAGCGCACGGCGGTGTGCGGCAGGCCGATCACCCCGAAGCACACCAGGATCCAGAACGACGCCATAAACGGCAGGCTGAGGATCTGATCGCCGCCCTGCGGCGACACCAGCGCCGGATCGATCTGCTGCAGTTTGCTGACTGCGCTGTCCAGTCCGCCGGCGGCATGGATCACCGCCACCAGCAGCAGCACGGTGCCGAGCAGCATCACCAGCCCCTGCATGGCGTCGTTCAGCACACTGGCGCGGAAGCCGCCGAAGGCGGTGTACAGCGCGATGCTGATGCCGAAGATCAGCAGGCCGGTGTCGTAAGGAATGCCGGCGGCGGTTTCCAGCAGGCGTGCGCCGCCGATAAACTGCACCGTCATGGCGCCGAGGAACGCCACCAGCAGGCTGAGGCTGGCCAGCCACACCAGCAGGCGGCTTTGGTAGCGGCCATACAGCATGTCATTGAGGGTGATAGCGTTATAGCGGCGCGCCAGGATGGCGAATTTCTTGCCCAGCACGCCGAGCGACAGCCACACCGCCGGCAGCTGGATCATCGCCAGCAGCACCCAGCCCAGGCCATATTTGTAGGCGGCGCCGGGGCCGCCGATAAACGAACTGGCGCTGATGTAGGTGGCGGTCAGGGTCATTGCCAGCACAAAGCCGCCCATCGAGCGGTTGCCGAGGAAATATTCGCTGAGGAAATTTCCATTCTGACGGCGGCGATAGGCGTATACCGACAGGCCGAATACCAGCAGCAGGTAGGCGACCAGCGGCAGGATCACTTCAGTTTGCATCGCTGTCCTCCAGCGAAATGTCGCGGAACACCGTGCGCACCATCAGCCAGCACAGGCCGATGAACAGCAGCGGCACCAGTAGGCAGGCCATTTCGAACCAGTGCGGCAGGCCGGTGACGCCGACGGCGCTGTCCGGCAGATAGGCCGCCAGCCCCCAGGCCAGCAGGTAGAGCAGCGTCAGTCCCAGCGCCCAGCGCGCTTCGCGGTGCGCCTGAATAAAGCGTTTGTCCATCCGTGTCTCCCATAGGTTTACGGTGATGGATTCATCAAAGGTAGGGAATTTTACGGCATGACGGCGTTTTGCCAAGCCGTTACTGGCGGCAACGCCAAAGAAAAAGGCCGGTGATTCACCGGCCTTTCGTCAGACGATGCTGCGTGCTGCCTTAGGTTTCCTGCAGACCCAGCTTCTTCTCCAGATAGTGGATGTTGGTGCCACCGTGCTGGAAGTTTTCGTCGTTCATGATCTTCTGCTGCAGCTCAACGTTGGTTTTGATGCCGTCGATGATCAGTTCAGCCAGGGCGTTTTTCATGCGGGCAATCGCCACGTCACGGTTTTCGCCGAAGGTGATCAGTTTGCCGATCATGGAGTCATAGTACGGCGGTACGGTATAACCGGCGTAGATATGAGATTCCCAACGCACGCCGAAACCGCCTGGCGCGTGGAAGCGGGTGATCTTGCCCGGGCTCGGCAGGAAGGTGTTCGGATCTTCGGCGTTGATGCGGCATTCTACCGCGTGGCCGTGGATCTTCACTTCTTCCTGTTTGATCGACAGCGGCTGACCGGCAGCGATGCGCAGCTGCTCTTTGATCAGATCCACGCCGGTGATCATTTCGGTAACCGGGTGCTCTACCTGAATACGGGTGTTCATTTCGATGAAATAGAACTCGCCGTTTTCATACAGGAACTCGAAGGTGCCCGCGCCGCGGTAGCCGATTTCCACGCAGGCTTTCGAGCAGCGCTCGCCGATGTAACGGCGCATTTCGCTGGTGATGCCCGGCGCCGGCGCTTCTTCGACCACTTTCTGGTGGCGGCGCTGCATGGAGCAGTCGCGCTCGGCCAGATAGATGGCGTTGCCCTGGCCGTCGGCCAATACCTGAATCTCGATGTGGCGCGGATTCTCCAGGTATTTTTCCATGTACACCATGTCGTTGTTGAAAGCCGCTTTGGCTTCCGCTTTCGTCATGTTGATGGACTGCTCAAGGTCTTTGTCGCTGCGCACCACGCGCATGCCGCGACCGCCGCCGCCGCCGGAGGCCTTGATGATCACCGGATAACCGATGCGCTTGGCGAAGGCACGGTTTTTATCCATGTCGTCGGTCAGCGGGCCGTCGGAGCCAGGTACGCACGGCACGCCGGCTTTCTTCATGGCGTTGATCGCGGAAACCTTGTCGCCCATCAGGCGGATGGTCTCGGCTTTCGGGCCGATGAAGATGAAGCCGGAGCGTTCAACCTGCTCGGCGAAGTCGGCGTTCTCGGACAGGAAGCCGTAACCTGGGTGGATCGCCACCGCGCCGGTGATTTCCGCCGCCGAGATGATGGCCGGGATGTTCAGGTAGCTTTTTACCGATGGCGCAGGACCGATGCAGACGGTCTCGTCGGCCAGCAGCACGTGTTTCAGATCGCGGTCGGCCGCGGAGTGAACCGCAACGGTCTTGATGCCCAGTTCTTTACAGGCACGCAGGATGCGAAGCGCGATCTCGCCGCGGTTGGCGATAACAATTTTATCAAGCATGGGGGCGCCTCGTTATTCGATGACGACCAGCGGCTCGTCATATTCGACCGGCTGGCCGTTTTCCACCAGGATGGCTTTCACGACGCCGGACTTGTCCGCTTCGATCTGGTTCATCATTTTCATGGCTTCAACGATGCACAGGGTATCGCCGGCGTTCACTTTCTGGCCCACTTCAACGAAGGCTTTCGCGTCCGGGCTTGGGGTGCGGTAGAAGGTGCCTACCATTGGGGAACGAACGACGTGGCCACTCACGGCCGCCGGTGCTGCAGGGGTTTCTGCCGCAGGAGCGGTGGCAACGGCGTTAGCCAGGGCTGGCTGCTGCTGTGCCGGCATCGCGTAGGCCTGCTGCATGACGGGATAAGCCTGCGCCGGTGCGGCACGGCTGATGCGAACCGATTCTTCGCCTTCAGAGATTTCCAGTTCAGAAATGCCTGATTCTTCAACCAGTTCGATCAGTTTCTTGATTTTACGAATATCCATGAGTGTGATTCCGTACTCTTTTTGTGGAGCAATTAGTGGGTTTTCGACAGACGGTTAACCGCTGCCTGTAAAGCGAAAGCGTAGCCATCCGCGCCGAGGCCGCAAATCACGCCTACCGCTACGTCCGAGAGATAAGAGTGATGGCGGAAAGGTTCGCGGGCGTGCACGTTGGACAGGTGGATCTCGATGAACGGGATCTGCACCGCCAGCAACGCATCGCGCAGCGCCACGCTGGTGTGCGTGAACGCCGCCGGATTTATCAGAATGAAATCGGTGTTGCCGCGCGCCTGATGAATGCGATCGATCAGCTGATGCTCGGCGTTGGACTGCAGATGGCTCAGGGTAATATCCAATGCGGATGCCTGGTTTTCCAATCCGTTAACAATCTCTGTCAGCGTCGTGCTGCCGTACTTCTCCGGCTCACGCGTCCCCAGCAGATTGAGATTGGGGCCGTTCAGAAGCAAAATGTGAAACTTATCCGCCATTGTGCTGGTATCTCCGGCAATAAAACCATCATCGTAGAAAATAACCCGATGTTATCGATTTGTCACCTGTTAAGGGGCAAATTCACCCTGAGAATAGAAACAAGGTCGGGCATTATAACGATATCGTAGCAATTCGCAGCTAAATACTGGTCTTATCAGCGAAGATATTCAACCCCAAATCGACGAACTCGGGGATCCGTGACAGGAATATGAGCGCTGGAACACAGAAAAAGTTCCCGCCGGCGGCGCGCGTTTTTCCGTACCAATAACGCGCGCCGCCGCGTAGTTCAGCGCCACCAGGCGCGGAATTTCTTGTAACGCAGGCCCAACAGCGCCACCGCCAGCAGCGCGTAGATGAACGGCTGGGGGGAAAACGTTTTGACCGACCACAGGTAGTGGATGGGGGCGAGGATCGCCGCCAGATAGACGAAGTTGTGCAACAGTTGCCATTTGGCGCCCAGTTTGCGCATCGCCCACAGCGTCGAGGTGGCCGCCAGCGCCAGTAGGATCAGCCAGGTGAGGATGCCGAGCGTCAGATAAGGGCGGTTCACCAGCTCGCTGCCCAGCAGGCCGAGGTTGCTCAGCCCCAGTTCCAGCGTGGAGTAGCTTATCAGGTGCAGCGTGCCCCAGGCAAAGCACCACAGCCCCACCAGGCGGCGGCAGCGGATCAGCAGCGGCTGGCGGGCGTAGCGCGCCAGCGGGGCGATAGCCAGCGTGGCCAGCAGCAGTTTCAGCGTCATCCTGCCGGTAAAATGCTGGATGTCCTTGGACGGATCGGCGCTGAACCAGCCTTGATCCACCGCCAGTACCAGCCAGAGAAAGGGCAGAAACGCCGCCAGATGCAGGGCGGCTTTCAGCCATTTGATATGAACAGGCGTCAGTCGCACTTAGAAATTCTCCCGCAGATCCATGCCGCGATACAGCGACGCCACCTGGTCGGCATAGCCGTTGAACAGCAGCGTCGGCTGGCGTTTGACGTCGAGAATGCCGCCGGAGCCGATGAAACGCTCGGTGGCCTGCGACCAGCGCGGATGATCGACGTGCGGATTCACGTTGGCGTAAAAACCGTACTCGTTCGGCGCGGATTGGTTCCAGGTGGTCGGCGGCCGATCGCGCACCAAACGGATATGCACGATCGATTTGATGCCTTTGAAGCCATATTTCCACGGCGTGATCAGCCGCAGCGGCGCGCCGTTTTGCGGCGGCAGGGTTTTGCCGTACACGCCGACGGTCAGCAGCGCCAGCGGATGCATCGCCTCGTCCAGCCGCAGCCCTTCGACGTAGGGGTATTTCAGGCCGCCGCCGATAAAGCGATCTTTCTGGCCGGGCATCTGCTCCGGATCGTACAGCGTCTGGAAGGCCACGTAGCGCGCGTTGCCGTTCGGTTCGGCCAGCTTGATCAGCTTGCCCAGTTCGAAACCGATCCACGGCACCACCATCGACCAGGCCTCGACGCAGCGCATGCGGTAAATGCGCTGTTCCAGTGGGAAACGCTTCATCAGATCGTCGATATCCAGCGTTATCGGCTTCGCCACTTCGCCGTCGATGCGCACTTTCCAGCCTTCGGTTTTCAGCCCGCCGGCGTTGGCGGCCGGATCGGCCTTGTCGAGGCCGAACTCATAGAAGTTGTTGTAGCCGGTGACCTTGTCTTCCGGCGTCATCGCCAGCTGCGCCTGCCAGGCGGCCGGTTTGCTGAATTCCAGCGCTTTGCCCGGCGGCGCCTTGGGGCGATCGTTGCCCTTGAACCACGACAGCAGGTCCGCCTGTGCGCCGGTGGGCAGCGCCAGCGAAGCGGCGGTGATGCCGAGCGCCTGCAGCACCTTGCGCCGCTGGTGGAATACGCTCTCCGGCGTGACGTCGGCCTCGGTCAATTTCGGGTGTTTGTTCATGCTTATGTTCTCCGCGACTGATTCCCGCCGCCTGCGAGCGGCTAACGGGTCTCCATGAAATAAGCATGGCGCTAAAGGCGGCCGGAAGCGAGGGGACGCAGGAAAATATGAAATTTCGCAGAAGCGGGCGATCCCCCCGTCGCCGGGGGGAGAAGGTCAGCGGATTTTCACCAGGGTGCGGCCGGTGATTTGGTTGTTCAACAGCGCGGCGGCGGTGGCCGGCGCCTGCTCGAGGGAGATTTCGTGCGTGGCCTGCTGATAGAAGCTGTCCGGCAGAATGCCGGCCAGCCGTTCCCAGGCGGTTTGGCGGCGATGCAGCGGCGTATGCACCGAATCCACGCCCTGCAGGCGCACGTTGCGCAGAATGAACGGCATCACGGTGGTCGGCAGTTGATAACCGCCCGCCAGGCCGCAGGCGGCGACGGTGCCGTTATAGTTCATCTGCGCCAGCACCCGCGCCAGCAGTTTGTCGCCGACGGTGTCCACCGCGCCGGCCCACAGCTGTTTCTCCAGCGGACGCGGCATGTCGATATAGCCATCGCGCGGCATCACCTCTTTGGCGCCGAGCGCTTTCAGGTAGTCGGTATTGCTGTCGCGGCCGCTGATGGCGGTCACCCGGTAACCCAGCGCCGCCAGCAGGGCGATGGCGGTGCTGCCCACGCCGCCGCTGGCGCCGGTGACCAGGATATCGCCGTCGTCCGGGTGCACGCCGCCTTCCTCCAGCGCCATCACGCACAGCATGGCGGTAAAGCCGGCGGTGCCGATGATCATCGCCTTGCGCTCATCCAGGCCGTTCGGCAGCGGCACCAGCCACTCACCGGAGACGCGCGCCTGCTCGGCCAACCCGCCCCAGTGGTGTTCGCCCACGCCCCAGCCGGTGAGCACCACGCTTTGTCCCTCTTTGAAGCGATCGTCGCGGCTGTGGCGCACGGTGCCGGCGAAGTCGATGCCCGGCACCATCGGGAAGTTGCGCACGATCTTGCCTTTGCCGGTGATCGCCAGCGCGTCCTTGTAGTTCAGGCTGGACCAGTTGATGTCGACGGTGACATCGCCTTCCGGCAACCGATCGCTGTCGATATCTTTGATATGAGCCAGAGTTTGGTCGTCTTGTTGTTCCAATAACAGTGCACGCATGTCACTCTTCCTCTCGTTTACACTTTTCTATTCAATGGCTGAATCACAGTTATTTGACTATATGCATAATAAGCGGCCCAAGTCCTGATAAAGGACAAAAATGGCGCTTGCAGGTTTAATTCCTCGGCAAGGCTTGTTAGGGTTGGACGGCCCCTTTTAGCTAAAGGGTGAACACTCACTTAACCATAGCGGACAAGGCACAGGGATGCGATTTACCACCAAACTCTCTGCATTGATCACTCTGTTGGTCGCGCTGGCGATGTTTTTGATGCTGATGGGATGCTCATACAGCTTCTTTTACGTTACCCAGGATCGCCAGGAGCGCCGCTTGGATTCGCTGGTCACCACTCTCGATCAAGCCATGCTGAGCGAGCCGCCGCAGGAGCAGGAAAAATGGTTGCCGATCGTCATGCGCACGCTCGGCATCGTGTCGATCCACATAGAGGCCGGTAGCAGCCAACTGCTCGACTATCAATTGCCGACGCAGGAAAAAGAGCACTGGGATGCGTTGAACGGCTATCGTCAGGTCTCGCGTCCCCTGTTGCAGCATCCGGGCAGCACGCTGCGCATCACCTACCGCGATCCCTTCGCCAGCGATGTGCGCACGCTGCAATCCACCGCCGCCGTCACGCTGTCGATCGTCGTGATGGTGGTGGTTTTGCTGTTCAGCCTGCGCTGGCTGCGTGAGCAGGCCGACGGCGAAGATCGTCTGGAACGCCGCGCGCGGCGCATTCTGAACGGCGAACGCGAAAACGTCATGCAGGGTGACGTGCGTGAGTGGCCGGCCAACGTCAGCGGCGCGCTCGACCGCCTGCTGGCCGATCTGGCGGAAGCGCGGGAAGAGCGCAGCCGGGTCGATACGCTGATCCGCGCCTTTGCCGCGCAGGACGCCAAAACCGGGCTGAATAATCGCCTGTTCTTCGATAACCAGTTGACCACTCAGCTGGAAGACGAAGGCTCGCACGGCATCGTGATGATGGTGCGGCTGCCCGATTTCGAGACCCTGCGCGAGACGCACGGCAGCGTGGCGGTGCAGGAGCTGATGTATTCGCTGGTCAATCTGCTGTCTACCTTCGTCATGCGCTATCCGTCGGCGCTGCTGGCGCGCTACTTCCACAGCGATTTTACCGTGTTGTTGCCGCATCGAACCCTGAAGGAGGCCGACGGCATCGCCTCACAGCTGGTCAACGCCATCGATGCCTTGCCTTCCACGGCGCTGATCGACCGCGAGGCCTTCCTGCACATCGGCATCGTGGCGTACCGCAGCGGTCAAACCACCGAGCAGGTGATCGATTATGCGGAGCAGGCGACGCGCCACGCTACGCTGCAGGGCGAAAACGGGTGGTATGTGTACGACAGCCAGGTGCCGGAAAAGGGGCGCGGCAGCGTCAAATGGCGCACGCTGCTGGAACAGGTGCTGGCGCGCGGCGGCCCGCGGCTGTATCAGAAACCGGCGGTGACCGTGGGGGGCGAGGTGCACCATCGCGAGATCATGAGCCGGATCTATGACGGCACCCAGGAATTGCTGCCGGCGGAATATATGCCGCTGGTGCAGCAGCTCGGGCTGGCGGAAAGTTACGATCGCCAACAGGTGAGCCGCATCATTCCCTTGTTGACGCAGTGGCCCGAGGAAACGCTGGCGTTTCCGCTGTGCGTGGACTCGATTTTGCAGCGCTCTTTCCAGCGCTGGCTGCGCGATACATTGCTGCAGTGCGAAAAAAGTCAACGTCGGCGAATTCTGATTGAACTTGCGGAGGCAGATGTGTGTCAACATATCGACCGTTTGCGTCCGGTGCTGAGGCTGTTGTCAGGGCTGGGCTGCCGCCTCGCGGTGTCCAAAGCGGGTTTAACCGTGGTCAGTACGTCCTATATCAAGTCGCTGCAGGTGGAGATCGTCAAGCTCCACCCGGGGTTGGTGCGGAGCATCGATAAGCGGGACGAAAACCAGCTGTTCGTGCAGAGCCTGACCGGCGCCTGCGCGGGCACGCGCGCGCAGGTGTTCGCCGCCGGCGTACGCACGCGCAACGAGTGGCAGACGCTGAAAGAGCGCGGGATCCACGGCGGGCAGGGCGACTTTTTCGCGCCGCCGGAACCGATCGACCCGGGGCGTAAAAAATATTCACGTCGTTATCGCGTTTAAGCTGATTGCCGGACAAAAATTGACGTAGAATGAGCGCCAGATCCATCTGGGCCATGTCACCCGTCATTTTGGAGTTTTCTCCAATCTGCCTGCGACAACGACGCCTATTTGAGATAGGCTCTTGTCAGCTTTTATCTGGTTGGCGTTGGTAGGTGCTTACCATCGGCGGCAATCAGGGAATATGTTAGATTTTATGAGCTGTGTTACGCCGTTTCGTGCGTTGACAGGGTGGTAAACTGAGCCTTTGTTCAGGGAATTCAGGCCTCATCCAATTTCCGTGCATTCGAGCAGAAACAATACAGACTATTTTTCACCGAAGTAGAACGTTTTTGCGCCTTGTCGCTGCTTCGTGTGGTTGGTAAAGTAGGCGGATTTTATTTTCCGCCCCCAGCTTGCAGGATTATCCTTTCGTTATGTTTAAGAAATTTCGTGGCATGTTTTCCAACGACTTGTCCATCGACTTGGGTACCGCCAATACCCTGATTTATGTTAAAGGGCAAGGCATCGTACTGAATGAACCTTCGGTGGTTGCCATTCGTCAGGATCGTGCCGGCTCCCCAAAGAGCGTCGCGGCCGTCGGTCATGACGCCAAACAGATGCTGGGCCGCACCCCCGGCAACATCGCGGCTATTCGCCCGATGAAAGACGGCGTGATCGCCGATTTCTTCGTGACCGAAAAAATGCTGCAGCACTTTATCAAACAGGTTCACAGCAACAGTTTCATGCGTCCAAGCCCGCGCGTGCTGGTCTGTGTGCCGGTCGGCGCGACCCAGGTTGAACGCCGCGCTATCCGCGAGTCCGCCCAAGGGGCCGGCGCGCGTGAAGTGTTCCTGATTGAAGAGCCGATGGCGGCGGCGATCGGCGCTGGTCTGCCGGTCTCCGAAGCGACCGGTTCCATGGTGGTGGATATCGGTGGCGGTACCACTGAAGTGGCGGTGATCTCGCTGAACGGCGTGGTGTACTCCTCTTCCGTACGCATCGGCGGCGACCGTTTCGATGAAGCCATCATCAATTATGTGCGCCGCAACTACGGCTCGCTGATCGGCGAAGCGACCGCCGAGCGCATCAAGCACGAAATCGGTTCTGCCTATCCGGGCGATGAAGTGCGCGAAATCGAAGTCCGCGGCCGTAACCTGGCCGAAGGCGTACCGCGCGGCTTTACCCTGAACTCCAATGAAATCCTCGAAGCCCTGCAAGAGCCGCTGACCGGCATCGTCAGCGCGGTGATGGTTGCGCTGGAGCAGTGCCCGCCAGAATTGGCCTCCGACATTTCCGAACGCGGCATGGTATTGACCGGCGGCGGCGCGCTGCTGCGCAACCTCGATCGCCTGCTGATGGAAGAAACCGGCATCCCGGTCGTGGTGGCGGAAGATCCGCTGACCTGCGTGGCGCGCGGCGGCGGCAAGGCGTTGGAAATGATCGACATGCACGGCGGCGATTTGTTCAGCGAAGAATAGTCAGCCCCTGGAAGGAGGAATCGTATCGGATGAATGCGCACAGCGAAAATCAGGTACGGTTCCTCTTTCTGTTGTCGAGGAACTCGCATAATTTATGAAGCCGATTTTTAGCAGGGGGCCTTCCCTGCAACTGCGACTTTTTTTGGCGGTGATCGCGGCCATTGGCCTGATCGTTGCCGACAGCCGGCTCGGCACGTTCGTGAAGATACGCAACTACATGGACACCGCAGTCAGCCCTTTCTATTTTCTGGCCAACGGGCCGCGTAAAGTTTTGGACAGCGTGTCAGAAACGCTGGCCACCCGCCAACAGCTGGAGCTGGAAAACCGCGCTCTGCGGCAGGAACTGCTGCTGAAAAACAGCGATATTCTTCTTCTTGGCCAATTCAAGCAGGAAAACGCCCGCTTACGCGAGCTGCTGGGTTCTCCGCTGCGCCAGGACGAACACAAGATGGTCACCCAGGTTATCTCCACCGGTTCCGATCCTTACAGCGATCAGGTGGTGATCGACAAAGGGTCGGACAATGGCGTCTATGAAGGCCAGCCGGTGATCAGCGACAAGGGCGTGGTCGGCCAGGTGGTGGCGGTGGCGAAAGTCACCAGCCGCGTGCTGCTGATCTGCGACGCCTCGCACGCGCTGCCGATCCAGGTGCTGCGCAACGATATTCGGGTGATCGCCGCGGGCAGCGGCTGCGCCGACGATCTGCAGCTGGAGCATCTGCCGAACAACACCGATATCCGCGTTGGCGACGTGCTGGTCACCTCCGGCCTCGGCGGCCGCTTCCCGGAAGGCTATCCGGTGGCGGTGGTTTCCTCGGTCAAGGTCGACAACCAGCGCGCTTACACCGTGATTCAGGCGCGGCCGACCGCCGGTTTGCAGCGCTTGCGCTACCTGCTGCTGCTGTGGGGCGCCGATCGCAACGGCGACATGCCGCTGCCGCCGGACGAAGTGCACCGCGTGGCCAATGAACGCCTGATGCAGATGATGCCGCAGGTGCTGCCGCCTGCCGGCTCCGTCGGGCCGCAGCTGCCGGCTCCGGCCACCGGGGTGGCGCCGCAAACCACGGCTCCGGCCTCTGTCCAGCCCCAAGCTCAGCCTGCCGCGGCGGGAGTGGTGCCATGAATAGCTACCGCAGCCACGGGCGCTGGATAATCTGGCTGTCGTTCCTGGTGGCGTTGGTGCTGCAAATCATGCCGTGGCCGGAGCAGATCTACATGTTCCGCCCTTCCTGGCTGGTGCTGATCCTGATCTACTGGGTGATGGCCTTGCCGCACCGGGTCAACGTCGGCACCGGCTTCGTGCTGGGGCTGATCATGGATCTGATCCTCGGCTCTACGCTGGGCGTGCGCGCGCTGGCGCTGGGCATCATCGCCTATCTGGTGGCGTTCAAATTCCAACTGTTCCGCAATATGGCGCTGTGGCAACAGGCGCTGATCGTCGTGCTGCTGTCGCTGTCGATGGACGTGGTGGTGTTCTGGGCTGAGTTTTTAGTGATCAACGTCTCTTTCCGCCCAGAGGTGTTCTGGAGTAGTGTGGTAAACGGCATTTTGTGGCCGTGGTTATTCCTGTTGATGCGCAAAATCCGCCGTCAGTTCGCCGTACAGTAAGGGTATCTCAATGACTTCGCTTTATCTGGCCTCCGGCTCCCCACGTCGACGTGAACTGCTGACCCTGCTCGGCGTGTCGTTCGACATTTTGCTGACGCATACCGAAGAGCAGCGCCGGGAAGGCGAAGCCGCCGAAGCCTATGTGCGCCGCCTGGCGCAGGACAAGGCCAAAGCCGGCGTAGCGCTGGCGCAGGAAGATCGGCCGGTGCTGGGCGCCGACACCATCGTGGTGCTCAACGGCCGGGTGCTGGAGAAGCCGCGCGACGAAGCCCATGCGGCGGACATGCTGGCGGCGCTGTCCGGCAAGCAGCATCAGGTGATGACGGCGGTGGCGATCGCCGATCGCCACGACGTGCGCTGCCAGCTGGTGGTGACCGACGTGACGTTCCGCAGCCTGTCACAACAGGATATCCGCGACTATATTGCTACGGGCGAACCGATGGATAAGGCGGGCGCCTATGGAATTCAAGGAAAGGGTGGTTGTTTCGTCAGAACGATAACCGGGAGTTATCACGCGGTGGTTGGTCTGCCGCTGGTCGAAACACATGAGCTGCTCAGTAATTTTGTCGCATTACGTGATGTAAGAACCGGTTGATGGGCGCTGCCATTATCGACCGGCTCTGAGGAGAAGGCATGACAGCTGAGCTACTGGTTAATATCACACCGTCTGAAACGCGGGTCGCCTATATCGATGGCGGCATTCTGCAAGAGATCCATATCGAACGCGAATCCAAACGCGGCATCGTCGGCAACATCTATAAAGGGCGCGTCAGCCGCGTCCTGCCGGGGATGCAGGCGGCGTTCGTCGACATCGGCCTGGACAAGGCCGCCTTCCTGCACGCCTCCGACATCATGCCGCATACCGAATGCGTCGCCGGCGACGAGCGGAAAAACTTCCACGTGCGCGACATCGCCGAGCTGGTGCGCCAGGGGCAAGACCTGATGGTGCAGGTGGTGAAAGATCCGCTCGGCACCAAGGGCGCGCGCCTGACCACCGACATCACGCTGCCTTCGCGCTATCTGGTCTTCATGCCGGGCGCGGCGCACGTCGGCGTTTCGCAGCGCATTGAAAGCGAAGCCGAGCGCGAGCGCCTGAAAGCCATCGTTGCGCCGCACTGCGACGAGCTGGGCGGTTTTATCATCCGCACCGCGGCGGAAGGCATCGGCGAGGAAGAGCTGGCGCAGGACGCCGCGTTCCTCAAACGCCTGTGGACCAAGGTGATGGAGCGCAAGAAGCGCAACCAGACCAAATACAAACTGTACGGCGAGCTGGCGCTGGCGCAGCGCATCCTGCGCGATTTCGCCGGCGCGGCGTTGGATCGCATCCGCGTCGATTCGCGGCTGACGCACGATCTGCTGGTGGAGTTTACCGGCGAGTACATTCCGGACATCACCAACAAGCTCGAGCTCTATACCGGCAGCCAGCCGATTTTCGATTTGTACGATGTGGAAAACGAGATCCAGCGCGCGCTGGAGCGCAAGGTGGAGCTGAAGTCCGGCGGCTATCTGATCATCGATCAGACCGAGGCGATGACCACCGTTGATATCAACACCGGTGCCTTCGTCGGCCACCGCAACCTCGACGAAACCATCTTCAATACCAATATCGAGGCGACGCAGGCCATCGCGCGCCAGCTGCGGCTGCGTAACCTGGGCGGCATCATCATCATCGACTTTATCGATATGAACAACGAAGAGCACCGCCGCCGGGTGCTGCACTCGCTGGAGCAGGCGTTGAGTAAAGATCGGGTAAAAACCACGATCAACGGCTTCTCTCAGCTAGGCTTAGTTGAAATGACGCGTAAACGCACGCGTGAAAGCATTGAACATGTGCTCTGTCACGATTGTCCTACTTGCAATGGGCGCGGCACCGTGAAAACGGTGGAAACCGTGTGCTACGAGATCTTGCGCGAGATTGTGCGCGTGCACCATGCTTACGATTCCGATCGCTTCCTGGTGTACGCCTCCGCGGCGGTCGGCGAAGCGTTGAAGAGCGAAGAATCGCATGCGCTGGCCGAAGTGGAGATCTTCGTCGGCAAACAGGTGAAGGTGCAGATCGAACCGTTGTACAGCCAGGAGCAGTTCGACGTCGTCATGATGTAGCCCGTCCGACATCGTAAGGGCCCGGCATGCCGGGCCCGTCAGTGCATAGATATTCCCGTTGCCAGGCAGCGGAGCAAGGAGAACTGCGTGAGGCGACTGCCTGGGATTCTGTTAGCAACAGGCGCCACCCTAATCGTGATTGTGGCGCTGCTGATCAGCGGGCTGCGCCTGATGCTGCCGAAGCTGAACGACTACCGTCCCCAACTGCTGGCGCAGGTGGAGAAGCTGTCCGGCGTGCCCGTGCAGATGGATTTCCTGCAGGGCAGCTGGGAAACGTTCGGCCCACAGCTTGAAATGCGCAACCTGAGCGCTACGCTGCCCAAAAGCGATGTGCATATCGAACGCGTGACGCTGGCGCTGGACGTGTGGCAATCGCTGCTGCACTGGCGCTGGCAGTTCCGCGATCTGACCTTCTATCAATTCCGCCTCGATCTGAACGCCACGCTGGGCGGCGACCGGCAGGGCGAAGGCCTTGAGCCGGGCAAAATCGGCGATCTGATGCTGCGCCAGCTCGACCATTTCGATCTGCGCGACAGCCGTATCTCGTTCCTGACGCCCGCCGGCGCGCGCGCCGAATTCGACATTCCCCAACTGACCTGGCTTAACGGCCGCGAGCGCCACCGCGCCGAGGGGCAGATCAGCCTGTCGACGCTGAACGGCCAGCACGGCGTGGTGCAGCTGCGCATGGACCTGCGCGATAATCAGGGCCTGCTGGACACCGGCACGGTCTATCTGCAGGCCGATAACATCGACATGAAACCCTGGTTTACCCGCTGGCTGCGCGCCAACACCGGGCTGGAAAGCGCCGACTTCAGCCTGGCGGCCTGGCTGCAGGTGCAGAACGGCGAGATTGCCGGCGGCCATGCGTTGCTCAAGCAGGGGGCGGCCAACTGGGATATCGGCGCCGCGCAGCACCGGCTGGACGTGGACAATCTGGCGCTGTCGCTGCGCCGCCAGGGCACCGGTTGGCAGCTCGACGTGCCGCAGCTGCGGTTGAGCACCGACGGCCAGGCCTGGCCGCAGGGCACGCTTTCCGCCCTGTGGCTGCCGGAAAACACCGAGTTCATGGGGCCGGCGCAGAATGAAGAGCTGCGGGTGCGCGCGACTAACCTTCAGCTGGAGCGCCTGTCGGCGCTGCTGCCGACCTTCTCGTTCCTCAGCCCGGACGTGCTCGATCGCTGGAACGATCTGCAGCCGCAGGGGACGATGGAGGCCTTGGCGCTGGACATCCCGCTGAAGCAGCCGGAAAAGAGCCGTTTCCAGGCGCTGTGGCGCGATGTTAGCTGGCAGCGTTGGGAGCTGCTGCCCGGCGTCAACCACTTCTCCGGCGCGTTGAGCGGCGGGGTGGAGAACGGCCGCCTGACGCTGGGGCTGGCAGGCAGCACCTTGCCTTACGGCGATATGTTCCGTGCGCCGCTTGAAATCAGCAGCGCGCGTGGCGCGCTGACCTGGCGTTACAACGATCAAGGCTGGGAGCTGGCGAGCCAGGGGTTGGACGTCAAGGCGAAGTCGCTGTGGGTCAACGGCGATTTCCGTTATCAGCAGCCGGCCAAGGGCGATCCGTGGCTGAATATCCTGGCGGGCATCCGCCTGTATGACGGCGCCGAGGCCTGGCGCTATTTCCCGGAACCGCTGATGGGCAAGCATCTGGTGGACTACCTGAGCGGCGCCATTCAGGGCGGCCAGGTGGATAACGCCACGCTGATTTATTCCGGCGATCCGCAGCACTTCCCGTACCGTAAGAACGAAGGGCAGCTCGAAGTCTTCGTGCCGCTGCGCCACGCCACCTTCCAGTTCCAACCGGGCTGGCCGGCGCTGACCGATTTGGCGATCGACCTCGATTTCGCCAACGAGGGATTGTGGATGCATGCGCCGCAAACCCGGCTGGGCAAGGTGGCGGGCAAAAATATCAGCGCGGTGATCCCGGATTACCTGAAAGAGCGGCTGCTGATCGACGCCGAAGTCGCGGGTGCGGGCAGCGACATACACGACTACTTCATGCAGACGCCGCTGCACGATTCGCTGGGGGCGGCGCTGGATCAGCTGCAGATTGGCGGTGATGTCAGTGGGCGCTTACATCTCGATATTCCCCTGGACGGCGAGCAGGTCAGAGCCACCGGTGAAGTGGCGCTGAACAACAATTCGTTGCTGATCAAGCCGCTGGACAGCGAACTGCAAAAGCTCAGCGGCAAGTTCCGCTTCGACAACGGCAACCTGCAGAGCGACCCGCTGTCGGCCAACTGGTTCGGGCAGCAGGTGGCGGTCAACTTCACCACCCAGGAAGGCGAGCGTGACTACAAGGTCAACGTCGGCCTGAAGGGCGACTGGCAGCCGGGCAAGTTCCCCGGCCTGCCGAAAGAGGCCGCCGATGCGCTCAGCGGCAGCGCGCCCTGGCAGAGTCAGGTGGCCATCACGTTGCCGCATCAGGGCTCGGCCAGCTACGATATCGGCCTTGACGCAGACCTAAGGAAAGTGAGCAGTCACTTACCTTCGCCGTTGGACAAGGCACCGGGCGAAGCCTTGCCGGTGAGCGTCAAGGTCAAAGGCGGTCTTAACGGCTTCATGTTGACCGGCAGTGCGGGCAAGCAGAACCGCTTCAACAGTGAATGGAGCTTCGACAAAAAACAGGTGAATCTGGCGCGCGCCGCCTGGCAAACCAACGGTGGCGGCACGCCGCCGCTGCCGGCCGGCAAGTCGATGACGCTGAACCTGCCGGCGCTGGACGGCGAGCAATGGCTGGCGCTGCTGGCGCCGGCGCTGAAACAGGGCGGCGGCAGCGGTCAGGTGGGCGGTTTCAGCTTCCCCACCACCGTGGCGCTGACCACGCCGCAGCTGCTGTTGGGCGGCCAGGCCTGGCATAAGCTGACGCTGTCGGCCGAAAAACAGCTGGGCGCCACCGTGGTGAGCGCCAAGAGCGATGAAGTGGACGGCAGCCTGCGGGTGGCCGATCGCGGGCCGTGGCGCGCCGATATCAACTACCTGTACTACAACCCGCAGTTCGCCGAGACGAAAAGCGCGGCGGGTTCGCCGCCACCGCCGCCGGAGAAAGTCAGCTTCCGCGACTGGCCTTCGCTGATGCTGCGCTGCAAGTCGTGCTGGGTGCTGGGGCAGAACCTCGGCAAGGTCGAGGCGGATCTGAGCAATCGGGGCGATACCCTGACGCTGGATCACGGCCTGGTCGATACCGGCAAAGGGCGCATGAGCGCCACCGGCCTGTGGAAGCAGAACGCGCAGGAAGAGCGCAGCTCGCTGAAAGGCAAGCTGCTCGGCGGCAAGATCGATGAAACCGCCGCCTTCTTCGGCATCACCATCCCGCTGAAAGGCGCGCCTTACGACGTGGACTTCGATTTGTACTGGCGCGGCGCGCCGTGGCAGCCGCAGGTCAATACGCTGAGCGGCGCGCTGCAGGTCAAAATGGGCAAGGGCGAGATCGACAGCATGGGCGGCGGCCGCGCCGGCCAGCTGCTGCGACTGGTCAGCTTCGACGCCTTGCTGCGCAAGCTGCAGTTCGATTTCAGCGATACCTTCGGCAAAGGCTTCTACTTTGATTCCATCCGCAGCACCGCCTGGCTGAAAGATGGCATAATGCATACTGATAATCTATTGATCGACGGCCTGGCGGCGGATATCGCCATGAGTGGCCAGATCGATCTGGCGCGCCGCCGCATCGATATGGAAGCGGTGGTGGCGCCGGCGATTTCGGCGACGGTCGGCGTGGCCACGGCGTTTGTCGTTAACCCGATCGTCGGCGCGGCGGTGTTCGCCGCCTCGCAGGTGCTGGGGCCGCTGTGGAGCAAGATTTCGCTGATTCGTTACCATATCAGCGGCGATCTCGACCAGCCGAAGATCAATGAGGTACTTCGTAAGGCAAAGGAGGATAAGGCGTCATGAGGAATGCTAACGTTGCGTTGTTGCAGTTGTGCAGTGGCGATCAGGTGCGCGATAACCTGGCCCAGATTGAACAGCAGATCAAGCAGCTCAATGCCGGGGTAAAACTGGTCATGACGCCGGAGAACGCGCTGCTGTTCGCCAACTCCGCAGCCTATCGCCAACAGGCGGAAAAACAGGGCGATGGCCCGCTGCAGAACGCGGTGCGCGAACTGGCGCGCCGCTATGGCGTGTGGTTGCTGGTGGGCTCGATGCCCTTGATCAGCCGCGAAAACCCGGAGCTTATCACCACCAGCAGCCTGTTGTTCGACGATCAGGGCGAGATCCGCGCCCGCTACGACAAGCTGCACATGTTCGATGTGGACATCAACGACGCCCACGCCCACTACCGCGAGTCGGATACCTACCAGCACGGGCAGCATCTGACGGTGGTGGATACGCCGGTCGGGCGTTTGGGCATGACCATATGCTACGATCTGCGCTTCCCCGCGCTGTTCCAGGCGCTGCGGGCGCAGGGCGCTGAACTGATTTCGGTGCCGGCGGCCTTTACCCGGGTCACCGGCGAGGCGCATTGGGAAATCCTGCTGCGCGCCCGGGCGATCGAAAACCAGTGCATGATCCTGGCGCCGGCGCAGGTGGGGCGCCACGGGCCGACCCGCCGCACCTGGGGCCACACGCTGGCTGTCGACGGCTGGGGCAAGGTGCTGGCCGAGAACCCGGACGCCGTAGCGGCGCTGAAGGTGCGCGTGGACACCACAAGCCTGCAGCCCCTGCGGCAACAGATGCCGGTGCTGCAGCACAATCGATTCCAGACGTCGCTGACGGCGCCGTCTGACACGTTATCCTCCAATCAAGAGTGAAACCATTATGAGCCTGACGTTTGTCAGTGAGCAGTTACTCGCTACCAACAAGCTGAGTCATCAAGACCTGTACTCGGTACTGGGTCAACTGGCAGAACGCCGTATCGACTACGCCGATCTCTATTTCCAGTCCAGCTATCACGAAGCCTGGGTGATCGAGGACGGCATCATCAAGGATGGCTCTTACAATATCGACCAGGGCGTCGGCGTGCGCGCCGTCAGCGGCGAGAAAACCGGTTTCGCCTATGCCGATCAGATCACCCTGAATGCGCTGCAGCAGAGCGCACAGGCGGCGCGCAGCATCGTGCGCGAGCAGGGCGACGGGCGGGCGCACACCCTGGGCGAAATCGGTTACCGGGCGCTGTACCCGCTGCTCGATCCGCTGCAAAGCCTGCCGCGCGAAGAGAAAATCGCCCTGTTGCACCGCGTCGATAAAGTGGCGCGCGCCGCCGATGCGCGGGTGCAGGAAGTGAACGCCAGCATCACCGGCGTTTACGAGCAGGTGTTGGTGGCCGCCACCGACGGCACGCTGGCGGCGGACGTTCGCCCGCTGGTGCGGCTCTCCGTCAGCGTGCTGGTGGAGCAGGACGGCAAGCGTGAGCGCGGCTCCAGCGGCGGCGGCGGCCGTTTCGGTTACGACTATTTCCTGGAAACCGTCGACGGCGACGTGCGCGCCGATGCCTATGCCAAAGAAGCGGTGCGCATGGCGCTGGTCAATCTCGGCGCGGTGGCGGCGCCGGCCGGCAATATGCCGGTGGTGCTGGGAGCCGGCTGGCCGGGGGTGCTGCTGCACGAGGCTGTGGGGCACGGCCTGGAAGGCGATTTCAACCGGCGCGGCACCTCGGTGTTCAGCGGCCATATGGGCGAACTGGTGGCTTCCGAGCTGTGCACCGTGGTGGATGACGGCACCCTGCAAGGGCGCCGCGGCTCGCTGGCGATCGACGACGAAGGCGTACCGGGCCAGTACAACGTGCTGATCGAAAACGGCGTGCTGAAAGGCTACATGCAGGACAAACTCAACGCGCGGTTGATGGGTGTCGCGCCGACCGGCAACGGCCGCCGCGAGTCTTACGCGCATCTGCCGATGCCGCGCATGACCAATACCTACATGCTGGCGGGCCAATCGACGCCGGAAGAGATCATCGCCAGCGTCGAATACGGCCTGTACGCGCCGAACTTTGGCGGCGGCCAGGTGGACATCACCTCCGGCAAGTTCGTGTTCTCCACCACCGAAGCCTACCTGATCGAGAAGGGCCGCATCACCAAACCGGTGAAGGGGGCGACGCTGATCGGCTCCGGCATCGAGGCGATGCAGCAGATCTCGATGGTCGGCAACGATCTGGCGCTCGATAAAGGCGTGGGCGTGTGCGGCAAGGAAGGCCAGAGCGTGCCGGTGGGCGTCGGCCAACCGACGCTGAAACTGGATACGCTGACCGTCGGCGGCACGGCGTAATCTTTCCTCAAGGAGCCACGCGCTGGCTCCTTTATCCATTCCCCATGTTGCGGCCCTTGCAGGCGTGCCTGCGCCCAGTGATGGAATGAAATTGACGTGGCGAAAAAACGGAACAATACGAGGATGGCGCGTTGGGCTTTCTCCGCCCTGCGTTGGCTGTTGTTGCTGGGCGTTCTGTCCCTGACGGGCTGCGCCCGTTCCGATGCGCTGTGGGGCGTGGTCGATAAGCTCTGCATGGCCAACTATCAGCAAAAGCGCGATCCGGCCCCGTGTGAGCAGATCTATATGCCGCAGGGGAAAGCGCAGGGCTTTAGCGTGCTGCAAAACCCGCGTTATCCCTATCATTTCATTCTGGTGCCGACGGCACCGCTTTCCGGCATTGAAAGCCCGCTGCTGCTGGCCGGAGAACGAACGGACTATTTTGGCTATGCATGGCTGATGCGTTACCGGCTGGCCGCCGAGTATGGCGGGCCGGTGCCGGACGACAGGCTGGGCATGGCGATCAACTCCGCTTACGGCCGCAGCCAGAACCAATTGCACATTCACCTGACCTGTCTGCGCGAGGATGTGCGGCGCCAGCTGCAGGCGGAACGTCCCTACATACAGGAACAATGGCGCCCCTTGCCGGATAAGCTGTTGCGCCACACCTACTATGCCCGCCGCGTGATGCAGCCGGCCGCGATGGGCATCTACCCGATTAAGGATCTTGCGGATTATTTTCATCTGTCGCCGCCGCAGCTGGCGGAGTATGGCGTGGCCGTCGTCCCGACCACGTTTGCCGGCCAACGGGGTTTTATCTTGCTGGCCTCGAAGCGCGGCTGGGACGTCGGCAACCGCGCCTCGGTAGAATCGCTGCTGGATAAAACGTGCGCTATTTTGCCGCGTTAATCTTAAGACGGCAGGTGAGAGCGACGCGCTCTCACCTTATTCTTCCTACCTAAACCGCGCATCCCGCGCAAACAGGAAAGCGGCTTCCCGCTGGCGGGCGTCTGCTTCCGCCTGAGCGCCCTGATAACGCAAAATCATGATCAGCGTGGCATAGACGTTGGCGTCGATACGGCGCTGCAGATAGGCATTGGCCCACTGCCGATAGCCGGTCAGCAGGGCATCATCGCGCGTTTGGTTATAGACCAGCAGCGCGTGAGATTGCTCGTCGAAGGTTTTGCGCTCCCGGTAGATCCAGGCGGCCGGCGGCGGCATCTGCTCGATGCTGTCGATGGAGGCCAGCATGGTGCGTTCCGATTGGGTGAGCGCCATGCGCCCTTGCCAGGCGAAGATCGCCATCACCAACACGCCGATGGCCGCCATCGCCACCGGCAGGCTCAGGGCTTTGGCGAACGGCAGTGGGCGGGGCTCGCCGGTTTGGCCGTCCAGCAGCGCCAGCAGCAGCAGAAACGCCAGCCAATGCGGCGCAGACAGATAGAAAGGGTATTCCAACTGGGTGTGCACCAGCATTGGCAACAGCACCAGAAACAGCCCGACGCGCGCACCGGCCGGCTGCTCGCGATCCCGTTGCCAGGCGCGTTTCAACAGCAGCGCACCGGCGACGAGGACGATAACGATCCCCGCCAGCGCTGGCAGGCCGCCCTCAACCCACCACAGCAGGATTTCATTGTGCGGATGCCCGGCGACTTCCAGCACTTCTCGCCAGGGCATTTCCTGCAGACGGAAGTGCGCGAAGCTGTATTCAAAGCCGCCGTAGCCCCAGCCCAGCAGCGGTTTGGCCAAGATCATGGCGCCGACGTCATGCAGCATGGTGAGGCGAGCGCTATTGGAAAGCTCCCGCCCGATCAGGCCGGCGCGGCCATCCAGACCGAAACCGGTGAACAACACCGTAGTACCGATCGCCACGCCCAGCAGCAGCGCGCCGCCGGCCCAGCGGCTTGCGCCTGGGCGCTGACGGGCAAAACGCCACAGCAGCAGCGCCGCCGCCAGGGCGCCGCCCAGCCAGGCGGCGCGCGACTGGATCAGCACCAGCAGGGCGGAGAAAGCGGCCAGTAGGGCGAGCAGCGGGAGCTGCCGCCGCCGCGTCGGCGTGGAGAGGGGGGCAAGCAGTAGCCAGAGCGCCAAAGCCAGCCCGGTGGCGATAAAGCTGCCCAGCACGTTCGGTTGCTGAAAGACGCCGTAGACCCGGCGGCCATTGGGGGCCACCCAGGCCAGCGCGGGGGCGAACAGCTGCAGCGCCGCCAGCAATGCCTGAACGCTTACGGCGAACAGCAGGCCGTACAGCAACAGATCGCGTTGCCGGGTGGTGAGGCGCAGCTGCAGGCAAGCGACATAGAACAGCCAGCCACCGAGCAAACCGGCGCAGCGCCACAGGGCGTCTTCGCGCCACTCGGCGCGGGTATACAGCAGCGGCAGCGCCAATACGGCGATGCCGAGCAGCAACAGGCGTGCCGTGGGGGTCAGCGAAAGACGGGTACGGCCAAGGCAAACGGTGAAGGTCACGATCAGCGTGGTCAGCGCCATGGCGCTCCAGGCCAGAATGTTTTGCGGCAGCGCCAGGCCGCCGCCGCCCATGTTGGGGTGATAGAACGGCAGGATCGCCGCCATCCAGATCAGCAGCAGGGGCAGCACGGCGATAGCCGGTGCGTTAATGGCGGTTTTATCGGTCATGGTGAACCTGCCATGTTTCGATATCGATCATTGAATGCATATTATTAGGATTCCCTATCCTTATCCTGGTGTTTAAATTCGCTGAAGCTTCAATACCTAAAATTTTTTATGGAAATTGAAAAGACTTCCTGTTGAAGCGATAAATAAGTTTTTCCCCTGTGAGCGCGGGGACGGTTTATATAAAAAGGGGTAAGCCGTATTTCAGTTGCCTGCAAAGGGTGTTTTATTTGTTTGAAAAAACAGGGTTGTCATTTTCTCAAATTCACCTTGCTCCAGTCAATTTTTAATCTTTTATTTTATTTTTGTATTTAAATCAAAATATTGGGATTTTTTTGTATGGAGTAAAACGCCGTGTGTGCGACAACGAACACTTGGGCCGACAGACGATGTAGCCAATGAGATAAGCATTTTCTTGTTAAATCGTTGTTGCCAATGACGGCACGGCGATCGTGGTTTTATTTACCGCTGTTTTTATTTTTTATTTTATATTTTCTTCATTGAATATGTATTTATTTTCATTAAGACTCTTCTTGTTTTTTATTGGTTGTTTTTAAATTTTATTTAAATCCATTTTATTAAGATTGTTCTGTTGCTGTGGAAATAAAGGGGTGATGATCCCCCTATCCCTGTTGCCGTGCCGCAAGACGGATTAACGCGCCTGTAAAAGCGCGTTAATCCACGCTTCACAGACCTCACTCCACTTCGCCAATCCGTTCCAGCGCATCCACCACCATATCCCAGAATTTATCCTGATCCAGTTTGACCGCCACCTGGGTGTGGCAGTCCGGCGGTGGCGGCGCGCGGAAGTCCGCGACCGTCATGCCCAGCGTCAGGGTGCCGGTGAGTTCGATATCCACCGGCACTTTGCGCACCGTCATCACGCTCGGATCGATCACGTAGGCGACGGCGCAAGGATCGTGTACCGGCGGGGCGCTGAAGCCCTGCGCCTGTTGGTACATACGGCCAAAGAATGCCAGCAGTTCGCCGACGAAGGCGGCCGGCCGGGTACCGAGGGCGGCGATGCGCGCGCAGACTGCCGGCGTGGCCAAAGCCTGGTGGGTAAGATCCAGCCCGACCATGGTCAGCGGCCATTTTTCGTTAAACACGATGTGCGCCGCCTCGGGATCGATTTTGATATTGAACTCCGCCACCGCGCTCCAGTTGCCCACATGGTAGCCGCCGCCCATCAGCACCACTTCCTTGACCCGCTCGGCAATGCGCGGCTCTTTGCGCACCGCCATGGCGATATTGGTCAGGCCGCCGGTCGGCACCAGCGTTACGCTGCCGGGCGGGTGGGCCATCACCGTATCGATGATCAGATCCACCGCGTGGCGCGAGTCCAGCTGCAGGTGGGGTTCCGGTAGCACCGGGCCATCGAGGCCGGAATCGCCGTGGATATCGGGCGCCACTTCGATATTGCGCACCAGCGGGCGCGGGCAGCCGGCGGCGAAGGGCACGCCGGTGATATTGGCGATGCGCGCCACCGCCAGCGCGTTGCGCGTCACTTTGTCCAGCGTCTGATTACCCACCACGGTGGTGACCGCCAGCAGGTCGATCTGCGGATTGCCCCAGGCCAGCAGCAGGGCGATGGCGTCGTCATGCCCCGGGTCACAGTCCAGTATGATTTTTTTCATGGTTATTCCTGATGCAGGGAGAGGTTCCCGCAGCATAACGCAGCGCGGCGGCGTGGGATAATGCCGATGGTGCTTTTGTTAACGGCATCAAAGCCTTGCCACTTTTACGATGTAATGAAACGTAAAGCCTGCTCGCCGGGCTTTACCCTGGAGGTTACTCCAGGGTTTACAGTGAGCTTCAGCGCCAATGCACAGAGGAGAGGCGGGATGAGCTTACTGAAAAGGTTGTTGGGGCAAGGCGGTATTAACCGCGGTCATCAGCGCGCGGGCCACGGCGGCGGGCATCATGGCAACCGCTATAACCAGCATGGCGAGCCGGGGCCGCAGTGTCCGGAATGCCAGGCGGTGAATAAATCGGGCGCGCGTTATTGCCACCGCTGCGGTCAGCCGTTTGCCGCGCTGAGCGCCACCTGCGGCCAGTGCGCCGCGCCGCTGCCGCCGGGCAGCCGCTTTTGCCCGCAGTGCGGCGGCGGTGTGCCGTGAACCGGGGCGGTTGGACGCTAGCGCTGCTGCTGGGCGCCATGGCGCTATGGACGCTGCTGGCCTGGGGCGTAGCCGGCGTGCTGGCCTGGCTCCCGGCGTTGGCGGAAGCGGCCGGCGGCGCATCGCTGCCGGTGAACGGCGCGCTGAGCCTGGTGCCGCAGGCGGTGCTGGACGCCTGGTTGCCGTGGCTGAAACAGCTGGGCAGCGGGCTGGCGAGCTATTTTCCTCTGCTGCTGAACTGGGCGGGCTACGCCATCTGGCTGCTGTGGGGCCTCGGCATGCTGGCGCTGATGCTGCTGGGCGCGCTGGCGCACCGCTATTTGGGCGCCGCTCAACGATAGCCCTGATAGACCGCCGCCACGCGTTCGAAATAGTCGGTTAGGTAGTTGATGCACACCTGCACCTTCAGCGGCAGTTTGTCCTTCTCGGTATAGAGCGCGTAGATCGGCCGCGGATCCGAATGGTAGCTTTTGAACAGGATCTCGATCTCGCCGCGCTTGATCTCTTCGATCACCCACATCAGCGGGGCGTAGGCGATGCCGGCGCCGTTTTTCAGCCAACGGATCATGGTGGAGGAGTCGTTGGTGACGAAGCGCCCCTGCGGGGAAATGCGCGTGGTGATGCCCTCCGGCGACATCAGTTCAAATTCGCTGTCGGGCCGCACGCTGTACTCCAGCCAGGAAAAGTTGACCATGTCGCTCGGCTTCTGCGGCGTGCCGTGCTGGCTGAGGTAGCTTTTGGCGGCGCACACCACCATCGGCATCTGCCCCAGGCGGCGGGAGAACAGGCTGGAGTCCTGCAGCGCGCCGGTGCGGATCACCAGATCCAGCCCGTCGGTGATCAGATCCGGCGCCGGAATGCCGGTCACCAGGTTGACCGTCAGGCCAGGGTACTCTTTCATCATCTCGGCGGTCATGTTCGCCAGCACGTTTTGCGCCATGGTGGATGAGCTGCCGATGCGCAGCGTGCCGGCGGGGGTATTGTTAAACGCGTACAGCTGCTCATGCACTTCGCTGACTTCCTGCAGCATGCGTCGGCAGCCCTGATAGTAGATTTTGCCGGCCTCGGTCAGGCCGATGCTGCGCGTGCTGCGGTTCAACAGCTTGACCTGCAGCTCATTTTCCAGTTTCGAGACGGTTTGGCTGATCGATGAAACGCTCATGCCGAGTTGGCGCGCGGCCGCGGTAAACGACCCGAACTCAACCACTTTGGCGAATACCGACATCCGTTTTAATCTTTCCATTATTCACTCTGGCTTAAAAGTGATTTAGATCACAGATTGTTGATGCCTTGATAGTAAGCAGGCTAATATAACGTGGTCGGGTGAATAGACCTTACCAACGTGCGAGAGCGATCGGCAACGCAATCCTGCCGCTCCTCCGGCACCCTCGCAATCCCTGTCGTGGATGTCTGCCCCAAAGTTTAACCTTTTTTCGGGTTCGTGACCTGGACAAGCTGCCTGGTCAAGATTTGTGGCGCGCGCACGCTAAAATGTAAAGAGAATGTGAATGGCGAGACCTGTCTTTCCCCGGCGCAGTGAACAATAAGGAAAAAGTGATGAGTTTGCTTCCGGTTATGGTCATCTTCGGACTGTCGTTTCCGCCGGTGTTTTTCGAGCTGCTGGTGTCGCTGGCGCTGTTTTTCCTCATGCGCCGCCTGCTGCAGCCGACGGGGATTTACGATTTTGTCTGGCATCCGGCGCTGTTTAACACCGCGCTGTATTGCTGCTTGTTTTATCTGATTTCATGTCTTTTTGTTTGAGGTCGCTGTGAAAAATTTTTCGATAAAAATAACCCGAATCGCGATCACTTTGATTCTTGTGCTGCTGGGCATCGTCGCGGTATTCAAGGCCTGGGTGTTTTACACCGAGTCGCCGTGGACGCGTGACGCCAAGTTTACCGCCGACGTGGTGGCGATCGCGCCGGACGTCAGCGGCCTGCTGACCGATGTGCCGGTGGTGGATAACCAATTGGTGAAGAAAGGGCAGGTGCTGTTCGTGGTCGATCGGCCGCGCTATGAGCAGGCGCTGGCGGAAGCCAGTGCCGACGTCGCTTACTATCGGACGCTGGCGGCGGAAAAGCGGCGCGAGGCCGGCCGCCGCGTGAAGCTGGGCGTGCAGGCGATGTCGCAGGAAGAAATCGACCAGTCGAACAACTCGCTGCAGACCGTGCAACACCAACTGGCGAAGGCCGTGGCGACGCGTGAGCTGGCGCAGCTGGATCTGGAACGCACCACGGTGCGCGCTCCGGCCGATGGCTGGATCACCAACCTCAACGTACACGCCGGCGAATACATCACCCGCGGTTCGGTGGCGGTGGCGCTGGTGAAGAAAGACTCCTTCTACATCCTGGCCTATCTGGAAGAAACCAAGCTGAACGGCCTGAATAAGGGCGATCGCGCGGAGATCACCCCGCTCGGCAGCAACCGCATCATGCACGGCACCGTCGACAGCGTGGCGGCGGCGGTGAACAACAGCAGCAGCACGGTGAACAACAAAGGATTGGCCTCGATCGACAGCAACCTGGAGTGGGTGCGCCTGGCGCAGCGCGTGCCGGTGAAGATCCTGCTGGACGCCAAGGACCAACAGCATCCGTACCCGGCCGGCACCACCGCCACCGTGGTGATCGTCGGCAAGAACGATCGCAATGCCGACAGCGGCTCGCCTTTTGTGCGCCTGATGCACCGGCTGCGTGAGTTCGGCTAATGAATAGCCCAACCTTTATCCGGCTGAGATTCGCCTTCAAGCTCAGCTTCGCGATTGTGTTTGCGCTGTTCGTCGGCTTCCATCTCAATCTGGAAACCCCGCGCTGGTCGGCGATGACCGCCGCCATCGTCGCCGCCGGCCCGGCCTTTGCCGCCGGCGGTGAACCCTTCTCCGGCGCCATCCGCCACCGCGGCTGGCTGCGTATTATCGGCACCTTTATCGGCTGCTTCGTCGGCCTGCTCATTATCATCACCACCGCCCGCGCGCCGGTGGTGATGCTGCTGTTGTGCTGCATCTGGGCCGGTTTCTGCACCTGGCTCTCTTCACTGATCAAGGTCGAGAACTCCTACGCCTGGGGCCTGGCCGGCTATACCGCGCTGATCATCATCGTGACGGTCGCCACCAGCGAGGCCCATCTGCTGGAAGCGCCGCAGTTCGCCATCGAGCGTTGCAGCGAGATCGTGCTGGGCATCGTCAGCGCCGTATTGGCGGATCTGCTGTTCTCGCCGCGTTCGATCAAGCAGGACATCGATCGGGCGGTGGATCAGCTGCTGGTGGATCAATATCGCCTGATGCAGATGTGCATCAGCAACGCCGACAAAGAAGACATCGACCGCGCCTGGAGCAATCTGGTGAAGAGCACCACGGCGCTGGACGGCATGCGCAACAACCTGATGATGGAGTCTTCGCGCTGGCAGAAGGTCAATCGCCGGGTGAAGGCGCTGCATACCCTGTCGCTGACGCTGATTACCCAGGCTTGCGAAACCTACCTGATCCTGGTGAATCATCCGGATGCGCTGCAAGCGAGCCTGCGGGAGCAACTGATGGTGCCGGCGGAAACCCCGCAGGAGATCCACAGGCGCATGAAGCTGTTGCGCCAGGTGCTGACCACGCATCGCTCCGAAGAAACGCTGCCGACCCTCACCGGCTGGGTCGGCGCGGCAACGCGCTACCTGCTGCTGTCGAAGGGCGTACACACCAACGGCAGCATCAGCGCGGTGGAAGAGGACGTGTTGAGCAATGAAACCGTGGTCAAGCCGACCTCGGCGGAAGGGCATCATGCGATGATCAACGGCCTGCGCACCTTTGTGGCCACGGCCTTCGGCTGCCTGCTGTGGCTGTGGACCGGCTGGACGTCCGGCAGCGGCTTTATGGTGATCATTGCGGTAATCACCTCGCTGGCGATGCGCACCCCGGCGCCGCGCATGGTGGCGATGGATTTCGTGCTGGGCATGCTGGCGGCGATCCCGGTCGGCTCCCTGTTCTTCATGGTGATCCTGCCGGCGACGCAGCAGAGCATTTTGCTGCTGTGTCTCAGCCTCGGCCTGCTGGCGTTCTTCATCGGCATTGAGGTGCAGAAGCGGCGGCTCGGTTCGCTGGGGCTGCTGGCGGGGACCATCAACATTCTGGTGTTGAGCAACCCGATGGAGTTCAACGTCACCCAGTTTCTCGACGGAGCGCTCGGCCAGTTCCTCGGCAGCTGCGTCGGGCTGATGGTGCTGCTGTTGATCCGCGACAATTCGCGCGAACGCACCGGCCGCACGTTGCTCAACCAGTTCGTCAGCAGCGCGGTGTCGGCGCTGACCACCAAGGCGGCGCGCCGTCGGCAGAACCACCTGCCTGCGCTGTATCAGCAGCTTAACCAACTGCTGATGATGTTCCCGAACGACATCGCCAAGTATCGTCTGGCGCTGAATCTGATCATCGCCCACCAGCGCATGCAGCGGGCGGAGATTCCGGTCAGCGAAGAGCTGTCGGCCTTCCACCGCCAGATCCGCAGCACCGCCGATCGGGTGGTCTCGGCCAAAAACGACGTCAAGCGCGCCTATTACTACGATCGCTTGCTGGGTGAAATGAACGAGTACCAGCAAAAATTGGTAGACAATCAGGCGCCGCTCAGCGTCACCGGGCCGGTGAAGCGCCTGGCCGACATGCTGCATCGCTATCGCCACGCCTTGATCGATTGATGCGTTCCCGCCTGTTGCGCCGCGTTGTGCGGCGCCTTCCCCGACTATACTGAAAGCAGCGCCTGGCACGGCGGGCCGTCTCATGTGGGGCGGCCCGTTTTCAGAGCGACTCCGAGTGCCAGAACGGCTGGAAAGTGGCATCATTGTCATGAATGGATGAAACTCTTACCGCCGCGAAAATGTGACGTGCCGGTCATCTTAGTTTCATCCAGGTCGACTATATAGCTAACTAGCCTGGGGGCGCTGCGGCGCCTTCGGCGGCATAATTTCAGGGAATGTCATGAACAAGCGGATTCTGTTGGCGATTGTCATCGCCGTGGTCATCGCCGTCTTCAGCGCGCTGCGCGGCAACGAGCACCGTGCGATCGACGGCAACGCAGCGGTGGCGCCGGCGGGGCAGCAGCAGAGCATCGATCGGCTCACGCAGCAGCAAACGGTGGTGAGTTACCTGCAGCAGCATCAGCGGCTGCCGGGCTATTACGTCACCAAGAAGCAGGCGCGCGAGCAGGGCTGGGATCCGCGTTCAGGCAACCTCTGTGCGGTATTGCCGGGCAAGGCGATCGGCGGCGATCGGTTCTCTAATCGTGAAGGGCAACTGCCGAGCGCCGGCGGCCGGGTCTGGCGCGAAGCGGACATCAATTATCAGTGTGGCCGGCGCGGCGCCGATCGCCTGCTGTATTCGAGCGACGGTCTGATCTTTGTCACGCGCGACCATTACAAAAACTTCATTCGTGTGGAGTGAGTTTGATGGCAAAAGTAGAGTTTGATTTCGAACAGATCCAGGATGTGCCGACCTTCTACCGCGATTTCGCGCACAAGTTTGCGCTGGACGAGGGGTTTGGCGCCAACCTCGACGCGCTGTGGGACGTGGTGACCGGCGATATCGGCCTGCCGGTGGAAATCGAGTTCACTCACCTGAATGCCCGCAGCAAGCGTCGTTTCGGCGCGATCATTCTGCTGTTTGAAGAGGCGGAAGAAGAGCTGGAAGGCAGCCTGCGTTTCAATATCCGCGAAAGCAGCGGCGAACCGGCCCATCACCGGGGATGAAACGGGTTCATCCCGGGATGGCGGCGGCGCTTAGTCGGCCGCTTCGGCCAGCTCGCGCAGGTATTGGAAGATCTGGCGGTAAGCCTTAGGCGGCTTGTTGGCGGCCTTCTCTTTCTGTGCGTTGCGCACCAGTGAACGCAGCTGTTGGCGATCGGCGGCCGGATACAGATCCAGGATCGACGGAATCACGTCATCGCCTTCTTCCACCAGACGGTCGCGCAGCGCTTCCAGCTTGTGGAACAGCGAAACCTGCTGGTTGTGGCGGTTTTTCAGCTTGTCGAGCGCGGTCTGGATCGGCTCGATATCGCGGGCGCGCAGCATCTTGCCGATCAGCTGCAGCTGACGGCGACGACCCTCTTTCTTGATCTTCTGCGCCAGCTCGATGGCGGCGCGCAAATCTTCGTCCAACGGGATGCGATCCAGCGCGTTTTTGCCCAGATCGACCATTTCGGCCCCCAGGTCTTTCAGCGCTTCGGCATCACGTTTAATCTCACTTTTACTGACCCAGATAATCTCGTCATCGTCCTCGTTTTCATTCTCCGGGACATCGTCGAGCCAGTCTTCAGGCTGTTTGTTCATGGTAGGCTCCGTTAAAAAGAGGCTAATCCTAACAGGTTGTCCGGCAACCCGCCAATTGCGTGCCTTGAGCAAACTGAGTATAGCTGCCACGTTGGGGGATTATCGCGCCTGGCTGCCCGTCTTGGGAATTTGCACGGTTGTTTTTATCACCCTGTCTGTATAAAATTTTATACAAAAGGAGGTGATATTCATGGATGATGGCATCGAGAAAGCCATTGATTGGCGTGGCTCATCGCTAGAGGATTTGCTGGCCTTCCCAATCGATGCGCGAAAAGCGGCAGGATTTGAACTGAGTAAAGTGCAAAGAGGTCTGGAACCCGGTAATTGGAAGCCGATGGCCAACTGCGGAAGCGGCGTTATCGAAATCCGTTTATATGCCATCGGTGGGGCATTCAGGATGGTCTATGTGGCAAAGTTCAGCGAAGCGATCTATGTCTTGCACAGCTTTCAGAAGAAGGCGGAGAAAACCAGCCGCCACGATATTCAGATAATCAAAGCGCGTTATGACGCGGTCATTAATGAGCGGAGTAAAGGTCATGACCAAGCCGATTGATATCGATTCGCGCCACGTTACGCCCGCAGGCGGCAATGTGTTTGCGGATCTGGGATTTTCCGCCGACGAGGCTCGGCAATTGCAAGCGCAGTCCAATGCGGAAATTGCGCAGCTTATCGCACTGAAAAAACAGCTGATGGGTGAGATCAGCGCGTGGATTGAGGAAGAAGGTTATCGCCAGGAGGAGGCGGCGCGTTATCTGCACACTTCCCGGCCGCGCGTGTCCGACGTGGTGAATCAGAAAACCGAGAAGTTCACGCTGGATGCGTTGGTCAACATGATGGCGAATATTGGCAAGTCGGTAAAACTGATCGTCGAGTGATGCACGGCTTTTGCATGTTATCCCGGCTTTGCCGTTCGGCTTTATGCGAAATTCAACGCGGTTCCTGTTAGACTCAACGGCAGAGATCTCAGGATTTTTGCGCGCCGCTCCGCGTGCACAACTACGCCGCTCCGGCACTTTTCTCAACGATTTTCTGATTAATTATGGCAGATTGATGAAAGTAGTCACTCAAGTTGCAGAACAGCGCAAGGCGCTGGAACAGGCCGTCTCTCAGGCGCTGGAGCTGGCCCGCGCCGGTTCCGACGCGGCGGAAGTCGCGGTCACCAAATCGACCGGCATCAGCGTCAGCACCCGCTTCGGCGAGGTGGAAAACGTCGAGTTCAACAGCGATGGCGCGCTGGGCATCACCGTGTATCACCGCCAGCGCAAAGGCAGCGCCTCTTCCACCGATCTCAGCCCGGACGCCATCGCCCGCACCGTACAGGCGGCGCTGGATATCGCGCGCTACACCTCTGAGGATCCTTGCGCCGGCCCGGCGGAGAAAGATCTGCTGGCGTTCGAGGCGCCGGATCTCGATCTGTTCCACCCGATCGAGCTGGACGCCGAGCGCGGCATCGAGCTGGCGGCGCGCGCCGAGCAGGCTTCGCTGGCGGCGGATAAGCGCATCACCAACACCGAAGGCGGCAGCTTCAACAGCCACTACGGCATCAAGGTGTTCGGCAACAGCCACGGCATGCTGCAAAGCTACTGTTCCAGCCGCCACTCGCTGTCCAGCTGCGTCATTGCTGAGCAGGACGGCGATATGGAGCGGGATTACGCTTACACCATCGGCCGTGCGATGGGCGATCTGCAAAGCCCCGAGTGGGTGGGGCAGGAGTGCGCCCGCCGCACGCTGGCGCGTCTCGCGCCGCGCAAACTGTCGACCATGAAGGCGCCGGTGCTGTTCGCCTCCGAGGTGGCCACCGGGCTGTTCGGTCATCTGGTGGGCGCCATCAGCGGCAGCAGCGTTTACCGCAAATCGACCTTCCTGCTGGACTCGCTCGGCAAGCAGATCCTGCCGGCGTGGTTGACCGTCGAAGAGCATCCGCACCTGCTGAAAGGGCTGGCGTCGACGCCGTTCGACAGCGAGGGCGTGCGCACCCAGCGGCGCGATATCGTCAAGGACGGCGTGCTGCAAACCTGGCTGATGACCAGCTACTCGGCGCGCAAGCTGGGCCTGCACAGCACCGGCCATGCCGGCGGCATCCATAACTGGCGCATTGCCGGGCAGGGCGCCGACTTCGCCGGCATGCTGAAACAGCTTGGCACCGGCCTGGTGGTCACCGAGCTGATGGGCCAGGGCGTCAGCGGCGTCACCGGCGATTACTCGCGCGGCGCCGCCGGTTTCTGGGTGGAAAACGGCGAGATCCAATATCCGGTCAGCGAGATCACCATCGCCGGAAACCTGAAAGACATGCTGCGCAACATCGTCAGCGTCGGTAGCGATATCGAAACCCGCAGCAATATCCAGTGCGGTTCGGTGCTGCTGCCGGAAATGAAGATCGCCGGTCAGTGATCCGCGGCGCGGCCGGCGCCCGCCGGTCGCGCGTTATCCAGTCTCAACCTTGCTTACAAATCTCCGGTTTCGGTTTTTCCCGGCCTTGCCTATGGTAACGGTGGGTTAATTAAAACAATAACTGGAAGGTGAGCAAACATGCAGAATACCCTGAAAGCGCTGGCGGCGTTGACGCTGCTGGCGGCCAGCTCGCTGGCGGTCGCCGCCGATCTGGGCGACGATATGGACACCCTGGCGGAAAACTACAAAACGGTGCTGAATACCGATTCCGCCGCCACCCTCAAACAGAGCCTGCAAAACATGCGCGCCGCCGCGCAGGACGCCAAACAGGGCACCCCGCCGAAGCTGGAAGACAAAGCCGCCGACAGCCCGGAGATGAAAGATTTCCGCAGCGGGTTGGATACTCTGATCGGCCAGATCGATCAGGCGCTGGCGCTGGCTAACCAGGGCAAAGTCGCCGAAGCGAAGCAGCTGGCGCAGGGCTTCAAGCAAACCCGCGACGCCAACCACAAGAAATTCCGCTAAACCGTCAACCGTCGCGCCCGTCTTCCGTCAGATAGGAGGAGGGCGCCTGCCCCAGCACGCGGCGAAACATGGTTGAAAACGCCGCGCTGCTGTCATATCCCATCTCCATCGCCACCTGCGTTACGCTGCGCCCTTCGGCCAGCAGCGCCAACGCCAGCACCACGCAGGCGCGCTGGCGCCATTGCGAAAACGGTAGGCCGGTCTGCGCGCGAAAGAAGCGGCTGAAGGTGCGAATGCTCATGTACAGACGAGGGGCCCACCGCTGCGCGGAGTCGTGGGCATCGGGGTGCTGCAAAAAGGCGCGGCACAGCTCGCCCAGCCGGGGATCGGCGGGCAGCGGAATGTGCAGGGGCAAGGGCTGCAGCCGAGCCAGCTCATGCAGCAACAGCGTCGCCAGCGCTCCGTCGCGCCCTTCTTGTTCATACTCCAGCGGCATATCCACCGCCGCCATCAACAGCTGGCGCATCAGCGGAGTGACGCTGACCACCTGGCACACTTGCGGCCGTTCGGCGGGCAACGCGCCGGGTTCGAGGTACAGGCTGCGGGTGGTGACGCCGACCATCCTCACCGCGTGCGGCATCTGCGGCGGCAGCCACACCGCGTGCTGCGGCGGGACGACCCAATTGCCTTGCTGCGTGAAAACGTGCATGACGCCGGTGGCGCCGTACAACAACTGCGCGCGCCGGTGGCTGTGCATCGGCAGCAGGTGCCCCGGCGGATAATCGGTGCCGATGGCGATCACCGCGCGCGTTACGTGGTCGATGTCATCAATGCGGACGTTGCGCATGTGTTCCCTTTGGCGGGCAGATTGGCCGAAACGCAATGATAGTTGGCCCTTCATATAAAGCAAGCCAACGGCCGTCGCCCTACTATCGGAGCAGAAAAATAACGCTTGTTCGGGGCGCCGCTATTTTATCGGCCATATAGCCCGTGCAAGTTTTCACACCGGGGTGGGACGAAGATTTTCGTTCTCGCAATACAAGAAGTTAATAAGGAATAAAGCGTCTTTTTATTCCAACACCTGAAGCAATAGTTCTTAGCGCAGTTCAATGACTATAAGGTGATATTTCATGTATAAGTTCGGTGTGGTTGGCGGCGGAGCCGCCGGGATCGCTTTTGCGTATAACTTTATAAAAAATAAGTCGGTTAATCATTGCAAAAGGCCGCTTTCCCTGACGGTGTTCGACAAGCAGGGCTTCAAGGGCGGTATGGCATACAGCAGCGATTTTGACAGCCATATATTAAATATGTCGCCGGAAAATATGTCGGCGGATATTTTCGACGATGCGCACTTCGTCGATTGGATCGCCATGCATTTCCCGCAATTTTGCCAGGATCGTTATCCGCCGCGCTGGCTGTATCGGGAATATCTCGATTTTATTCGCGACATGACGATTTATATGGCGGCGGACAGCAACGTAGCGCTGAATTTCATGACCGCCGAAGTGAATACCATCGCGCCGCTGGAGGCCGGCTACCGGCTGACCACCACCTGTGGCGGCGCCGAACAGATGAACGCGCTGGTGCTGTGTTCGGGGCACAACCCGCCGGAATGTCTCTATCCGGTGGATGGGGTGATTGCTTATCAGGCCCACCAGGATCTGCCGCCGATCAACCCTTATTCGAGCATCGGCGTGATCGGCTGCAGCCTGACGGCGATTGACGCCATCGTTGAGCTGATGGAGCGTCTGGGGGCGACCGACATCTGCGCCCTGTCGCGCTCGGGCCTGTTCCCCAGCGTGCAGCCGGCGCTGATGCGTCCGCCGCCGGAGGCGTTTGTGGAGGGGGTTCGGCGTTTTGTCGCCGGCCGCGATTTCATTGACGCGCACCAGCTGGTGCATGCGATCAACGCCGCGCTGGCGCGCCACTATCCGGGGCCGGAGCGGTTGACGGTGCTCTCGGCGCTGGGGGAAAGGCGCGATTGTTACCGCGATCTGGCGGAAAGCCTCGATCGCGCGCGTTTTGCCCGGGAGCATATCTGCAGCTATCTGGCGGCGATCCACCCGGCGGTGTGCGCCGCCTGGGTCAAGATGGATGCCAACAACCGGCAGGTCTTCATGCGCTTTTACAACTCCTCCTGGATGCGCAATCGGCACGCCATGCCGATCAAGAACGCCAACAAGATCGTGGCGGCGCTGGAGAGCCAACGCCTGCGCGCCTGTGGCGGCCTGGCGGATATCAGCAAGGGAACGGACGGGTTTATCCTTCGTTGCCATGAGGCGCGGGTGCATGCGCAGTATCTGTTCAACTGCACCACGCCGTCCTATCAACTGCCGCCCAACCGGCTGAGCCAGCAACTGCTGCAAGACGGGCTGGTGCAAGAGAACCTGTTCGGCGGCGTGAAGTGCAACCCGCACACGCTGAAAATCGCCGACCGGCGCGGCCGCGAGCAGCATCTCTACTCGCTCGGTGCGCCTGCCAAGGGCGATCTTTTTTACACCTCGGCGATGGAGTCCATCACGCGAGATATCAGCAAGATCGTGTTCAACAACCCTATTTTCAACGCAAAGAAGGCTGAAGCATGAAAAACGTAGCGCTCTTTGTCGGCAACGACATTTTCTCCTGGCTGGTGTGTCAGGATCTGATCGCCACCCTGAAGGGCGAGTGTGCCTTTACGGTGTATTTCCCCCTGGCGAAAAGCGCCGGGCGCACGCAGGAGCCGGCGGTTCGCCGCCTGGGGCTGTATGAGCGCGAAGTGCTTAACGATTTCGTGTTCCCGTTCGTTGGCCGCAACGCCGCCGCCTGCGAGGGGGCCTATCAGCCGCCGGCCCTGTTCCTGGCCGCCGCCGGGGTCAAAGCGCATCGCGTTCTCGACATCAATGACGCCGCGTTTATCAGCAGCCTGGGGCATATGGATGGGGTGATCTCCCTGCGCTGTTATCAGAAATTCTCCGCCGACTATGTGCGCGCCTTCAGCCGACGCGGCAAGCTGCTGTGGAACCTGCATCCGGGGGACTTGCCGCGTTATCGCGGGGTGATGACGCTGTTCCGCGCGTTGATGAACGGTGACAGGGACTGTGCGGTAACGCTGCATGAAATGGATGAGCACTGGGACGCCGGTCCGGTTATCGCCCGCCTGCCCGCCGAGCTGCGTCACGATCTGTCGTTCCTGGAAAACATGATGCTGTTGGGCGTGCAGAGTGGCTCCTTCCTGGCGCGTCAGCTGATGCGGGCGGAGCACAGCGAAGCGATAGCGGCGGAAAAGCAGGGCGATTCGCGCTATTGGGGCTTCCCGGACGCGCAGACGCTGGCGCAGGCGGAACAGGCGGGCATTGAGCTGGTGGACCATGACGCCGTGCGCGAGCAGTATCTGGGGCTGTTCGTCGGCGATCGTTTCCACCCGCTGGCGGGGCAGTTCTGCGCCGGGTTCGACGACTTCGTGCGGGCGCACGGCCATGATTGAAACCTTGATTGTACTGGGTGCCGGTTTTCTGACCGGCATCACCACCATTCTGTTCGGCTTCGGCGGCGGCTTTGTGGTGGTGCCCTTCGTCTATCACCTGATCTCCGCATCGGGCGAGCAGCCCGGCCAGGCGATGCATATCGCGGTGGCGACCTCGACGGCGGTGATGATCCTCAACGCGAGTTACGCCACGCTGACCAACTGGCGCAGCGGCAACCTGCTGCGCGAAACCATCGTGCCGCTGATCTTTTTCATCGGCATTGGCGCGGCGCTGGGCGCGTTCGCCTCCTCGCTGCTGGCGGACGGCGTGATCCGCGGGCTATTCGTGGCCTATATGGCGGTGACCATCGCCGACTGTCTGTTCCGCCGGGGTTTTTTGATCAAACCGGCGCGCGCCGAACTTTCCCCCGCCACGCTGTGGGGCGGCGGGCCGCTGATCGGCGGCATCGCCACCCTGCTGGGGGTGGGCGGCAGCGTGATGACGGTGCCGCTGCTGCGCCGCCATGGCTACGACATGAAGTATTGCGTCAGCGCCGCCAACCCGCTGTCGATCCCGGTGGCGGTGATCGGCGCGCTGATGTATATCGTGTTGGGGTGGCGCGAGATGAGCGGGCCGCAGTATCTGGGCTACGTCAATCTGAAAATTCTGGGGGTGCTGGTGGCCGCGGGAATTGCGGGGATCGTATTTGCCAGGCGCTGTTTGCCTAAGGTGAGCGATGCGCTGCATGCCAAAATCTACGTGCTGCTGCTGATCGCCGTGCTGATCGCTATCTGCGTCTGAAACAGAAAGGGCGGCCGGATGCCGCCCTGAGAACCGCTTAACGGTGGTATTCGCCCGCCGCTTCCGGCTGGTACAGCAACTCCAGCACTTCAATCCGCGCTTCTTCACCGTTCGGCAATTGCCAGGAAATCTGCTTGCCGACGTGCATGCCGAGCAGCGCTGCGCCCAGCGGCGCCATCACCGACAGCTGATCGTGGCTGTCTTTCAGCGATGCCGGGTAAACCAGCGTGCGCACGTGCTCTTCATCGGTGTGCAGATCGCGAAAACGCACGCGGCTGTTCATGGTCACCACGTTGGCCGGCATTTTCTCCGGCGGCAGGATTTCCGCGCGATCCAACTCGTCGTTCAGCGCGGCGGCGACGTCGGTGTTGGCAAAGGCCGGTTGTTCCAATAGCGCATCCAGGCGTTCCGCATCCAGCTCATTAATAGTAATGATGGGTTTGGTCATTCCACTCTCCAGTCAAATCAAAGGGTGCCAGTCTGTGCACCCATAAATTCGGAAAAACAACACAAAGCAACACCCCCGCGCCAGAGGAGCGGGGGTGTGGGTAATGTCGATTTGTCCCATTGATAGTAGGCGGTTGGGACGAGAAAAGAAAGAGATCCCGATCACGAAGGCTTTTATCGTCAATTGTGGCGAAAGAAACGGTTAGCCCGGTTATCTATTTGTTATCTCATTAACTTTTTCACCGCAGCGCCGTTTTGCGAAATGGATCCCCGCGCGTCATGCGATTTCCACTTCGAACTGGAAAAAACCGGTCTACACAGAAAATCCTACCGGGGGTAGGGTAAAGACATCACAGAAAGCGGGTTATTCAGGTGATGCGCTTTACGGCTTACTGATTAATGTGGGATCTAGGGGTACTGAAAAGTGAATGATGGATCTGCTTCGATAAAAGAAATTGAACAATCCGATGTCAGCGCAGCCGGTGAGATCACCGCTCGGGTGTTGGCGGATATTGCCGCGATGCTGAATGCTGAAAATATTTATACCAATGCGGTGCAGCAACAGATGCTGGAATCGCATATTCGCGCCATGGTGCTGCGTTCAATAACCGGCGAGCCGTTGCCGGAGGTGGATAAATCGTTGTTCGACGAAATCTCCGCCGAATCCATGCAAATGGCGGAGCGCGTGGTGAATCAGTTTGGCACATTGCCTATCGAAGAAGCCTATTTATTGTCAGTGCACTTCGAAGTGGCGAAAGATAATAACGCATAGCGGTTAACGCATCGATTTCAATCAGGAGAATATACCATGGGTCAAATTACCGTAGTGATCGGCGATCGTTTGGGTAAAGGGCAAAAAGTCGGCCAGGGCGTTGAAAACGCAGGCGGAAAAGCGGTGGTTATCCCCGGCGTGGCGGCGGATATGAAGCTGGGTGACGTCATGAAAGCGGAAAACGCGCAGCTGGGCATCTCTTTTTGCGGCAGCGGCGGTGCCGGCGCGATTACCGCGCAAACCAAACACGGCTACAAAGCCAAATACGGCATGCGTTCGGTGGAAGAGGGCGTGACGGCAATTAACGAAGGCTGCAACGTGCTGGGCTTCGGCTTTATGGATAAAGAAGAGTTGGGCCAGAAATTGGTGGAAGCCTACATCAAAAAACATGGCAATCCATAATGAAAGAGCAATATACCACATCGGTAAAGGTGGAGGGTAAAGGCGACAGCAAAGCGAAAGCTTTTGCTTCCGCCTTGGCTAATGTGCAGGGTGCGGTATTAAAGTCCACCAACAATATTCTGCTGCGTATCGAGCCGCAGGACGTCAGCGTCGTGAGAGCGGAAGAGAAAATAACTAAAGAGAAATTTCTTTTCTTCTTTTTGCCGCGTGAAAGAAAGAGTTATGCCGTTTCTCTGGAAATAACCGTGAACGTAACCATTATCAATACCGAGAAGGTTGTCTTCGTCACGAAATAAAAACGTTAGCATAAATGAAAGGGTATACTGATGTTTTTAATCATCTTATTTAAATCGATTATTATCGGTGGGCTGGTGGGGGTCGGCGTAGGGGCCGGCGCCGCACGCATGTTCCACGCGCCGACAACACAGGGCATGGGGGCGTTTCGCACCCTGGGCGAGCTGAATTCCTGCGAGGGCGATCCGGCTTCCCACTTCTCATTCGGTCTGGGCTTCTTCTTCAACGCCTGGGCGTCTTCCGTGGCGGCGGGTTCCTTCACGCAGGACGTCGACCACCGCATCATCCCGCACTGGGGCGCGGCGGCCCTGATGGTCAAGAACCGCAATCTGGCGCAAACGCTGCACGATCCGAAAAAAATGGCCATCGCCTGCGGCATCATTGGCATGCTGGTGGTGGCGTTCCTCAATACCACCGCTTCCGCCGTGCCGGCCGCGCTGCAGGTCACCGCGATCAAGGTGCTGGTGCCGGCGGCCAACCTGCTGGTGAACACCGTGATGCCGGTGATCTTCTGGCTGGCGGCGATCGACGCCGGGCGCCGTTCCGGCTTCTGGGGCACCATCTTCGGCGGCCTGGCGCAGCTGATCATGGGCAACGCCGTGCCGGGCCTGGTGCTGGGCATTCTGATCGGCAAAGGCGTGGAAGAGAGCGGCTGGAACAAGATCACCAAGATCATGATGGCGGTGATCGTGCTGCTGTTCGTGCTGAGCGGCTTCTTCCGCGGCTTCGACATGAAAGTTCTCGAGTCCTTCAGCCTCGGCGTGCCGGGCTGGCTGGACGCCATTCACAACACCCTGAGCGGTAAATAAGGAGCGGGATGATGGAAGAGCAAACCCAAAAAGGCTTCTGGTACGCCGACTGGTCATTCCCGATTTTTGTTGGCCTGCTGTCCTCCGGCGTGTTCGCCGGGACGCACATGTATTACCTGTACGGCATCGGCGCCTTTAACGAAGTGGCGTTCGTTTCCATGCTGCGGGCGGGGATGGATACCGGCGTATACGGCGCGGTGGCGGCGTTCGGCGCCAGCTTCCTGTTCGCGCGCATCATCGAAGGCTCGCTGGTGGGCATCCTGGACATCGGCGGTGCGATCCAGACCGGCGTCGGGCTGGGCGTGCCGGCGCTGCTGCTGGGGGCCGGCATCGTGTTCCCGGTCGCCAACTTCGCCGCTTCGCTGGTGACCGGCCTGGTCATCGGCCTGGCGATCGGTTACGTGATCATTCTGGCGCGCAAATTCACCATCAATCAGAGCAACTCCACCTACGGGGCGGACGTGATGATGGGCGCGGGCAACTCGTCGGGCCGTTTCCTCGGGCCGTTGATCATCCTGTCGGCGATGACCGCCTCGATCCCGATCGGCATCGGTTCGCTGCTCGGCGCGCTGCTGTTCTATATCTGGGGTAAACCGATCACCGGCGGAGCGATCCTCGGCGCGATGATCCTGGGGGCGATCTTCCCGGTAGCCATTTCTTGAGAGGCCTGCGCCAGGCGCCGCCCGATGCGGCGGCGCCCGGGCTAACAGGAGCAATGCGGTATGTATGACTTAGTAATCAGAGGCGCCAGACTGGCGGACGACACGCTGATCGATCTGGCGGTGAAAGACGGCAAAATCGCCTCGGTCGGGCGGCTGGCGGCGGACGTCAGCGCCGTTCGCCAACTGGATCTGGCGGGCAACTGCCGCCTGAGCGCCGGTTGGATCGATGCGCACGTGCACTGCTATCCCGACTCGCCGATTTACCATGACGAGCCGGATCGGGTCGGCGTCGCCAGCGGCGTCACCAGCGTGGTCGATGCCGGCAGCACCGGCGCCGACGATATCGACGCCTTTTATCAGCTGGCGCGCAGCGCCAAAACCAACGTGTTCGCCTTCCTCAACATCTCGCGCATCGGCCTGCTGCGGCAGAACGAGCTGGCGGAGTTGACGGACATCGACAAGCGCGAGGCCGGCCAGGCCATCGCCAACCATCCCGGCTTCATCATCGGCATCAAGGCGCGCATGAGCAGCAGCGTGGTGGGCAAGAACGGCACCCGGCCGCTGGTGTTGGCCAAAGAGATCCAGCGGGAAAACCGCCAACTGCCGCTGATGGTGCATATCGGCAACAACCCGCCGAATCTGGACGAGATCGCCGATCTGCTGACCCGTGGCGACATCATCACCCACTGCTACAACGGCAAACCGAACCGCATTCTGACGCCGGCGGGCACGCTGCGCGAGTCGATCCAGCGCGCGCTGCGGCGCGGCGTGTTGCTCGACGTGGGGCACGGCACCGCCAGCTTCAGCTTCGAGGTGGCGCGCCAGGCGATCAAGCTGGGCATTTTGCCGCACACCATCAGCTCCGATATTTACTGCCGCAACCGCATAAACGGGCCGGTGCACAGCCTGGCGACGGTGATGTCCAAATTTTTCAGCGTCGGCCTGACGCTGCCGCAGGTGATCGCCTGCGTGACGGAGAACGCCGCGTCGGCGCTGCAGCTCAGCGGCAAAGGGCGGCTGGAGCCGGGCTATGACGCCGATTTCACGCTGTTTGAACTGCGCCGCGAACCGCAGGTGTTCGCCGACGCCGAAGGGCAAACCGCCGAGGGCGAACAGCTGTTGGTGCCGCTGGCCGCGGTGGTGGCCGGGGAAATCCTATTAACCGAACAAGGGGAGGCAAGCGATGTCTTCGATTTATGAAAAATACGGTTTGAAGCAGGTGATCAACACCTCCGGCCGCATGACCATTCTCGGCGTTTCCACGCCGCGCCAGGATGTGATCGACGCCGTTGACTACGGCCTGAATCACTATTTCGAAATCAAGGATCTGGTCAACAAGACCGGCGCCTACATCGCCGATCTGCTCAACGTGGAGGACGCGGTGATCGTTTCCTGCGCCTCGGCGGGCATCGCCCAGTCGGTGGCGGCGGTGATCGTCAAAGATAACGCCAATCTGCTGGTGAACCTGCACTCGGCGCCGATCGCCGTGCCGCGTGAGATCGTGTTGCCGCGCGGCCACAACGTCAACTTCGGCGCGCCGGTGGACACCATGGTGGCGCTGGGCGGCGGCAAGGTGGTGGAAGCGGGCTACGCCAACGAATGTTCGCCGGAGCAGATTGAAGCCTGCATCACGCCGCAGACGGCGGCGATCCTGTACGTCAAATCGCACCACTGCGTGCAGAAAAGTATTCTGTCCGTCGAACAGGCGGCGGTGGTGGCGCGCAAGCATAACCTGCCGCTGATCGTCGACGCCGCGGCGGAAGAAGATCTGATGTGTTACTACCAGATGGGAGCCGATCTGGTGATCTACAGCGGCGCCAAAGCCATCGAGGGGCCGACCAGCGGCTTGGTTATCGGTAAGAAACAGTACGTCGAGTGGGTGAAGCTGCAGTCCGGCGGCATCGGCCGGGCGATGAAGGTCGGCAAAGAGGGCATCCTCGGCCTGACGCAGGCGATCGAAAGCTATCTGACGCTTGAGAAAACCACCGGGCAACAGATGGTGGCGCGGATGACGCCGTTCCTCGACAGCCTCAACACCCTGACCGGCGTCAGCGCCAGAACCGTCTGGGACAGCGCCGGCCGCGATATCGCCCGCGCCGAGATCGCCTTCGACGAAGCGGTGCTGGGGCGGTCGACCTATGACATCGTCCAGGCGCTGAAAACCGGCGACATCGCCATCTACTTCCGCGGCTACAAGGCCAACGAGGGCAAGATTGAGGTCGACGTGCGCAGCGTCGATGAGCAACAGCTGATGACCGTCTTTGCCTGTATCAAAAACCTGTTTACGGAGAAACAAGCATGAAGCTGCAGCCTAACTACTATCGTGACCGCGTCTGCCTGAACGTGCTGGCCGGCTCCAAAGCCAACGCGCAGGACATCTACGCCGCGGCGGAAGGCCATGTGCTGGTGGGCGTGCTCTCCAAGAACTACCCGGACGTCGACAGCGCGGTGACCGACATGCTGCGCTATGCGCGCCTGATCGACAACGCGCTCTCGGTCGGCCTGGGCGCCGGCGATCCGAAGCAGTCGGCGATGGTCAGCCTGATCGCTCAGCAGGTGCAGCCGCAGCACGTCAACCAGGTGTTTACCGGCGTTGGCGCTAGCCGCGCGCTGCTGGGCCAGAACGACAGCGTGGTCAACGGCCTGGTGTCGCCAACCGGCCGCGTCGGTTGGGTGAAGATCTCTACCGGCCCATTGAGCGCCGCGGCGCCGGACGGCATCGTGCCGGTGGAAACCGCCATCGCCCTGCTGAAAGACATGGGCGGCAGCTCCATCAAGTATTTCCCGATGGGCGGCCTGAAGTGCAAGGACGAATATCAGTACGTAGCCAAGGCCTGCGCCGAGCATGACTTTATGCTGGAGCCGACCGGCGGCATCGATCTGGAGAACTACGAGCCGATCGTCGAAATCGCGCTGGCGGCCGGCGTGAAACGCGTGATCCCGCATATCTACAGTTCGATCATCGACGCCGCCAGCGGCGATACGCGCCCGCAGGACGTGAAAACCCTGCTGGCGATGACCAAAAAGCTGGTGGGCTGAACGCGCAATGGGATGAGGTATGCCCTAAATAATTGGAGTTGCTTCCCGGCGGCAAGAGCATGAGTCCCCAGGAGCTTACTTAAGTAAGTGACTGGGGGGAGTGCTTGCAGCCAACACAGAAGCAACTTCAAGTATGACGGGGATAACGCTGGGAGGCGAAGGTTTTCCCGTGGCGCGGCATGCCGCGCCGCCGTTAGCTATAGCCTATAGCTTTCAAGTTGTAGCTAGGCGGCAAGCGCAGGAGCCCCAGGAGCTTACTTAAGTAAGTGACTGGGGTGAAAAATCTGCCGGGAGCAGATTTAAACGCTGCTTGCAGCGGCCCCGAAGGGGTGAGGCCCATGGATGGGCCGAGTAACTGCGTAGCCAACAACGCTGCGGCTTGAAAGATGACGGATATATACTGAGGATAACTATGCGAAACTGGCAGGCTCCAACCCGACGCACCGCGTTGTTCCTGGCGCTGCTGGCCGTGACCGGCCCGGCGCTGCATGCTGAGGATGCAATGAATTCCACGTCATCTCATTTCGCCTATATCGGCACCTACAATCCCAACGGCGAAGGCGTTTACCGGGTGCAGGTCGATCCGGCCAGCGGCGCGCTGAGTCACACTACGCTGGTCAGCAAAGTGCCGAATCCGGCGCAGCTGACGCTGGGCGCCGATGGCAAGACGCTGTATGTCGCCAGCGAAGTGGCCGATTTCAACGGCGGCAAGCACGGCGGCATCACCGCTTACCGGGTCAATCCGGCCGACGGCGGCCTGACGCAGCTCAACCAGGTGGATTCGCAGGGAGCGGGGCCGGTGTATCTCTCATCGACGCCGGACGGGCGCCATCTGCTGGTGGCCAACTACGTCAGCGGCAGCGTGGCGGCTTTCCCGATCGAAGCGGACGGCAGCCTGGGCACCGCCAGCTCGGTGCAGCAACAGCAGGGCCCGGCGGGCGCGGCCAAACCGGCGGCGGCGGTGAACGGCAGCTTCGCCATCAGCGATCACAATGGCCCACATGCCCATATGATCGCCAGCGATCCGAGCGGCAAGTTCGTGTTCTCCACCGATCTGGGGTTGGATCGCATCTACCAATGGCGCTTTGACGCCGCGAGCGGCCGGCTGACGCCGAACGATCCGCCGTGGATCGCCGCCTCTTCCGCCGGCGCGGGTCCGCGTCACTTTGTGTTCCATCCGGACGGCGAAACCGTGCTGCTGGTGAACGAAGAGGCCTCGACGTTGACCAGCTACCGTTTTGATCGCCAAAAAGGTACTCTGAAACAACTGCATGCGGTTTCCGCGCTGCCCGCCGACTATCAGGGCACCAGCTTCGCTTCGGGGCTGGCGCTCAGCAAGAACGGCGACACGCTGTACGTCGCCAACCGGCTGCATAACAGCATTGCCCAGTTCAGCGTGGGCGCCGGCGGTGAGTTGAAACCGGTGGCGGAAACCTGGACGCGCGGCGATTACCCGCGTTCGCTGGCGCTGAGCCCGGATGGCCGCTATCTGTATGCGTTGAACCAGCGCAGCGATAACGTCACCCGCTTCAGCGTAAACCCGACGGATGGCAAACTCAGCGTTGTGGGCGGCTATCTGCCGATCGGCAGCCCCTCGCAAATGGCGTTTCTGCCGCCGCCGAAGTAACCCGTGGCCCGCCCGGTTCGCCGGGCGGGTCGCCTGATTGACGGACACAGAATGGTGCGATTTCCTTACCCGCGTTTGGCTTACTTGTTCGATGCCTTGCAAACCGAGACTTTGCCGCAGGATGAGCTGGCGAAGCGTTTCGCCGTGTCCACCCGCACGGTGCGGGCGGACATCACCGCGCTGAACGAGATTCTGGACAAATACGGCGCGCGTTTCGTGCATAACCGCGGTGCCGGCTATCGCCTGCAGGTCGATAACGCCGCGCTGTTCAGCGCCCTGCAGCATCAGGAGCGCCGCAAGCATGCCACCCCGCGCAGCGCGCAGGAGCGTGTGCATTATCTGCTGGTGCGTTTTTTGACCTCAGCCTTCTCCCTTAAACTGGAAGATCTGGCCGACGAGTGGTTCGTCAGCCGCGGTACGTTGCAAAACGACATGGCTGAGGTGAGAGAGCGTCTGGCGCACTATCAATTGACGATTGAAACCAAGCCGCGTTACGGCATGAAGCTGTTCGGCACGGAGATGGCGATCCGCGCCTGCCTGACCGATCTGCTGTTCCAACTGCAGCTGGCCGACGCCGAGAACCCGCTGCTCAACAACGAGATCCTGCTGCAGCCGCAGGTAGCGGCGTTCGCCGGATTGCTGCACCCGCTGCTGTCGCAATACGCCATTCGCCTGACCGACGAGGGCGAGCAGTACCTGATCTTCTACTGCGCGGTGGCGCTGCGGCGCATCAACGACGGCTATCCGCTGCCGGACTTCGAGGTGGAAGACGGCGACGACGCGGTGCGCCAGGTATCGACCCGTCTGGCGGCGGAACTGCGTTCGGCCTCCGGCAAAGAGATCTCGATGGCCGAAGAGGCCTATCTGCGGGTCAATATCGCCGCGCGGCGCGTGCAGGACGTGCAGCCGACCGAGATCAACGCCGACGATGAAGAAGCGCTGGTGGACTACATCCTGTCCTACATCAACGCACACTATAACTACAACCTGCAGGGCGACGAGCAGCTGCGGGCCGATCTGCTCACCCATATCAAGACCATGATTACGCGGGTGAAATACCAGATCAATATCCCCAATCCGCTGTTGGCCAACATCAAGCAGCACTATCCGATGGCTTACGACGTGACGCTGGCGGCGGTCTCCAGCTGGGGCAAATACACCCCCTATACCCTGAGCGAGAATGAGATAGGCTACCTGGTGCTGCACATCGGCGTGGGGCTGGAGCGGCATTACAACATCGGTTATGAACGCCACCCGCAGGTGATGCTGGTGTGCGATACCGGCAACTCGACGGTGCGCATGATCCAGGCGCAGATTGCGCGTAAGTATCCGCAGCTGGTGATGACGCGCATCGTCTCGCTGCGCGATTACGAGATGCTTGCGCATATCGACGAAGACTTCGTGATTTCCAACGCCCGCATCGGCGAAAAGAACAAGCCGGTGGTGGTGATGTCGCCGTTCCCAACCGATTACCAGCTGGAGCAGCTGGGCAAGCTGGTGCTGGTGGATCGCACCCGACCGTACATGCTGGAGAAGTTTTTCGACGCCGAGCATTTCATGGTGCTCAACGAGCCGCTGACGCAGGCGGAACTGTTCAGCCGAGTGTGCGGCCAGCTGGAGCGGGAAGGGTATGTCGGCGCGGACTTTTATCCGTCGGTGGTCGAACGCGAGGCGATCGTCTCCACCTTGCTGGGCGAGGGCATCGCGCTGCCGCACTCGCTGGGGCTGCTGGCCAAAAAAACCGTGGTGGTGACGCTGCTGGCGCCGCAGGGCGTCGCCTGGGGAGAAGGTGAGGTCGCGCACGTGATTTTCCTGCTGGCGATCAGCAAGAGCGACTATGAAGAGGCGATGGCGATCTACGAGCTGTTTGTCACCTTCGTGCGTGAACGCTCAATGAGCCGCCTGCTGAGCAGCGACAGCTTCGACAGCTTTAAAGCGGTGGCGCTGGACTGCCTGAGCCGGAGCTGAGTGGGAGAGGATATGGGGGATTGGGCACAAAGGTGCGCCCTCAGCGGCTAATCTTCATCAAACCCGGAGTTGAACAGCTCGACGACCGCCTCCAGCGCGTTGACTTCGTCGGGGCCGGTCGCTTCGACTTCGATATGCCGGCCCTGGGCGGAGTCCAGCATCAGCAGCGCGATGACGCTGCTGGCCTCGGCTTCGGTGCCGCTTTCGTTGCGCAGCATCACTTCGGCGTCGAAGCTTTGCACCAGCTCGAACAGTTTCATCGCCGGGCGCGCGTGCATGCCCAGCTTGTTTTTGATTTCAACCGTCTGTTTGACCGTCATTGTTTGCGCTTTTCCAGCGTGCGGTGGCGCGACTGCACGTTCTTGCCGCGCGAGCGGAAGTAATCGGCCAGCTGTTCCGCCACGTACACCGAGCGGTGCTTGCCGCCGGTACAGCCGATGGCGACCGTCAGGTAGCTGCGGTTGTTGGTTTCCAGCATCGGCAGCCATTGCTCCAGGTAGCTGCGGGTCTGGTAGATGAAGTTGTGCACTTCGGTATGGCGATCGAGGAACGACGCGACCGGCTTATCCAGACCGGTCATCGGCCGCAGCTTCGGATCCCAGTGCGGGTTCGGCAGGAAGCGCACGTCGAACACGTAGTCGGCGTCGATCGGGATGCCGTGCTTGAAGCCGAAGGATTCGAACACCATGGTCAGCTCGCGCTCACGCTTGCCCAGCAGGCGGGTGCGCAGCATTTCGGCCAGCTCGTGCACCGACATTTCCGAGGTGTCGATAATCAGGTCAGCCCGCGAGCGCAGCGGTTCGAGCAGATCGCTCTCTTCGTCGATGGCGCTTTCCAGCGACAGGTTTTTGCTGGAGAGCGGGTGCAGGCGGCGGGTGTCGCTGTAACGGCGGATCAGCGTGTTGCGATCGGCGTCGAGGAACAGCAGCTGCGGCGAGAAGCTGTCCGGCAGCTGAGTCATCGCGTATTCGAACACTTCCGGCGATTCCGGCATGTTGCGCACGTCGATGCTGACCGCCGCGGAGATATTGCGTTCCGCCAGCGTATTGGCGAGCTGCGGCAGCAGCACCACCGGCAGGTTGTCAACGCAGTAAAAACCCATGTCTTCCAGCGCCCGCAAGGCGACGGATTTTCCGGAACCGGAACGGCCGCTGACAATCATCAGCACCATGTGGCAACTCCCCTGGCATCGCGGCGGCGTTCATCGCCACCGGTGGAAACTTTGTTATTCCGGCCGAGGCCGGATCCATCATCGTGAAACAGTAACGTTATCCGGGCTGGAAGTCACGCCGGCCGGGCATTACTCGGTGATGATTTGGTAAAGTTCTTCGTCGCTTTGCGCGGCGCGCAGGCGGCGGCATACGGTTTTGTCGGCCAGGCGTTTGGCGACCAGCGACAGGGTATGCAAATGGGTTTTGCACTGATCGGCAGGCACCAGCAGCGCGAACAGCAGGTCGACCGGCTGGTTGTCGATAGCGTCGAAAGCGATGGGTTGGTCGAGACGGATAAACACGCCAACGGCCCGCAGTGTGTCCTCTTCCAGTTTGCCGTGGGGAATGGCGATACCGTTGCCGATACCGGTGCTGCCCATGCGCTCCCGGGTGAGAACCGCGTCAAACACCACCTGCGGAGGCAGATTGAGCTGTTTGGCGGCCAGTTCGCTGATAATTTCCAAAGCCCGCTTCTTGCTGGTGCAGTGTACCGAGCTTTTGGTGCACTCGATGTTTAACACCGAGCTTAATTGCATATATTCGTTGTTCATCTCATCTTCACTTAAAACCGCGCCGCCGGGCGCACCCGGCAAGGCGGTTTTTCGTCGGTTTTAACCCTGATTACCGTTCGGCGCGTCACCCATGCGGGTCACGCGCCGAAGGGCGAGGCGGCGACGGATGCCGCCTCATGGAGTGGGTTAGGGTGTCAGTGTTGTTTCAATTTGTCTTTATGTTTGTTCAATTGACGTGCCAATTTGTCGATCAGCGTATCAATTGCGGCATACATATTCTCGTCTTCCGAGGTGGCGTGCAACTCGCCTCCATTCACGTGCACCGTTGCTTCCGCAATTTGCTGCACTTTTTCCACACTTAATACAACATACACCTGATTGATGCGATCAAAATACTGTTCGAGTTTGGCGAACTTGTTGTTCACGAACTCGCGCAACGGATCGGTGATTTCGATGTGGTGTCCGGTAATGTTGAGCTGCATAGTGTCTTCCTTCTCAATAGAGGTCAAACCAACTGTTTACGCTGGTTCGACGGCGGGATGGACAAAGACTCTCGGTACTTGGCGACGGTGCGCCGCGCCACGATGATCCCCTGATCGGCGAGCAGGGTGGCCAGCTTGCTGTCGCTGAGTGGCTTGGCGGGGTTTTCCGCCGCAATCAATTTCTTCACCAACGCGCGGATCGCCGTCGAGGAGGCTTCGCCGCCGCTGTCGGTATTCACGTGGCTGGAGAAGAAATACTTCAATTCAAAAATGCCGCGCGGGCTGTGCAGAAACTTCTGCGTGGTGACGCGCGAGATCGTCGATTCATGCATCTCCACGGCCTGGGCGATATCCGCCAGCACCATGGGTTTCATAAACTCTTCGCCCTGCTCGAAGAACGCCTGCTGTTGGCTGACGATGCAGCGGGTGACCTTCAGCAGCGTCTCGTTGCGGCTCTCCAGGCTTTTAATCAGCCACTTGGCTTCCTGCAGGTTGCTGCGGATAAACTGGCCGTCGGCTTCGCTGCGGGCGCTGTTGCCCAGCGCGGCGTACTGCTGATTGATCTTCAAACGCGGCACGCTGTCGCCGTTGAGCTCGACCGTCCATTTGTTCTGCGTCTTGCGCACCAGCACGTCCGGGATCACGTATTCCGACTCGCCGGTATTGATCGACTGCCCCGGGCGCGGATCGAGCGACTGAATCAGCAGCATCGCTTCTTTCAGTGTATCTTCTTTTAGCCGGGTTGATCGCATCAGGCTGCGAAAGTCGTGGTTGGCCAACAGATCCAGATGGTCGCTGATGATCAGCCGCGCTTCGGCCAGGTAAGGGGTGTCTTTGGCGTATTGGGAGAGCTGCACCAGCAGGCAATCGCGCAGATCGCGCGCGGCGACGCCGATCGGATCGAAACGCTGCACGCGCTTCAATACCGCCTCGACTTCCTCGAGGGTCACGTTCTCGTCGCCCAGGCTTTCCAGAATGTCTTCCAGCGGCACGGTGAGATAGCCGGTGTCGTCCACCGCATCGACGATGGAGGTGGCGATGGCGGCGTCGGTATCGGAGAACGGCGTCAGATCCACCTGCCACATCAGGTAATCCTGCAGCGTTTGGGTGGTCTCGCCCTGATAGACCGGCAGTTCGTCGTCGCTGTAGTCGGTGCCGGTGCCGGACGGCGTGCCGGCGGTGTAGATCTCATCCCAGGTGGCGTCCAGCGGCAGCTCTTCCGGCATGTCTTTCTGTTCCAGCGCCTCGCGGGTATCGAGCCCCTCGGTCTCCTGGGTTTCTTTGGCGTCGATTTCGTCGTGCAGATCGGTCTGTTCAAGCAGCGGATTGCTCTCCAGCGCCAGCTGGATCTCTTGCTGAAGCTCAAGCGTGGACAACTGCAGCAGGCGGATCGCCTGCTGGAGCTGAGGAGTCATGGCCAGCTGTTGGCTGAGCCTGAGTTGCAAACCTTGCTTCATAGTTTTCTGTCTACTTCCGTTAACGGTGTCGCCCCGCAGGGCGCGCTGGCGCTTAGAGGCGGAACTCTTCGCCCAGATAAACGCGTTTAACCTGCTCGTCGGCCAGAATAGCATCCGGCGTGCCGTGGGCAATCAGTTTGCCCTGGCTGACGATGTAGGCGCGTTCACACACGTCCAGCGTCTCGCGCACGTTGTGGTCGGTGATCAGCACGCCCAGGCCGCTGTCACGCAGGTGCTCGATGATTTTCTTGATATCGATAACGGAAATCGGATCCACCCCGGCGAAGGGTTCGTCCAGCAGTATGAATTTCGGGTTGGCCGCCAGCGCGCGGGCGATTTCGACGCGGCGACGCTCACCGCCGGACAGCGCCTGGCCGAGGCTGTCGCGCAGATGGGAGATATGGAACTCTTCCATCAGCTCCTTGGCGCGGTCTTCACGCTGTTCGCTGGTGAGGTCGGGGCGAATCTCCAGCACCGCCATCAGGTTGTCGTACACGCTCAGGCGGCGGAAGATCGACGCTTCCTGCGGCAGGTAACCGATGCCGCGGCGCGCGCGGGCGTGCAGCGGCAGCAGACTGATGTCTTCTTCGTCGATCACGATGCGCCCGGCGTCGCGTGGCACGATGCCGACCACCATGTAGAAGGTGGTGGTTTTACCGGCGCCGTTCGGCCCGAGCAGGCCGACGATCTCGCCGGATTTCACTTTCAGGCTGACGTCTTCGACAACTTTACGGCCCTTGTAGGCTTTCGCCAGGTTTTCTGCGATGAGTGTTGCCATAAGTGATTAGTTACTCTTTTTCTGCTCGTTTTTGTCTTGCAACTGCGACGGTACCAGAACCGTTGTCACGCGTTTGCCTTTGTCGCTAAACGCCTGCATTTGCTGCTGTTGCACCAGATAGGTGATGCGATCGCCTTTCACGTTGCTGTCGAGCTGCTCCAGATAGGCGTTGCCCGTCAGGGTCACCAGCTGGGTCGCCACGTCGTAACGCACTTTCTGCGCGTGGCCTTTGACCGGCTTGCCGCTGTCCTGCATCTGGTAGAAGGTTACCGGGTTGCCGAACGCTTCAATATAGGTCTTATTCTGATCTCCGCCCGGGCGGGTGACCACCACCTTGTCGGCGCGAATATCGATGGTGCCTTGCTTGATCACCACGTTGTCGGTGAAGGTGCTGACGTTGCTCTGCATGTCCAACGACTGCTTGAGCGAGTCGATGCTGACCGGCTGGCTGGAGTCGGATTTCAGCGCCAGAGCGGGGGCGCTGGCGGCCAAAACTAAGCTGCCGAGCAACAGGTTACGGAGTTGGTTTTTGGTTCTGAATTTCATAGTTGGTCTTAACCTTATCAATCAGCTCAGCGGTTTTGGTCCGCAGGTTCCCACGCATTTTCATGCCGTTAGAGGTAAAATTGGTCCCGTAAATCGTGACTTCGTCATCGGAGGTGACGTCCTGGGTGACCAGGTTTACCTGAGCGTTGTCCGTCTTGATTTTTTCCAGCTGCGAGGTGGTGGTCAGGCTGTTTACCTCGACGTGACCATACAGATACAGCATCCGGTCTTTAGTCAGTTTGGCGCGATCGGCGCGAACTGACCAGGTGGCCACCGCATTCTCATCGAACAGCGTCATTACCGGCTGGGTGAACCAGCTCAGCTCGCCGGCGGTGTAATACTTCGCGTCTTCCGCCACTAGTTTGTAATTCAGCTTGCCGGCCGGGTTGTACACCACGGTGACCGTGTGCTGGCTCTGGTAGGTCGGATCCTGATCGTTGACCGGGCCAGGGGCCGTGTCGTCGCTAAAATCCGTCATGTTCCAGCCGATCAGCGCCAGAACGATCACCGTCAACAGGATGGTGATCCACAGTTTGGTTTTACTCATATCGACAGCCCTTTGGCGTCCTCCAGCTTATTTTGAGCCAAAAGAATGATGTCGCACAGTTCGCGTACCGCGCCGCGGCCGCCGGCAATGCGGGTGACGTAGTGGGCGCGCGGCGTCAGCAGCGGGTGGGCGTCCGCCACCGCGACCGCCAGGCCGACCTGCGCCATCACCGGCCAGTCGATCAGGTCATCGCCGATATAGGCGACCTGATCCGCCGTTAACGACAGTTTATCCAACAGTTCGCGGAAGGCCAAAAGCTTATCGGACTGCCCCTGATACAGATGGGTGATACCGAGCGTCTGCGCGCGGTCTTCCAGCAGCTTGGCGGAGCGACCGGTGATGATCGCCACCTCGATGTCCGAGGTTTTCAAGCAGCGGATGCCGTAGCCGTCGCGCACGTTGAACGCTTTCAATTCTTCACCGTTGTTGCCCATGAAGATCAGGCCGTCCGACAGCACGCCGTCAACGTCGCAAATCAACAGGCGGATGTTCCCGGCACGCGCCATAACCTCTTGTTCTACCGGCCCGTAGCAGGTTTCTACCATACCCATTCCGTTCTATTCCTTAATTAAACGACGCCGGCGCGCAGCATGTCATGCATATGTACCACACCCAGCAACTGGTCGCCATCGGCAACCAGCAGCGCGGTGATGTGGCGTTGTTGCATCAGGTTCAATGCATCGACCGCCAGGATGTTGGGGCGCACCCGTACGCCGCCCGGCGTCATGACGTCGGCGATCTTCGCCTCGTGCAGGTTGATGCCCATGTCGAACACCCGGCGCAGGTCGCCGTCGGTGAAGATGCCGGCGATTTTCATCAAATCGTCGCAGACAACCGTCAGGCCCAGATTTTTGCGGGTAATTTCCAGCAGCGCGTCGCGCAACGAGGCGTCGGCACTGACGTGGGGCATTTCGTCGCCGCTGTGCATGATATCGCTAACCCGCAGCAGCAGTTTGCGGCCGAGTGCGCCGCCCGGATGCGACAGCGCGAAATCTTCCTGCGTGAAACCGCGCGCCTTCAGCAGCGCGACGGCCAGCGCATCGCCCATCACCAGCGTGGCGGTGGTGCTGGTGGTCGGCGCCAGCCCCAGCGGGCAGGCTTCCTGCGGCACCTTGATGCACAGGTGGATATCCGCCGCCTTGCCCATCGAGCTTTCCGGATTGTTGGTCATACAGATGAGGGTGATCTGCTGGCGTTTCAATACCGGGATCAGCGCCAGGATCTCGCTGGACTCGCCGGAGTTGGAGATGGCGAGCACGATGTCCTGTGGGGTGACCATGCCCAAATCGCCATGGCTGGCCTCCGCCGGGTGAACGAAGAATGAGGGCGTGCCGGTGCTGGCGAAGGTCGCGGCGATCTTGCAGCCGATATGGCCGGATTTGCCCATGCCCATCACCACCACTTTGCCGCCGCAGGCGGCGATCGTTTCGCAGGCGCGGGTGAAGTCTGCGTTGATGTAGCTGTCGAGCTGAGCCAGCCCTTCACGCTCTATCTGAAGCACTTCTTTGCCGGCCTGCTGAAAATCGAAGCCCGGTTGCAACTCAATGTTCGACATACTCATTCCCGTCGGTTTAGCCGAAAGTACTGAAAGGGTTAAAGAACAGCACCGCAAGATACGCAATAAAGCCACATAATAACAGAGCGCCCGCCAGGTGACCGATGCGATGCTTGCGGCCGATGCACAGTACGCTCAGCAGCACGCTGGCCGCCAGCATCACCCAGTAATCGCGCTGGAAGGCGGCGGCGTCTACGCTGCCCGGCGACAGCAGGGCGGGGACGCCCAGCACGATCACCGTGTTGAAAATATTGGAGCCGATGATATTTCCAATCGCCATATCATCCTCGCCCTTCAGCGCCCCGGCGATGGAGGTAGCCAATTCGGGCAGGCTGGTGCCGATGGCGATAATGGTCAAGCCGACCACCAGTTCGCTCAGGCCGAAATAGTGCGCAATCACCGTCGCGTTATCGACCACCATTCTGGAAGAGAGCGGCAGAATGATAAACGCCAGCACCAGCCACAGCACCGCCACGGTGTTGCTGCTGTCCTGCGGCAGCTCGGCGATCTGCTCCATGGTCAGGCTGTCGCTGCCCTCGCGCTGCGCCAGCCGGGCGATTTTCAGCATCAGCAGGATGAAGCCGGCGGCGGCGGCCAGCAGCAGCACGCCGTCCAGCCTGCTCAGGGTGCCGTCCATCAACACGAAACCGCACAATACTGTGACCGCTAACATCAACGGCAGTTCGCGCCGCAGTATCTCGGAACGCGCGGCCAGCGGGTGAATCAGCGCCGCCACACCCAGGATCAATAAGATGTTGGTGATGTTGGAACCTAATACGTTGCCAACGGCCATATCTATCTGCCCGTTCAGCGCGGCGGTGGTGGACACGATCAGCTCCGGCAGCGAAGTGCCGATGCCGACGATGGTCATGCCGATGATCAACGGCGGGACGCCGAGCGAGCGGGAAATCACGGCAGCACCATAAACTAAGCGGTCTGCACCATACACCAGTAGAAATAAACCAACGATTAATAATGCTATCGCGAGAAACATGCAGGGTCCTTTGTCGGGTATTATCCCGGTTCGTTGGTTAAAGCCGTCAATGCGGCGGTATTGCTTGCCCTCCGTTGCGCGCGCGTGAGCCGCAGCAACGGTTTTTCCCGGCTAATAGTTGAACAGTTTCGTTTTTTTCGTTATGGCGCCAATTTTGACCGGGTGGCGCGGAAAAGTAAAACCAATGGCACCATTGGTTGCGAAATGGCAGTAAGTTTTTGTAAAGATGAGACGGATTGCGCCCATTGCTTTAACATCACGGGTAGATTCAGCAAAAGATGAGTCGTAAAGGGTCCATTAACATGCTCCAAAAGGCAGATAATTTGGTCGAAGTGCGCGACATGAGCTTCTCGCGCGGCGACCGACGGATATTTGAAGACATCAACCTGACGGTGCCTCGCGGTAAGGTCACGGCGATCATGGGGCCATCGGGCATCGGCAAAACCACGCTGCTGCGCCTGATCGGCGGCCAGCTGGCACCGGACAGCGGGGAGATTTGGTTCGACGGCGACAACATACCCGCGTTGTCCCGCCGTCAGTTATACAACGCGCGCAAAAAGATGAGCATGCTGTTCCAGTCGGGCGCGCTGTTCACCGATTTGACCGTGTTCGAAAACGTGGCCTACCCGCTGCGCGAGCACAGCAACCTGCCTGAACCCCTGCTGCGCAGCACGGTGCTGATGAAGCTGGAAGCGGTGGGGCTGCGCGGCGCGGCCCAGCTGATGCCCAATGAGCTTTCCGGCGGCATGGCGCGCCGGGCGGCGTTGGCGCGCGCGATCGCGCTGGACCCTGAGATGATCATGTTCGACGAACCTTTCGTCGGCCAGGATCCGATCACCATGGGGGTGCTGGTCAAGCTGATCGATGAGCTGAACCATGCGCTGGGCATTACCTGCATCGTGGTGTCGCACGACGTGCCGGAGGTGCTGAGCATCGCCGACTACGCCTATATCGTGGCCGATCACCGGGTGATCGCCGAAGGCACCACGCAGCAATTGCAGAACAATCCTGATGCGCGCGTGCGCCAGTTTCTGGATGGTATAGCGGATGGGCCGGTGCCGTTCCGCTATCCGGCCGGGGATTATCAGACCGAACTGCTAGGCTTAGGGAGTAAATAAGCTCATGTTATTAAGAGCGTTAGCGTCGTTGGGGCGCAGTGGCATCAACACCAGCGCCAGCTTCGGCCGCGCCGGGTTGATGCTGTTCAACGCGTTGATTGGCCGGCCGGAACCCGGCAAGCAGTGGCCGCTGTTGTTGAAACAGCTCTACAGCGTCGGCGTGCAGTCGCTGCTCATCATCATGGTCTCCGGGCTGTTCATCGGCATGGTGCTGGGCCTGCAGGGCTATATCGTGCTCACCACCTACAGCGCCGAGGCCAGCCTCGGCATGATGGTAGCGCTGTCGCTGCTGCGCGAGCTGGGGCCGGTGGTGACGGCGCTGCTGTTCGCCGGCCGCGCCGGTTCCGCGCTGACGGCGGAAATCGGCTTGATGAAGGCGACGGAGCAGATCTCCAGCCTGGAAATGATGGCGGTCGATCCGCTGCGGCGCATCGTGGCGCCGCGCTTCTGGGCGGGGCTGATCAGCATGCCGCTGTTGACCATCATTTTCGTGGCGATCGGCATCTGGGGCGGCTCGGTGGTCGGCGTGGACTGGAAGGGCATCGACAGCGGCTTCTTCTGGTCGGCGATGCAGGGCGCCGTAGAGTGGAAAAAAGATCTGCTCAACTGCCTGATCAAAAGCGTGGTATTCGCCATTACCGTAACCTGGATTGCCATTTTCAACGGGTACGACGCCGTGCCTACCTCTGAAGGGATTAGCCGGGCGACGACGCGTACCGTGGTGCATTCGTCACTGGCGGTGTTGGGATTGGATTTCGTGCTGACAGCACTGATGTTTGGGAATTGATTCGATGCAAACGAAGAAGAGTGAAATCTGGGTTGGGGCATTTATGCTGATCGCGCTGTGCGCCATCGTGTTTATCTGCCTGCAGGTGGCGAACCTTAAATCGATCGGCAGCGAGCCGACCTACCGCATTTACGCGACGTTCGACAACATCGGCGGCCTGAAACCGCGTTCGCCGGTGAAGATTGGCGGCGTGGTGATCGGCCGCGTGGCGGACATCGAACTCGATTCGAAAACCTACACGCCGCGCGTGGCGCTGGATATCCAGAAAAAGTACGACCAAATCCCGGATACCAGCTCGCTGGCGATCCGCACCTCCGGCCTGCTGGGCGAGCAATATCTGGCGCTTAACGTGGGCTTCGAAGATCCTGATATGGGCACCGCCATCCTGAAAGACGGCGGCACCATTCAGGACACCAAATCAGCCATGGTTTTGGAAGACCTGATCGGCCAGTTCCTGTATAAAAGCGGCGGTCAGGACAGCGCCAAACCGGGAGACGCGGCCGCTGAGCCGGCTGCCGGTGCCGCACCGCAACCCGCTGTTCCAAATCATTAAGAGAGGATACCTGCATGTTTAAACGTTTACTGATGGTGGCTCTGCTGGTGGTTGCACCGCTGGCGAGCGCAGCCGACCAAACCAATCCTTACAGCATGATGCAAGACGCGGCGCAGAAGACCTTCAGCCGTTTGAAGAACGAACAGCCGAAGATCAAGCAGGACCCGAACTACCTGCGCTCCATCGTGCATCAGGAACTGATGCCGTTCGTGCAGGTGAAATACGCCGGCGCGCTGGTGCTGGGGCGCTACTACAAAGAGGCGACACCTGCACAGCGCGAAGCTTACTTCACCGCCTTCCAGGCTTACCTGGAGCAGGCTTACGGCCAGGCGCTGGCGATGTACCACGGCCAGACTTATCAGATCGCGCCTGAACAGCCGCTGGGCAATGCCGACATCGTGGCCATTCGCGTCACCATCATCGACAACGGCGGCCGCCCGCCGGTGCGTCTGGATTTCCAATGGCGCAAGAACAGCAAAACCGGCTATTGGCAGGCCTATGACATGATCGCCGAAGGCGTCAGCATGATCACCACCAAGCAGAACGAGTGGGCGTCCACGCTGCGTACTCAGGGCATCGATGGCCTGACCAAACAGCTGCAGGCCGCCGCCGCGCAGCCTATCACGCTGGACAAGAAAAACTGATGTCGGCAGCGCTCAGCTTCGAATCAGAGCAGCAGACGCTGATCCTGCGCGGTGAACTGGACCGGGAAACGCTGCAGCCGCTGTGGCGGCAGCGCGACGCGCTGATGGCGGATAAAACCGCGATCGACGTGGCGCAACTGCAGCGCGTAGACTCCGCCGGGCTGGCGCTGTTGCTGCATCTGCAGGAAGAGCAGCGCGAGCGCGGCGTCGCGCTGAAAATTTTCGGCGCCACCGAGCGCCTGAAAACGCTGATTGCGCTCTACAACCTGCAGGCGATAATGCCTGTCGATACCGCCGGTTAGCGGCGTTTTACGCCGCCCTTGCGTGGTAAAACGATACAAAGCCCCTGTTATGCAGGGGCTTTTTCTTTAGTTTAAGAAAACATCGTATTCCACTAAGATACTAGGCTGTTTATGATCCTTTAGCGGCAGAACTGGATACTATGGAAACCAACGAGATTAAAGACGTGCTGATGCAGGCATTGGCACTGGATGAAGTACATGTGACGGGCGACGGCAGCCATTTCCAGGCGATCGTGGTCGGCGAATTGTTCGCCGGCATGAGCCGCGTCAAAAAACAGCAGACGGTTTACGCACCGCTGATGGAATACATTGCGGACAACCGCATTCATGCCTTGTCTATCAAGGCGTACACCCCTGAAGAGTGGCAGCGAGACCGCAAACTCAACGGATTTTAAGGCTGTTTGCCCTGCCGGGCGGGCAGCTTCAGATTAGATAACAGAGAGTAGTCAGATGGATAAATTTCGTGTGCAGGGTCGGACCCGCCTGAGCGGTGAAGTGTCTATTTCCGGGGCCAAAAACGCCGCCCTGCCGATCCTGTTCGCCGCCCTGTTGGCGGAAGAGCCGGTCGAGCTGCAGAATGTCCCCAAGCTGAAGGACATCGACACCACCATTAAACTACTCAACCAGTTGGGTACCAAGATTGAGCGCAACGGTTCGGTCTTCGTGGACGCCAGCGGCGTGAACGATTTCTGCGCCCCTTACGATCTGGTGAAAACCATGCGCGCTTCCATCTGGGCGCTGGGGCCGCTGGTGGCGCGTTTCGGCCGCGGTCAGGTTTCCCTGCCGGGCGGCTGTGCGATCGGCGCGCGTCCGGTCGATCTGCACATCACCGGCCTCGAGCAGCTGGGTGCCGAGATCAAGCTGGAAGAAGGTTACGTCAAGGCGTCCGTCGAGGGCCGCCTGAAGGGCGCGCACATCGTCATGGACAAGGTGAGCGTGGGCGCGACCGTGACCATCATGAGCGCCGCGACCCTGGCGACCGGCACCACCGTTATCGAGAACGCCGCGCGTGAGCCGGAAATTGTCGATACCGCCAACTTCCTCAACACGCTGGGCGCGAAGATCAGCGGCGCCGGCAGCGACAAAATCACCATCGAGGGCGTCGAGCGTCTGGGCGGCGGCGTGTACCGCGTGCTGCCTGACCGCATCGAGACCGGCACCTTCCTGATCGCCGCCGCGGTTTCCGGTGGCAAAGTGATGTGCCGCAACACCCGTCCGGACACGCTGGATGCGGTGCTGGCCAAGCTGCGCGAAGCCGGTGCCGATATCGAAGTGGGCGAGGACTGGATCAGCCTGGACATGCACGGCAAACGCCCGAAAGCGGTCACCGTGCGCACCGCGCCGCACCCGGGCTTCCCGACCGACATGCAGGCCCAGTTCAGCCTGCTGAACCTGGTGGCGGAAGGCACCGGCGTCATCACCGAGACCATCTTCGAAAACCGCTTCATGCACGTGCCGGAACTGATCCGCATGGGCGCGCACGCGGAAATCGAGAGCAACACCGTGATCTGCCACGGCGTTGAGCAGCTGTCCGGCGCTCAGGTGATGGCGACCGATCTGCGCGCTTCCGCCAGCCTGGTGATCGCCGGCTGCATCGCCGACGGCGTGACCGTCGTCGATCGCATCTATCACATCGATCGCGGCTATGAGCGTATTGAAGACAAGCTGCGCGCGCTGGGTGCTAACATCGAGCGCGTGAAAGGCGAGTAAGTCATTAGCGCCGGCGCGGCTGCGTCGGCAGGATGAAAATCAAAGGGCCGGCTATCAATGCCGGCCCTTTTTTAATTGTTGTCTTCCGGGAATTCGCCCACCGTCATTTTCAACGTAATGCGCTTGCCGTCGCGCAGCACGATAACCGGTATCTCGGTGCCCGGCCGGATCTCCGCCACCTGATCCATGGTCTCCAGCACGGACACCGCCGGTTTGTTATCCACGTTGATGATGATGTCGTTGATCTGGAAACCGGCGCTGCTCGCCGGGCCGTTCGGCGTGATTTCGGTCACGATGATGCCCTGCAGGCGATCGATGCCGGAATTGGAGGAACGCAGCGGAATGATCTCCTTACCCTGAATGCCGAAATAGCCGCGGATCACGCGGCCGTCGCGGATCAGCTTGTCCATGATTTTGGTGGCCAGTTCGATCGGAATGGCGAAGCCGAGGCCCTCCGGCGTTTCGCCGTCGGTGATTTTGTCATAGGTCAGGGTATTGATGCCGATCAGCTCGCCCAGCGAGTTGACCAGCGCGCCGCCGGAGTTGCCGCGGTTGATTGAGGCATCGGTCTGCAGGAATGTCTGCCGGCCGGTGGTGCTCATACTGATGCGCCCGGTGGCGCTGAGGATGCCCTGAGTCACGGTCTGCCCCAGGTTGTATGGGTTGCCGATTGCCAGCACCACGTCGCCGACGTGGGCAACGCGATTTTTGTTGGTCGGGATCACCGGCAGGTTGCCGGGATCGATCTTCAGCACCGCCAAATCGGTCAGGCCGTCGGAGCCGACCAGCAGCGCTTCGTAGCGGCGGCCATCCTGCAACACCACGGTGATCTGCTGAGCGTCTTTGATCACGTGGCGGTTGGTGATGATATAGCCGCGTTCGTTCATGATCACGCCGGAACCGAGCGACAGCACGTTGGCGGCGCCGTTCAGGTTGCGGTTGTAGATGTTCACCACGGCGGGCGCGGCGCGGCGCACCGCTTTGTTGTAGCTCACCGGCGTTTCGTCGCTGGTATTCTCGGTTTTCTCTGCAAACAGGCCGTTGGAAGAGCGCAGCACGGGCAGAGCGGCCAACAGCAGGCCGGCAACGATGAGACCGATAACGACAGAACGCAAGAGCTTAGCAAACATGGAGTTTTCGTGGTGTGGTGAACGATGTTCGGAGGATAGCATGAGTTAACCGGGCGCAGTATGTCACCGAGCCCGGTTTTTGCACAAATTAACGCAGCAGCAGATAAATGGTTTCGTTACCGCGCACGATATTGAGCGCCATCACCGGCGGTTTGGCTTCCAGCACCTTGCGCAGCGCGGTGATGCTGTCCACGCGCTGGCGGTTGACGCCGATGATCACGTCGCCTTTTTGCAGGCCGATTTGCGCCGCCGTCGAGCCTTTATCCACGTTCTCCACCTTCACGCCCTTGTCGCCGCTCGGGAGCGCGCCGTTGCTGAGGGAAACCCCCTGCAGCGCCGGAGACAGCGTTTCGGCATTGGTCGAGGCGCTCTCGCTGTTGTCCAGCGTGACCGAGACTTCCTGCGGTTTGCCGTCGCGCAGCAGGCCCACCTTGAGGGTTTTGCCCGGCGCGGTGGTGCCGACCTTGGCGCGCAGTTCGGCGAAGCTGTTCACCGGCTTGCCGTCGACGGAAACCAGAATATCCCCGGCTTTGATGCCGGCCTTGGCGGCGGCGGATTTCGGCAGCACTTCGCTGACGAAGGCGCCGCGCTGCGCGTCGGTGTTGAAGGCTTTGGCCATGTCCGGGGTCATTTCACTGCCCTTGATGCCGAGCAGGCCGCGTTTCACTTCGCCGAATTCGATCAGCTGCTGGCTCAGGTTCTGCGCCATATTGCTCGGAATGGCGAAGCCGATGCCGACGTTGCCGCCGCTCGGCGCCAGAATGGCGGTATTGATGCCGATCAGCTCGCCGTTCAGGTTGACCAATGCGCCGCCGGAGTTGCCGCGGTTGATCGAGGCGTCGGTCTGAATGAAGTTTTCCAGCCCTTCCAGATTCAGGCCGGTGCGGCCCAATGCCGAGATGATGCCGGAGGTGGCGGTTTGGCCCAGGCCAAACGGGTTGCCGACCGCCACGGCGAAGTCGCCGACGCGCAGCTGATCGGAATCGGCCATCTTGATGGCGGTTAGGTTTTTGGTGTCGCTGAGCTGCAGCAGGGCGATGTCGGATTGCTCATCGCGGCCGACCAGTTTGGCGTCCAGTTCGCGGCCGTCGTTCAACTGCACGCGGATTTTATCGGCGTTGTTGATGACGTGGTTGTTGGTCAGCACGTAGCCTTTGGCAGCGTCGATGATGACGCCGGAGCCCAGCCCTTCAAACGGGCGAGAGCTCTGCTGCTGACCGGGGAAATTGGGGCCGAAGAAGCGTCTGAACTCTTCCGGCAGCTGTTGACGCTGCACCTGGGTGCCGGCGACATGCACGCTCACGACGGCGGGCAAGACTTTTTCCAGCATCGGCGCCAGGCTCGGCAGCGGCTGCCCCTGAACGGCGACGGGCAGGGCCGCGTTGGCCACCGGTGCGGCGCTGAGCGCCAGGCCGAGGCTCATTGCCAATGCACTAAGAATTAACGACTTTTTCTTCATTGATGATAACTCTCTCAATACCTGCCGATGAAAATTTGATGATAAGGCAATCACCTTGTCATAGTGAAGGGTAAGACCGTGAATTTGCGTGCAAAGTTCAGTAAAGGTAATGCGAAGGAAGGTCAATAAGGCACAAACGGGGTTAAACCCGCGGGTGGCCCCGCGGGTGAAGAAGAGATATCAGTCGCGGCGCGCGCTTTGGCCGCGCAGCAGGCCGGAGGCCCCTTCAGAATAGTCGCGCGGCATTTCCACCGGCGCCTGATCGTTGTCCGCTTCCGCTTCGGTCAGGCGATAGCGGAACGGGTTCTCCTGCATCGGCAGATCCGGCAGCAGGTTGTTGGAGCTTTTCGCCATATGCTGATACAGCTGACGATAATCGCGCGCCATGTTGTCCAGCAGCTCGGCGCTGCGGGCAAAGTGGCCGACCAGCTCCTGACGGTACTCTTCCAGCTCGGTTTTGCTCTTGTCCAGCTCGTTCTGCAGGACTTGTTGTTGACGTAATTTACGGTTGCCAAAACGCATCGCCACCGCACCAATCACGATACCGACGACCAAACCAATCAGCGCATACTCCCAGGTCATGATGACTCCTATTTTGACTTCGTTGTTCCGCAGGGATTTTTCACTTAATAATATCCACTATAACCGTTAACCTTGTCAGAGTGGAATCCTGATGCGCTTCCACCCAGTGTTTACAGGGTTTTCAGCGGTGCCCGCAGCGGGCATTTGTGGCGATAACGGTGCGAATCGGCATCAACTTGCCGCCAACGTTGGCTAAATAATTTCTAAGCGTTCTTAGGGAACATCGAACAGATGCAGGCACTATCACCGTTATCTCGCTACCAGCAGGCGCTGGAGGCGGGGGAATATCAGGCCGATGAGGTTCAACGCCGGGCCGTCACTCAACTGGATCGCATTTATCAGGCCTTGCTGCAAAAACCGGCGGCGAGCGCGCCGGCCGGCGGGCTGCGCGGCAAGCTCAGCCGTTTGCTGGGCAAAGGCGGCGAAACGGCGCCGCAGCGCCCGGTGCAGGGGCTGTATATGTGGGGCGGCGTCGGGCGCGGAAAAACCTGGTTGATGGACATGTTCTTCCACAGCCTGCCGGGCGATCGCAAAATGCGTCTGCACTTCCACCGCTTCATGCTGCGGGTGCATGAAGAGCTGACCGAACTGCAAGGGCAGGAAAACCCACTGGACATCGTCGCCGACGGCTTCAAGGCCGAAACCGACGTATTGTGCTTCGACGAATTCTTTGTGTCCGACATCACCGACGCCATGCTGCTGGCCACGCTGCTGCAGGCGCTGTTCGCCCGCGGCATCACGCTGGTGGCTACGTCGAACATCCCGCCGGACGATCTGTATCGCAACGGCCTGCAGCGGGCGCGTTTCCTGCCGGCTATCGATCTGATCAACGAGTTCTGCGACGTGATGAACGTCGACGCCGGCATCGACTATCGTCTGCGCACCCTGACCCAGGCTCACCTCTATCTGACGCCGCTGAACGACCAGACGCGCGCGACCCTGGATCGGATGTTCGTCAAACTGGCGGGCAAGGCGGGGGAGGAGGCGCCGGTGCTGCAGATCAACCATCGGCCGCTGCAGGCCATTCGTTCGGTGGACGGCGTGCTGGCGGTGGATTTCCATACGCTGTGCGAAGAGGCGCGCAGCCAGCTGGATTACATTGCGCTGTCGCGGCTGTATCACAGCGTGATCCTGTATAATGTGCAGGTGATGGGGCCGTTGAAAGAGAATACCGCGCGCCGTTTCCTGGCGCTGGTGGACGAATTCTACGAGCGGCACGTCAAGCTGGTGATCGGCGCCGAGGCGTCGATGTTCGAGATCTACCAGGGGGAGAGGCTGAAGTTCGAGTACCAGCGCTGCCTGTCGCGCCTGCAGGAAATGCAGAGCGAAGAGTACCTCAAGCTGCCGCATCTGCCCTGAGTCCGCCGGGCCTATCGCCGGTTGCCTGCCGCCGGCGATAAATTTATTTTCCATTCAAAAACCGTTCGATCTTTGTGAGCGACTTCTCTATAATCTTGCGACCCCACGTTACAACAAAGTTTTTTTTCCCAAAAACTTTATAGTGCCGGCAATGGCTATTCGAAGGGGTAGGTTTGCTGGACTTGTATGGTCGTGTGAGCCTCAACTGTTTTCGAGCGTTTGGGTGTTCACCAACGTGTAACTAATTATTGGGTAAGCTTTCTAATGAAAACTTTTACAGCTAAACCAGAAACCGTAAAACGCGACTGGTACGTTGTTGATGCAGATGGTAAAACTTTAGGCCGTCTCGCTACTGAACTGGCTCGTCGCCTGCGCGGCAAGCATAAAGCGGAATACACCCCGCACGTGGATACCGGTGATTACATCATCGTTCTGAACGCTGACAAAGTTGCTGTAACCGGCAACAAGCGTACAGACAAAGTGTACTACCACCACACCGGCCACATCGGTGGTATCAAGCAAGCGACCTTTGAAGAGATGATTGCCCGCCGTCCTGAGCGCGTGATTGAAATCGCGGTTAAAGGCATGCTGCCAAAGGGCCCGCTGGGTCGTGCTATGTTCCGTAAACTGAAAGTTTACGCGGGCACCGAGCACAATCACGCGGCACAGCAACCGCAAGTTCTGGACATTTAATCGGGATTAATGGCAATGGCTGAAAATCAATACTACGGCACTGGTCGCCGCAAAAGCTCCGCCGCTCGCGTCTTCATCAAGCCGGGCAACGGTAACATCGTTATCAACCAGCGCAGCCTGGAACAGTACTTCGGTCGCGAAACTGCCCGCATGGTAGTTCGTCAGCCGCTGGAACTGGTCGACATGGTTGGCAAACTGGATCTGTACATCACCGTTAAAGGTGGTGGTATCTCCGGTCAAGCTGGCGCTATCCGTCACGGTATCACCCGTGCACTGATGGAATACGATGAGACTCTGCGTTCTGAACTGCGTAAAGCTGGCTTCGTCACCCGTGACGCTCGTCAGGTTGAACGTAAGAAAGTCGGTCTGCGTAAAGCACGTCGTCGTCCGCAGTTCTCCAAGCGTTAATTTTCGCTGCTTCGGCAGTGCGATTTACGCAAAAAACCCGGTGCTTCACCGGGTTTTTTTATGCCTGAAATCCGCCATCCCCGACTAAAATCTGTGGCATATCAGACAATTCAACATGAATTCGCCGCACCGCCCCCACAAAACAAGCAAAATCTGGTAAACTATCACCCACTTTTGCGCCTGTTCGCCGTGCAGTTGACCCCCTGGGCCGGTTTTTCATGGGCTCGGGTCGCGCTGCGTGCTGCCGGCCTGCGGCAAGATTATTCAGGATAGCAGCCTGTCAGTTGGCTATTCGCAGTATTTTCTAGATAACTTGGAGGTTTTCATGGCTGTCGCTGCCAACAAACGTTCGGTAATGACGCTGTTCTCTGGCCCGACCGACATTTTTAGCCATCAAGTACGCATCGTACTGGCGGAGAAAGGTGTCAGCGTCGAGATCGAGCAGGTCGAAATGGATAACCTGCCGCAAGATCTGATTGACCTCAACCCTTACCAGACGGTGCCTACGCTGGTCGATCGCGAACTGACCCTGTATGAATCCCGCATCATCATGGAATACCTGGATGAGCGTTTCCCGCACCCGCCGCTGATGCCGGTTTACCCGGTTGCCCGTGGCGAGAGCCGTCTGATGATGCTGCGCATCGAGAAGAACTGGTACTCGCTGATGGACAAGATCGAGAAGAGCAGCGGCCAGGAAGCGGAATCCGCCCGTCGCCAACTGCGTGAAGAGCTGCTGGCGATCGCGCCGATCTTCGGTCAGACGCCGTATTTCATGAGCGAAGAGTTCAGCCTGGTGGATTGCTACCTGGCGCCGCTGTTGTGGCGTCTGCCGCAGCTGGGCATCGAATTGAGCGGTGCCGGCTCCAAAGAGCTGAAAGGCTACATGACCCGCGTCTTCGAACGCGACGCCTTCCTGGCTTCCCTGACAGAAGCCGAGCGTGAAATGCGCCTGCAGACCCGGGGCTAAGCGCGATGGACATGTCTCAGATGACGCCGCGTCGCCCGTATCTGCTGCGGGCGTTCTACGACTGGCTGCTGGATAACCAGCTGACGCCGCACCTGGTGGTCGACGTGACTCGCCCGGACGTGCAGGTGCCGATGGAGTTCGCACGTGACGGCCAGATCGTGCTGAATATCGCGCCGCGCGCGGTAGGCAACCTGGCGTTGGGCAACGAAGACGTGCAGTTCAACGCGCGCTTCGGCGGCGTGCCGCGTCAGGTTTCGGTGCCGATGGCCGCCGTGTTGGCGATCTATGCGCGTGAAAACGGTGCCGGCACGATGTTCGAACCGGAAGCCGCCTACGACGAGAGCGAAGGCGTGTTCGAAGGCCTGGACAATGAGACGATCCCTTCGGAAACGCTGATGTCGGTGATCGACGGCGATCGCCCGGACACCGCGGAAGACAACGGCCCGGACGACGAACCGCCGCAGCCGCCGCGCGGTGGCCGCCCGGCGCTGCGCGTGGTGAAATAAGCCCGCGCGAACAAACGAAAAAGCACCTCATGGGGTGCTTTTTTTTGCCCGGCAGAAATGAATCAGCCTTTCAAGGCGGCAATGCAGGCATCGCGCGGCGCGCTGAGATCGCCTACGCGCACGGTGGACAAGGCGCGGGTTGCGCGCTGGCGGAAACTGGTGACGGCGGTGTCGCCTTGCACTTCCGGCGGCGCGGTGCAAATGTCATTGAGCGGCAGATCGTTGCCTTTGTTGAGCGCCCGCAACACCGCCGCCGGATTGTAGATCAGGGCGGCGGAGAGGGCCGATTTGATGCCGGCGGTAAAGCCGGCATTGCCGCCGCCGGCCAGCTTGGGCGCCAGGGCAATCCAATTGTCGTCCCCCAGCCGGATGCTGTTTTCCACGGCGTTGAACTGCCCGGCCTTGCCTAACTGAGCCACGGCCGGCCGCGCGCCGCGCGCTTCGATATTGTAACCAACCTCCTGCGAATCCAGCGCCATGGCTGAAGCGCTGAAACTGACGGCCAGCAGCGCGCCGGCCAACAGGGAAATGGAGCATTTCATGTTCGCTATCCTTATTTCGGTGTCAGGCGCAGCCGCGCCCCGCAATGGTGCCAACTCAATACTATAGCGCGTTGAGACGGTGAGGAGAGGGGGAGGGGTGACAAAGCGTGGCAGGCTAAAAACGGAGGCCCGGCAATATGCCGGGCCTCCGATGGTACGGAAGGTTTACACTTCCAGGTAGTTCATGATGCCATCTGCCGCTTTGCGGCCTTCGGCAATCGCTGTCACCACCAGGTCGGAGCCGCGCACCGCGTCGCCGCCGGCGAAAATTTTCGGGTTGCTGGTCTGGAACGCGTTGTCGCTGCCCTCCGGCGCCAGGATGCGGCCCTGTTTATCGAGCTGCACGTCGTGCGCCGCCAGCCAGTCCATGCGGTGCGGGCGGAAGCCGAACGCCATCACCACCGCGTCCGCGTCGATCACGTGTTCGGAACCCGGTACCTGCTCCGCCGCCTGACGGCCGTTGGCATCCGGCGCGCCCAGCTGGGTGCGCACCATTTTCACCCCGGCCACGCGGCCGGCGCTGTTTAGTTCGATGCTCAGCGGCTGCAGGTTGAACTGGAAATCCACCCCTTCTTCCCGGGCGTTCTTCACTTCGCGCTTGGAGCCCGGCATGTTGGCTTCGTCGCGGCGGTAGGCGCAGATGACCTGCGTCGCGCCCTGGCGCACCGAGGTGCGCACGCAGTCCATGGCGGTATCGCCGCCGCCCAGCACCACCACCCGCTTGCCCTCCATGCTGACGTAAGGCTCGTGCTGATCGGCTTCATACCCCATCAGCTGCTTGGTGTTGGCGATCAGGAACGGCAGCGCGTCGTACACGCCCTGCGCTTCCTCGTTCTCCAGGCCGCCGCGCATCGACTGATAGGTGCCGACGCCGAGGAATACCGCATCGTACTCGCTCAGCAAGGTCTCCATGCTGACGTCTTTGCCCACTTCGGTGTTCAGCTGGAATTCGATGCCCATCTCGCTGAAAATGCCGCGGCGTTTGACCATCACTTCCTTTTCCAGCTTGAAGGCCGGGATGCCGAAGGTCAGCAGGCCGCCGATCTCAGGATGACGGTCATACACCACCGCTTTGACGCCGTTGCGGGTCAACACGTCGGCGCAGGCCAGCCCGGCAGGGCCGGCGCCGACGATCGCCACGCGCTTGCCGGTCGGCTGCACGTGCGACATGTCCGGCTTCCAGCCCATTTCGATGGCCTTATCGCTGATGTAGCGCTCGATATTGCCGATGGTGACCGCGCCGAATTCGTCGTTCAGGGTGCAGGAGCCTTCGCACAGGCGATCCTGCGGGCACACGCGGCCGCACACCTCCGGCAGGCTGTTGGTCTGATGCGCCAGGTCCGCCGCTTCCATGATGCGGCCTTCGTTGGCCAGCTTCAGCCAGTTCGGGATGTAGTTGTGCACCGGGCACTTCCACTCGCAATACGGGTTGCCGCAGGACAGACAGCGGTCCGCCTGGGCCTTGGCCTGGGTTTCCGAAAACGGTTCGTAGATCTCGACGAACTCGATTTTGCGGATCTTCAGCGGTTTCTTTGGCGGATCAACACGCTGCAGGTCGATAAATTGGTAAACGTTCTGGCTCATTAATGACCTACCTCTTACTGCGCCTGCACCCGCAGCTCGGCTGCGGAACGGCTACGGTGACCCAACAGCGCTTTGACATCGCTGGACTTCGGTTTGACCAGGGCGAACTTCGGCGCCCACTCCGGCCAGTTGGCCAGGATCTCTTCCGCGCGGGAAGATCCGGTCGCCTGCACGTGTTCGGTGATCAGGCCGCGCAGGTGCTCCTCATGGATCGCCAACTGATCGACATCCAGCACTTCCACCAGCTCCGGGTTCACGCGCTTGCGGAACTCGCCGTCTTCGTCCAGCACGTAGGCGAAGCCGCCGGTCATGCCCGCACCGAAGTTGATGCCGGTTTTACCCAGCACGCAGACGATGCCGCCGGTCATGTATTCGCAGCCGTTGTCGCCGATGCCTTCCACCACGGTGATGGCGCCGGAGTTGCGCACCGCGAAGCGTTCGCCCGCGCGGCCGGCGGCGAACAGTTTGCCGCCGGTGGCGCCGTACAGGCAGGTGTTGCCGACGATGCTGGCTTCATGGCTGCGGAAGGCGGAGCCGATCGGCGGACGCACCGCGATGCTGCCGCCGGCCATGCCTTTGCCGACATAGTCGTTGGCGTCGCCGGTCAGGGTCAGCTCGACGCCGCCGGCGTTCCAGACGCCGAAGCTCTGCCCGGCGGTGCCGGAGAAGTGCGCCTTGATCGGATCGGCCGCCATGCCCTGATCGCCGTGCACGTCGGCGATTGCGCCGGACAGCATGGCGCCCACGGAGCGGTCGGTGTTGCGAATGTCGAAGTAGAAGGTTTTACCCTGCTTCGCTTCGATATGCGGCTGCGCCTGCGCCAGCAGCTCTTTGTTCAGCAAGCCCTTGTCGAACGCCGGGTTGCTGCTTTCGGTGCAGTACACCGCTTTGCCCGGATGCGGCGTGGCGGTTTTCAGCAGCGGCGCCAGATCCAGCTTGTTCTGCTTGGCGGAAATGCCGTCCAGCTCGGTCAGGAACTCGGTGCGGCCGATCAGATCCACCAGCTGGCTCACGCCCAGCTGCGCCATGATCTCGCGGGTTTCACGCGCGATAAACTGGAAGTAATTCGTCACGCGTTCCGGCAGGCCGTGGTAGTGATCGCGGCGCAGCTTGTCGTCCTGAGTCGCAACGCCGGTCGCGCAGTTGTTGAGGTGGCAGATGCGCAGGTATTTACAGCCCAGCGCCACCATCGGCCCGGTGCCGAAGCCGAAGCTTTCCGCGCCCAGGATCGCCGCCTTGACGATGTCGACGCCGGTTTTCAGGCCGCCGTCCACCTGCAGGCGGATCTTGTGGCGCAGGCCGTTGGCCACCAGCGCCTGCTGGGTTTCCACCAGGCCCAGTTCCCACGGACAGCCGGCGTATTTCACCGAGGACAGCGGGCTGGCGCCGGTGCCGCCGTCGTAACCGGCGATGGTGATCAGATCGGCATAGGCTTTCGCCACGCCGGTGGCGATGGTGCCGACGCCCGGCTCGGAAACCAGTTTCACCGAGATCACCGCTTTCGGGTTGACCTGCTTCAGGTCGAAGATCAGCTGCGCCAGATCTTCGATCGAGTAGATGTCGTGGTGCGGCGGCGGGGAGATCAGCGTTACGCCCGGCACCGAGTAACGCAGTCTGGCGATGTACGGAGTCACCTTGTCGCCCGGCAGCTGGCCGCCTTCGCCCGGTTTGGCGCCCTGCGCCACCTTAATCTGGATCACGTCGGCGTTCACCAGGTAGGCCGGCGTCACGCCGAAGCGGCCGGAGGCCACCTGTTTGATGCGCGACACCTTGTTGGTGCGGTAGCGCGCCGGATCTTCGCCGCCTTCGCCGGAGTTGGAGAAGCCGCCGAGGCCGTTCATGGCGATCGCCAGCGACTCGTGCGCTTCCGGGCTCAGTGCGCCGATCGACATCGCCGCGGTGTCGAAGCGTTTGAACAGCGACTCCGCCGGTTCAACCTGATCGACCGGGATCGGTTCGCCTTTCGGCGTGATGGCCAGCAGATCGCGCAGCATGGCGACCGGCCGCTCGTTCACCAGCTTGGCGTAGGCCTGATAGTCGCTGTATTCCCCGCTGTGCACCGCTTTTTGCAGCGAGTTCACCACGTCCGGGTTGTAGGCGTGGTATTCGCCGCCGTGCACGAACTTCAGCAGGCCGCCTTGCTCCAGCGGTTTGCGTTTCAGCCAGGCGCGCTTGGAAAGGTTCTGCAGATCCTGCTGGAAGTCGCTGAAGCTGGCGCCGCCGATGCGGCTGACCACGCCCTGGAAGCACAGATCCGCCAGATCGCGATGCAGGCCGACCGCTTCGAACAGCTTGGAGCAGCGGTAAGAGGCGATGGTCGAGATGCCCATTTTGGACATGATCTTGTACAGGCCTTTATTGATGCCGTTGCGGTAGTTCAGCATCACGTCGCGGTATTTCTTGTCGATCGCCTGGCTGTCCACCAGCTTGGCCAGGGTTTCATAGGCCAGGTACGGGTAGATGGCGGTCGCGCCGAAGCCGAGCAGCACGGCGAAGTGGTGCGGATCGCGGGCGCTGGCGGTTTCAACGATCAGGTTGGCGTCGCAGCGCAGGCTTTTCTCTACCAGGCGGGTTTGCACGGCGCCAACGGCCATCGGGGCCGGGACCGGCAGGCGGCCGGGCGCGATGGCGCGGTCGGACAGCACCAACAGCACCGCGCCTTCGCGCACCTTGCGTTCCGCTTCGTCGCACAGGGCGCGAATGGTCTGCTCCAGATCCTGTTGCTGCGGATCGAAGGTCAGATCGAGCGTCTCGGCGCGATAGTATTCGCCTTCCAGCGTGGTGAGCTGTTTGAAATCGGAGTACAGCAGGATCGGCGATTTGAAGCTCAGGCGGTGCGCCTGGCCTTCGGCTTCGCAGAACACGTTCATTTCACGGCCGATGCTGGTGGCCAGCGACATGACGTGCGCTTCGCGCAGCGGATCGATCGGCGGGTTGGTGACCTGCGCGAACTGCTGGCGGAAATAGTCGTAAACGATGCGCGGCCGGCTGGAGAGCACGGCGAACGGGGTATCGTCGCCCATCGAACCGGTGGCTTCCTGGCCGATCTCGCCCAGCACGCGGATCACCTGATCCAGCTCTTCGCTGCTGTAGCCGAACTGTTTCTGGTAGGTTTCGAGCTGTGCGTCGTCGAGTTCGCGGCTGCCGACCTGATCGTCCGGCAGATCTTCGAACGGCACCAGACGTTTGACGTTTTTCTCCATCCACTCTTTGTACGGGTGGCGGCTTTTCAGATCGTTGTCGGTTTCCGCCGAGTGCAGGATGCGGCCGCTGCGGGTGTCGATCACCATCAGCTCGCCGGGGCCGACGCGGCCTTTTTCCACCACTTCATCCGGCTGGTAATCCCAGATGCCGACTTCGGAGGCGCAGGTGATCAGCTTGTCTTTGGTGATGACATAGCGCGCCGGGCGCAGGCCGTTGCGATCGAGGTTACAGGCGGCGTAGCGGCCGTCGGACATCACGATGCCGGCCGGGCCGTCCCACGGCTCCATGTGCATCGAGTTGAAGTCGAAGAAGGCGCGCAGATCGCCGTCCATGTCCGGGTTGTTCTGCCAGGCCGGCGGCACCAGCAGGCGCATGGCGCGGATGAGATCCATCCCGCCCGCCAGCAGCAGCTCCAGCATGTTGTCCAGCGAGCTGGAGTCGGAGCCGGTTTCGTTGACGAACGGCGCGGCGGCCTGCAGATCTGGGATCAGCGGCGTTTGGAATTTGTAGGTACGGGCACGCGCCCATTGGCGGTTGCCGGTGATGGTGTTGATTTCGCCGTTGTGCGCCAGGTAGCGGAACGGCTGCGCCAGCGGCCAGCGCGGCACGGTGTTGGTGGAGAAGCGCTGGTGGAACAGGCAAATGGCCGATTCCAGGCGCAGGTCCGCCAGATCGAGATAGAAGCGCGGCAGATCCGCAGGCATGCACAGGCCTTTATAGATCGTCACCAGATTGGAGAAGCTGCAGACGTAGAAGCTGTTGTCCAGCACGCGTTTCTCGATGCGGCGGCGCGCCACGAACAGGCGGCGCTCCATATCGCGCGGGCGCCAGCCGGCCGGGGCGTTAACGAAGATTTGCTCGATGCGCGGCAGGGAGGAGAGGGCGATTTCACCCAGCACGTCCGGGTTGGTCGGCACTTCGCGCCAGCCGACGATCGACAGCGTTTCGTTTTGCAGCTCTTCTTCCACGATGCGGCGACTGAGGCGCGCTTCCTCTTCATTCTGGCTGAGGAACATCATGCCGACGGCGTAGTTCTTGGCCAAACGCCAGCCGCGCTCTTCCGCCACCATGCGGAAGAAGCGATCGGGTTTTTGCAGCAACAGGCCGCAGCCGTCGCCGGTCTTGCCGTCGGCCAGGATCGCGCCGCGGTGCTGCATGCGGGCCAGCGCGTGAATGGCGGTGCGCACCACCTTGTGGCTAGGTTCGCCTTCTATGTGGGCGATCAGGCCGAAACCACAGTTGTCCCTCTCTTGGGATTTATCGTACAACATATCGTGAACCTCCCCAGGCTCTGCGTGACTCTCACAACCTACTGCGAGGGGGCTTCCCAATTTCAGGCAGAAGTCCAATCAGCAAGTTAACCCCGCCAATCTGCTTTTCCGCCCTCCATCAATGGCCTCTCGTGACGGTCTCACAAGTGGTATAGGACTTGTTTTAAGAGGGAGTCTTCAATTACTGCATAAATATGACGAGACGTTTGCCCGTCCAGAAAGCTTCCAGCGGACTTCCAACTTAGCGAGAAAGAATTCGCAGGTCAAATGTGGGCTTAAGATAGATTCTTATCGAATTTATGGTATTTATTTATTTGAAAAATAAGGTGTTTAATGCATTTTTGCACTATCGTGGGGCAACGCCGATCCCCGCAGAAGTGTGAGCTGTCTCACTATAGTGCAACCCCTTAATCTCTGCACCATGCTAGTGCGGGGGTTAATGGCAGAGTTTTATTCTATAAGATATTGCTTAGTTGATGTTTATGACTATTTTTCACCGTGTTGTCATATTGCCGTTAACGGTTGCGTGACGATTAGAATAATTCATCAGAATTATAGTGAATTGATTTGCGTTTATGATGAATAGTTATGCCTGGTGGCGCCTTGCGGGGAAAGCGTTGATCTCTGTCATCGCGGGAAAAGCCGTTTCTTATTAGCATCGCGGCTTTGAACACAGAGAATCACCAAGATTATGCAGTTGCCGCAATTAGTCAATATGTTTGGCGCAGATCTCCAGCGCCGCCATGGCGAAAAGATCCATAAACTCACGCTGCACGGCGGATTCAGCTGCCCTAACCGCGACGGCACGTTGGGGCGCGGCGGCTGTACGTTCTGCAACGTCGCTTCGTTCGCCGATGAGGCGATGCAGCGGCAGAGTATCGCCGAACAGCTGGCGCAACAGGCCGCGCGGGTCGACCGGGCGCGGCGCTATCTGGCCTATTTTCAGGCCTATACCAGCACCTATGCGGAGGTCGAACTGCTGGCGTCGATGTATCGGCAGGCGTTGGCGCAGAGCGACATGGTCGGCCTGTGCGTCGGCACCCGGCCGGACTGCGTGCCGCCCGCCGCATTGGATCTGCTGACGGGGTATCGCGAAGAGGGTTATGAAGTGTGGCTGGAACTGGGGCTGCAGACGGCGCACGATAAAACGCTCAAACGCATCAACCGCGGCCATGATTTCCGCTGCTATCAGCAGACCGCGCAAAGGGCTCGGCAGCGCGGGCTGAAGGTGTGCTGCCATCTGATCGTCGGGCTGCCGGGAGAAACCCAGCGCGATCATCTGCTCACGCTGCAGCGGGTGGTGGAGAGCGGCGTGGATGGCATCAAGCTGCATCCGCTGCACGTTGTTACCGGCAGCACCCTGGCCCGCGCGTGGCGCGCCGGGCGCTTGCCCGAACTGGCGCTGGAAGATTACGCCGTCAGCGCCGGGGAGATGATCCGCCACACGCCGGGCGAGGTGGTGTATCACCGCCTGTCCGCCAGCGCCCGTCGGCCTACGCTACTGGCGCCGCTGTGGTGCGAAAACCGCTGGCGCGGCATGCAGGCGGTGGGCGCTTATCTGCAGCAATACGGCGGGCAGGGCAGCGCGCTGGATGCCGCCCTGCATTATTCACCGACGTTATAACTGCAGGTTGGCGCGCACCTCCACGCGGGCGCGCTGCAGATCGGCCTGCAGCTGCGGATTCGCCAGCAGTCGTGCGGCGAGCGCCGTCGCCGCCAACTTGCCGCCTTCCAGATCGCTCGGGTAGTGAACGCCGGCAATCACCCGGCTTTGCGCATTGCTTGCCGCCCGCTCAAACAGCGCGCTGCGTTTTTCCGGCACCATCTGCGCCAACAGGAGTGCCGTCAGGTAGCTGTCCATCGCGTGTCCGCTAGGGTAGGAATCGCCTTCCGGCGGCGGCAGCAGCGGTTTCACGCGGCTGTCGGCCTCATAGGGGCGCAGGCGGCCATAGAAGGCCTTGGCGGGCATCAGGCTTTGTTCAAAGTCCTGATAGACCCGGCGGAACAGGGAGGCGGTGAGCGGATGGCGTTCGACGGTAAAGGTCGGGCCGAAGATCTCGCGGGCGAAGGGGAAGGCGGCGTCTTCCAGGTGGTCGTCCCGCTTGGCTTTGGCGATTTGTTCCGCCGTGCGGTTAGCCTGAATGGCCAGAACCGCCTGCAGATCCGCCCGATTCTGCGGCGTATCCGTTGAAGGCGGCGGCGGCAACAGCGTGGCGATTTGCCGTTGCTCTGCATTCAGGTAGCCGGTCACGGCAGTGGCGGCCTTCAGGGGCAAAATAACGGTCAAAGACAGGACGAACAGGGTAATGCGATAGATGGTTAACATGGTCAATCCTCACGTCAGGGAAATGAGGAAGCCTGCCGGGCTGGCCACAACGCTGCTGCCGGTGAAAGTAAACCGCGGGATAACATCCTTTCCCTTACTTCAAGCCTCAGGGCTTCGCTATCCGTGTCTGCTAAAGCATGCGTCATGCACGGTGCATCATTAATATATTAACAGAAAGGCCTTCTCAAGCGGCTGAGGTGTGGGGTGCGTCACATAAAAAGTCTTTTAGTTACAAGTGATTAATCCCTAAGTATGAGCGGATTGATCAACGTGCTTTTCCACGGTGTCGACGGCAATGAACCGCCCGATGCACGCCAGAGCCGCTATTTTCCGTTAGCAGGACTTGACTCTCAGACACGGCGGAAAAATTTACGGTATGATTCAAAAGATTGTGTCTGATGGGAGCCGCTATGAAGCAAATCCGGGTGTTGGCCCAGTACTACGTTGATTTAATGGTGAAACTGGGGTTGGTGCGCTTCTCGCTGCTGCTGGCCTCGGCGCTGGTGGTGCTGGCGATGGTGGTGCAGATGGCGGTGACCATGCTGCTGCGCGGCGAAGTGGAAAGCATCGACGTGGTGCGTTCAATCTTCTTCGGCCTGTTGATCACCCCGTGGGCGGTCTACTTCCTCTCGGTGGTGGTGGAGCAGCTGGAGGAGTCGCGCCAACGGCTGGCGCGGCTGGTGGACAAGCTGGAAGAGATGCGCCACCGCGATCTGGAGCTCAATCAGCAGCTCAAAGACAATATCAGTCAGCTGAATCAGGAGATCGCCGATCGCATCAAGGCGGAAGAAGAGCGCCTGCAGGTGATGGAGAAGCTGACGGAAGAGATGGAACAGCGCGAGCTGGCGCAGGTTGAGCTGGGCCAGCAGTCGGCGCTGCTGCGTTCCTTCCTCGACGCCTCGCCGGACCTGGTCTACTACCGCAACGAAGACAAAGAGTTCTCCGGCTGCAACCGCGCGATGGAGCTGCTGACCGGCAAGAGCGAGAAGCAGCTGATCGGCCTGACGCCGTTCGACGTCTACGGCCAGGAGATCGCCGAAAAGGTCATTGAGACCGACGAGAAGGTGTTCCGCCACAATGTCTCGCTGACCTACGAACAATGGCTGGTGTATCCCGACGGCCGCAAGGCCTGTTTCGAACTGCGCAAGGTGCCGTTTTACGACCGGGTGGGCAAACGCCACGGGCTGATGGGCTTCGGCCGCGATATTACCGAGCGTAAGCGCTACCAGGACGCGCTGGAGAACGCCAGCCGGGAGAAGACCACCTTTATCTCCACCATCAGCCACGAGCTGCGTACGCCGCTTAACGGCATCGTCGGCCTGAGCCGCATCCTGCTCGATACCGAGCTGAACGACGAGCAGCTGAAATACCTGAAGACCATTCACGTCAGCGCCATCACCCTCGGCAATATCTTCAACGACATTATCGAAATGGACAAGCTCGAGCGGCGCAAGGTGCAGCTCGACAACCAGCCGGTGGACTTCACCGGTTTCCTGGCGGATCTGGAGAATCTCTCCGGCCTGCTGGCGCAGCCGAAAGGGCTGCAGTTCATCATGGAGCCGCAAACGCCGCTGCCGCAGCAGATCGTGACCGACGGTACGCGCCTGCGGCAGATTTTGTGGAACCTGATCGGCAACGCGGTGAAATTCACCCAGCAGGGGCAAATCGTGGTGCGCGTGCGGCGCGAGGCGCAGGAGAAGCTGGTGTTCGAGGTGGAAGACTCGGGCATGGGCATCCCGCAGGACGAGCAGGACAAGATCTTCGCCATGTATTACCAAGTGAAAGATCAGCGCGGCGGCCGCCCGGCCACCGGCACCGGCATCGGGCTGGCGGTCTCCAAGCGGCTGGCGCAGAGCATGGGCGGCGACATCACCGTGCGCAGCGAACAGGGGCACGGTTCTTGCTTCACTCTGACCATCCAGGCGCCGGCGGTGCAGGAAGCCGTCAGCGCGGCGCCGGAGGAAGAGGAGCTGCCGTTGCCGGCGCTGCACATCCTGCTGGTGGAGGATATCGAACTGAACGTGATCGTGGCGCGCTCGGTGCTGGAGAAGCTGGGCAACAGCGTCGAGGTGGCGATGAACGGCCACGATGCGCTGGTGATGTTCGATCCGGACGAGTTCGATCTGGTGCTGCTGGACATTCAACTGCCGGACATGACCGGGCTGGACATCGCCCGGGCGCTGCGTGAGCGCTACGCCGGGCAGGCGCTGCCGCCGCTGGTGGCCCTGACCGCCAACGTGCTGAAAGACAAAAAAGAGTACCTCGAGGCGGGCATGGACGATGTGCTGAGCAAGCCGCTGTCGGTGCCGGCATTGACCCAGGTCATCAAACACTATTGGGATCATCAACCTTCTCACACTTCAAAGAAAACGGAGCACAAGGCGATGCAGATTAATGAGTCGTTACTCGATACCGCGATGCTGGAGCAGTACATGGATTTGGTTGGCCCACAGCTGATCCACCAAAGCCTGGAGATGTTCGAACAGATGATGCCGGGCTATCTGGCGGTGCTGGACTCCAACATGACGGCGCGCGATCAAAAAGGCATCACCGAGGAAGGGCACAAGATCAAGGGCGCCGCCGGTTCGGTCGGTCTGCGCCATCTGCAGCAGCTGGCGCAGCAGATTCAAACGCCGACGCTGCCGGCCTGGTGGGATAACGTGCAGGACTGGGTGGATGAGTTGAAGCAAGAGTGGCGCAACGACGTGCAGGTACTGCGGGCTTGGGTAGAGAACGCTGAAAAAAAATGACCCCGACCTAAGCCGGGGTGCGCGAATATTGCGCCAACACCAGGGAAATTGTGAACCTGCGTATTGGTTTCAGTGTTCTGGTCGAGCAGGTTGTAGCGAATTCCTAAACATCATACAGCCAACAACATAGCAAATGTAAGCGCTCTTGTTAGAAGATTCATTAAAATGTGTGATGTAGATTAGTGTTTGTCAACTCCGAGCACGAACCAGTTGACAGCAGCGACAGGAGTAAGAGTGATGAAAAAGGTGGGTGTAGTCCTCAGCGGCAGCGGCGTTTATGACGGTACGGAGATCCATGAAGCGGTGCTGACGCTGCTGGCGTTGGATCGTGCCGGCGCGCAGGCGGTGTGCTTTGCGCCTGATAAACCACAACGCCATGTTATTAATCACTTATCGGGCGATGAGATGGCGGAGACGCGCAATGTCCTGATTGAGTCGGCGCGCATTGCCCGCGGCGCGGTGCAGCCGCTGGCGCTGGCGGAGGCCGCGCAGTTGGATGCGCTGATCGTGCCCGGCGGCTTTGGCGCCGCCAAGAACCTCAGCAATTTCGCCGAAGCCGGCGCGGAATGTTGGGTCGATGAAGATTTGGCGCGCCTGACGCGCGAGATGCATAAGGCCAACAAACCAATTGGCCTGATGTGCATCGCGCCGGCGCTGTTGCCGAAACTGCTGGATCAACAAGCGCGGCTGACCATTGGCAACGATCCGGACCTGGGAGAAGTGATTGACGCCATGGGCGGCGAACCGGTGATTTGCCCGGTGGACGACATCGTGGTGGACAGCGATCACAAGATCGTGACCACGCCGGCCTATATGCTGGCGCCGTCGATCGCGCAGGCGGCCCTCGGCATCGATAAGCTGGTGGCGCGGGTGCTGGAACTGGCCGAATGAGAAAATCGCTCGGCGGATGGCGGCGGCTGCGCCCGTGGTATTGGCTGAAGCGCGGCGTCATCGCGATCCTCGGTCTGTGGGCGTTGGGCATTGTGCTCTTCGCCTTCCTGCCGGTGCCGTTTTCCGCCGTGATGGCGGAGCGGCAAGTCAGCGCCTGGCTGAACGGCGACTTCGGCTACGTCGCCCATTCGGACTGGGTGTCGATGGACGACATCTCGCCGCAAATGGCGCTGGCGGTGATGGCGGCGGAGGATCAGAAGTTTCCAGACCATTGGGGCTTCGACGTGGCGGCCATTGAAAAGGCGCTCAGCCACAACGAGAAGCGCCCGACGCGTATCCGCGGCGCGTCCACGCTGTCGCAGCAAACCGCCAAGAACCTGTTTCTGTGGGATGGCCGCAGCTGGCTGCGCAAAGGGCTGGAGGCCGGATTGACGTCGGGCATCGAGCTGGTGTGGACCAAACGGCGCATTCTGACGGTGTATCTGAACATCGTCGAGTTCGGTGACGGAGTATTCGGCGTGGAGGAGGCTTCACAGCGCTTTTTCCATAAGCCGGCTAAACGGCTGAGCGCGGCCGAGGCGGCGCTGCTGGCGGCGGTATTGCCGAATCCGCATCGTTTCAGGGCCGATGCGCCGTCCGGCTATGTGGTGCAGCGTCAACAGTGGATCATGCGCCAGATGCGGCAGCTGGGCGGGGAAGCGTTTTTACGCGAGAACTCGCTGGATTAAACGGGCGGGAACGGCAGGGCGCCGTTCCCGCCAAGCGGATTACTTCACATAGGTAAAGGCGGTGGTGACGTGCTTCACGCCGCTGACCTGGCTGGCGATCTGCGCCGCCGACTGCCCTTCCTGCTGCGTGACCAGGCCCAGCAAGAACACTTCGCCGTTTTCGGTAGTGACCTTCACGTTGGACGATTTCACCGTATCGCTGGTCAACAGCTGCGAACGCACCTTGGTGGTGATCCAGGTGTCGGAGGACGCGGTGCTCAGGCTGACCGGCGTGCCCTGACGGATTTCGTTATACACTTCGCTCGTGCCTTCCACGCCCATGGCGATCTGCTTGGCGCGCGCGGTGAGATCGGCGTTAGGCGACTGGCCGGTCAACAGCACCTTGCCCTGATAGGCGGTGGCGACCACCCGGGCATCTTTCTTCAACTGCTGGTCTTTGCTCAGGGCGTTTTCGACCCTGGCTTCCAGCGTGCCGTCATCCACCTGGGTCCCGACGCTGCGCGGGTCGGTGGCGGTTTTGGTGGCGACGGCCGCACTGCCGACGACGACGCCGGCGATACAGCCTTGCAACAGCAGGGCGCTGGACAGCACTGCAAATGTGGCTTTTAGCTTCATCTCAGTTCCTTAATCGTCCTGGTGGGGGAATAACGTGTTGTCTATCAGGTCGCACAGGCAGTTTACGGTCAGCATATGCATTTCCTGAATGCGTGAGCTGCGGTGCGACGGGATGCGGATCTCGACGTCCTGCTGGCCGAGCAGCCCGGCCAGCTCGCCGCCGTCGTAGCCGGTGAGCGCGACGATGGTCATATCGCGCGTGACGGCCGCCTCGACCGCTTTCACAATATCACGGCTGTTGCCGCGGGTGGAAATCGCCAGCAGCACGTCGCCGGTGTGCCCGAGCGCGCGCACCTGCTTGGCGTACACTTCGTCGTGCAGCCGATCGTTGCTGATTGCCGTCAGCACCACGTTGTCGGCGTTGAGGGCGATGGCCGGCAGGCTGGGGCGCTCGGTTTCAAAACGGTTGATCATGCTGGCGGCGAAGTGCTGCGCGTTGGCCGCCGAGGTGCCGTTGCCGCAGCACAGGATTTTATTGCCGTTGAGTAAGGATTGAACCAGCGTCATCGCAGCGCGGGAAATGGCGTCCGGCAATGCTTCCGCCGCCGCGATCTGGGTTTGGATGCTTTCGGTAAAACAGACTTTAATTCTATCCAGCACGTTGTATTAATCCACTAAGTCAAAGGGCCGGTCTGCGCCGCAAAACCCCGATTAATCCGCATTGAAGGCGTTGGGTATCCATTCTAACTGGCTACCGGTAATGGCCAAAACATCAAAACGGCAAGATGATGTGTCAAAACTGGCTCCGCGCCCCGCTAGCCAAACGGCGGCGGCGTGCAGCAACCGCCGTTGTTTGCGAAAGGTGACGCTGGCGGCCGCGCCGCCGAAGGCGTCGTTGCGGCGGTAGCGCACTTCGACGAATACCCAGGTAGCGCCGTCGCGCATGATGAGGTCGAGCTCACCACCGCGCACCGCGACGTTGGCGGCGCAGAAGGTGAGCCCGGCGTGTTCCAGGTGACGGCGGGCCAGTAACTCATAGCCCGCCCCTGAGGCGCGTGGGTTCAAGAGACCGGAACGACCGTGCCCTGACGGTATTGCAGCCAAGGCAGCTTACGGTTGATCACGCAGTTCGGCGACGCGCTCAGCATACCGGTGGTGCCGGAAACCTGGAAGCCCGGCAGCTGGCGCATTTCAGCAAAGTGGTTGGCCAATGTCCAGGCATCCATCCCCATCGCATACAGGCGCACCAGCGAGTAGTCGTTGCGGAAGCGCGCGCTGGCCTGCTGCAACAGCTGAGGGTTTGAACCGGCCAGCAGCGGGATATCGCTGAACTGCAGGCCTTCCATTTCCAGACGGAAGTCCGGGCCGGCGCCGGCCTGGTAGCTGCGCGAGCTGGCGTACATCGCCGGCTTGCCGCGCGAGCTGGTGGCCATGTCGATCATCGGTTTGATCAGCGTCAACTGAGACTGCGTGGCGACGATATACACCGCGTCGACGCCGCCGGTTGCGGCGGGCACGTCGCTCGGCGGCGCCGGAATGGTCAGCCCGGCGATGGTCACGCTCTGCGGCGCCGGGGCGCTCGACATCGGCGTGCCGGTCATGCGGATGCCGCCGCTGTTCACCATCTGGCGCAGCTCGCCGGCGGAGCCGATGTCCTGACGCAGCACGGTTTGCCCGCCTTGCTTCTGCCATTCCTGGTTAAAGGCCTTGGCGACGCGATCGCCGAAGGCGCCGCGCGGCACCAGCAGCAGCGGTTGACGCTTCTGCTGTTCCCAGATGTGGCGAGCGGCGTCGCGCGCTTCATCTTCCGGCGACAGGGCGAAGTAACAGATGTTCAGGTTGTCCTTCGGCGTTTCCGGCTGGTTGAGCGCCAGCACGTTCAGCGTGGTGGTGCTGGCGGACAACTGATCGACGTTCTCTTTCAGCAGCGGCCCGACCACCAGGGTGGCGCCATCCTGCTGCGCCTGGCTCAGCAAGGCGGCCAGCGGCTGGCTGGTGGTGTCGTACACTTTGACTTGCGCGTTGGCGGCCTGCAGCGGCGTTATCGGCGCGCTGGACGGCGCAGCGGGTTGCGCGGCGGTCACGGCAGGCTGGCTCTCTTGCGCCGAAGGGCTGACCGCGCCGTTGGCGTTGATGTCGCCCGTGGCGGCCTGATCGGCCGGCGCCGTTTGGGCCGGCGCGTTGGCCGGTTGCGCGGCTTGAGGCTGCGGCGCCGGCATGGAACCGCCGTTTTTCGCCGCTTCGAAGCCTTGCTGGATGGCGTCGGCAAACACTTTCGCCTGGCCGTTCAACGGCAGCAGCAGGGCGATTTTCGAGGTGGAGGCCTGGGTGAAGTTCAGCACCTGGTTCAGGCGAGCCGGCAGCGTTTTGGCCGCCGGGTTCTTCGGATAACGGTTCTGCCAGTCTTTGATGCCGGCCTTCAGCAGATCGGGATCCTGCTTGTTGTCCTGATAGACGCGCAGCAGATCCAGCCAGCCTTGCAGCACGTTCTCGTCGGCGTTGATCACCAGGCTGTTCATCTCCTGCGGCGTCAGCTGCAGCAGCGCCTGCCAGGTCTGATCCAGGTTGTCCTGGTGCGGTTTGCCGGTCAGCAACGGCTCCTGAGCGATATAGGCGCGGATCAAGGGCAGCGACGCTTTGCCCTGATTGGCGGCGATTTGCGCCTGGTAGTAGCGCACCTTCTGATTCGGCGACAGCGAACCGCTGTCCAGGTGGCCCAGCGTGCTGCGGGCGCTGACGTAGCTTTTGTTGGCGATCTGCAGTTCGGCAGTCAGCAACTGGCGTTCAGTCTGCTGCGCGCCGCTGAGATTTTTCGGCAGTTGACTCAACTGGTCGCCGGCCTGCGGCAGTTTTCCTTCACGCAGCAAGGCGCGAATAGCAAGTAATTGCCAGTCAGCCTTGTTATCATCGCTGCTTTGCTGCAACTGCTGCAGGTAGTAATCGGAGCTGGCGCTCGCTTCGTCCTGTATATTGGCGGGCGGCGTTTGCGGGGCCCGACTTGGACAGCCTGCCAGGAAAAGGGCGGCCGCGATGACTGCGGTAAGTCGGACAGGCTTGGAACGCCCTGCTTTGGTACGAACGAATGTTGAGGAAAGCATACTGTATCCAGTGATGTTTTTTTCAAGATGCTCAATATTAAATCGGCAACCCGGATGAAACAATGAATCAACACCAACAATCAGTCATTTCTGCATCAACGCTGTATGTGGTGCCCACCCCCATCGGCAATCTGGGCGATATCACCCACCGTGCGTTAGAGGTACTGAAAAGCGTTGATCTGATCGCGGCGGAAGACACGCGCCATACCGGATTGCTGCTGCAACACTTCGCGATCAACGCGCGTCTTTTCGCGCTGCACGATCACAACGAACAGCAAAAGGCCGATCAATTGTTGGCGAAACTGCAGGAAGGCCAGAGCATCGCGCTGGTGTCCGACGCCGGCACGCCGCTGATCAACGATCCCGGTTATCACCTGGTGCGCCGCTGCCGCGAGGCCGGCATTCGCGTGGTGCCGCTGCCGGGTGCCTGCGCCGCCACTACCGCGCTGTGCGCCGCGGGCGTCGCTTCCGACCGCTTCTGCTATGAAGGCTTCCTGCCGGCGAAAACCAAGGGGCGCAAGGATACGCTGATGGCGCTGGCGGAGGAACCGCGCACGCTGATTTTCTACGAATCCACTCACCGCCTGCTGGAAAGCCTGCAGGACATGGTCACCGTCTGGGGCCCGCAGCGCTATGTGGTGCTGGCGCGCGAGCTGACCAAAACCTGGGAATCTATCCACGGCGCACCGGTGGGCGAACTGCTGGCGTGGGTGCAGGAAGATGAAGTGCGCCGCCGCGGCGAGATGGTGCTGATCGTCGAAGGCCACAAGGCGCAGGAGGATGCGCTGCCGCTTGAGGCGCTGCGCACGCTGGCGCTGCTGCAAAAAGAGCTGCCGCTGAAAAAGGCGGCAGCGCTGGCGGCCGAAATCCACGGCGTGAAGAAAAATGCGCTGTATAAGCACGCGCTGGAGCAACAACAGCCGTAAAGCGGTTGACCTGCCGCTGCCGCGACGCTACTATCCGCGCCGGAGTTGACCAGACAGTCGCCGCTTCATTGCCGTCCTCTTCGGGGAGACAGATGGAGGGGAGGAAAGTCCGGGCTCCATAGGGCAGGGTGCCAGGTAACGCCTGGGAGGCGCAAGCCTACGACTAGTGCAACAGAGAGCAAACCGCCGATGGCCCGCGCAAGCGGGATCAGGTAAGGGTGAAAGGGTGCGGTAAGAGCGCACCGCGCGGCTGGCAACAGTTCGTGGCACGGTAAACTCCACCCGGAGCAAGGCCAAATAGGGGTTCACATGGTACGGCCCGTACTGAACCCGGGTAGGCTGCTTGAGCCAGTGAGCGATTGCTGGCCTAGAGGAATGACTGTCCACGACAGAACCCGGCTTACCGGTCAACTCCCTCGACAAAAGAAAACCCCGCGCAACGCCAGTTGCGCGGGGTTTTTCGTTGTAAGCCTTAAACCACCTCCTAAGGAGGTGGTGATTGAACCTGTGAGGCTCTAGCCTGAAGGAAACCCATGCCGGAATATTCCAGCTTACTCACCACAAGTAAGAAGGAA
>NZ_JBJNLB010000013.1:0-114468 GCF_052169275.1 Serratia sp. CY27727 | reverse complement strand
AGGATAAGAAGGACCAAGAGATCGAACAGCAGATGGAGCTGTTGCAGGATTAACTCGAAAATGGCCCCCTTTTAGGGGGCGTCGTGTAAAGCCACCTCCTCAGGAGGTGGTCTTTTACTTGTCACGCCGAAAAGCGGCCGAACTGTAATATCTGTTAAACAACATTCGATTTACCCCCCCTGCCCTGCACACTAAAATGACGCAGCTTTACAGAAATCATGCCATCAGGCGCTGTCTCAACGTCTGATGGCATGGTTTTTACCGAGGTTTGATGTGAACGATAATTCAATGACCCCGCAGGAGCGCCGCGCCACCTGGGGATTAGGCACCGTATTCTCCCTGCGCATGCTCGGCATGTTTATGGTACTGCCGGTGCTGACCACCTACGGCATGGCGCTCAACGGCGCCAGCGAAGCGCTGATCGGCATCGCCATCGGCATCTACGGCCTGGCGCAGGCGGTGTTTCAAATCCCGTTCGGCCTGGTGTCCGATCGCATCGGCCGCAAGCCGCTGATCGTCGGCGGCCTGCTGATCTTTGCCCTCGGCAGCGTGATCGCCGCCGCTACCGACTCGATCTGGGGCGTGATCCTCGGCCGCGCGCTACAAGGCTCCGGCGCCATCGCCGCCGCGGTAATGGCGCTGCTCTCCGATCTGACCCGCGAGCAGAACCGCACCAAGGCGATGGCGTTTATCGGCGTCAGCTTCGGTATCACCTTCGCCATCGCCATGGTATTGGGCCCTATCATCACCCACGCCTTAGGCCTTCATGCGCTGTTCTGGATGATCGCCGTACTGGCGCTGGCCGGCATCGTCATCACCCTGGCGGTGGTGCCTTCCGCCGACACTCACCTGCTGAACCGCGAGTCCAGCATCGTGCGCGGCAGCTTCCGCAAGGTGCTGAGCAACTCGCGCCTGCTGAAGCTCAACTTCGGCATCATGTGCCTGCATATCCTGCTGATGTCGAGCTTTGTGGCGCTGCCGCTGGCGATGGAAAAAGCCGGGCTGGCGGCCAGCGAGCACTGGATCGTCTACCTGGTCACCATGCTGGTGTCGTTCGCCGCCGTGGTGCCTTTCATCATCTATGCCGAAAAATATCGCCGCATGAAGCAGGTGTTTATGGGCTGCGTGGCGGTGCTGTTCTGCGCCGAAGTGCTGCTGTGGCTCTCCGGCGCGCGCCTGTGGGGCATCATCGCCGGCGTGCAGCTGTTCTTCATAGCCTTCAACGTGATGGAAGCCATTCTGCCTTCGCTGATCAGCAAAGAGTCACCGGCCGGCTACAAGGGCACCGCGATGGGGGTCTACTCCACCAGCCAGTTTATCGGCGTGGCGATCGGCGGCAGCCTCGGCGGCTGGCTGTACGGTTTGCAGGGGGCGGGCTTGGTGTTTATCGCCGGCGCCGTGCTGGCCGCGCTCTGGTTCCTGGTCAGCAGCACCATGAAAGAACCGCCGTATGTCAGCAGCCTGCGCATTACGCTGTCGGAACTGGCGGTGAAGGATTCGGCGCTGGAAAGCCGCCTGAAGGCGCAGCCCGGCGTGGCCGAAGCGATCGTGGTGCCGGAAGAGCGCAGCGCCTACGTCAAGGTGGATACCAAGCAGACCAATCGCGGTCAGCTGGAAGCGCTGGTCAATTCGCTATAAAGCATCAGAGCCGGCAATGCCGGCCCTGTAGAGATTAATCGCGGAAGTTCTTGAACTGGAACGGCTGCCCCAGATCGCCGCCGCGCACCAGCGCCATCACGCTCTGCAAATCGTCGCGTGACTTGCCGGTCACCCGCACTTCTTCGCCCTGGATCTGCGCCTGCACCTTCAGCTTGCTGTCTTTGATCAGCTTGACGATTTTCTTCGCCACAGAGGTTTCAATCCCCTGCTTCAGCTTGGCTTCCACGCTGTAGGTTTTACCGCTGTGGGTAAACTCTTCCGGGATCTCCAGCGCGGCGCCGTCGATGCTGCGCTTGCTCAGCTTTTCGCGCAGAATGTCGAGCAGCTGCTGCACCTGGAAATCAGACTCGGTGGCAACCTTGATGCTTTGGTTTTTCTCGTTTAGCTCAAAGCTGGCCGGCACGTTGCGAAAATCCCAGCGGGTGCCGAGATCGCGGGTGGCGTTCTCAACGGCGTTACGCACTTCCTGCATATCAATTTCGGAAACGATGTCGAAAGATGGCATACTTCTTCCTCCTGAATGAGTGCCTAATAGCTTAGGCGATTTTGATGCCGAGCATGATAACCGCTTTGCCGCCTCAGACAAAATCTGCTGAACGCACGCAGGGATAGCGCTTCGGGCTGCCATAAAGCCTATAGTTAATTCACGGTAATTGAGCGGTATTCCCGTGTTTCCAAGGAGACTGAATGAAAATAACCATTCTTGGTTGCGGCGCGCTCGGACAACTGTGGCTCTCCCGGCTGTATCAACAGGGCCACGATGTGCAGGGATGGCTAAGAGTGCCTCAGCCTTTTTGCGCCGTGAACGTGATAGAGCCGGAAGGCGTCTCGTTCAATCGCAATTTGCCCACCAACGATCCGGAGCACCTCGCGCAGAGCGAGCTGCTGCTGGTGACGCTGAAAGCCTGGCAGGTGTCCAGCGCGGTCAGCGCGCTGCTGCCGAAGCTGAACCCCCAGTGCGCCATTTTGCTGCTGCACAACGGCATGGGCACCCAGGAGGAGCTGCCGCCGAACGGCCAGCCGATCCTGCAGGGCACCACCACCCACGCCGCGCGCCACGAAGGCAGCACCATTATTCACGTCGCCACCGGCATCACCCACATTGGCCCCACCTCGCCGGCCGCCCAACACCTCAGCCACCTGGCGGAAGTGCTGCATCAGGCGCTGCCCGACGTCGCCTGGCACAACAACATCGCCTCGGCCAACTGGCGCAAGCTGGCGGTCAACTGCGCGATCAACCCGCTGACGGCGCTGTACGGCTGCCGCAACGGCGATCTGCAGCGCTACCCGGAGCAGATCGAAACGCTGTGCCGTGAAGTCGCCAGCGTGATGGCGATGGAGGGCTACCACACCTCCTGCGAAGGTCTGATGCAATACGTGATGGACGTGATCCACAGCACCGCCGACAACGTTTCGTCGATGCTGCAGGATATCCGCAGCCAGCGGCACACCGAGATCGACTACATCACCGGTTACCTGCTGCGCCGCGCACGCAGCCACGGCCTCACGCTGCCGGAGAATGCGCGGCTGTTTGAACTGATTAAACGAAAGGAAAATGAATATGAGCGTATCGGCGCTGGTCTGCCTGGCACCTGGTAGCGAAGAAATCGAAGCCGTCACCACCCTCGATCTGCTGGTGCGGGCGGGCGTAAAAGTCACTACCGCCAGCGTTGCCGGCGACGGCGAGCTGACTATCGTCTGTTCGCGCGGCGTCAAGCTGCTGGCCGACGCGCCGCTGGTGGCGATCGTCGATGAGCCGTTCGACGCCATCGTACTGCCCGGCGGCCTGAAAGGCGCAGAATGCTTCCGCGACAGCCCGCTGCTGGTGGAAAAGGTGCGGCAGATGCATCTGCAGGGCAATATCGTCGCCGCCATCTGCGCGGCGCCGGCGCTGGTGCTGCAGCATCACGATCTGTTCCCGATCGGCAACATGACCGGCTTCCCGGGCCTGAAAGACCAGATACCGGCGGATAAATGGATGGAGCGCCGCGTGGTGTACGACGCGCGCGTCAACCTGCTCACCAGCCAGGGGCCGGGCACCGCGATGGAGTTCGCACTGAAGCTGATAGACCTGCTGCTCGGCAAGGCCAAGGCGGCGGAGATCGCCGCGCAGCTGGTGCTGATCCCCGGGATGTACGATTATCGCGACAGTGAAGAAAACTGAATCAGCGATCGTAAACACGGGGCGCAGATCCGCGCCCCGTATCGCGTCAAAAACTGAGCTGGCTGGAGAAGCCCAAAACCAGACGCTCACTCGGCAGCGCGCCGGGTTTGATCACCGGCGTGCCGGCGAAAATGTCCGCAGCAAAACGCCCCTGATTCACCTTCAGGCCAATGACGCTCCCCGCCAACTGGCCGCCTTCCCCCTGTTGTTGGGCCAACTGCCCGTAGTCGAATCCAATATAGGGTTGCAGCATGTCACGTTCCAACGTCAGCGTATTGCGCAGATACCCTCCGCTGCTGCCGATCAATTTGCTGTCGCCGCTAAACCCGCGCACCGTAGAACGATCGCCGATAAACGACTTATCCTGGATCGGCTGTGCGGCGCTTGCCCATTGCCCCGATAACTCCCCGAGATAACGCAGACGATGACCAAATGCATTGAAGGGTTTCAGCATACTGCCGCCCGCTCGCAGCTGCTGTTCGGCATGTGAGCTCCCCTTCCCGACGCCGGCAAGGGCGTCGGCGGTCAGCGCGATTTGCGCACGGGCGCCATAATAAAGATGGCTGACGCCCAGCTTCAGGCTGGTTAGCCGTGCGCTCTGCAAGGCAATCTCCGTGTCATTGAGGTAATAGCGGTAATGACGTTGCAGCAGTTGCGCATTCAACGACGTTTTCTCATTCATCCCGCGCGCCAACGTATAGTCAACCTGCAGCCCCCAATACTGCGAACGGCCGTTATAGCGATAATCGGTGAAGTTGCCGGCGAAAGTCTGGTGATAGCGGCTGTCTCCGCCCAACGCGCTGAAGCGCCAGTATCCCCAAGGCAAGCTATAGTACAGGGCGCGGCTTTCATTGCCTTTGCCCGGCGGCGCCAGAATGCTGCGCGCCATCGACAGGTAAAAAACGTCGCCCAATGCGGTCAGATTATCGAGATACAGCGCGCCGCCGGTCTGATAACGCCCCGTAGAACGAACGCCGGCGTCATCCGCCCAGGCGGTAAAACGCCAATATTTATCCTGTTGGCGCAGGATCTCGATATCGCTTTCGCCAGCTCGTTCGCCCGGAGCAATGCGGATATCGCTGATGACGCCCGGTATCCCCCCCATGTTCTCCAGCCCTTGCTCGATACTACGCAAATTCAGCACATCGCCGGCCGCAATGGGAAAAAGCACATCGGGGCGGAAATAGGCGCTGCTGCCCGCCTGCATTTTCAGCTGACCGATGCGGCCATAATGCACACGAACCTTCAGTATCCCTGCCGGTACCTCTTGAACGTCGAGCTGCACCCGCGAAGTGATATAGCCTTGCGCTATCAGCGCGTTTTGCAGCTTTTTGCGCAACCTCGCCAACCCTTTCTCCCCCATACAGCGGCCACGGGCCGTATGCGCCAACTGTTTGAAAGCCGTGAGGCGTAGCGGCGCCGTCGCCGTTTCGACTTTATCGATCATCCAACACGGAGATTCGCTGATAAATATGTCCGCTTGCGCGTTTTGCTCCGGCTGCGGCGACAAAACAGGAGGGGTGGACGGTAACAGCTTGCGTTGCGTATCGCCGATGAGGCTTTCCTGGCTAACGCGTTGTTTGGCCGGCGCCGGCGTGGCTTCAGCGCGGCTGCAACAGCTGAACAGCACGCCCAGACAAAGAATAAGACATTCCCTTTTCATGCTCTCTCATCCATTCCCCCACCCTTGGGTGGGGGAAACGTTTGTCACATCCAATAAGACCAACCGTAAGGCCAGCCGAAACCGCCGTATCCCCAACCCCAGCTATTCGCGGGCTTGTTGATGTCGCGGCCGTTGTTGGTGACCGCGCCGGACGTGGAGCGCATCGTGCCTGAGTTGTTGAAAGAGACGCCGCGATGGCTGATATCGCCATAGGCTTCAATCCTGCCGTAGTTGCTGAAACTGGTGTCCGACAAGCTGATGGAAGAGGCGCGAGAAACGATGCTCCCGCGGTTGGTGATGGACGTTCCCTGGATCGCCGCGCCGTTTTGGGCTTCGATCACGCCATTGCCGGCGTTGAACAAGCTGGTGGCGTTGAGTTGTAAAGCCTGCGCGGATTGAATGCCGCCGGTATTGTCGACGCGGGTCGCCCGCAGTGTCAGCGCGCCGTTTTGCGTTTTGACGCTGCCGCGATTGTTCAGTTGGGTCGCATTCAGCCGTATTGCCCCGCCCTCGATGCGGCCGATATTGTCCAGCTGCGTTGCCGTCAGGGAGGCCGAACGCGCACTCACGTTCTTTTCATTTTGCAGCCGGGTAGCGCTGATGTTCAATTGCCCCTGTGAAGCGATATTTCCTTGATTGACCAGCGAGTCGGTACTGATGTCGGCGCCACCGTTTTTCGCCTGAATCTGACCGCGGTTGGCGATACCGACGGAAGCGCGAGATACGTTTTGAGCACCGTTGCCGATTTGCACGCGTTCATCACTTCCCGCGTCGGTTTGGATACTGACGATGCTGACATTGTTCAACGAGGCGCCGGCGTTGGAGCCCGCCCCATTGGCATTGCCGCTATTGACGCCTACGCCGTTTTCATTGGCGACCAGCCTAATCTTGTTGGCATACATTCCCCCCAACTCGGCGACGTCGATCAATACTTCAGGCTTATCTTTAGACGCTTCAACGCTATTGAAGCGGGATAGATCTGCCGAAACCGTTTTTTTCCCCGCCGAGACTAACAGGGCGTCCGCATGAACCGCCGCGCTGATTTCCGCCGTGCGCGCAATAACAGCCGTATAATCGACATCGCCCTTCGTCAAGCCCTCCCCCTCGACTCGAATATTGCCTTGATTAACGTGGTAGCCGTTAAAAGCACCGTCCTTGAACTGCAAATCGGCGGTAGTTAATACGCCGTTGCGGGCATTAATAAAACCGCAACCGTTGCAGGTAATGCCGGATTTATTGGCAATGACAACATCGGCACGTTGCCCGGCGACTTCTACCATCCCCTTCAAAATACTTTTATTTACCGAATTCACTTCATTCAGAATTACCTTAGCTGCACGGCCTTCTAACTGAGCGTTCCCCGCAACGGTTCCGGCCAATGACGTATTCGCGCCCGCAAGGCTGTTATTTAAAATAGCGCCCTGAGCGCCAACGTCGAACTGCGTGTAAACGTTATGCGAGACACCGTCCGCACCCGCACGATTGATATTCACCACCGGCACCTGATTGATATGGTCAACCGATGCGACCCCCGCCTGAGGTGCTATTTGCGCCAACAGCGGCGCGCTGGGCAACAGCAACGCCGCTGCCGACAACAGCAATGTCGTCTTATTCATTTTCATTAATCGCTCTCCTTAAATAACGTTGTCCATCCCTGCCAACCATTAACTGACGTTCAGACTAATAGCGAAAAACATTAATGGCCATAGGGATATCCTCCTTTGCAATGTGCATTACCCTGATAACCATAAAATACGAATGGCCTATGCTCAGCAAAAATATAATTTGCACGGTAAGAGAAAAAATATGCACAATCAAATGCCAAAACACAATTTCAATAGGGAATCTGCAGATAAACGCCGACAGGGCTGCCAGCGTTCGATAACAATAATATCCATACCATCAAATAAAAAAATCAATAGATATTTAATATATTGACCAAAGTTATTTTAATAAAAACAAAAACCAAGTTAAGTGTATTATTTAAAAACGGCGTAATAAGCAGGGTTATTTGGCGGGAAAATGCGCTTTGAAAGAAAACGGCCGGCGTCTGGCGACGCCGGCGGATAAATTACGGACGATAAACCTTCACGTTGCTGAAGCCTTGCTCCAGCAGGTACAGCGCCTGCAGGCGGCTCATCACGCCGCGCTCGCAGTACAGCAGGTAGGTTTTGCTCTGATCCAGATCGCCGAACTGGGTGCTCAGCTTGTAGAACGGCAGCGCTTTCACTTCAACCTGTTCCAACTGCAGCGGCTTCTCTTCCTGCTCGTCGTTGGAGCGGATATCCAGGATCACTTCGTCGGCACCGAAGGCCGCGACGGTTTCCACCTCGGTCACCTGCTCCTGAGCCTGCTCGGCGATGGAGCGGATATCGACGTTCTTCGCTTCGCTCACCACCCGGTCGAGAATGCTGAAATCGAAGTGGCTCTCTTCCTCTTCGATCTTGGCCTTGATGGCTTTCACCGTCGGGCTCTTCGAAATCACGCCGCAGTATTCCGGCATGGTTTTGGCGAAGTCTTCGGTGCCGATTTCGCGCGCCAGCTTGATGATGTGCTCTTTATCGTGCGAGATCAGCGGACGCAGGATCAGGGTATCGGACGCGTTGTCGATCAAGCGCAGGTTGGTCAGCGTCTGGCTGGAGACCTGCCCCAACGCTTCGCCGGTCACCAGCGCCTGCACGCCGTAGCGTTCGGCCACTTGCGAAGCGGCGCGCACCATCATGCGCTTGAGCACCACGCCCATCTGGCCGTCGTCAATCTTCTCCAGGATCTCACCCACCACCGGCTCGAAATCGATGGCGACGAAGCGCACCTTGTGCGAGCTGGCGAAGCGATTCCACAGGTAGTGCGCCACCTGCTTCACGCCGATCTCGTGCGCGGCGCCGCCCAGGTTGAAGAAGCAGAAGTGCACGCGACAGCCGCGACGCATCAGCATGTAGCTGGACACGCCCGAGTCGAAACCGCCGGAAATCAGCGACATTACGTCTTCCTGGGTGCCGACCGGGTAACCGCCGATGCCTTCGAGGCGGCGTTTGACCAGCATCAGCTTGTCGTCTTCGATCTCCAGGTTTACCGTAACCTGCGGGCGGGTCAGGTTAACGCGCGCGCTCTCGATATGCTGGTTCAGACCGCCGCCGACATAGCGCTCCACGTCCTGCGAGTTGAACGCCTGCTTGCCGCGGCGCTTGACGCGCACGCAGAAGGTTTTGCCTTCCAGCTGGGCGCGGTAGGCTTCCAGCGTCTGCTCGAAGATGTGGTGGATATCGGTATAAGCGCGATCTTCCACTTCCAGAATATGGTGGATGCCGGGAATGCGCGTCAGGGCGTCGGCGATGACCGGCCGCTGGTTTTCATCTTTGGCGCGAACTTCGATATGATCCCAGTGACGGACGACCGCCAGCGTTTCATCATACTGCTTCAGGACGTTGCGAATATTGGTCGAGAGAATCTTGATAAAGCGCAAGCGCACAGATTGGCTCTTGATGGTGATTTCCGGGAACAATTTAATGATAAACTTCATGGCGGTCTTTGTTGTCAGATAAGAATTACGGCGCGGAGTATATCACCATATCGCCGCGCTCTGCGCACAAAACCATACATGAGCGCCATGATTTGCTAATCAAGATCCGCTAGGATAGGCTCTGGCGCCACGGTTCACATGATGACGTAAAAAGAAAATTATGCCGAAAAAACCAGCACAATCAGCCAGTACAGAGCAAACAGCCAGCTTTGAAAGCGCCCTCGGCGAGCTGGAAAGCATCGTGACACGTCTGGAATCAGGCGAACTGCCGCTGGAAGACGCGCTGAACGAGTTCGAACGCGGCGTACAGCTGGCGCGTCAGGGCCAGCAGAAACTGCAACAGGCGGAACAGCGTGTGCAGATACTTCTTAACGACAGCGCCGACGACGCGGCGCTGGCGCCTTTCACACCGGATACCGAGTAACCGACATGTCTGAGATCGCCCCAGCGGCCGCTTTTGCCGATCAACTGCAGATTTTCCGCCAGCGCGCCGATCGCGCGCTGCTGGACTTCATCGCCCCACTGCCGTTCAACGACGGCAACATGGTGGCGGCGATGCGTCATGGCGCCTTGCTGGGCGGCAAGCGCCTGCGCCCGTTCCTGGTCTACACCACCGGCCAGATGTTCGGCGTGTCGTTGGCCAACCTGGACGCGCCGGCGGCGGCGGTGGAATGCATTCACGCCTACTCGCTGATCCACGACGATCTGCCGGCGATGGACGACGACGATCTGCGCCGCGGCCAGCCGACCTGCCACATTAAATTCGGCGAAGCCAACGCGATCCTGGCCGGCGATGCGCTGCAAACGCTGGCGTTTTCGATCCTGGCCGATGCCGAAATGCCCGACGTGGCCCTACGCGATCGGCTGTCGATGGTCTCCGAACTGGCGACCGCCAGCGGCGTAGCCGGCATGTGCGGCGGCCAATCGCTGGATCTGGAAGCCGAAGGCAAGCGCATCGACCTGCAGGCGCTGGAGCAAATCCACCGCCACAAAACCGGCGCGCTGATCCGCGCGGCGGTGCGTCTGGGCGCGCTGAGCGCCGGCGAAGCCGGGCGAGCGGCGTTGCCGCAGCTGGATCGTTACGCCGCCGCGGTTGGCCTGGCGTTCCAGGTGCAGGATGACATTTTGGACGTTGTCGGCGAGACTGAAAAAATCGGCAAGCGCCAGGGCGCGGACCAACAACACGGAAAGAGTACCTACCCGGCGTTGCTCGGGCTTGACAGCGCGAAAGCAAAAGCGTGGGATCTCTATCAGGAAGCATTAGCTGCATTAGACACTTTGGCAGCGCAATCTTATAACACAGCGCCATTGCGAGCGTTAGCCAGCTTCATTATTGAACGCGACAATTAACGTGTGACGTTAACTCCTCTGATATGAGTATCGAATGAGTCTTGATATAGCCAAATACCCAACCCTGGCGCTAGCGGAAAACCCCGAGGAACTCCGCTCACTGCCCAAAGAGAGCTTGCCGAAGCTGTGCGATGAGCTGCGGCAATACCTGCTGAACAGCGTCAGTCGCTCCAGCGGCCACTTTGCCTCCGGGCTGGGTACCGTCGAACTGACGGTGGCGTTGCATTTCGTCTACAACACGCCGTTCGATCACCTGGTGTGGGACGTCGGCCACCAGGCCTACCCGCACAAAATTCTGACCGGCCGCCGCGACCGTATCGCCACCATTCGGCAAAAGAACGGCCTGCACCCCTTCCCGTGGCGCGCCGAAAGCGAATACGACGTGCTGTCGGTCGGCCACTCGTCGACCTCGATCAGCGCCGGCCTCGGCATGGCGGTGGCGGCGGAACGTGAAGGCAAAGGCCGCCGCACGGTGTGCGTGATCGGCGACGGCGCCATCACCGCCGGCATGGCGTTCGAAGCGATGAACCACGCCGGCGACATCAACCCGGACATGCTGGTGGTGCTGAACGACAACGAGATGTCGATCTCGGAAAACGTCGGCGCGCTGAACAACCACCTGGCGCAGCTGCTGTCCGGCAAGCTTTACTCCACCCTGCGCGAAGGCGGCAAGAAAGTGCTGGCCGGCGTGCCGCCGATCAAGGAGCTGGTGAAACGCACCGAAGAGCACCTGAAAGGCATGGTGGTGCCGGGCACGCTGTTCGAAGAGCTGGGCTTCAACTATATCGGCCCGGTAGACGGGCACGACGTGCAGGGGCTGGTCGCCACGTTGAAAAACATGCGCGATCTGAAAGGCCCGCAGCTGTTGCACATCATGACCAAGAAAGGCCGCGGTTACGCGCCGGCGGAGAAGGATCCGATCAGCTTCCACGCGGTGCCGAAGTTCGATCCCGCCAGCGGCACGCTGCCGAAAAGCGCCGGCGGTCTGCCGACCTATTCGAAAATCTTCGGCGACTGGCTGTGTGAAACCGCCGCCAAAGACAGCTCGCTGATGGCGATCACGCCGGCGATGCGCGAAGGCTCCGGCATGGTGCAGTTCTCTCGTGACTACCCGCAGCAATATTTCGACGTGGCGATTGCCGAGCAGCATGCGGTCACCTTCGCCGCCGGGCTGGCGATCGGCGGCTACAAGCCGGTGGTAGCGATCTATTCCACCTTCCTGCAACGCGCCTACGATCAGCTGATCCACGATGTGGCGATCCAAAACCTGCCGGTGATGTTCGCCATCGATCGCGGCGGCATCGTCGGCGCCGACGGCCAGACTCACCAGGGGGCGTTCGATCTGTCGTTCATGCGCTGCATCCCGACCATGGTGATCATGACGCCGAGCGACGAGAACGAATGCCGCCAGATGCTGTACACCGGCTATCACTACAACGACGGCCCGAGCGCCGTGCGCTATCCGCGCGGCACCGGCACCGGCGCGGCGCTGGAGCCGCTCAACCTGCTGCCGATCGGTAAAGGCGTGGTGCGCCGCCAGGGGGAAAAGATCGCCATTCTCAACTTCGGCACCCTGCTGCCGGAGGCCGCGCAAGCGGCGGAGGCGCTCAACGCCACGCTGGTCGACATGCGCTTCGTCAAACCGCTGGACGAGCAGCTGGTGCTCGAATTGGCCGCCAGCCATGAAACGCTGGTCACGCTGGAAGAGAACGCCATCATGGGCGGCGCCGGCAGCGGCGTCAACGAACTGCTGATGGCCAAACGCCGTCCGGTGCCGGTGCTGAACCTCGGCCTGCCGGACAGCTTTGTCTCGCAGGGCAGCCAGGAAGAACTGCGCGCCGATCTGGGGCTGGACGCCGCCGGCATTCAGCGCCAAATCGAAACCTGGCTGGCGCAGTAATCGCCACTCGCGCCTGAAAAAACGCCTCCGCTCTCGGGGGCGTTTTCGTTTCCGCCCTCCGGGATCCGCGCTACAGTTACTGTCTGAGCTTTCGAATGGGAGGCAAGCATGAAGTACCTGAAACTGGGCAACACCGATCTGAACGTCTCGCGCATCTGCCTGGGCTGCATGACCTACGGCGAACCGAACCGCGGCAATCACGCCTGGACGCTGCCGGAAGAGAGCAGCCGCCCGCTGCTGAAACAGGCGCTGGAAGCCGGCATCAACTTTTTCGATACCGCCAACAGCTATTCCGACGGCAGCAGCGAGGAGATCCTCGGCCGGGCGCTGCGCGACTATGCGCGCCGCGAAGACGTGGTGGTCGCCACCAAGGTGTATTTCCCGCTGAGCAACCTGGAGCGCGGTTTGTCGCGCGCCAACATCATGCAATCCATCGACGACAGCCTGCGGCGCCTGGGTACCGACTATGTCGATTTGCTGCAGATCCACCGCTGGGATTACGAAACGCCGCTGGAAGAGACGCTGGAAGCGCTGCACGACGTGGTGAAAGCCGGCAAGGCGCGTTACATCGGCGCCTCCTCGATGTACGCCTGGCAGTTCGCCAAGGCGCTGTATACCGCCGATCTGCACGGCTGGACGCGCTTCGTCAGCATGCAGGATCAATACAACCTGATCCAGCGCGAAGAAGAGCGCGAAATGCACCCGCTGTGTACCGCCGAAGGCATCGCCGTGCTGCCGTGGAGCCCGCTGGCGCGCGGCCGCCTGACCCGCCCCTGGGGCGAAACCACCGCGCGGCTGGTTTCCGACCAGTTCGGCAAGAGCCTGTACGAGGAAACTGAAGGCATCGACGCCATCATCGCCGAGCGCGTCGCCAGCCTCGCCGACGAACGTGGCGTTTCACGCGCGCAGATCGCGCTGGCCTGGCTGCTGAACAAGCCGGCGGTCAGCGCGCCGATCGTCGGCGCTTCACGCAGCGAGCAGTTGGATGACGCCATCGCCGCGGTCGATTTGAGTTTGTCGCCACAAGAGGTCGCAGAACTGGAGACGGCTTACGTGCCACATCGGGTGACGGGATTTGAATAAGAGAAGCGGGCGCAAAACGGCGCGCCCGTCTGTCAGAACAGCCCGATCGGCCAGTGGTGCCCAATCAGGTAGATGATGCCGGCGGACAGCACGCCGGCGATGATATCGTCGACCATGATGCCCATGCCGCCATGCACGTTGCGGTCGAACCAGCGGATCGGCCACGGCTTCCACATGTCGAGAATGCGGAAGATAACGAAACCGGCGGCGACCCAGCGCCAGTCGTTGACCGGCAGCGCCATCAGCGTGATCCACATGCCGACGAACTCATCCCAGACGATGCTGCCGTGATCGTGCACCTTCATGTCTTTTGCCGTGCGGTGGCAAATATAGACGCCGATGCAGATGCTGAACATCACCGTCAGCGAGTAGAGCTGCCACGGCAGCTGGATCAGCAGCAGCCAAAACGGGATCGCCGCCAGCGATCCCATGGTGCCCGGCATCACCGGCGACAAACCGCTGCCAAACCCGGTGGCCAGCAGGTGCCACGGATTGCTCATCCGCAGCCGGCGCTTGGCTTCATCCATGGGTGCCCGGCTCCGCGTTGAAATGATCGAACCCAGCCCAGTCCAGCTCTACCGCCTCATCGTCGCGATAATAGCGGATGCCTTCAGACAGCGGGCCAATTTGGCCGATACAGGTGTAGTCGGCCCCGAGGTGGCTCAACGCCACTTCCAGCGCGCCGCGGTTGATCTCCGGCACGGTGAAGCACAGTTCGTAATCTTCACCGCCCGCCAGCGCCCAGCGCAGCGCCTGTTCGGCATCGGCGTGGCTGCTCAGCGCCTGCGACATCGGCAGCTCGTCCAGCACGATGCGTGCGCCACAGTCGCTGGCCTTAAGGATATGCTTCAAATCGGAAATCAGGCCGTCGGAGATGTCGATCGCCGAGCTGGCCAGATCGCGCAGCGCCTGCCCCTGCAACACCCGCGGCTGCGGCCGCAGATGGCGAGCGACCAAATAATCGCGCGCCGTCGTTTCCGTCACCGCCAAACGATCCTGCAGGATCGCCAACCCGGCGGCGCTGTCGCCCAGCGTGCCGGTCACATAGATCCAGTCGCCGATGCGCGCGCCGCTGCGAGTCAGGGCCCGGCCGGCCGGGATCAGCCCCTGGATGGTCAGAGTCATGCTCAGCGGCCCGCGCGTGGTATCGCCGCCGATCAGCTGCATGCCGTAATAGTTGAGCTGATCGAACAGGCTGTCGCTGAAGGCCTTCAGCCAGGATTCGTTCACTTCAGGCAGGGTCAGCGCCAGCGAAAGCCAGGCCGGATCGGCGCCCATCGCCGCCAGATCGCTCAGATTGACCGCCAACGCCTTATAGCCGAGATCGGCCGGATCGATGTCCGGCAGAAAGTGCACGCCCGCCACCAGCGTATCGGTACTGACGGCCACCAGCTGTTTTTCCGGCACTGCCAGCAGTGCGCAGTCATCTCCAATGCCCAACTGTACATCCCGGCGCACACGCTTGAACCGGTCAAAATAGCGGGCAATGAGGTCAAATTCGCCGCATGCCATATCGATATTCCACTAGAAGAAATTAAGGCCGGGAATGCCGGCCTTAATGTTTTACTTTTTCTTGCGAAGGGTTGGCGCCACTTTATCCAGCACCCCGTTCACAAACTTGTGGCTGTCTTCCGCGCCGAAGGTTTTCGCCAGTTCGATCGCTTCGTTGATCGCCACCTTGTAAGGGACATCCTCGCGCATTTTCAGTTCAAACAGCGCGACGCGCAGCACCGCGCGCTCCACCTGGCCCAGCTCTTCGAGCTGACGCGACAGGTAAGGCGCCATCAGTTCGTCCAGCATACCTGCATTCACTGCCGCGCCGGACAGCAACTCGCGAAAATAGGCGACGTCAACATCTTTGACATCCTGCTCCGTCAGGAACTGGTGTTCAACATCGGCAAGGTCGTTTTTAGACAACTGCCAAGAGTAAAGCGCTTGAACAGCGCACTCACGAGCGCGGCGACGAGCAGCAGGTTTCACGGAATTCCCCTTAACTAAATTCAGGCTTTAATAGCTTTGATAACATTAATCATTTCAAGTGCGGTCAGCGCGGCTTCAGCGCCCTTGTTGCCCGCTTTGGTGCCGGCGCGTTCGATCGCCTGCTCGATGCTTTCGGTGGTCAGCACGCCAAAAGCAACCGGGATTTCGGCATTCATCGCAACGTTGCCGATGCCGGAGCTGGCTTCGCCCGCCACATATTCGAAGTGCGCGGTGCCCCCACGGATAACGGTGCCCAGCGCGATAACCGCGTCGTATTTGCCGGTTTTGGCCAATACGCTCGCCGTCAGCGGCAGCTCGTAAGCGCCCGGGACCCAGACAACGGTGATGTTGTCGTCAGCAACCTGACCAATGCGTTTCAACGCGTCGATCGCGCCTTCCAGCAGGCTGTCGTTGATGAAATTGTTAAAACGTGCAATTGCGATCGCCACGCGGGCCTTTGGAGTAGCAACAACACCTTCGATAACTTTCATGGGCTTTCCTTAAAAATGGGTTCAATACCCCGCAGGGGGGCGGATTCTATCATATTCTTTCATCGCCTGCGCGGCGCTTTTGTAAAACCGGCGCGCGGGCGCGAGATTCAGTGTTTCGCCCGCAGGCGCAAACGCAGATCGGGGCCGACCTGGCGCACGTCGCTGAAGACGAACTCCGGCGCGTCGGCCAACCGCTCCAGGCCCGGCAGGTGGCACAGGCCACGGCCATTATCGCCCAACAGTTTCGGCGCGATGTACAAAATGAGCTCATCCACCAGGCCGGCCTGCAGCAGCGCGCCGGCCAGCGTTGCGCCCGCCTCCACCCAGATTGAATTCACCTGGCGCTTGGCCAACAGCATCATCATCACCACCAGATCGACGCCGCCGCCGTGCGCCGGGCAGATAAACTGCTCGACGCCTTGCGGCCAGGCCTGTTCATCCGCCTCCAGGCGCGCCAGCCAGGTGGCGCCCGGCTGCTGCACCACGCGGTGCTGCGGAGTAATGCGATTTTGGCTGTCGAGCAGGATGCGCAGCGGCTGGCGCAGATTGTCGCGCGGATAGAGGCGCTGCGTCTCGGCGTCCAATTCATCCCAACGCACCGTCAGCGACGGATCGTCCGCCAGCACGGTGGCGCTGGTGCTGAGAATGGCGGCACTCTGCGCACGCAGGCGCTGCACGTCCTGACGCGCTTCGGGTGAGGTGATCCACTGGCTCTCGCCGGAGGCCATCGCCGTGCGGCCGTCCAGCGACGCGCCCAGCTTCAGCTGCACGTAAGGGAAACCGGTGCGCATGCGCTTGAGGAAGCCCAGGTTGACCGCTTCGGCCTCGGCCAGCATCAGGCCGTGCCGCACCTCGACGCCGGCCTGCTGCAGCTTGTACAGCCCGCGCCCCGCCACCTGCGGATTGGGATCTTGCATCGCCGCGACCACCCGGGTTACGCCGGCGGCCACCAGCGCATCGGCGCAGGGCGGCGTGCGGCCGTGATGGCTGCACGGCTCGAGCGTGACATAGGCGGTGGCGCCGCGCGCCTTGTCGCCCGCCATGCGCAGCGCGTGCACTTCCGCGTGCGGCTCGCCAGCGCGCAGATGATAGCCTTCACCGACAATTTCGCCGTCGCGCACGATAACGCAGCCGACGTTCGGATTGGGTGCGGTGGTAAAACGCCCCAGCCGCGCCAGTTCGAAGGCGCGCGCCATATAAAGTTCGTCGTGATGCATGAAAGATCCTTTAGTCTTGCAGGCGGGCAATCTCTTCGCCGAACTCGCGCACGTCTTCGAAGCTGCGGTACACCGACGCGAAGCGAATATAGGCGACCTTATCCAGCTTTTTCAGCGCATCCATCACCAGATTGCCCACCAGTTTGGTCGGCACTTCGCGTTCGCCGGTGGCGCGCAGTTGGGATTTGATATGGTTAAGGGCGTTTTCCACGTCGTCCGAGCTGACCGGGCGCTTTTCCAGCGCTTTCAGCATGCCGCGGCGCAGTTTGTCTTCGTTGAACGGCTCGCGCACCTCATCGCTTTTAATCACTCGCGGCATCACCAGCTCAGCCACCTCGAAGGTGGTGAAGCGTTCATTGCACACCAGACACTGGCGGCGACGGCGCACTTGCGAACCGTCCCCCACCAGGCGGGAATCAATGACTTTGGTATCAACGGCGGCGCAGAAAGGGCAATGCATAACACGTCCTGATAAACGTTTTTTATAGATAAATGCAGTTTACCCCGAAGTGCAGCCACAACAAAGGGCGGCGGCCATTTGTTGCGACACACGGCCGAGAAGCGGCGCCGATATGACTTTCCCCTCCGGGCGGACTAAGCTGATAACAGGAGATTCAGCATAGGAAATCGCCGTCATGACAACCTGTTACCCCAAAATCGCCCTGCTCGCCGCCGCCGTGTTGCTGGCGGGCTGCGCGCATAACGCCGCCGTGCCCCAGCTGCGCCATCAGGTCGCCGCGCTGAACCAGAAAGTGAGCGTGCTGACCGATCAAACCACCGCGCTGGAGCGGCAGAATCAGCTCAATCAGCACTCCGACAATGGCGTCTATCTGCTGCCGGCGGCCCGAAGCGCCGCCCGTTTGCAGAGCGGTATCGGCGAACTGAGCGTTTCGCTGAGCCACATCAAGAACGAAGCCAACGGCACGCAGGCGCAGCTGCATGTACGCGTCCTCTCACAGGCCACGCTGCCGCCGTTCAAAGCCGTGGTGGAATGGGGCCAGTTGGACGACGCCACCGGCCGGCCGTTGACCGCCGAGGCGCTGTCACAACCGATCGCCAGCGCCGACTCGCTGCTGCCGAAGCCCGGCCAGGACTTCGAACTGCGCTTCAGCGGCCTGACACCGGAACAATTGGGCTATATCCGTCTACACAGTCTGGTTTCGACCGCCCAACCGGCGGTAGTGAAGCAGCACTGATCCCCGAGGCAAAAAAAGGAGCGCCATCGGCGCTCCTTCTCATATCGCTGAATACTGCGGTTGTTAAGGCAGAATCGAAGGCTGATCTGCGCCCTCTTTTTCCACTTTTTGCTGCAGCATGTGTTCGCGTTTCATCCCCAGCTTCAACGCCAGCGCGGACGCGACGTAGATCGAGGAGACGGTACCGATCGACACGCCGATCAGCATCGCCAGCGAGAAGCCTTGCAGCATCGCGCCACCGAAGATGTACAGCATCAGCACCACCATCAGGGTGGTCCCGGAAGTCATCAGCGTACGGCTCAGCGTCTGGGTCAACGACACGTTCATGATCTCGTAAGGCGTACCGCGGCGGATCTTGCGGAAGTTCTCACGAATACGGTCGGAAACCACGATGCTGTCGTTCAGCGAGTAGCCGATAACCGACATCAGGGACGCGACGATGGTCAGGTCAATCTCGATATGGAACAGCGACAGCACGCCCAGCGTGATGATCACGTCGTGCGCCAGCGCGATAACCGCCCCCAGCGCCAGGCGCCATTCGAAGCGGAAACCGACGTAGATCAGGATACAGATCAACGCCACCAGCAGCGCCATGCCGCCGGTTTGCGCCAGTTCGCTGCCCACGCTCGGGCCGACGAACTCGATGCGCTTCACGGTGGCATTTTTATCCACCGAGTCGTTGATCACGCCGATCACCTTGTTGCCCAGTTCCTGGCCTGCGGTGCCGGTCGCCGGTGGCATGCGCACCATCACGTCGCGGCTGCTGCCGAAGTTCTGGATGATCGGATCCTGGAACCCGGCCTTCTCCAGCGTATCGCGCATCAGGTCGAGATTAGCCGGTTTTTCCAGGTTGATTTCAATCACCGTACCGCCGGTGAAATCCAGACCCCAGTTAAACCCGCGCACCGACATGGTGGCGATCGACGCGACCAACAGCACCAACGAGATGCCGAAGGCCACGTAGTCCCAGCGCATAAAGTCGTAGACTTTACGGCCGTAGTTGAGTTGCTCAACAGTATAATCCTGTGCCACAACGCACTCCTCAGATAGACAGCTTGTTAATGCGTTTGCCGCCGTAAAGCAGGTTGACGATGGCACGGGTACCGACAATCGCGGTGAACATGGACGTCGCCACACCGATAGCGGTGGTGATCGCAAAGCCTTTGATCGAACCGGTGCCGACTGCGTACAGGATGATCGCGGTGATCAGCGTGGTGATGTTGGCGTCAACGATACTGGAGAACGCGCCTTTATAGCCCTCATGGATCGCCTGCTGAACGGACCTGCCGTTCTTCAGCTCTTCCTTGATACGTTCGTTAATCAGTACGTTGGCGTCGACCGCCACCGCCAGCGTCAACACGATCCCGGCGATGCCCGGCATGGTCAGCGTCGCCCCCGGCAACAGGGACATCACGCCGACGATCAGCACCAGGTTGGCGACCAGCGCCGTGGTGGCGATCACGCCGAACTTACGATACCAGACCACCATGAAGACGATGGACGCCACCAGGCCCCACAGACAGGCTTCCAGACCTTGGGTGATGTTCTGCTGACCCAGGGTCGGGCCGATGGTGCGCTCTTCGACGATCTGAATCGGCGCGATCAGCGCACCCGCACGCAGCAGCAGCGAAAGCTGACGCGCTTCGTTCGGGTTGCCGATACCGGTGATGCGGAAGCTGTTGCCCAGACGCGACTGAATGTTCGCCACGTTGATCACTTCTTCCTGTTTCACCAGCACCGCGCGGCCGTTGGCGTCTTTCTTGCCGCTGTCCTTATACTCCACGAACAGGGTCGCCATCGGCTTGCCGATGTTGTCCTTGGTGAAGTTGGACATGGACGTGCCGCCGGCGCTGTCCAGCGAGATGTTAACCTGCGGCTGGTTGTATTCGTCCGTGCTCGAGGTGGAGTCGGTGATGTGATCACCGGTCAGGATCACGCGCTTGTACAGCACGATCGGCTGGCCGTCACGGGTGTATTTCACCTCGGAGTCGCCCGGCACGCGGCCGTTGGCCGCCGCAGTGGCGTCCGCATTGGTGTTCACCAGACGGAACTCGAGGGTCGCGGTGGCGCCCAGAATTTCTTTGGCGCGCGCGGTGTCCTGAATGCCCGGCAGCTCGACCACGATGCGGTCGGCGCCCTGGCGCTGTACCAGCGGTTCGGCGACGCCGAGCTGGTTGACGCGGTTACGCAGGATAGTGATGTTCTGCTGGACGGCGTATTCGCGCGCTTCGCTCAGACGGGCGTCCGTCAGGCTGGCTTTCATGGTGTTGGCGCCGTTGGCGGACAGCACCAGATCGCGCTGACGCGGGCCGATGTAGCTGATGGCCTGGTCACGGGCCGCATTGTCGCGGAAGCGAACTTCCACGCCGTTGTTGTCCAGCTTGCGGATAGACGCGTAAGGAATGCCCTTCTCGCGCAGCTCGCTGCGCAGGGTATCCATGGTCTGTTCCTGCAGCTTGCTCAACGCGGTGTCCATGTCCACTTCCATCAGGAAGTGTACGCCGCCGCGCAGGTCCAGGCCGAGTTTCATCGGCTCTGCGCCCAGCATGGCCAGCCAGGTCGGCGTGGCCGGCGCCAGGTTCAGCGCCACGACGAATTTGTCACCCAGCTCGGTCACCAGCGCTTCGCGGGCGCGCAGCTGAACGTCAGGATCTTTAAAGCGAGCCAGGATGGCGCCATTTTCCAGCGCAATCGACTTGCTCGCGATGTTGTCTTTTTCTAATACGGTACGGACCTGGTCCAGCGTAGTTTCACTGGCGGCGACGCCGCGCGCGCCAGTGATTTGTACGGCCGGATCCTCACCGTAGATGTTGGGAAGCGCATAAAGCAGACCGACGAGGATCACCACGATCAACATCAGATACTTCCACAAAGGATAACGGTTTAGCACGGCAATTCCCTTCGGGAAAAAAGATTACAGGGCCTTCATGGTACCTTTCGGCAGAACGGCCGCCACGAAGTCACGCTTGATCATCACTTCCGTGGTGTCGTTCAGCGCGATGGCGATGATGCCGGTGTCGGCCACTTTGGTCACGCGACCGATCAGGCCGCCGGTGGTCAACACTTCGTCGCCTTTACCGATGGAGTCCATCAGCTTCTTGTGATCTTTAGCGCGTTTCTGCTGTGGGCGCAGGATCATGAAGTAGAAGATCAGGCCGAACACCACTAGCATAATGATCAGAGAGTACGGGCTTCCCTGAGCCGGAGCCCCTGCGGATGCGACGGCGTCAGAAATGAAAAAGCTCATTGAAATTCCCTCATTAAGTTATCAATTATTAGATCAAGCGTTTAAAGGCGGAATCGGCTTGCCGATCCGACCATAGAAATCCGCAACAAACTGCTCTAATTTACCCTCTTCGATAGCCTGGCGTAAACCCGCCATCAGGCGTTGGTAGTGACGCAGGTTATGAATCGTGTTCAGTCGAGCACCCAATATTTCGTTGCAACGGTCGAGATGGTGCAAGTAGGCGCGGCTGTAATGGCGACAGGTGTAGCAATCACAGTCCTTATCCAGCGGAGAAGTATCATCCTTGTGCTTGGCATTACGGATTTTTACCACACCGTCAGTCACGAACAGATGGCCGTTGCGGGCGTTGCGGGTCGGCATGACGCAGTCGAACATGTCGATGCCGCGACGCACGCCTTCCACCAAATCTTCCGGCTTGCCGACGCCCATTAAATAGCGTGGCTTATCTTCCGGAATTTGCGGGCAAACGTGTTCAAGAATGCGATGCATATCCTCTTTCGGCTCGCCTACAGCCAAGCCGCCCACAGCGTACCCGTCAAAGCCGATATCCACCAGCCCTTTGACTGAAACATCACGTAAATCTTCGTAAACGCCGCCCTGAATGATGCCGAACAGCGCATTTTTATTTTCCAGCTCGTCGAATCGCTTGCGGCTGCGCTCCGCCCAGCGCAGCGACATTTCCATCGAACGCTTGGCGTAGTCCCAGTCGGCCGGGTACGGCGTACATTCATCAAAGATCATCACGATGTCGGAACCCAGGTCGTACTGGATTTCCATCGATTTCTCCGGGCTCAGGAACACCTTGTCGCCGTTGATCGGGTTGCGGAAGTACACGCCTTCCTCTTTGATCTTGCGCATCGCCCCCAGGCTGAACACCTGGAAACCGCCGGAATCGGTAAGGATCGGCCCATGCCACTGCATGAAATCGTGCAGGTCGCCGTGCATCTTCATGATCTCCTGGCCCGGGCGCAGCCACAGGTGGAAGGTGTTGCCCAGCAGGATCTGCGCGCCGGTTTCTTTCACTTCTTCCGGCGTCATGCCCTTGACCGTGCCGTAGGTGCCGACCGGCATAAAGGCCGGGGTTTCCACCACGCCGCGGTCGAAGATCAGGCGGCCGCGACGCGCGCGGCCATCGGTAGTTTGTAGTTCGTACTTCACAAAGCCTCCAGCATCAGAGAAACAGTCTGATGTCGTTGAAACGGGGCCGCGCCGTGCGCGCAGCCCGGGAAATTAATCGCCGACGGACTCGTTTTCCGCCTGCGGGTTACGGCTGATGAACATCGCATCGCCGTAGCTGAAAAAGCGATACTGCTCGGCCACCGCCTGCTGATAGGCGTTCATGGTATTTTTATAGCCGGCGAAGGCCGACACCAGCATGATCAGGGTCGATTCCGGCAGGTGGAAATTGGTCACCAGCGCGTCGATCACCTGATAGTGATAGCCCGGATAGATAAAGATGCTGGTGTCGCCGAAGAACGGCGCAATCAGCGCTTCTTTGCTGGCCGCCGCGGCGCTTTCCAGCGAGCGCACCGAGGTGGTGCCCACCGCCACCACGCGCTTGCCGCGCGCCTTGCAGGCCAGCACCGCATCGACCACCTCCTGCGGCACTTCGGCGTATTCGGCGTGCATCACGTGATCTTCGATGGTTTCCACGCGCACCGGCTGGAAGGTGCCGGCGCCGACGTGCAGCGTCACGAACGCCATTTCCACGCCCTTGGCGCGCAGCGCCGCCAGCAGCGGCTCGTCGAAGTGCAGGCCGGCGGTCGGCGCGGCAACCGCGCCGGGCTTCTCGCTGTAGACCGTCTGATACAGCTCGCGGTCGGCGTCTTCATCCGGGCGGGCGATATAAGGCGGCAGCGGCATGTGGCCGGCGGCGTTGAGGATAGTGAACACGTCGCGCTCGTCGTTGAAGCGCAGCTCGAACAGCGTCTCGTGGCGCGCCACCATGGTGGCGGCGATGCTCTCGTCATCCCCCAACAGCAGCTCGGCGCCCGGCTTCGGCGCTTTCGACGCGCGCACGTGCGCCAGCACGCGATGGTCGTCCAGCACGCGCTCCACCAGCACCTCAATCTTGCCGCCGCTGACCTTGCGGCCGAACATGCGCGCCGGGATCACGCGGGTATTGTTGAACACCAGCAGGTCGCCGGCTTCCAGCTTATCCAGCAGATCGGTGAATACGCCGTGCGTCAGCGCCCCGCTCGGCCCGTCCAGCTGCAGCAGGCGGCATGCGCTGCGTTCGGCCTGGGGATAGTGGGCAATCAGGGATTCGGGAAGTTCAAACGAAAAATCAGCGACGCGCATGGGTATTCACTTCTTCAATTTAGGGCTGGTTGGTAAAAAACAGGCGGCCTAGTCTAAAGCCGGGGGCGGTCAGCGGCAAGAAATAAGGAGGATTTGCCTGACTTCGGGTATAGTTGAGGGATGAATTTTCTCGCTCATCTTCACTTGGCCATGCTGGCGGACAGCTCGCTGCTGGGCAACCTGCTGGCCGATTTCGTGCGCGGCAACCCCGCCGCCGACTACCAGCCCGAGGTGGTGGCCGGCATCATGATGCACCGCCGCGTCGACGTGCTGACCGACAGCCTGCCGCAGGTCAAAGCCAGCCGCGACTATTTCAGCGCCCCCTACCGCCGCGTGGCGCCGATCACCCTCGACGTGGTGTGGGACCATTTTCTGGCGCGCCACTGGCAGCAGCTCGAGCCTTCGCGCGACCTGCACCAGTTTACCCAGGAAGCCCGCAGCCAGATCGAACCTTTTCTGCCGCTCACGCCGCCGCGCTTTCAGAACCTGAACGGCTACCTGTGGCCGGAACGCTGGCTGGAGCGCTACGCCGAATTGCCGTTCATCGCCCGGGTGCTGCAGGGCATGGCCAGCCGCCGCCCGCGCCTCGAGGCGCTGGCCGGTTCGTTCGCCGACGTCGAGCAACATTATCATCAGCTTGAAACACAGTTCTGGCAGTTTTACCCGCAAATGATGCGGCAGGCGAAGGACAAAGCGCTCTGAGGTCAAGCTCAAGCCCTTGAAATTGCAACGCCTTGCAAGAATTTACGTTATGCCGCTTGCCCTTTTGTGGGAAAAGGTTATTTTTAAAGCTCGCTAAATTATATCAACGACTTTGATAGGTGAAAGCTATCTCATCGATTGGTCTTTTACCCTTTATTCACCAAGTCGCGGCCCCTATACTGGCCCTTGTTTTTACATCCACCCTTTAACACCTATTACAGGAGTAATTATGGTCCTGGTAACTCGTCAAGCCCCTGACTTCACTGCAGCTGCCGTACTGGGTAGCGGCGAAATCGTTGAAAACTTCAACCTGAAGAAGCACCTGAACGGCAAACCGGCCGTGCTGTTCTTCTGGCCAATGGACTTCACCTTCGTATGCCCTTCCGAGCTGATCGCTTTCGATCACCGCTATGAAGAGTTCCAGAAGCGTGGCGTTGAAGTGGTTGGCGTTTCCTTCGACTCAGAGTTCGTTCACAACGCATGGCGTAAAACCCCTGTCGACAAAGGCGGCATCGGTGAAGTGAAATACGCAATGGTTGCTGACATCAAGCGTGAAATTCAGAAAGCTTACGGCATCGAACACCCGGAAGCCGGCGTTGCGCTGCGCGGCTCCTTCCTGATCGACAAAGACGGCATCGTGCGTGCTCAGGTTGTTAACGACCTGCCAATCGGCCGTAACATCGACGAAATGATCCGTACCGTTGATGCGCTGCAATTCCACGAAGAGCACGGTGAAGTGTGCCCGGCTCAGTGGGAAAAAGGCAAAGCAGGTATGGGCGCTTCCCCAGACGGCGTTGCAAAATACCTGTCTGAAAACGCTGCCAAGCTGTAATTTCAGCCTGATAGTGAATCAACCGGCCCACGCGGCCGGTTTTTTTATGCCCCTTTATGGGGCAGACCGCCCACTTTCAGTGCTTTATTTCCCTGTTTCCGCTCACATTTCCCACCCTGCTCGCCGCGCGTGCGCCCATCTGCGGCTACTATCAATAACGCTGGCTCGCGCTTTGCAAGCGAACAGCGGCAAGCAAACACAACACAATAAAAAACTGACAGGGTAGGAATAACTATGTTTTTACAGAAATGGAGCAACCCCCTGACCATAGCGGCGCTGCTGGTCAGCGGCAGCCTGTATGCGGCATCCAACCCCGCGGTGGAAGCCAAAAACGGCATGGTGGTCACCTCGCAACACCTGGCCTCGCAGGTCGGCGTGGATATCCTGAAGATGGGCGGCAACGCCATCGACGCCGCCGTGGCGGTGGGCTATGCGCAGGCGGTGGTTAACCCCTGCTGCGGCAACATCGGCGGAGGCGGCTTTATGACCGTCCACCTGGCGGACGGCACCGACACCTTCATCAACTTCCGTGAAACCGCGCCGGCGGCGGCCAGCGCCAACATGTATCTGGATGCCGACGGCAAGGTGAAGAAAGACGCCAGCCTGTACGGCTATCTGGCGGCGGGCGTGCCGGGCACCGTGCTGGGGATGGAAACCGCGCGTGAGAAGTACGGCAAGCTGAGCCGTGAACAGGTGCTGGCGCCGGCGATCAGGCTGGCGCGCGAAGGCTTTGTGCTGACCCGCGCCGATACCGATATCCTCGACACCACCGTCGCGCGCTTCAAACAGGATCCCGAGTCGGCCAAAATCTTCCTGCGCCCGGACGGCAGCCCGCTGCAGCCGGGGGACAAACTGGTGCAAACCGATCTGGCCAATACGCTGGAAGCCATCGCCAAAGGGGGAACCGACGCCTTCTATAAAGGCAAGATCCCGCAGGCGGTGGAGGCGGCGGCCAAACAGGGCGGCGGCATCTTGACCGCCGCCGACTTCGCCAATTACAAGGTCACCGAAACCCCGCCGATTACCTGCAGCTATCGCGGCTACAAGTTCGTGTCGGCGCCGCCTCCCAGCTCCGGCGGCGTGACGCTGTGCGAAATCCTCAACGTGGTGGAAGGCTACGACCTGAAAAGCATGGGCTTCAACTCGGCGGCGGCCATTCACACCATGACCGAAGCGATGCGCCATGCCTACATGGACCGCAACACCTACCTCGGCGACCCGGAGTTCATCAAAAACCCGATCGACCGGCTGGTGAGCAAGAGCTACGCCGAGCAGATCCGCAAGAAAATCGTCGCGGACAAGGCCACGCCGTCGGAAAACGTGCAGCCCGGCATGGAACCGCATGAGAAACCGGAAACCACCCACTATTCGATCGTCGATCACGACGGCAACGCGGTCTCCACCACCTATACCGTCAACGGCCGCTTCGGCGCCGTGGTGATCGCACCAGGCACCGGCTTCTTCCTCAACGACGAGATGGACGACTTTACGGTCAAAGTGGGCGAGAAAAACCTGTACGGGCTGGTGCAGGGCACCGCCAACAGCATTGCCCCCGGTAAGCGCCCACTATCGTCGATGAGCCCGACGCTGGTGACCAAGGACAACAAGATCTTTATGGTGCTGGGCTCGCCGGGCGGTTCGCGCATCATCACCATCACCCTGCAGACCGCGTTGAACGTGATCGACCACGGCATGGCGCCGCAGGAAGCGGTGGACGCACCGCGCATCCATCACCAATGGTTGCCGGATGAGGTGTACTACGAACAGCGCGGCGTTTCCGCCGATACGCTGAAGCTGCTGAGCGGCATGGGCTATAAGATGGTCGAGCAAACGCCGTGGGGCGCCGCCGAACTGATTCTGGTCGGTTTGCCGGGCGCGGCGGGCGTCAGTCCGGCCAACTCCGGCAACGACTCGGCGGTTTCCGGCAAGGTGCGCGAAGGCTATCTGTACGGCGCCAACGACGTGCGTCGCCCGGCAGGTTCTGCGGTCGGTTACTGATGTAAACGCCTACTCACCTTTATCGCGGGGGCCCTTCGGCCCCCGCAGTGTCTTTAGCCTTCACAGCGCCACACGGTGGCCGTCTCTTCCGCCAGCTGCAGGCGCAGCCCGCCTGCCGTTTCGCTCAACTCTCCCCGCCCTTCCACACGCCGCCACGGGCCGCGCGCCAACAGCGGGTTGTACGGCAGCTGCGCCTGGCCGCTGCCGTCGCGCTGCAGCGCCACCAGCACCTGCTCCTGCTGATACAGGCGCACGAACACCAACGTTTCCCCGCTGGCGTACAGCACCTGACAACCGCCGCGGCGCAATGCCACGCTCTGTTTACGCAGCGCCGCCATGCGCTGGAACAGCGCCAGCAGCGGCCGGTCCCAGTCGCCGACGTCCCACGGGAACGGCTTGCGGCAGAACGGATCGTTGCCGCCGTCCAGACCAATCTCATCGCCGTAATAGAGGCAAGGCACGCCTATCCAGCTCAGCAACCACACCGCCGCCATCTGCATGCGCGCCGCGTTCCCCTGCAACAGCGTGAGAAAACGCGCAGTATCGTGGCTGTCCAACTGGTTGAACTGGATCAGCTGGCGGCCGTGCGGCAGCCCGGCGCGGTAACCGTCCATCCACTGCGCGCACCCGGCGGCGTCCAGCCGCACCGGGTGATAGGCCACGTCCAGCCCCGCCAAAAATGCCCGCACCGGCAGCGCGAACCCCATGTAGTTCATCGCCGCATCCTCCACGCCGGCGTGCAGCCAGCGGCGCGCGTCGCCGAAGTGCTCGCCCAATACGTAGGCCTGCGGATTCTCCTGCTTCACCGCCTGATAGATGCCAGCCAGGTGGTGCAGGTTGCCGGTGGCGCCGCCGTTCTCCCCCAGCATGTGCATCACGTCCAGCCGCCAACCGTCGATGCTGTACGGCGGGCGCAGCCAGTGGCGCACCACGCTGCCTTCCCCGCGATAGATCGCTTCCGCCACCTGCGGCTCGGCGAAGTTGAGCTTCGGCAAGCTGGCGTTGCCCTTCCAGTCGAGCGCGCGGCCGTCCGGGTAAAAGTTGAACCAGCCGCGATACGGCGAATCGGGGTGGTGACAGGCACCGTTTTCGCCCTGACGATGGCGGTCGAACCACGGATGCGAGTCGCCGGTGTGGTTGAATACCCCGTCCAGCACCAGTTTCATGCCCACCTTGTGAGTGCTCACTCGCAAACGCTGCAGCGCCGCGTTGCCGCCGAAGTGCGGATCGACCTGGTAATAGTCCTCGGTATCGTACTTATGCACGCTCGGCGCGGTAAAAATCGGGTTCAGATACAGCGCCGTCACGCCCAGTTGCTGCAGGTACGGCAATTTGGCGCTGATGCCGTCCAGATCGCCGCCGTAAAAGGTCGAGGCGGCGTGGCGATCCTCCAGCGGATGCTGCCAGTCGCGCCGAATCACCTCGGCGCCGGCCGCGTGATGGCGGTAGCTGCCGCTCTGGATGCCGTGCTCACCGCCGCTGCTGGCGAAGCGATCGGGGAAAATCTGGTAGAACAGCTGATCCGCCACCCACTCGGGGCCATTGTCAGGATCGTCGACGGCGAACTGCGCCAGCTGGCCCGGCGGCGTTGGCGACCAGCCCTGCGGGCCGAACCACTGCTGGCGATCGGCCCACAGCAGCTTGAAGCAGTAACGCCGCGTCGGCTCGCCCTCATTCAGCGTCAGGCTGGCCTGGTAGCGCCGCATCCCCTCGTGGCGCTGCGCTTTCATCGCCAGCAGCCACTCTTCGTTGTCCGGTTCGGCGCGCAAAAACACCCGTTCCGGCAGTTCATCCCCCTGTAACCACAGCGTGATATCCAAACGTTGCCCTTGCTTTACCACAAAAGGCGGGACCGGTTGATGCCAGGCGTTAAGCATACTGTTCTCCTGCTGTACCAAACGAAATCGACGGCGTTCTTCAAGAAGCGAACAATGCCACGTTAAGTGCAACTCCCCCTCATCTCTGGCCGCAAAACCCGGGGATGAGCCGGGGGGCGGAGACCGAAAAATAACGCTAACCCGATGTAAAAAAAGGTAAACAGGTACAAATCCTGCACGTTACCCCTTAGGCTAACGCGTTTTAAGTTTACAGGATATTTTTTGCGCATTTTTTAAGGAGCGGTAATGCAACAACAGATAACGCGCTGGCTGGAACAGTTTGGTTTGGAATTCGGCGGAGTGATGTCGCTGTTGATGGTATTGGGGTTGATTGTCCTGATCTCGGTCGCGATCCACCTGGTGCTGCACCGGGTGGTGCTGGCCGCCCTTCAGCGCCGCGGCCAGCAATCGCAGCGCGTCTGGCAACAGGCCATCACCCAATACAAACTGTTCCAGCGCGTGGCGCTGCTGCTGCAAGGGGTGATCATCAGCATCCAGGCGACGCTGTGGTTACAGAGCGGCAGCCAGACCCAGGCGGTGATCGTCACCGCCGCGCAGGTGTGGATCCTCGCCTTCACCCTGCTGTCGCTGTTCTCGCTGCTGGATACGCTGCTGGCGCTGCTGCGCCAAAGCCCGATCTCCAATCAGCTGCCGCTGCGCGGCATTTTCCAGGGCCTGAAACTGGTGGCGGCGATCCTGATTGGCATCATGATCGTTTCGCTGCTGATGGGCAAATCGCCGCTGCTGCTGCTCAGCGGCCTGGGCGCCATGACCGCGGTCCTGATGTTGGTGTTCAAGGATCCGATCCTCGGCCTGGTGGCCGGCATCCAGCTCTCCGCCAACGATATGCTGAAGATCGGCGACTGGCTGGAAATGCCGAAATACGGCGCCGACGGCGCGGTCACCGACATCGGCCTGACCACGGTCAAAGTGCGTAACTGGGACAACACCGTCACCACCATTCCCACCTACGCGCTGATCTCCGACTCGTTCAAAAACTGGCGGTCGATGTCGGAATCCGGCGGGCGCCGCATCAAGCGCAGCCTGAATATCGACACCGGCAGCGTGCACTTCCTGTCGGAAGAGGAACAGCGCCGCCTGCAGCGCAACCCGCTGCTGCACAGCTACCTGAACGATAAAACCCAGGAGCTGAGCCGGCACAATCAGGAGATTGCCATCGATCTGGCCTCGCCGCTCAACGGCCGCCGCCTGACCAACCTCGGCACGCTGCGCGCCTATCTGGAAGCCTACCTGCGCGCTCACCCGCGCATTCACCAGAACATGACGCTGATGGTGCGCCAGCTGGCGCCGACGCCGGAAGGCCTGCCGCTTGAAATCTACGCCTTCACCAACACCACGGTCTGGGCGGAGTATGAAAGCATTCAGGCGGATATTTTCGATCATATTCTGGCGGTGATCGACGAGTTCGGCCTGCGCGTGCATCAAACGCCAACCGGCAATGACCTGCGCGGCATGCTGCTACAAAACGCCAACGCTTCCTGACGTCGGCTGACGTAACTGTGTCTGCTGGTAATGATGTTCTTTCAATTGCCAGCAGATATCTCCATCCCCTTCTTTTCCCCGGTGAAAACGGCGTTAATGCGCCATCACCTTCACCACCGAGAGGGAAAGCCCTTGCTGAAACGCTTACGTCACCGGCTGTTTACCCTGATGGCCACCCTGCTGTTTATCGGCTGCCTGCACAGCGCTTCGCTGGACGAAAGCCGCATGCCCCGCAACCTGCAACCTTCGCTGAGCGCCCTGAGCAGCAATATGCAAGACATTCGCGAGGTGCTGGCGCGCTGCGCCGGCGAGGAAGAGGAGGAACGCCTTAACGGCGGCGACATCCGTATCGAAGCGCGCGTCGCCGGGGAGGATGAAGCGGAAGACAAACGCTAAAAAAACACCGGCCTTGGCCGGTGTTTTTCCATTTAGTCTTGCTGCGTCGCCAACGGTGCGCGTTTTTTCTGATGGTTGACCTTGAACCAGTACCCCGCCAGCAGCAATACCACCCAGACCAGGCCGGCGTACAGCGAGACGCGCGTGGTCGGGAAATAGCCGATCAGGCCGATGATGAACACCAGGAACACGATCGCCACCACCGAGGTGAATACCCCGCCGCGCAGCGGGAACGCCAGCTGCTTCACCTGTTCTTTGCTCAGGCTGCGGCGGAAGGCGATTTGGGAGAACAGGATCATGATCCACACCCACACGGTGGCGAAGGTCGCCAGGGACGCGATCACCAAGAACACGCTCTCCGGCATGATGTAGTTGAGGTATACCGCCAGCAGCAGCGCCAGCATCATCACCACCACCGTCACCCAGGGAATACCGCGCTTCGACACCTTGCTGAACATCTTCGGCGCATGGCCCTGCTCGGCCATGCCGTGCAGCATGCGGCCGACGCCGAACACGTCGCTGTTGATCGCCGACAGCGAAGCGGTGATCACCACGAAGTTGAGGATACCTGCCGCCACGGTGATGCCCATATGCTGGAAGGTCAGCACGAACGGGCTGCCGTTGGTGCCCACCTGGTTCCACGGGTAGATAGACATGATGACGAACAGCGTGCCGACGTAGAACACCAGAATGCGCCACGGTACCGAGTTGATGGCCTTCGGAATCGATTTTTTCGGATCTTTGGCTTCGCCGGCGGTGATGCCGATGATTTCAATTCCGCCGTAAGCGAACATCACCAGCTGCAGCGACAGGATCATGCCGATAAAGCCGTTGCTGAAGAAGCCGCCGTTCGACCACAGGTTATGAATGCCGGTCGGTTGCCCGCCGTTGCCGATGCCCCAGATGATGATGCCGATGCCGGCCGCGATCATGATGATGATGGTGGCGACCTTGAAGAACGAGAACCAGAACTCCAGCTCACCGAACACCTTGACGCTAATCAGGTTGATGGCGCCGATGATCAGCACCACGCTCAGCACCCAGATCCAGTGCGGCACTTCCGGGAACCAGACCCCCATATAGATGCCGAAGGCGGTCACGTCGGCGATGGCGACGATCAGGATTTCAAAGCAGTAAGTCCAGCCGGTGATGTAACCCGCCATCGGGCCGAGGTAGTCCTGCGCGTAGCGGGAAAACGAGCTGGCCTGTGGGTTGTTGACCGACATCTCCCCCAGGGCGCGCATGATGATAAAGGCCACGATGCCGCCGATCAGGTAAGCCAGCAGCACGCTCGGGCCGGCCATTTTGATGGCGTCCGCCGAGCCGTAGAACAACCCGGTGCCGATGGCCGATCCCAGCGCCATAAAGCGGATATGACGCGTACTGAGGCCGCGTTTCAGCTTATTGTCGGGGGCAGTGGTGGGTGACTGTTGTTGCATGAAAATGACCCATAGTTTTAAACGTAAAAAAGCCACGGACATGTCCGTGGCCCTGGATTAAGCCGGGGGATTATCAGTGCGCGGTCACTTGGGAACGCGTGCACACCCGATCATAAATCGCGACCAGCGCCAGCATCAGCAGCGAAGGCGGCAACCATGCCAACCCCTGCTCCGCCAGCGGCAGGTGAGTGGTCCAGGCCGGCAGCAGCTGCTGGAAACTGGAGGCTTTCACCGCGTCAAGGATACCAAACAACAGGCTGACAAGCATCACCGGCGCGATGATGCGCGGGGCACTGTGCCACCAACGCAGGGTGAAGCTCAGCACCACCAGCACGATGCACGGCGGGTAAATCGCGGTCAGCACCGGAATGGAGATCTGGATCAGGTGGCTCAGGCCGAGGTTGGACACCACCATCGAGAACAGGCCCAGGATAAACACCAGCGTCTTGTACGAGAACGGCAGGTATTGCGCGAAGAACTCGGCGCAGGCGCAGGTCAGGCCTACCGCGGTCACCATACAGGCGATGAAGATCAGCGCCGCCAGGAAGAAGCTGCCCAGGCCGCCGAAGGTGTTCTGAACGTAAGCGTGCAGGATCACCGCGCCGTTGGTGGCATCCGGCACCAGCGCGCCGCTGCCGGAGCCCAGCTTGAACAGGCTCAGGTAAACCAGCGTCAGGCCCACGCCGGCGATTAAACCGGCCAAGATGGTGTAGCGGGTCAACAGACCGGCGTCTTTCACGCCGCGCGAGCGCGCCGCGTTGACGATAACGATGCCGAATACCAGCGCGCCCAGCGTATCCATGGTCAGGTAGCCGTTAACGAAGCCGGAAGAGAAAGGCACGCTCTGGTAAGCCGCCGTCGCCGGAATCGGCGCGCCGGCAGGCCACAGCAGCGCGGCGATGCCCAGTACGCCCAACGCCACAATCTTCAGCGGCGCCAGCACATGGCCGACGGTGTCGAGCAGGCGGCCCGGATACAGGGAGATGCCGATCACCAGCGCGAAGTACACCAGGCTGTAGATGAACAGCGGCATGGCGCCGTCGCCGGTCAGCGGGGCGATGCCCACTTCAAAGGACACGGTGGCGGTGCGCGGCGTGGCGAACAGCGGGCCGACGGCCAGGTAGCAGACGGTCGCCAGCAGCAGGCCGGCGCCGCGGCCGATCGGCGAACTGAGGGCATCGATGCCGCCGCCGACGCGCGCCAGCGCGATGACGGTGATGACCGGCAGACCGACGGCGGTGATCAGGAAGCCCAGCGCCGCGATCCAGACGTGTTCACCGGACTGCAAGCCGACCATCGGCGGGAAGATGATGTTCCCGGCCCCAACGAATAAGGCAAAGGTCATGAAGCCCAGTGCCAGGATATCTTTTGACGTTAAACGATGACTCATACGATGTCGTGTTGCCTGTTCAAATGAAAAAAATTGTCCGATAGCGTGGTGGCGTGACGCCCCACCGGTTGCCGGCATGCCCGATCGTCGCAGCGCCAAATAAGCACCCTAAACGCAGTCGATCCGGCGTTTATGTCCCTATTCGAAAGTGGCCGCTCATGAAGATGGGCAAAATTTTAGGAGTTATAAAAATGGAGGTTTAATCCGACAACGAGGGCTAAGGTAAACGTTTATAGCGCTTCAAGGCAAGACGCACGGCGAAAAGCAGAGCTATCGACCATATAAACTTTAGCCACCAGTCGATCATATTGGCTATCAATAAATATACACTACATGATTTGTATCATTTTTGAACAATGGATTCACGAAACGTGAAACATATACCGCTTTACCGCGCGAAAACGCCAATAAATGCCCGGTTTTCGCGTGGTATAAGCTCCGTTTGGCCGTTAAAAAAGGCGAAAATTACGCCGCTTTTTGTCGCTTATTGCACCGTGGCAGCCGCGAGCGGCTGCAGCCCGAGCGCCTGGCGGGTCCTCTGCAGGGCGCCCGGCGGCAGCGGCAGATAGCCGTCGTGATTGACAAGGTTCTGCCCTGCGTTCGACAGCACGCGATCGAGGAACGCAGCGGTCAGCGGCTCCAGCGGTTGATTGGGGGCTTTGTTGATGTAGATATAGAGATAGCGCGACAGCGGGTAGCGATCGTTGCGCACGTTGGCGGCGGTAGGCGCGACATAGTCCTCTCCCGATTCCGCCAACGGCAGCAGCCGCACGCCGCTGGCGCGAAAACCGATGCTGGCGTAGCCGATGCCGTTGAGCGAACCGGCCACCGCCTGCACCACCGAGGCCGAACCGGGCAGCTCATTGACGCGCGGCATAAAATCGCCGCCGCACAGCGCGCGCAGTTTGAAATAGCCGTAGGTGCCGGACGCCGAGTTGCGGCCGAAGCGCTGCAGCGAGCGCGTCGCCCAGTCGCCGCTCAGCCCCAGCTCGCCCCAACGCGTCAGCGGCTTGCTTTCACCGCAGCGCCGGGTGGCGGAGAAAATGCGATCGAGCTGCTGCAGATTGAGGCCGCGCAGCGGGTTGTCCTGATGCACCAACACCACCAGCGCGTCCACCGCCACCGGCACCGCCAGCGGCGCATAGCCGTAACGGTGTTCGAACGCCGAAACCTCGGCCGCCTTCATCGGCCGGCTCATCGGGCCCAGCTGCGCAGCGCCCGCCGCCAACGCGGTCGGCGCGGTCGACGAGCCGGCGGCCTGGATCTGCAGGTTAACGTTGGGATAATGCCGGCTGAAATCCTGCGCCCACAGCGCCATCAGATTCGCCAAAGTATCGGAACCGACGCTGGACAGGTTGCCCGCCAGCATGCCGTCGGGCTGCGCCAGCGCGCCGCGTCCGGCCAGCAGCGCCAGGCAAAGCAACAGCCCTCGGGTTATTCGGGTCATACCGGTGTCTCGCGTTAATTTTTCACCGCATTCTCTGATAAAGCGGCGGGAACAATCAACCGGTTGGGTAAGGTAAAGATAAAGCGGGTGCCGATCCCCGGCTCGCTGAGGATCTCCAGCCGCGCGTCGTGATGGCTGAGCGCATGCTTGACGATCGCCAGCCCCAGCCCGCTGCCGCCGGTCTGGCGCGAACGGGCCTTGTCGACGCGGTAAAAACGCTCGGTCAGGCGCGGCAGGTGTTCGGCGGCGATGCCCGGCCCGTTGTCGCTGACCTGGAACTGCGCGCCCTGCGCCGTCTGCTGCCAGCTCACTTCGATATGGGTGCCCTTCGGCGTGTGGTTGACCGCGTTGTACACCAGGTTAGACACCGCGCTGCGCAACTGGTCTTCATTGCCGAACACGTTGAGCTGTTCGTTCACCCGGAAAGTGATCTCGTGATTGCCGCCGCTCAGCGATTGCGCCTCGCGCTGCAACACCCGCAGCATCAGCGGGATATCCACCCGCTCGTTCATGTCGACATTGGGCGCCGCCTCGATGCGCGACAGCGTCAGCAGCTGCTTGACCAGCCCGTCCATCCGGCGGGTCTGCTCCTGCATGGTGCCGAGCGCCTTGCTGCGCAGCGAACCGTCCTGCTCTTCGTCGCCCATCATCTCCAGATAGCCCTGCAGCACCGTCAGCGGCGTGCGCAGCTCATGGCTGACGTTGGCGAAGAAGTTGCGCCGCGCCCCCTCCAGCTGGCGCATTTGGGTGACGTCGCGCGCCACCATCAGCAACTGCCCTTCGGAATAGGGCATCACGCGGAATTCGACGTAGTGTTCGTTGTTCAGCTGCAGCGTCAGCGGGCGCGAGAACTCCTGCTGTTGCAGATAGTGGCTGAATTCCGGATAACGCAGCAGGTTGAGGATGTGCTGGCCGTTGTCTTCCGGCCAGCGGAAGCCGAGCAGATGCTGCGCCAGCCCGTTGCACCAGAAGATGTTGCCTTCAACGGTGGTCATCACCACCGCGTCAGGCAGCGATTCGGCCCCGCTGCGAAAGCGCTTGATCAACAGCGCCAGCTCGCGCCGGCGGCGGCGATTGCGCTGCTGCATCTGATACAGGCCATAGAACAACGGCTCCCAACTCCAGCGGCCGGGCGGCGGCGTCATGCTGCGATCGATCCACAGCCAATGGGAGAGTTTGAGCTGGTTGTAGAAATTCCACACCAGCGCGGCCAGCGCGGAGGCCAGCAGGAACCAGGGCAGATAACCGAAAATCAGCCCCAGCAGTAAGGCGGGCAAACAGAAAAGAGCCAGCTCCAGAGCCAGCCTCTTCCACGACAGACGTTCTAACACGGCATATTCTCCAGCGCAGCGCGATCAGTAGCGCGTTGAGAACCGGTAGCCGGTGCCCCGAACGGTTTGAACCATTTTATCATGCCCACTGGTTTCTAATGCCTTGCGGAGCCGACGGATATGCACGTCAACGGTACGGTCTTCCACATAAACGTTAGTGCCCCAGACGTGATTAAGCAACTGCTCACGGCTATAAACCCGCTCCGGGTGGGTCATAAAGAAGTGCAGCAGCTTGAACTCGGTCGGCCCCATGTCCAGCGCCTGATCGTTCGCCATCACGCGGTGGGAGGACGGATCCAGGCTCAGCCCTTGCATTTCAATCACTTCTTCCACCGCCATCGGTGAAATGCGGCGCATGACCGCTTTGATGCGCGCCACCAGTTCCTTGGGCGAGAACGGCTTGGTGATGTAATCATCCGCCCCCACTTCCAGGCCGCGCACCCGGTCTTCCTCTTCGCCGCGCGCGGTCAGCATCATCACCGGAATATCGCGGGTCAGCGCTTCGCGCTTCATATGTTTGATAAACTGAATGCCGGAACCGCCGGGCAACATCCAGTCGAGCAACACCAAATCAGGGAACGGCTCAGACAGGCGCGTCACGGCGCTGTCATAATCCTCGGCTTCCAACGGTTGGTAACCATTCTGTTCCAACACAAAGCACACCATCTCACGGATCGGCGCTTCGTCTTCCACCACCAGTATGCGTCTTGCCATCGTCAATCCTGCCAATGTGTTAGCGACTTTGCGGGCGCCATTATGCGTCAGTTTTGTGACACTTTTATGAAAAAAAGCGGCTGTTATAGGCAGTAAGCATAGCGATTATTTCCCGGCGCAAAGAAAAATCATCCGGTTGTCATCATCATTGCGCCGGGACAGCCGCCGCCGCGGCCTTTATAATCATCGCCATTACCTTTGCATCCGGGAGTGTCATGCGCCTGATCCACACCTCTGACTGGCACCTTGGCCAGTACTTTTTCACCAAAAGCCGCGCCGCTGAGCACCAGGCTTTTCTGAACTGGCTGATCGAGCAGATCGAGCAGCAGCAGGTGGATGCGCTGATCGTCGCCGGGGATCTGTTCGATACCGGCTCGCCACCCAGCTACGCCCGCGAGCTGTACAACCGCTTCGTGGTGGAGCTGCAGCGCACCGGCTGCCAGCTGGTGGTGCTGGGCGGCAACCACGATTCGGTAGCGACGCTGAACGAATCGCGGGAACTGCTCTCCTGCCTGAATACCACGGTGATCGCGAGCGCGCAGGGCTCCCTTGAGCAGCAGATCGTGGTGCTGAACCGGCGCGACGGCCAGCCGGGCGCGGTGCTGTGCGCCATTCCTTTTCTGCGGCCGCGCGATCTGCTCACCAGCCGCGCCGGCGAATCCGGCGCGCAAAAACAGCAGGCGCTGCAGGAAGCCATCGCCGAACATTACCAGGCGCTGTATCAGGCGGCCTGCGAACGCCGCGATCGGCTGGGCCTGCCGCTGCCGATCGTCGCCACCGGCCACCTGACCACCGTCGGCGTCACCACCTCCGACTCGGTGCGCGACATCTATATCGGCACCCTCGACGCCTTCCCGGCGCAGGCCTTCCCGCCCGCCGACTATATCGCGCTGGGCCACATTCACCGCGCGCAGAACGTCGCCAAATCAGAGCATATTCGCTATAGCGGCTCACCGATTCCGCTCAGCTTCGATGAACTGGGCAAAGCCAAAAGCGTCTTCCTGGTCGATTTCGCCGGCGGCGCCCTGCAGCAGGTAGAAGCGTTAACGATCCCGCAGTTCCAGCCCATGCAGCTGATCAAAGGCGATCTGGCCGAGATCGAACGGCAGCTGCAGCAATTTGCCGACTATGCCGGCGAGCTGCCGGTGTGGCTGGATATCGAAGTGGCGACGCAGGACTACCTCAGCGATATCCAGCGCCGCATCCAGCTGATGGCGGATGAGCTGCCGGTGGAAGTGGTGCTGCTGCGGCGCAGTAAAGAGCAGCGCCGCCAGGCGATCGCGCAGCAGGATAAGGAAACGCTCAACGAACTGAGCGTCAACGAGGTGTTCGAACGGCGCCTGGCGCAGGAGGCCGACATGCCAGAAGCGCGCCAACGGCGGATGCACCAACTGTTCCGCCAGGTGGTCGAGGCGGTGCAGCACAATCCTGAGGAGACCAATCCATGAAGATCCTCAGCCTGCGGTTAAAAAACCTCAACTCGCTGCAGGGCGAGTGGAAAATTGACTTCACCGCCGAGCCGTTCGCCAGCAACGGCCTGTTCGCCATTACCGGCCCGACCGGCGCGGGCAAAACCACCCTGCTGGACGCCATCTGCCTGGCGCTGTACCACCAGACGCCGCGTCTCAACGTCACGCCGAGCCAGAATGAACTGATGACCCGCCACACCGCCGAATCGCTGGCGGAGGTCGAATTCGAGGTCAAGGGTGTCGGCTATCGCGCCTTCTGGAGCCAGCGCCGCGCCAAAAACGCGCCGGACGGCAACCTGCAGGCGCCGAAGGTGGAACTGGCGCGCCGCGAGGACGGCAAGATCCTGGCGGACAAGGTGCGCGACAAGCTGGAGATCACCGCCGCCATCACCGGGCTGGACTTCGGCCGCTTCACCAAATCGATGATGCTGTCTCAGGGGCAGTTCGCCGCGTTCCTCAACGCCGACGCCAACGATCGCGCTGAGCTGTTGGAAGAGCTGACCGGCACCGAAATCTACGGGCGGTTGTCCGAACAGGTGTTCGAATCGCACAAGCAGGCCAAAACCGACCTGGATGGGTTGCACCAGCGCGCCAGCGGCATCGAGCTGCTGAACGATGAACAGCGCCACTCCCTGACTGAACAGCTGACGGCGCTGAGCGCGCAGGAAAGCGCCCTCGGTAAGCAAACTCAGCAACAGCAACAGGCGCTGAGCTGGCTGCAGCAATGGCAACGCCTCCAGCAACAGCAAAACGAGGGTCAACGGCGGCTGGAAACCGCCCAGCGCGAGCAGACGGAGGCCGCCCCGCAGCTGCAGCGGCTGGCGCTCAGCGAACCGGCCGAGAAATTGCGGCCGCTGCGCGGTGAACGCGATCGCTGCCGCGCCGAGCTGCAGACGATACAACAGCAGGCAGCCCAGCTGACGCAGCAACAGGAACAGCACTCGGCGCAGCTGGCGCCACTGCAGCAGGCGGTGGAAAAGGCCCGTCTGGCGCAGCAAGCCCATGCCGAGCATATGCGGCAGCAGCAACAGCTGATCGATGACCAGGTCGCCCCGCTCGACCACCAAATAGCCCAACTGCAGTCGACGCAGGCCGAGCGGCGACAGGCCGGCGATGCCGCCGCGCAGCAGTGTGCCAAACAGAAAACCACGCTGGAGCAGCTCACCGCCGAGCGCAGCCAACTGACGGCGCAGGCCGCACAGCATCAGCAGCGGTTGAACGCGCTGACCGAAGCGCTGGCCGTTCAGCAGCAACAGCAACAGGCGCTGGCGGCGCAAACGCCGCTGGCCCCGCTGCGCCAGCGCCTGAGCGCCCTGGCGGATCTGCGCCCGACGCGCCAGCAGTTATTTACGCTCGCCTCTTTATCGCAACAAGTTGTTAAACGGCTGGAACAGCAGCGGCAAGAGCTAAACATCGGTCAAAATGAACTGACCCAGTTGGAGCCACAGTTAGAGCTCATCCGTCAGCAATTTAAGCAGCAGAAAGCCCACCAGGCCGATGTTGAAAAAACCTATGCGCTGGAACAACGGATCGTGGGTCTGGAAGCCGAGCGCGCCCGTTTGCAACCCGGCGCCCCCTGCCCGCTGTGCGGCTCATGCGAGCACCCGGCGGTAGAACAATACCAAGAGGTAAAACTGTCAGAAACTGCGCAACGTCTGGAGCAAATGAAAGTCCAGACCGAAGCATTGCAAAAACAAGGCGTCGAGCTGCGAGCCCGTTACGACAACCTGCAACAGCAATTGCAACGCCAACAGCAGGCTATCGCGCAGGATGAGCAGCAGCTGGCTGCCCAACAGCAGCAGTGGCAGCAGCTCAGCGCGCCGCTGGCATTCGACTTTACGTTGGCCGAGGGCGAGCGGCTCAGCGCCTGGCTGAGCGGCTGCGACGATGAAGAGCGGCGCGGGCAACACGCGCTGCAGCAGCATGAACAGGCGGCGCAGGCGGTACAGCAGGCAAAAGACGCGCTCGCCGCTCTGCAAACGCAGCAGCAGCAGGCGCAGCAACGGCTGGCGCTGCTCGAAGAGCGCTTTACGCTGCTGCAGAAAACCCATGCTGACAGCCTGCAACAGCAGCAAGACCTGCAACAACGCTGGCAAGAAGGCGAGAAGACCCTCGCCGAACGGCGCGCGCAGCGGCTGGCGCTGTTCGGCGAACAGCAGGTCGCCGAGGTGCGCGAACAGCTGCGCGCCAAACAAACCGCCTGTGAACAGGCCAGCTTGCAGGCCGCCGAGCAGTGGCAAAAAGCGCAGGAACTGCGCGAGCGCCTGGCCGGCCAGCAGGCCGGATTGCAACAACAGCACACCCAAATGCAGGAACGGCTGCAGCAGGCGCAGCAGCTGTGGCAGCAGGCGCTGGCCGACAGCGAATTCGCCGATGAAACCGCCTTCGCCGCCGCGCTGCTGGACGACGCCCTGCGCCGCGAATTGCAGCAGCGTAAAGAGCAACTGCAACAGCGCCAGGTGGAGGCCGCCGCCCTGCTGACGCAGGCGACGCAAACGCTGGAGCAGCATCGGCAAAGCCGCCCTGAAGGGGTGGATGAAGCCAACGCGGATCTCGACGCACTCACCCAATCGCTGGCCGAGCTGGCGCAGCAGTTGAAAACGTTGCAGCTGCGCCAGGGTGAACTGCGCAACCAGCTGGAAAGCGATGCCGCCCGCCGCCTCAATCAACAGGCGCTGTTCGAGCAAATCGCCCGCAGCCAGCAAGACTACGACGACTGGAGCTACCTCAACCAGCTGATCGGCTCGAAAGAAGGCGACAAGTTCCGCCGCTTCGCTCAGGGGCTGACGCTCGATCATCTGGTTTATCTGGCCAACCTTCAGCTCGGCCGGCTGCACGGGCGCTACCTGCTGCAGCGCAAAACCAGCGACGCGCTGGAGCTACAGGTAGTGGACACCTGGCAGGCCGACGCGCTGCGCGATACCCGTACTCTGTCCGGCGGCGAGAGCTTCCTGGTCAGCCTGGCGCTGGCACTGGCGTTGTCCGATCTGGTCAGCCACAAAACCAGCATCGATTCGCTGTTCCTCGACGAAGGCTTCGGCACGCTGGACGCCGAAACCCTCGATACCGCGCTGGACGCGCTGGACAGCCTGAACGCCTCCGGCAAAACCATTGGCGTGATCAGCCACGTCGAGGCGATGAAAGAGCGTATTCCGGTGCAGATCAAGGTGAAAAAGGTCAACGGACTCGGCGTCAGCCGGCTGGAGGCGCACTTCAGGCTGGAGTGATCCCGCCGCGCGCGGCGCAGAAGTGTGACCGCGGCGGCACTCCGCGGTGAAAAGCGTTGAGCCGCGGCGAGCACGGGTTATTATGCAGGCATAACAGGATTGTTACTGTATCCCCTCCGCCGCTCAGGCCGCAGGACAGAAACATAAAATACAGGCAAAACCTGGCGCCCGGGATCGCTCCCGGGCGTCAGGTTTTTTCGTTTTCAGGATGCTGAAACACCGGGAAAGACCATGAAAATCGCTAAAATACTCAATAATAACGTGGTGATTACGCTGGACGACCGTCAGGAAGAGACGGTGGTAATGGGAAAAGGAATCGGCTTTAAAAAGAAGCCCGGCGACACGCTGGACGAAAGCCTGATCGAAAAAGTGTTCACCCATAACGGCGGTGAAATCGCCGAGCGCTATAAAGAGCTGCTCTCCGAGATCCCGCTGGCCTGCGTCACCACCGCCGACCGGATTATTACCCTCGCCCGCGAACGGCTGCCGGGCAAGTTGCATAACATCGTCTATATCACGCTGACCGACCACATCCATTTCGCTCTGCAGCGCCACGCGGAAGGATTGGATATCAAAAATGCGTTGCTGTGGGAGATTAAAAAGCTCTATCAGGCCGAGTTCGCCGTCGGGCTGGAGGCGCTGGCCTTGATCGCCGAGCGGCTGAATACCGCGCTGCCGGAAGACGAGGCCGGATTTATCGCCCTGCATCTGGTCAACGCCCAGCTTAACGACGAGATGCACAACACGCTGCACATCACCCGCGTGATGCAAGAGATCCTCAACCTGGTCAAATACCACTTCCGCTTTGATTACAACGAGGAAGCCCTGAGTTACCACCGTTTCGTCACCCATTTGAAATTCTTTGCCCAGCGCCTGCTGGGGAAAAACTACGTCGACAGCGACGACGACTCGCTGTATCAGGTGGTGAAAGAGAAATACCGTGAGTCATTCGCCTGCGCCGGCAAGATCAACCGCCACATCGAAAAGCATTATCAGCACCAGCTCACCACGGAAGAGATGATGTTCCTGACCATTCATATCGAACGGGTGCGCAGCGAAAGCGAGGAGAAACCGGCTTAACGGCGGGCGTCCGCCACCCGCACGCCGTATTGCGGAAACACCGCGTCGGCGGAGATCAGCGTCAGCCCCTCGGCCTGCGCCTGTGCGATCAGCATGCGATCGAAAGGATCCTGATGATAGGGCGGCAGCTGCCCGGCCTGTTGGCAATGAAAGGCGTCCATCGGCAGCGCCAGAAAATCTTCGGCCTCTATGATCGCAAAGATGTCTTCCGGCAGCGCCAGCTTGCCCAGCGCCTGCTTGATCGAGATCTCCCAAATGCTGGCCGCGCTGACGTACACCGCATTGCCCGGATCGGCGATCTGCCTTTTGGCGTTCGCGCCCAGGCAGGCGTCATCAATCAGCCACCACAGCAACGCGTGGGTATCCAGCAGCAGGCGCTTCATGCATCGCCCTCAAACAGCGCCGCAATGGCCGCATCCCCCGCGTTGAAATCCGCCGGCACGGTAAACTTGCCCTTGGCGGCGCCGGGCCGGCGCGCTTCGCCCTGGATGGCGACCAGCTGTACGTACGGCTTCCCTGCTTTTGCAATAATCACGGTTTCTCCCTCCGCGGCTCTGTCCGCCAGCTGGCTCAGATTGGATTTGGCTTCGTGCATATTGGCCTGAATCGGCATACGCGTCCTCCTTAGCTAAGTTAGCTAAAGCATAAAGCGCCGTCCAGTTTTTGTACAGGGAAGGGTTTAAAGCGCGAGCAGCCTCGCGCTTTGCTGCAACGCTTAGCGCTGCTGTTGCGGCCATAACCAGGCCGCGCCGCGTACGCCGCTGGAGTCGCCGTGCACCGCCTTGCGGATCGGCGTTTCACACTCGCCGCCGAACACCCAATCTTTCACCCGCTGCGGCACCGTGCGGTACAGGCGATCCACGTTGCTCATGCCGCCGCCGAGCACCACCACGTCCGGATCCAGAATGTTGATCACGTGCGCCAACGCTTTCGCCAGCCGCATTTCGTAGCGCACGATCGCCTGCTCCGCCAGCGCATCGCCCCGCTCGCTCAGCGCCACGATCTCGTGCCCTTGCAGCGCGTTGCCGCCCAGGCGCGCATAGTCGGTGGCGAAACCGGTGCCGGAAATAAAGGTTTCGATGCAGCCCGGTTTGCCGCAGTAGCACGGCACTTCGCGGGCGTAGCGCAGCTCATCGTCATCCTGCCACGGCAGCGGATTGTGGCCCCACTCGCCAGCGATGCCGTTGCCGCCGGAATGCGCCTGCCCATTCAGCGCCACGCCGGCGCCGCAGCCGGTGCCGACAATGACCGCAAACACGGTTTGCGCGCCGGCGCCTGCGCCGTCGGTGGCTTCCGACACCGCCAGGCAGTTGGCGTCGTTGGCGATACGCACCTCGCGCGCCAACAGCGCCGAGAGATCCTTGTCCAGCGGTTGGCCGTTGAGCCATACCGAGTTGGCGTTTTTCACCCGCCCGGTAAACGGCGACAGCGTGCCGGGAATGCCGATCCCGACCGATCCCCGCTCGCCGGTATGATCTTCCGCCAGTTTCACCAGCCCGGCGATCGCCGCCAGGGTTTGCCCATAGTCATGGCGCGGCGTGGCGATGCGATGGCGAAACAGCTCCCGGCCGTCGTCCGCCAACGCAATCACTTCAATTTTTGTCCCGCCCAAATCGATGCCAATGCGCATGTATTTTTCTCCTCGATGCCGCGCAGCGTTGCCACAGCCTAATGTAAGTGCGCGGATGAATCACCTGTTTCCCTCTCCCCCGCCCGGCCTTTTCCGCTGCGGTCGGCGACGCAATTCGGAGAGAATGGGGCGATTTTTCAGCGTCAATTCGTTATCATGCCGCCCTGCTTTTGACGAATCAGCGTGCCAAGCGCACGCCCAGCCAGGGATAACATTATGCTGTGGTTTAAGAATTTGATGGTTTACCGTTTGAGCCGCGAAGTGGCGTTAAACGCGGATGAAATGGAAAAACAACTCAGCGCGTTCGCCTTCACGCCGTGCGGCAGCCAGGACATGGCCAAGACCGGCTGGGTCTCCCCGATGGGCTCGCACAGCGATGCGCTGACGCACGCGGTCAACGGCCAAATCGTCATCTGCGCGCGCAAGGAAGAGAAAATCCTGCCGTCGCCGGTCATCAAGCAAGAGCTGCAGGCCAAAATTGAGCGCCTGGAGGCGGAACAACATCGCAAACTGAAGAAAACCGAGAAAGACGCGCTGAAGGACGAAGTGCTGCACAGCCTGCTGCCGCGCGCCTTCAGCCGCTTCAACCAGACCTTCATGTGGATCGACACCGTCAACGATCTGATCATGGTCGATGCCGCCAGCGCCAAACGCGCCGAAGATACGCTGGCGCTGCTGCGCAAAAGCCTCGGCTCGCTGCCGGTGGTGCCGCTGACCATGGAAAGCCCGATCGAACTGACGCTGACCGAATGGGTGCGTTCCGGCGAGATGCCGGCTGGTTTCGCCATTCAGGATGAAGCGGAACTGAAAGCGATTCTGGAAGAAGGCGGCGTGATCCGCTGCAAGAAACAGAATCTGATCAGCGACGAAATCGCGGTGCATATCGAAGCCGGCAAGCTGGTGACCAAGCTGGCGGTGGATTGGCAGGAGCGCATTCAGCTGATGCTGTCGGACGACGGCTCGCTCAAGCGCCTGAAATTCGCCGACACGCTGCGCGAACAGAACGACGATATCGATCGCGATGACTTCGCCCAGCGCTTTGACGCCGACTTTATCCTGATGACCAGCGAGCTGGCGGCGTTGATCAAAAACACCATCGAAGCGCTCGGCGGCGAAGCCCAGCGTTAATCCCGCCGCAGAAATGACCAGGGCCCAGCATCCGCTGAGCCCTGCGTTTCCCTAACGAACAAAATTTATTTGCTCAGGTAGCGGCACAGATAGGCGGTCGCGTCGGCCACCTGCAGGTTGAACTCGCTGTGCCCCGGCACGAAGAACTTCTCGCCCGGCGTAAACACCTGCCAGTCCGGCGCCCCCGGCAGCAGCACTTTCAGCGCCCCGGTGATCACCGTCATTTCTTCCGGCTGCGCGGTGGAGAAGGTGTATTCCCCCTCTTCCATCACGCCCACGCTGGTAAGACCGATGCTGCTACTGTCAAAACCGATAGACTTCACTTTTCCGGCAAAATACTCATTCACTTTCAGCATAGACTGGCACCCGCGTAATCATCTTGATGGAAAATCCATATTGGGGGATTGCGGTTGATCTGTCACTGGTTTTTCGCGCGAAATGCGATCGCGGCGCAGAGGAAAACGCCGCCGGGCCTCTCTCCGGCAGTCAGGGCTGCTGAAACCCGGGGATACCCGCGAGCGCAAAGCGCCCGAGGCCGCGCCGAGCGGTGATTTATGGCTATTTGAATCAGCCGATTAACTCTGCGGCCAGCTTGGCGACCAGAACGTTCGACAGCAGCACCGGCACCGACAGACGCGCCTGCAAAAAAGCGCGGTGGCGCTGGTGATAACCGATGCAATCGAGCACCACCACCTCCGCCCCCTGCCGCAGCAGTGCGCAAGCCGCCTGCTCCAGCGCGGCGTCATCCGCCAGATAAGGACTGGCGACGGCATAGCTCGGCGGCGTCGCCAGCTGCCGCCATTTGCGCGCCTGCTGCCCAACCTGTTTCGCCACCGGCACCACGATGCCGACGCGGTGTTCGCCGACGATCGCGGAGATCAACGGCGGGATGATGCGATCCGGCTCCAGCAACAGCGCCTGCTCCGCCTGCAATCGGCCGAATTCGCCGGTGCACAGCAGCAGAATCACCTGGCATCCCGCCGCCTCCAGCTCGCGGATCTTCTGCTGCAACCCGCTTTCGACGCGAGCGGCACAGAGCGTCACCTGCGTGCCGTCCAACAGGCGCGACACCAGCAGCTTATCGCCCCGTTGCGGCGCATAACGCTCGGCGATCTGCCCGGCATCCAGGCCGTCCAGCAAACCGACGTGCCTCACCCGCTCCGCCGGCAGATAAGCAGACAGCAGCGGCATGATATCGCTGCGCGGCGCCTGGCCGATGGTCAGCGTGGCGAATGAAGCCGTCATGGGGCTATCTCCTTTTTTGCAGGTGACTCAGACTGCCGTACAGCGCCAGCAGCTGGCCATATTCGGCGGCATCGTAGAACCGGCAGGTGCCGCGGCCGAATTCTTTGGCGACTTCCACCGCGAATTTGACCGCCAGCGCGATATCCGTTTCGTGGCTGGCTCCGGTGCCGCAGCCCGGCACCACCGATTCGCTGCAGATCGCCACGCCGACCACCGGCGCCGCGGTAGCGGTCGAGGGCTGCAGGATGCTGTTGAGGTGATGCACGCCGTTGCCGTAAGGGGTGATGTCCTGCGTGGTGATCGGGAAGGTCACCGCCGGGCGGCCGCTGGTCATCTCCATGATGCGCAGCAGATCTTCCGCCACCCGCAGGATGTAGCCCTCTTTCACCGTCGGCGATAGCGCATAGCCTTTGTGGTTGATGATGCGGTTGCCTTTGGTGGTGTCGATCGACAGGATGGCGTCAGCCTCCGGCACCACTTCATTATCGTTCATCGTCACGTCATCGATCGGCGAATCCATAAAATCGACCGGATCGTGCGGCCGGGTCGGTGCGTTCGGGCAAATATGGGTGGTGACGATCACATCCCCCGGCAGCGTGTCGCCCTTGCGCTGCATCTCCGCCAGCTTCAGCGCGGCGGCAATGGCGGCGATCGCGCCGTCGCCGTCGGACACCAGCCCGATACGCGTCGGCCGCGCGCCGATGCCGCCCAGGCGGCCGATAATGCCCAGCGTCGGCGCCGCACCGCCAGCGAATTTGCCTGCGCTGCCGGGGATCTCGATGCGCACGAAATCGGTGCCGCCCTTCGGCCCCTCGGCGCGCAGGGTGCTGGCGCGGATCGCCGGGTAAGGCGCAAACAGATCGACGACGTCCTGGCCGCTGACGAATGCGCTATCAATCAATTCAAAAACCTGCAGCGTTTGTTGCAAACTCATGGTCGTTTTACCTCACCAATGTCATCGGCAGGGGCTATTTGCCCTTGCTGGAAAAAATCGAGCTGAAGAAGTTGTAGAGCGCGTCGCCGGCGATAAATCCGGCCGCCATGATCTCCATCGGCGTGCGGCCGCGATCGCCCCAACGGCGCAGGATCGCCACGCGCAGCGCGATGCCCACCAGCACCGCCCACCCGGCCAAGGCGTTGTTGATCAGCAGGCCGGTTGCCAGCAGCACGCCGAGCTGGCGCTTGGGGCCGCCGATCAGCTGCACCACGGCGCCGGGGATCGCCCAGATCAAAAGGCTCCAGGCGATGCCCGGCTGCGCACCGGCCTCGATGGTCTTGGCGTAAACGCGCGCGACCGGCGGGATCAGGTCCTGCAGGAAATAGCTGTGGTAAGAGAGGTAAACCACCGGAATGGCGATGAGGAAGGCGATCAGCGCCGCAAACAGTTGAATGCGGCGCCCCAGCAGTTCCTGCCGCAGATCCTCGCCGTAGCCGCGCAGGATGAAGCCGGCTTTCAAGTCAAAGCCCATGTCGGCGAAGGCCGGCCCGGTGGCGGCGGTAAAGCCGGTCAGGATGCACAGCGCCAGCGGTGGGAAACCGATCAGGATACCGACGATCAGGGTGATCAACGCCACCGCGAACGCCGGAAACCAGCCGGAGTGCATGGCGGCGATACCGACGATCAGCTCATGAACGAAAGCGGCGAACGCCGCGTAAATCACGAACAGCGCCAGCATCGGCAGCGACATCTCGCTAAACAGCCCGCCGACCAGAGCCAAAAACGCGGCGATGGCGATGTAGCCGACCGCGCCCAGGCCGAGCGCTTTGCTTACCGCGCTGTCCGGTTGGGTATAACCGGCGCTATCGGCGCGGCGGCTGCGGATCACCTGCGCGACCTGGATCAGCGCCACCAGGCCGGCGCCGACCATCACCCCGTGCGGAATAAAATGGGCATTGATATCGAAACCGTCCACCGGCTCGGCGTAGGCCCGCAGCAATAGCCCGACGCCGAACATGCTCAGCGCCCAGATATTGCCGATAAAGGCGGTGCCGAAGGCCGCCATGGGGATCTTGAGCATTGATCCGGCGATGCCCACCCCTACGCCCACCACCAAAAGCCAGGCCTGCTTGCCGCCGCGATCGCCGGCTTTAATCGCCTCCGCGGCGGCGACGCCCGGCGGCCAGGCATTGGCGGCGGGGAACACTTTGGTATCGAACAGGCGATAAAGCAGATAGGCGTCGAGCAGCATCGCCGCCGCCACGCCGCAGAACATCGGCAGAATAAGCTGCGGTTGCCCCATCACGTAAGGCACCGCAATCGGCATCAGCAGACAGTTGGCCGCGCCGAAGGTGGCGGAGGAGATCACCGTCTGCGCCAGGTTCTGGGTGTGCACCGAGCGGTAGCGTTGAAACATTTGCAGCGGAATGCGTGCCAGCAGCATGGCGATCAGCGCACCGATGATCGAGGTGTTGGGCGTCACGCCCAGCGTGGTGATCAGCTGAACGCCGATGATCGCCCCCACCACCGAAAGCAGCGCCATGACCAACAGCGTGCCGGCCTCTTTTAGCGGATTATTTGATTTCATACTTGGTATCCCTGAATATTTCCTGCCGCATGCCGGAAATAACGCCCGACGATAGTTCGCCGCGGCAGTTCCATTATTTGGAACTGCCGGCGTCATAACGTGATTATTTTCTTATTTAGCCTGTCTATTTCTCACCAATAAAATACGGTGAAATATAATTAATGAGTTCCCTGGTGTCGGCGCTCGTTAATGATGATGAAACGTTATAGCTCCGGCGCGTTAGTTGATCTGCTGCCAATAATCATCGCCATATTTTTCCGCCAGTTGGCGGCTGACTGCGGTTAATTCGGCCAGAACTTCCGGTACAAACGGCTGTTCCTCGCCCTGCGAAGGGAAGGATAGACACAGCCCCACCGTCTCGCTGCCGTGCTTGTTCACCAGCGCGGTCGCCAGCGAACTGATGCCGTTCAAGGTTTCATTGCGCGCCAGCGACCAGCCCTGGCGCCTCACCTGCTGCAACTTCTGCAGCAGCGCATCCAGCGTTTGCGGCGCATTGGGCGAAGCCGCCCGGTAACCGCCGGCGTAACGCGCCCGAACCTGCTCGTCGCTTTCACGCGCCAGTATCGCCCGGCCGACCGAGGTTTCCGCCGCCGGTGAACGGTAGCCCGCCGGGGTGACCACCTGCAAAAAGTGGCGGCCGGGGAACATGCGCATCACCATGATCTCCTGCCCCTCCAGCACCGAGAGGTAGCCGGTACACGCCGTCTGGCGGCACAGCTGCGCCATGCTGGCCGCCAGGTTGTCCACCAGCGGCATCGACAGATAGTGGCTGGATGCCGCCAGCAACAGCGCGCCGATGCGGTAACGCCGGCTATCGGGATCGCGCTCCAGCATGCCCTGATTTTCCATGCTCTGCAGCAGGCGCGATACCGTGCTTTTCGGCAGCGCCAATTGATCTACCACGTCGCTGAATGCAATGCCCGGTTGGCCATGCATCACGCGTTGTTGAGAAAAGAGTTTTAATACCGCAGCGGCATTTTCCAGCGTTGTCATGATCCGCCTTGTTCCACTATATGGAACTCAGTTCCTATTTTATAATTAAAAACTAAAACCCGAACTCCGCAGCGTCAAGCTGTTTATTTTTTGTCAGCCGAAAAATAAAAGGCATTCGTGCTTTTTAAATGAAAATATCGCGCAGAACGCTGACTCCGCCGCGCCAAATAAAATAACGATACGCTTTGAAAATAATGAATGGCAGGACAAGCTGCTGAAAAATGATTTTATCAGGGAGAGATATTGTCGCGGCTCAAAAACTTGCGCCGCGCAAACTGAAATCGATCGGCAACGTCAATTCCACCGTGCCGTTGACGTAGGCGTCCGCCGGCGGCGTAGGCAACGGCGAAGCGCGCTTGACCAGCGCCTGGATTTCGCGATCCAGCGACGGCAACCCGGCGCTGCTGACCAGCGTCACTGCCAACACATGGCCCTGCCTGTCCAGGGTGAAACGCACCTGCCCGACGCCCTGGCGCTTCAGCCGCAAGGCGTCTTTGGGATAACGCTTAAAGCGATTAAGGCGGCCGTTGATGCGGCTGCGCCAGCTATCTTCCCCCGCCTGTGCATAGGGCGTCAGGCGGGTTTGCGGCGCGGCCGCTTTATCCGCCCGGCCCGGCGGCGGCGCGCCGACGCTTTGCTCCTGAATTCTCGGCGGCGCGATCGTTTTCTCCTGCGGCGGCGTGCGCGGCAGGGGGATTTTCTTCACCGGCTTTGGCAGTTTTTTCTGCTTCGGCGGTACGGCGATGTTCGGCCGTACGGCTTCAGGCACCTTCACCGTCGGCAAGGGTTCCGGCGGCGCCGGCGGTTCAACCTGAGGCGGCGGCGTCCTTTGCCCCGGCGGTTGTTTTACCTCGGCCGGAGCCTGCGGTGCGGCGGCCATCACCACCATGACCGCCGGCGGCGGCACCCACGGCGGCTCGGCCTTGTCTCGCCAGGGCCAGAGCAGCGCTGCGGCCAGCAGGTGCAGCGCCAGCACCAGCACCAGGCAACGGCGCCAGGGCATGGCATCGCCGGGCGCGGCGAAAGGCAGCGGCGAAACCGACATGCTCACTCTTCCGTCAGCGCCAGATGAAGGCGATCGGTCAGCGGTTTGAACAGGTAGTTCATCATCGAACGTTCGCCGGTGCGGATGAACCCTTCGACCGGCATCCCCGGGCGGATTTCCAACCCGTTCAACCGCTGCAGACCCGCTTCGCTGACCTTGGCGCGCACGCTGTAATAGGGCGCGCCGCTTTTCTCGTCGGTCAGGCGATCGGCCCCGACCAGCGTCACTTCACCCTCGACGCGCGGCGTGGTGCTTTGGTTAAACGCCGAGAACAACAGCTCGACCGGCAAGCCCACCTGCACCTTGTCGATCAGCTCGACCGGAATACGCGCCTCCACCTGCAGCCCCCGATCGCTGGGCACGATCTCCATCAGCTGCTGACCGGCGCCGATCACGCCGCCTTCGGTGAACACGCTCAGCCCCACCACGGTGCCCGCCACCGGCGCTTTCACCTGCGTATGACCCAGATCGGCCTCCGCCTTGGCCAGGCGGTTATCCAGCTCGTCCAACTTCATCCGCACCTCGGCCAATTGGCTGCTGACCTCTTTTTGATACTCTTCCCGCCGCTGGATCGCCCGCAGCTTCAGCTCCAGGATCTGGCGCCCCAGGCGGCCGATATTGCCGGTGTCTTCGGACGCCTGGCCGTCGATCTGCGCATACTGCCCTTCCAGATCCAGCAGCCGGTTGCGCGCCACATACCCTTGCGCCGCCAGCTTGCGCATGCCGCTCAGTTGCTCCTGCAACATGGCCTTTTGCCGCTGCTTGCTGACGTAAGACTGCCGGATCCCTTCCAGCATCGCCTGCGATCCGGCGATGCTCTCCGCGATCGCCGCCAGCTCGCTCTGCAACGCCGCGCGGCGGCTGGTGAAAAGCTGCTGTTGCAGCAGCATCAACGACATCACCTCCGGCTCCTCCCGCCGCGCCTGCAGCAATGCCGGGAAAGCGATCGCCTGCAGGCCGTCGCGCTCGGCCTGCAGCCGCGCCCGCTGCGCGGCGTTGCTCAACTGCTGGCTGCGCAGCGCATCGCGCTGGGTGCGGCTGTCGACGGTATCCATCAGCAGCAGCACCTGTCCGGCGCTGACCCGGTCGCCCTCATGCACCTGAATTTGCGACACCACGCCGCCGCTCGGGTGCTGTACCGCCTTGCGGTTGCCGGCCACCACCACGCTGCCGGAGACCGGCACGCCCTTATCCAGCGGCGCCAACAGCCCCCACAGCAGGAAACCGCCAAACCCCAACAGCACCAGCCAACCACCGAGCCGCAGGTGGCGCCCTTCGTCGAACTGCCGGGAAAGCGCGTCGATATCGCCGGGGATCACACTCTGATTGCTCATACTTTTCGTTCACCGCTGGCCGTTTTGGCAAAATTGGCGTAGTTGACGTTGAAACCGCCGCCGCTGCTGCGGCCGGCGTTGGCCGGTACGGCCGCGGGCGTAAAACCAGGCAGTTTTTTCAGAATGGCGTCGCTGGGGCCGAAGTGCTGCACCTGGCCGGCGGCCAGCACCAGCAATCTGTCGGTCGTCGCCAGGATCGCCGGTTTGTGGGTCACCAACACGATGGTGGTGCCGCGCTTTTTCAGCGCTTCGATCGCCCGCTGCAGCGCCTCTTCCCCTTCGCGATCGAGGTTGGCGTTCGGTTCGTCCAATACCACCAACGCCGGAGAGCCATACAGCGCGCGCGCCAGCGCCACCCGCTGACGCTGGCCGCCGGACAGGCCGCTGCCACCCTCGCCCAGCTCGGTTTCATACCCTTTGGGCAAATGCAGGATCAGTTGGTGCACGCCGGCCAGCGCGGCGGCGGCCACCACCTTCTCGGCGTCAACCTGGCCAAAGCGGGCGATATTTTCCGTCAGGGTGCCGGCGAACAGCTGGATATCCTGCGGCAAGTAGCCGATATGCGGCCCCAGTTGCTGTTTGTCCCACTGCCGAAGATCCGCACCGTCCAGCCGCACGTCGCCGCTGAGCGGCGTCAGCGCGCCGACCAGTTGGCGCATCAGCAGCGTTTTGCCGGAGCCGGACGCGCCAATGACGCCCAGCACCTCCCCGGCCTCCAGACGAAAACTGACGCCGTGCAACACCGGCGCGCTCCCGCCCGGCGCGCCGGCGGTCAGCTGATTCACGGCCAATGCGCCGCTGGGCGCCGGCAGCGGCAGGCTCGCCGCATGCGGCGGGTTGGCGGCCAGCATCACCTCCAGCCGCTGCAGGGACTGGCGCGCCGACGACCACTGCTTCCAGGCGCCTATCAACTGATCGATCGGCCCCAGCACCCTGCCGATCAGGATCGATCCGGCGATCATCATGCCCGGCGTAATGTCGCCGTTGACCGCCAGCAGCGCGCCACAGCCCAACATCAGCGACTGCAGCGCCAGCCGCACGGTTTTCGACCAGGCGGTGACGGCGGCGATTTTCTCGCTGGCGCGGTTCTGCAACAGCAGGAACTGCTGATGCTGCCGCAGCCAGCGCAGGCGCAAGTCGGTCAGCATCCCCATGGCGGCGATGGCCTCCGCATTGCGCAGGTTGCCGTTGGCCTGCTGCGTGGCGCTCAGCGCGACCCGGCCGGCCTCCGCGAGCGGCGCCTGCGACACCCGCTGGTTGAGCCAGGCCAGCAGCACCAGCACGATCACCCCGGCGCTGGCCAACGCGCCAAGCCAGGGGTGGAGCAGAAAAACCACCAGCAGATAAACCGGGAACCATGGGGCATCGAAAAAGGCGAACAGCGCATTGCCGGTGGCGAACTGGCGCAGGTTGGTCAGATCGTTCAGCGCCTGCCCCGCCAGCGGGTTGCCGGTTTTCAGGTTGGTTTCGAAGGCGGCGTCGTAGACCCGCTGATTCAGGCGCATATCCATCTGGGCGCCGAGGCGGATCACCACCTGGCTGCGCACCCACTCCAGCAGCCCCATAAACAGGTAAAGGCCGACCACCATCAGGGTCAACATCGCCAGCGTCATGCGGTTGCCCGACGGCAACACGCGATCGTAGACCTGCAGCATGTACAGCGCCGGTGCCAGCATCAGCAGATTGATCACCGCGGTAAACAGCGCGATGCCCCAAAATCCGCGCCGGTATGCGGCCAGCACGCTCATCACTTCTCCGCGCCTGACGGCGTTTTTCATGGCGTTTTCCATCGGCTAAAAACGAGAAAATGCCCGCCGGGGCGCGCGGCGCCGGCGGGCAAACGGCCGCGATCAGGCCGCCAGCAGTTCCGGGCTGTCGGCGTGCTGCACGCCCACCGCCGTCGCCGCCGCCACCTGATCGAAGGTGGAGTTGACGCTCAGGCCGTAGTCGTCGAGGATGCCGTTCAGCGCGGTTTCCAGCGCGCCGGTATCGCCGGACATCAGGCCGTACACCACCTGGTGCACCACGCCATCGTGGCCCTGCGCCTGCAGGCTGCTGAGGTTCAGGCCGCCGAAGCTGACGTCAGGCACCTGAATGCTGTACGGTGATGTATCACCACCGCTCAAACCGTCGCCGAACGACAGGGAATCCAGCTGGCCGTACAGGGTATGCGCCGGTTCATTGAACAGCGTGTAGGTCAGGTTGCCACCCGCCACGACCGACGTGACATGGTTGTCCGTACTGGTCACGGCGTATTGGCTACCGGACAACCGGCCGCCGTAGAAGCCACCGCTGTTTGAGCCTTCGACGACATTGCCGTTGGTATGGTTGATATCACCGAATGTCGAAGCCCATTGGCCCAGATAGTCATGAATGCTGTAACCGCCAAAGCTGCTGTCATAGTTAACTGAAAATGCCATTTCTCTATCTCCATTGATGAACGGCGCCCCTTGCGAGGCAGCCCTTGTGCTCAAGGATGAGCAACGCCCTTTTACTGCTTAAAAACGGTATTCCACCCCGCCCTGCACGGTGCGGCCGCGCCCCAGGGTATTGGCCAGCGTCTCCCCATAGCTGACGACGTAGGCGCGGTTGGTCAGGTTCTCCACCGAGCCGCGCAGCGTCAGGCTGTCGGTCAGCTTGTAGCTGGCGTACAGATCGAACAGGGTGTACTTCGGCCAGTCGGCCAGGTACGGATAGTTGGATGGCACCGAGCTGTCCTGATAGCCCGGCGCAAAGCGCACGGTCACCCCGGCGTCCAGCTTGCGATCGAAGGCGCGGCCGCCCAGCGTCACCGAGCCGCGATCGCCCGGCAGGTAGGCGGCGGAGCCGAACTGCGTCCCCCCGTCACACGTGACGAAGTCATTGGAAGCGGCATCCGGCTCAACATAGAAGTTGCCGCGGCGCGATCCGTCGCCGTAGCGCAGACGCCCTCCCAACCAGGCCTTGTTCGAGCAGAACTCGTTTTTGCCGATCATGTGGGTATAGGTCAGGTCGGCGTAGAACACCCCGGCGTCATAGTTGAGCTGGTACTCCAGCCCGCGGAAGCGGGTTTTAGACAGGTTGTTGACGTAAGCGGCATTGCCGATGCTCGGCTGCACCAGCCCCGGTTTATTGCGGTCTATCGCCAGGTTGATGTAGTTATCCACTTTGGTGTCGAAGTAGGCCACCTTGGCCACCAACCGATCGCCCTCAAACCACAGATCCGGCTGCTGCACGTTGAACCCGACTTCCCAGGCGCGCGAGCGCTCGGGCTGCAGGAACGGGTTGGGGTATTGCGTGGAAGAACTGTGTGCGCTGCCGTTAGTCAGCGTTTCGGTGATCGCCGGCGGCCGCCAGGATTTGCCGTAGGTGGTATACAGCTCAAGCCACTCCACGCCGGGGCGCACCGCCACCGCCAGCGTCGGCGACAGCTTGCCCTGATCGCGATCCACGTCCCAATCTTCGCGGGTCGTGGTTGAACAGCCGGTCAGACGCAACGCTTTGCAAGGATTGTCAATCGTGTAGCGTTGCCCATCCTTGGCCAAATCCGGATAGCTCAGGCCGGTCTGGCCGCGCAGGCGATAGCGGTCGTAACGCAGCCCGCCCTCCAGCGTCAGCCAGCCGTCATAGTCGTAGGTCAGGTTGGCGAACAGGCTGCCGACCGAACGGTTGCCGGCCGGCGTCACCCCTTCCATACCCTCACGGGAAGAGTCGCTGGTCACTTTGTCGTAATAGAACTCCAGCCCGTAGTTGGCGCGGAAGTCATGCCCCGGCGCCAGGCTGAAACGCGAGGTGTTTTGCGCCTGCGCGCCATAGGTGCGCAGGCGGGTGCGCGTCGCGTAGCCGTTGTCCAGCAGCGAGCTGGTGCTGTAGGTGTCGCTGTCGTCCTGAGTATCGACGTAGTACAGCTTGGCCTGAAAATCGAGCCAGTCGACGCCTTCCGGCGCCAGGCTGTAGTCGAACGCCGCGTTGCGCGCCATCACGTCGCTGTAACCGGTGCGCTTCCAGCCCAGTTCATAAGGCGGCCGGGTGCCCAGGTTGGTCAACGTGCCGGCGATCGGCGACGCGGTCTGGGTCTGCAGATAGCTCAATTGCAGGCGTTGGTTGGCGGGCAGGTTCCAGCCCACCTTGGCCAGCCGCGAGTGCATGCGGTAATTAGTGTCGGGGATTTTGTTGTTCTTGATGCTCTCGGCGTAGCGATCGTAATTGCCGGTGTCGTTATTGATGCGAATGTTGCCGATGTCGCCCTTGTTGCCGGGCCAATAGTCGCCGAGGTGGCGTTCGCTGGCGGCCAGCAGGATATCGCCGGTTTCGTTACCCAATGCCAGTATGCCGCTGCCGATGAAGTGGGTGCCGTTATCGCCGGTGCTGGCGTGCAGCTTGCCGCCCAGCTCTTTGCCCGGCGCCAGGAAATCGCTCGCGCTGACGGTATTGAAGGTGGCGATGCCGCCGAGCGTGCCGGCGCTGCCCATACCGCCGGTGGTGCCCTTGTCGATGGTTACGCCGGACAGCAGTTCGGAATCGATGTACATGGTGCCGTTACGCTGGCCATGGCCGCTCTTTTGAAAATTCTGCCGCATGCCGTCGATGTTCATGTTCACCCGGCCGTAGTCTTGTATGCCGCGGATGTTGACCGACAGCGCCGGATCTTGCTGGCTGACGCTGGAATAGGCCCCCGTCGTCTGCTCCAGAATATCGGCCGCGTGTCGCGCCGGGCGGTTGTCCATCTGTTCGCGGCTGATGACGCTGACCGAGCGCGGTTCGTCGTAAACCCAATCGTTGGCGTTGATGCCGCCGGCGCCCAGCACCGTCAGGCTGTCCAGCGCCAGCGCACCGCCGTCGCCGTTCGCCGTCGGCAGCCGGCTCAATACGATCTGCCCCTGCGGCTGCAGGCGGAAAGCCACCGGATTGCCGCCGATCAAGCGCCGCAGGCCCTGTTCAACGCTCATGCTGCCGTTCAGCGCCGCCGCCTGCATGCCATCGAGCTTCACCTCGTCGAAAAATACCTGCATGCCGGCCTGCTCGGCGAAGCGCAACATGGCGCTTTGCAGCGGCTGCGCCGCAATGTTGAAATGCTTTTGCTGTGCAGCCTGCGCGCCGTTCGCCTCAGCCTGGGCGGCGAGCGCCACAGCCGGCTGAGTCAACATCATCGCCGCCAGCGCGGCGCGTACCGCCGTGGCCAATCGGCCGGCCGGCGTGGTTCCCTTGTGAATAAACATGCGTGTGTGTTCCACCCGAAAGAATGCCAAACCAAGTGATAATGGAAATCAATCTCGTTTAAACATAAGGACGTTCCGGGAGGCAAAAACCCGTAAAGATTTTTTACAGAAAGTGAAAATAGCGGCGAAACGGGCATCCCGGCCCGCCTGCGCCGCTCAGTAAAGCAGCGTGATGCCGGGGAGATTCAGTTGGCGGGCGGAGAGTTCCTGACGAATGGCGCCGACGCCATCGTCGAGCTTATTGAGCGCAAACACGCCGCTCACCGTGCGCGCTCTTAGCGCGGGATTGACCGCCACGATGCGGGTCGCGCGATAGCGGTTGAGCTGCGAGAGCGCCTGCGGCAGCGGTTGGCGGTCGATCACCAGCCAGCCGCGCCGCCAGGCGTCATCGCCGGCCGTTTGCCGCGTCAGCTGCAGCTGCCCGTTGCGGTAATGCGCCGCCTGGCGTTGCGCGACCACCAACGAGCGCTCGCCGCGCTCAAGCGTCACCCGCACGCTGTGCTGATGCACGCTGATGTCCACGCCCCGTTCAGTGCGCGCCACGCTGAACTCGGTGCCCAGCGCCTGGGTGACGCCGTTTTCCGCCTCCACCCTGAATGGGCGGCTTTCCGCCCCACCTAACGGCGCGACGATAAAATAGGCGGCGCCGCTCAGCAGCCGCACCTTGCGTTCGCCTGCGGAATACGCCAGTGCGATCGCGCTGCCGCTGTCCAGCGCCACCCGGCTGCCGTCCGGCAATGCCACTTCGCGCACCTCGCCGCGAACGGTTTGATAATCCGCCTGCATGCCGATCCACAGATCCGGCCCGCGATAAACGCCGAAGGAAACGGCGATCGCCACCGCCGCCGCCACCGCCCAGCGGGGCCATCGATGGCGAGATGGCGTTTTCAGCGCCGCCACCTGCGGTTGTAACGCCTGCCGCTGCTCTGGCGGCAGTTGCCCCAGCGTCGTCCACAGCAGGCGAGCCTGACGCAGCGCCGCCGGATGCTGCGGATCGGCGGCCAGCCAGGCGTCCAGCGCTCGCCGCCGATCGGCCGGCAGCGCCCCTTCGGCCAGGCTCACGGCCCAGGCGGCCGCCTGCTGTCGCGCCTGTGCGGTTAGCGGTTTCATAATGGCATAGACCTCTGTTTTTTCTGGTTATAGGTTAAGACGTCTGAGCGCGGATAAACCCGTAAAAAAATTGCCATTATTGTTCTTCCATCCGCGCCATCAGCCGCTCGAGCGCGCTGGCCAAGTGTTTTTCCACCGTGCTGAGCGACACGCCCAGCTGCGCCGCCACCTGCGCCTGGGTCAGGCCATCGAGCCGGTTAAGGCGGAAAATCTGCTGCGTGCGCGGCGGCATGTCCGCCAGCGCCTGTTGCAACAGCTGCAGCAATTGGCTATCGATCGCCAGTTGTTCAAGCGCCGGTTCACCGGAGGGATACTGCGCCAGAACGTCGTCTTCGACCGCTTCGGTCTGCCGCCGCTGTTGCTGGCGCAGATGGTCGAGCATCAGGTTTTTGGCGGTTTTGTACAGGTAGGCCTCGATATCGAGAATATTACCCTGCGGATACTGCTCGGTCAGGCGGGTAAAACTTTCCTGCGCCAAGTCCGCAGCCAGCTGAGGGTCGCGCAGTTTGGCGTTCAAATAGGCTTGCAGCGGCCGCATATGGCGCAGAAACAGCGCCTGCAACTCGGAATTGGACATCTCTTTTCCCAGAAGTGAAACACCCAATAGGGGCGATAAAAATCACATAAATGATTATCATTATCAATATTGTTCTGGGAAATATGTGCTAAGGCGGGGATAAACGGGAAACCGGCCTAGCGCCGGTTTCCGCTGGGCTGCAGGTCAGAGCTCTAACGCCTCGTCCTCATAGCGATGCTTGGCGTCGAGCGCTTCCTGCTCGGTTTCATGTTCACTGAGCAGCGTATTCGGCTCAATGTCGTCGGTGCGCACTTCAAAACGGCGCAGATGCAGGTTCGGGTCGCCCCGAAACACCTCTACGACGCGGGCGCTCCGTGGATAAGCAGGTTGATCATTTTCGCGCATGCCGTTCTCCCGTGTGTTTCACACAGTAGCAAGTATAGCAGCCGCCCTCATTCCGACACGCGCGAGCCAAGATCGCGATCGCCGGGCACGCCCGCCAGCAGCTCGGTCAGTTCATCGCAGGCGCAAATGCGGCCCTCACGCACGGTGAAGTGCGCCAGCACCCGCACGCGGCTGCAGGAGCCGTCGCGCTTTTCCACCTCGACCAGATGATGGGTCAGCACCGCCTCGCCCCGCTCCGCCGCCGCGATCACGCTCAGCGTCATGCGGCGAGTTTGCCGCTTCAGCAGCGCCATGTGTTGCTCAAACTGCTCGAAGTTCAGCACCTTGCCATCCACCTGCTGGCGGTAGTCTGCGCTGAAACGGGCGGCGAGCTGCGTTGGCCGGTGCTCCGGGCTGGCGACGACCTGCTGCAGCGTATCGAGCACCAGGTTCAGTGGGGTAAGTTGAGTCATCAGGTTTCTCCGAAATAGGGTGAACGGCGATCCTATCCCGACCAGGCGATGGCATAATAACCACATCAAGACTTTAAATAACGTTAAACGGCCAATATGACGCAGATCCGCAGCCAACGCCTTCAGCATGAAAAAAAGCACCTGACGCCCTGGCACCGGCACGAAGGCGGCCAGATCTATCTCTTGACGCGCGGCATGCTGGCAATGGAGCTCCCGGGCCGGCAATGGGCGATCACCGGCGGTACGCTGGGCTGGCTGCCGCCGGGATGCGCCCATCAGGCGCTGGCCTGCGGCGACGTGGCGGGCTGGAGTCTGTATCTGCCGGTGGAAAGCGTGCCGGAGATGCCGCCGCTGCCGCAGCTGTTTACGGCCTCTGCGCTGTTGCAGGCCCTGGTGGAGCGCATCGCGCAGTTCCCCGCCGGCCCGCTGAGTGCGCCGCAACGGCGGCTGCTGCAGGTGCTGCTGGACGAAATGCACGCGGCAAGCCGCGCGCCGTTACAATTGCCGCTGCCGCAGGACGCCCGGTTGCTGAACATCGCCCGGGCGCTGCTGAACGATCCCGCCAGCCCGCGCAGCCAGCGCGACTGGGCCATTTGGGCCGGGCTCAGCCCGCGCACCCTGAGCCGCCGCTTTCTGCAGGAAACCGGCATCAGCTTCGCGCTGTGGCGCCAGCAGGCGCGGGTATTGCGTTCACTGGAGGGATTATCACGCGGCAAAGCGGTCGGCGAGGTGGCCGACGCCTGTGGCTATGACAACGTCAGCGCCTATATCGCCGCCTTTCGTCGCCGCTTCGGCGTTACGCCCGGGGCGTACTTTGCGCCGGCTCGGCAAACGGAATAGGAAAACGGGCGCCCGGCGCCCGAAGAGAAGAAAGGGTTACTTCACCGTCTCACGCGGCAACACCGCGAGGATTTGTTCCACCACCCGCTGCGGATCGGCGGCGCCGTCTATCACGTAATGCGCGGCGTCCTGATACAGCGCTTCGCGCGCCGCCAGCACCTCGAGCATCTCCTCGGCGATCGGTCTGCCGGTGAGCGTCGGGCGCTGCGCATCTTCCGGGTACTCTTCCAACCGCTGCGCCAACACGCTGGCCGGCGCGCGCAGGTAGATAACGGTGCCATGCTGGCGCATAAACTGGCGGTTCTCCTCCGCCAGGATCGCCCCGCCGCCGGTGGCAACTATAGTTGACGGCTTGGTCACGGTTTGCAACGCGATGGTCTCGCGGCGGCGGAACCCCAGCCAGCCCTCGCGCTCGACCATTTCCGCCACGCTCATCTGCGCCGCCTGCTGCATAAACAGATCGGTATCGACGAACTGATAGCCCAACGCCAACGCCAATGCGCTGCCTACCGTGGTCTTGCCGGCTCCGCGAGCGCCTATCATGAACAGGGTTTGTGTCATTACGGGTTGTCCCTTATGCGGTGACTTGAGTGCATTGCATACCAAAATACCGAGCGGGTGCGATGGCGTGGTGGCAGCATCATACCCTGCCCGCTCTGTATTTCAATATTTACGATAGTGTAAATTCCATGGCACAGCGACTGCCTGCGGCAAAGCCGTGCGCCAGATCCTCATCCAGGTGCCGCCGCAGAGCGGCCGTGAGCCGCGCGTCGTCGAGCGGCCGGAATCCCAGCCGCCGGTAGTAAGGCGCATTCCACGGCACCTCAATGAAGGTGGTGAGCGTCAGGCGGCCCGCGCCCTGCCGTTTGGCCTCTTGCGCCACCGCGCCGATCAGGCGACGGCCGATGCCCTGCCGCTGCCAGGTGCCGGCGACCGACAATTCGGCGATGTGCCAATCTTCCCCCTGAGCCTGCACGGCGATAAAACCGGCGCACTCGCCGTTGTCGCTTTCCGCCAGCCATTCACGGCGCTCGGCGATAAATGCGGCATGCTGCTGCGGGGCCATCACCTCGCCTTCGGCGATAAAGCGCCATTCCGGCTGCTGGCGAAACAGCTGCGCCGCCGAACGTTCAACCGCCATCAAGTGCACAATATCCCGCTGCTGCGCCAAACGAATCTGCAGGCTCATGGGTTCTCCTTAACGTTGGGGCGGTTATTTAAGCAAATTTCACCGCCCGTGGCTTAGAAATCGACACTGCCGCGCAGCACCACCTCACGCGGTTCCCCCACCGCCACGCGCAGGTTGCCGCCGCTGGACGGGTAGTAGGTTTTATCGAACAGGTTCTTCACGTTCAGCTGCCATTTCACCCGATAGCCGTTGATCGGCATGGTATAAGCGGCGAACGCATCGGCAACGGTGTAATTATCCAGGTAGAAGCTGTTGGCGGCGTCACCCGGGCGGCGGCCCACGTAACGCGCGCCGGCGCCGATGCGCACCTCATCGCCGCTGTACAGGCCCGGGCTGCCCAGATTCTGGGTCAGGAACAGCGAGGCGGTGTGGCGCGCCACGTTGGTCATCTCTTTCCCCTTGTTGTCCGGATCGTCCACCACCCGCGCGTCGGTATACGCATAGGAACCGATCAGGCTCAGCGAGTCGGTGAGATTGCCGGCCACGTCCAGCTCCACGCCCTGCGAACGCACGCGCCCGGCGGTGCGCGTCACGGTTTCGCCCTCCACCAGCTCATTGACCATCACGTTGCGCTTGGTGATGTCAAACAGCGCCAGCGTGCCGGTAACGCCGTTCGGCAGCGCCAGCTTGCCGCCGACTTCCCACGACTTGCCCTGCTCCGGCGGCAGCGAACCAATTTGGGTGGCGATGGAGGAGTTCGGCTTGAACGACTCGGTATAGCTGCTGTACAGCGACACATAAGGCGTCAGCTTGTAGACCACCCCGGCGCGCGGCACCAGCTTGCTGTCCGAGCTGTCGGTATTGGTCTGGAACGGCCGCCCCTTGCCGGCATAAACGTCGAAAGCGTCGTAACGCAGCCCGCCCATCACCAGCCATTTATCGGTCAGCTGGATGGAATCCTGCATAAACCAGCCGTAGCTGGTGAGGTTTTCCCGCTGGTCGCTGTCTTTGGCGCTGACCGCGGTTGACGGCGGCATCAGGCCGTATACCGGATGATAGATATTGAAATCGCTGTTCTTTTTACCGCGGATCATGTCGCCGCGGTAGGTACGGTTATCTTCAAAATCGAAGCCGAACAGCATCTGGTGGTTGATGCTGCCCCAGTCCACGTCGCCATTGAGCGTCAGCTGCACCGCGTTGGCGTGGCTGACGGCGTTGGCGGTCGCGTCGGCCTGGCGGCTCAATACGCCGCTCTCCGGGTTCAGCGCCGTGGCGCGCGCCTGGTTGTCGCTGTAGCTGTTGCGGCTGTAGGCGTAGGTCAGTGAGCTTTTCCAACGCTCGTTGAGCGTTTGATCAATCTGCAGGGTAACGCTGTCCTGATCGCCGCGGGTGGCGTTATAGGCTTCGTCGAAACGGCGATCGCGCGGCGTATTCACCGGTTTGCCGGTGCGCGAATCGATAATGGTGCCGCGATCGAACGGCACCAGATATTCCATATGTTCATAGGCCAAGCGCACGGTGGTGTTCTCGCCGTACCACATCAACGACGGCGCGATCACCGTCTGGCGATTGCGGCCAAAGTTGCGCCAGTAATCGGTTTCATCGTGATCGACGATCATGCGATAGGCGAACCCCGACGTGCCGAGCGGCCCGGTAACGTCAAGCTGGCCGCCGCCGCCGTTGAAGCTGCTGCCCCAGCCTTCCACGTGGGTATGCTGCTGCAGCTGGGGCTTTTTGGTGATCATGTTGATCATCCCGCCCGGCTCGCCCATGCCGTACAGCATCGAGGCCGGCCCCTTGAGCACCTCCACCCGCTCGGTGGTCGGCGTGAAATTGCGCGCCTGCACCGAGCGCACGCCGTCGCGCAGAATGGAGCCGTCGCGGTTGTCGCCGAAGCCGCGTTTCATGACCGCGTCCTGGGTGCCGCCCAGCGTGTTGGCCTGGGTAATGCCGCTGACGTTGTACAGCGCTTCGTCCAGGCTGCTGACCGCCTGATCGGTAATCACCTGCTGCGGCACCACGTCGATCGCCTGCGGCACGTTCAGCAGGCTGGTTTCGCTGCGGGTGCCGGTGACGCTGGTCAACGGCTGATAGCTCTGCACGCCGTCGGCGTCTTTGCGGCCAATCACCACCAGGCTTTCTTCTTTCGATGCGGCTTTTTCCGCCGCCCACGTCGGCGATGTCGCGCAGGCCGCCAAAGGCAACGCGCACCACCAGCCGCGCTTGTTGTTATTCATTATCTAACTGACTCCAATAGGTCCCTGAAAAAGGTAACGGCAAAAACTGCTGATACAGCTGTTGGAAGGTCTGCTGCGGGTTAATGTCGGCGAACAGATCCGGGTAAAACGCTTTGGCGAACATCTCGACCAGCACCACGTGGTACGGGCTGAGGTAAAAATTGTGCCAGACGCTCCAGGCGCGATGGTTTTTCACCGCCTGCAGGCTGGCCAGCATTGGCTGTTTGGCGATCAGCCGGCGGAAGCTATCGGCGGCGTCCTGTTGGCTGACCTGCGGCCCGAGGCGCAGATCGGACAGCCGCTTGCCCTGCGGGCCGGCCATGCCGGTCGCGAGGTAAACCTCGGGATTGGCGCTCAGAATGGTTTCCGGGTTCAGTTCGCCATACACCCCTTTGACGCTGGCGTTGGCGATGTTGTCGCCGCCGGCGAAGGTCAGCAGATCGCCGAGGTTGCCGTGCGCGGCGGTAGTGCAGCAGGTGTCGCGCCGCCCCAGATGCAGGTGCAGCATCACTTTGGGCTTCGGTCCCTGATAGCCCGCCAGCCGTTGCCGGATCACCGCCATATGCTGCTGATAAAACGCGATGAACTGCTCGGCGCGCTGCCGGCGATTGAGCACTTCGCCCAGCAGCCGCACGCTCGGCACGGTGTTGTTCAGCAAATCGATGCGCAGATCGACGTAGATCACCGCCACGCCGGCCTTGTTCAGCGCGGAAACCAGCAGATCGTTGTCGCCGTCTTCACGCGCGTAGCGCGCCAGGATCACCAGATCCGGCTTCAGCTGCAGCAGGCTTTCGATGTTAACCTGGCGGAAATTATTGCCGCTGATAATGGGGATCGCGGCGATCTGCGGGAATTTCTGCGTATAGAGCTGCCAGCTTTGCGCGTCGAACCGCGCCAGATCCGCCGGCCAGCCGACGATGCGCTGCGCCGGGTTGCCCGGCTCCAGCAGCGCCAGCGTATACAGCATGCGGCTCTCCCCCACCACGATGCGCTGCGGGTTGTCCGGCACCACGACCTGGCGGCCGGTGATATCGGTCACCGTCTTCGCCTGAGCGGAAAACACGCCAAAGCACAGGGAAAGCAGCAGTAAAATGAGGGAATTGCGCATGATTGAACCGACACGGGGAATAGTGTGCGCATGATAATCACTCTCATTAGCACTTGCAATCCTGCGCCGCAATTGCCAAAAGAAATCCGGGAAACGGCGCCGGGGGCGCGCCGAAACACCGCGAAACCGCTGAAAGAGCGGCTTTAAAAAGTTAAAAAAATGGCGGAAAAGTCGGTTAAATAGAACGGAGAAACAGCAAAAAATCGGGAGATCACCATGACTCAACGCATCATTCCGCTGTCGGAGTGCCCGCAGTTTGCCGATGTGTGCGCCGCCTGGGCCTTCGGCCAGTGGGGCTCACAGCGCGGCGGAACGCTGGAGCGCACCCAGCTGCGCTTCGCCCAATGCAGCCGGCCGAGCGACGATCACCTGACGTTGATGATGATCGATGGCGATCGCCCGGTGGGCATGGCCAGCCTGTGGCCCAGCGACGATCATCAGCGCCAGGATCTCACCCCGTGGCTGGCCGGCGTTTTCGTGCATCCCGATCACCGCCGCAAGGGCATCGCCCACCGTCTGGAAATGGCCATCGTCGAGGCGGCGCGGCAGCGCCATCACTCGGTCTTGCATCTCATCACCGATAAATCGGAAGCGCTGTACGCCGGCTGGGGTTGGCATCCCCTTGAGCGCCGCCGGCAGCATGACGAAGACGTGGTGGTGATGGAGAAAACGCTGTAGCTAACGCGGCGTACAGACATACACCAGCGCCGGCGGGAAGTTGCGCACCACCCGCAGGCGCTTCCAGTGAAAATAGCGCGACAGCAATTTTTCCGACAGGGGACTGTATTGGAACAGCACCAGCGTGCCGTTGCGCGCCAGCAGCCGTTGCCGGGCCTGCTGAAGAATGCGCACGCTGATCCTGACCGGGATCGACAGCAGCGGCAGGCAGGAAAACACCACGTCGTAATCCGTGGCCATCCGGGTTGCCGAATGGGCCATCACCTGCAGCCGCCGATCGTCAATTCCGCGCAGCCGATGCACAAAATGGGGTTGGATCTCGAAAGCCTCCAGCGCCGCATCGGCGCGCATCCGCCCCAGAATGCGTTTGGTCAGTACGCCGTCCGCCGCGCCCAGCTCCGCGATCGACAACGCCCGGGTCCATTCAATCTGGTTCAACATCGCCTGGCACAGCCACGGAGAAGAAGGCGCCAGCGTGCCGACGGTGCGCGGCGAAGCCATAAATTGCTGCAGGTAAGCGAAGTGATTCATCAGTTGCAGCCGGGTCGCATTTAACATTGAGGCCTCCTTGGGTTAAGCCCTCAATGTGAGCCGAATTTCTTAAGTAATCATTAACATGATTCCGAAAGCGGCGGACACAGTTGTAAAAAAATGCAACCTCAGCCGCGGTGGAAAAAGAAAAACGGTCGTAATAATGATCTGAAAATAAGCCGCTATGCCCCCGGCTATTCAGATAATTATTACGACCGTTTATTTTATTGACCGCACTGCCGCGGCCAGAGGGTGAAAAAAAACCAACGCTTAGCGATAAATTTCCGCATTGCCGCGCCAGTTGCTGGAATCCCCGGGGGTATCCAGACCGATAATACGGTAATGGCTGGCGCCGTCCGCCGCGGCTTTTTCTTTCAGGGCGGTGATGGCGTCATGCGGTGAGCCGCTAATGCCGGAAACCGACACTACGCCGACGCTTTGCAGATTGGCGGCCTGCTCGCTGTTGACCTGTTTCACCGACGACAGCGGCGCGGCGAAAGTGGAGAAGGAAGCGGCGGCGATCAATACGGCTGCGATGCTTGGGATAAGTTTCATGATTGACTCCAGGTGTTCTTGTTTATTAGCTCGTTGTCAGTGATGTTAATTATCCGCTAGCCAATGAAAACGGACGTCACGCAACGTAAAGAACATCAATCATTGTGAGGAGAATAAGGAGGAAGTGAGAACGAGTATGTATTTTCAGGCAGGAATGACTTTACAGGCTTCACCTTACCCCTATTTGGTGAACAATTAAAGACAGGACGAAAGAAAGAACGCGCGCCGCCGCTATTTAAGATTTTTTACCCGCCGAGGCGCGCTGAGCTACGCTGATTTTGGCGATGTGGGAGAGCATCTCGCGCGGCAGAACGCCGCAGCGGCACGCGGAAGCCTGAAGCAAAAGGGGGCGCTATCGCCCCCGATATCGGTCACTTCAAGGGGTGCGGCAAGGTGAGCACCCAGAGCTCGCTCAGCGACTCCGGCTGCTCCAGCGGGCGCAATTCGATGCGGGCGTCGGTCTTGTCGCCGTCGAGGCTCAACCGCCCTTCTTTCTCCAGCTGGTAGTCGCCGATTTTCTTGCTCTTTGGCGACGCATCCACCAGCTTGGCCTGCAAGCCGAAATCGTTGTCGTTGATCACCGCCAGCGTGCGATCGTCGATCAGCGCCAACCCTTCGGCTTTCTCCTGGCGCCAGCCCAACTGGCGCAGATCCGCCACTTCCCGTTTCTGCGCCAGCTTCACGCCGCGTTTGGCGAGCTCTTTCGCATCGTCGAACTCCAGCGCTTTCCCCTGGTCGTCAAACGCGCTCAGATCGCTGGCCTGCGCGAGATCCACCAAATAGATCTTGTTGATCATTGTTTTATCTTTATCGCTTCCCTGTTCAATCAACAGGACGCGCTGGTTGTCCAACGCCACCACATCGCCAATCTTGGCGTCTTTGGCTTTTTTATAGCTGTCGATATCGATGGGATAGCCGTACATGGCGGTTTTGCCACTGCGCGGATCGAAGCTCACCAGCCGGATAAACTGCGCCTTGTTTTTACTTTTGCCCTCGACATCCAGCGTGCTCTGCACCGCCGCCAGAATGCGCCCATCCGGCATTCGGGTCAGCCCCTCAAAACCGCGGTTGGGCTGGCGCCACTTCAGGATGTTCGGTAAACCGCTCGCCACCGCCTGCTCGCCGGCCTGCGGCGTTGGGCCGTATTTGGCGAGAATTTTGCCTTTGCCGTCGACATGGATCAGAAACGGGCCGTACTCGTCACACAGCCAATAGCCGCCGTTGCCGTCACCGATGATGCCTTCGGTATCCAACCCGCGGCGATCGCCGGACAGCGGTTGCAGCGCGTCATTCAACGCCACTTCGTTCGTGGAACCAATCAGCTCGCCCGGCAGCGGCAGCCCGCTGATCGGCCCTTTTTCGTCATGCAAGGGCCGCGCATTCTCGGCCACGGCCTTGCCGCCGCCAATACGAATGTCCATCAACAGGGGCACGAATTGCGGATTGGCGAAAATCTTGGCTTCTTGCTTGCCCACCGCAGGGGCATCGGCATTCGGGCCGCGATCGGTCAGCGTCGTCAGCACCAGATCGTCGCCCTGCTTGCTGTTGAACGTCAGCCCTGAGCCGATCCCCACCGGTAGCCCCTGCGGGAAATTCTTGGCGAACGCCCCCTGATACGCGACGCGTTCCCCGCCGGGAAAGCCGACCACATAACGCGCCACCTCAATGTCGGCAGCGTAGGTGAATACAGGAAACAGTGAAGCCAACAGCAGGGAGAGCGATTTTATTTTCATGATTTTTACCCGAGGTTGAATGAAGCGTTATCAGGCAGAAGAAGATATTAATTTAGCATGACACTTAGATGACAACAGGCCATTCGTCAAATGCACAATCGGTAATAAAGTTGGCTGGCAAATAGAAATTAGCAATTAACCTGAGCGTATTGAATGGGGAAAACCGCTGGAAAAAATCGCCCGAAAATAGCGTGCCATTTCGCTTAGGGTAAATTCTTATGGCAAAGATAAAAAAATCGGCAAACGCGCGCCGGCACGGGAAAAAACGGCGTTTTTCTCATAGACAAAATAAAATGCCGAGGATTTAATACCGCCGTTATTCAAGGTGCATTAAGAAAATTCTATAGAATATCTGCATGAACTGAAAAAGCTGTTCTATAGTTTTTAGTGCTAACGCCCGTTAGTCAATTCCGCAGGATGGAATCTATGTCAAAGCGACTTTTTGCCGAATTTTTTGGCACATTTTGGTTGGTGTTTGGTGGTTGTGGTAGCGCAGTATTAGCAGCGGCATTCCCACAGCTGGGTATTGGTTTCCTCGGCGTTGCGCTCGCTTTCGGTCTGACCGTGGTGACGATGGCCTATGCCGTCGGCCATATTTCCGGCGGGCACTTTAACCCGGCGATCACCGTCGGCTTATTCGCCGGCGGCCGTTTCGCGGCGAAAGACGTGATCCCTTACGTGATCGCTCAGGTGATCGGCGGTATCGCCGCAGCGGCGGTGCTGTATTTGATCGCCAGCGGCAAAGCCGGTTTCGACGCCACCGCAGGCGGTTTCGCCTCCAACGGTTACGGCGAACACTCTCCGGGCGGTTACTCTCTGCAATCAGCAATCGTGATTGAGCTGGTGCTGACCGCCTTCTTCCTGATCGTTATTCATGGCGTGACCGACAAACGCGCGCCGGCAGGCTTCGCCCCGCTGGCGATCGGCCTGACGCTGACTCTGATCCACCTGATCAGCATCCCGGTGACCAACACCTCCGTCAACCCGGCGCGCAGCACCGGCGTAGCGATCTTCCAGGGCACCTGGGCGCTGCAGCAGCTGTGGGTCTTCTGGCTGGTGCCGCTGGTCGGCGGCATTATCGGCGGCCTTATCTACCGCTGCCTGCTGGAAGATAAAAAATAAGCGCATCGCAGCCGATAGCGTTTCGCGGGGCAGCCTTCATCGGCTGCCCCGTTGCTTTCAGCCCTTCGTCACTTCAAACATCATGATATCGCTGGTAAAGGTGCCGTCCGGCTGAATGGCGAAATGCGCCGCCACCTCCTGCGACACGCTTTGCTGCAGCGCGCGGATCGCGGTAACGAAATGCGCCGGCGTGCGCATACGCGCCACCCAACTGCCAAACTCCAGCATCAACCGATCCGACGTCACCTCGCGCACCACCAGCCCGGCTTCGGTCAGCAACGTCAGCCACTCGCCCGGCGCATAGTTGCGCACGTGTGAGGTGTCGCGCAGCACTTCCACGGTTTGCAGATAGATATCCAACAGCGGATGCCCCGGCGAGACCACGTCCATAAAGATCGCTCTGCCGCCCGGCTTGAGTACCCGCCTGACCTCACGCAGCGCCTGGCCGACGTCGTGCCAGTGGTGCGCCGAATAGCGGCTGATGACCAGATCGAAGCCGGCGTCCTCAAACGGCAAAGACTCCGCCACGCCCTGCTGCAGCTGAATGTTGTTCAGGCCTTTTTCCGCCGCCGCCTGCTCCACCACCGCCAGCATCTGCGCCGACAGATCGTAGGCCACCACCTGCGCTACCCTGGCCGCCGCCGTGAAGCTGGCATGCCCGGCGCCGCAGCCCAGATCGAGCAGACGCGCGCCGGCATGCGGTTCCAGTAACTGTGCAAGGCGCTGCAAATCCTTGCCCTGCGCGTGTACCGCGCTGGTTAAGTAGGCGTTGGCCTGCTCGCCGAACTGCCGGTCTACCGCGTTTTTATGGCTGTTGCTGATGCTCATGTTTGCTCCCGTTATTATCCGGCTTGCGCCTGTGCCTGAAGACTTTCGGCTACTATAATCAGGCTACTATACGGGTACAATATGAGCAGTTATCCTGGTATAAATAGGTACCACGCTATGTCATCAGAAGCCTTATCCGGGCCAAAGGCCCTCGGCGCATTTCTGCGCGCACACCGCGAACGCATCACGCCGGAAATGCTCGGCCTGCCCAGTTCCTCACGCCGCCGCACCAGCGGCCTGCGGCGCGAAGAGCTGGCGCAAATCAGCGGCATCAGCGCCACCTGGTATACCTGGATCGAACAGGGGCGCGAGGTGTCCATTTCCCCCTTCACGCTGGCGCGCATCGCCAAGGCGCTGCGGCTCGGCCCCGCCGAACGCCACTACCTGTTTACCCTGGCGCGCGTCGCCGACCCCGATCAGGAAACGCACCGCGAAACCGCCAATGACGCGGTGCTGCAAAGCGTGCACCAGATGACGGTGCCCTGTTACCTGCTGGACGTGACCTGGAACGTCGTCGCCTGGAACCCGCAGGCAGCGGCGCTGTTCAGCGGCTGGCTGGATGTGGCCAACAGCCCCAACCTACTGCACTTCATGTTCTTCCACCCGCTGGCGAAAACGCTGGTCAGCGATTGGGAAGAGCGCGCTCGCCGCGTGGTGGCCGAATTCCGCGCCGAAACCAGCCACCATCAAAACACCGAAGAGATGCGCGCCTTCGTGCGCAACATGACGCACAACAGCGCGGACTTTAATCACTGGTGGAAACAGCATGACGTGATGGCGCGCGAAGGCGGCGAGCGCGCGTTCGAGCACCCTCAGCAAGGCGCGCTGCGCTATCGCCAGCTCACCTTCCACCCGGCGGAGCACGGCGGCCTGAAGCTGGTGATGCTGATCCCGCTGCCGTAATTGGTAACAAATTCATAGACAGGTTTACCCGTCATTATTTATTGGTTCATGTAAACGCGCTAGGGTGATTGTTACCGATGACAACGATCATCCAGCACCGTTATTTATCTCCCGAGGTACGCCTATGCAATCCGAAGAACAACGCCTTATCGATGGTCTGTTTGGCCGCCTGAAAGAAGCCGAGACCAAGACGGGCCCACGGGATCTCCAGGCAGAACAGCAAATCAATCAGCATATTCGCGAGCAGCCTTCCGCCCCTTATTACATGGCGCAGGCGATGATCATTCAGGAAGCGGCGCTCAAGCAGATGGACCAGCGGGTCAAAGAGCTGGAAGCCCAGGTTGCGCAGCTGCAGCAAACCGCCAACGGCCAACAGAGCAGCGGCGGTTTCCTGGCCGGCCTGTTCGGCGGCGGCAGCCGCAATACGCCAAGCCCGCGTGAACAGTATCAGGCGCAGCAGCAAAATACGGCGGCCTGGAACAACGCGCAGCAGGGGGGCTACGCGCAGCCGCAGCAGCCAGCCTACGCCCAACCGCAGCAGGCGGCGCCTTCACGCGCCGGCGGCTTCCTGGGAGGCGCCTTGCAAACGGCGGCGGGCGTCGCCGGCGGCGTGGTATTGGCCGACATGCTGACCGGCATGTTCCGCCATTCGCAGCCGCAGGAAATCGTGAACATTATCGAAGAAACCCCGGCGCCGCTGGACGACAGCGCGATGCGCAATTTCGACGCCTCCAACAACCTTGATACCTTCAACAACGGCGACGGCGGCAGCTTCCTGAATCAGGACAACGGCTTCCAGAACGCCAACTACCAGGACGACCAGGACTACGCCGACGACGATTACAACGACGACGACGATTCCTTCCTGTAATGCCTCTCTCCCCCTCTCACCCGCAGAGGGGGGATTTCCCGTTTCGCCGATCTGGACTACAGTGAACGCTGTTCATTTATCCGGCCGGGAGAAACGATGCCGAGCTTTAATCCTTCAGCCCCGTACTTCAGCGAACGCCTGCAGATGCGGCCGCCGGTGATGGCGGACCTCGAACGTTTCTACGCCATCTTTGGCGATCCGCAAACCCAGCTCTTCAACCCCGCCGGCCCGCTCACCAGCGAGGCGCAGGCCGCTTCGGCGCTGCAGGAGCGGCTCGCCGGCTGGCGGCAACACGGCTACGGCTCCTGGGCGCTCGCCCTGCGCGAACGGCCGGATTGGGTTATCGGGTTTGGCGGGTTGTCCTGGAAACCGCTCGGCGCGCAGCGCACCGTGAACCTCGGCTATCGCTTCGACACCCGCGTCTGGGGCATGGGGCTGGCCACCGAGATGGCGTGGGCTTCACTGCAATACGGGTTTGTCGGGCTGGGGATGGGTGAGATTTCCGCCATTGTGCGCGCGGAGAATCAGGCTTCGTGGCGGGTGCTGGAAAAGATCGGCATGCAGCGTGTGGATACGCTGGATGACGTGCCCGGCGCGGCGCCGAGCCTGGTGTATACGCTAAAGCGCGGCGACTATCAGGGCTGATCGTCGCTGATTTTAGCCAACGCCATGCGGTAAGATTTGACCTTCTGACGCTTTTTCAGCCAGGTGGTGGTAGAGACGATGAACACCGCGCCCGACATCGCCAACACGCCGATCGGGTGGCCGTAAAACACCATCAAGGCAAAGTATACGGCGGAAACGATCGCCACCCACTTCGCCGTATTGCCCATGTCGTTCTTCTCCTGGGTCAAACGGCGGATGTGCTCTTCTTCACTGATTCCCATACGCGCTCCTTGTTGGCTGAACGTTCCATTATATGGGGCTGGAATGTTGATATTTCAAGCAGTTGGATGGTAAAGAAGCGTAAAGCTCAGGCCGGCGGTTCCCGCCGCCGAGGCAGATAGCGCCCGGGCTGATCGGCGCCCGGCAGGCCGGTGCCGTCGTTGCGGCCAAACAGCCGGTAGCGATTGCCGGCGACCGCGTCGTAGACCTTGTCCGCCAGCCGCGGCGGCAGGTAACGCGCCAGCGCCAGCACGCGGTACGGCCACCCCAATTGGCGCAGCGCCTGGAACAACGCAGCCGAACGCAGCCAATAGCGCCCCTGCTCAACATAGACCACGGAATCGAAACGATCGGTCGGCAGCCCCAACGCCTGCAGGATCGCCTGCCCTTCGACGGATTGCACCGTCGCCAACAGAATGCACCGCTGCCGATCGGCGCGAATAAGATACCTCACCAGCCCGTGACACAGATTGCATTCGCCGTCGAACAACAGCGCGCGATCGCCGGGCTGGAGATAGGGCAATGGTGATAAAGGGGTCATTCCGCCTCCCGTTAAACGCACGCCTTAGCCTAACGCGCCTTGAGCGTGCGAACCAGAGCGGGATGACGGCCCGTTAACGCGCAGGCGGGGCGTCCGGCACGGCGACCACCGCGACGCGCACCTCGTAATGCTTGGCGCTGCCCGCCGGGATCACCGCCGTCAGTTTATTGATGGTTTCCACCGGATTGTCGCTGACCGAGGTGGCGCAGAACAGTTCGCCGCCGTGGCAGAACCCCGGCTTGGGCGGGTGGCCGCCCGGGAAAGGCGGCATGCGCATCGGCTCATCCGCCGCGGGCGGCACCGCTTTGGCCGCAGGCGCCTCGGGGGCAGATATCGCGCTCGCGCTGAACAACAGCGCCATGCCCATGCAGGGCAGCGCCAGGATCTTGATTGCTTGTTTCATTGAATTAGCCTCATTTGCCGGGTTCGGGATTACGCTACCCCGCTCCCGGCTAATGAGAAAGCCGCTTTTCGCTACCTTTTCGCCCCGCTACGTTTTGCTTACATCCCGCGTCTAACTTAATGAAAACAGAAGATTTGGAAGCACTCCGATTTTTCCATCCTTCCACACGGCGCATACAACCCTGTGTGGAAGGCTTTAATTTTCCAATCAACCACTTAATGGGGATACAGGCTAGCTTTCCTGCTTATCTTTTCTCTTCTGCCTAAAGTTTTCGTCATTAATACAATATTGGTAAGAATCAACGATCAACCCCGTTAGCCGCAAAATATTTTCCGGGCGGTCGATAATGATATGCCCCCCTGCTGCCAACTCCAGGCCGGCGCGAGTTATCTCAGCCTGCCTGGCATCGTCTATCTCAAGCGGAAGCAAAATGGTTGGGCGTTGCTTATTGTCGAAATAACGCAGAATCCAACGCGTCGTCTTCCCTTGAAAGAGGATGCTGTAATAGCTTTCGGTATCTTTCGCAACCAGCTCTGCCTCAGTGCCCAAGATCATCGCCACATTGTCAAACAGGCACCTTTCTGCAAATGTAGTCACTATTTTACTATTCTCGGGGTCAACGATCGGGGCAAGCGGGTCGGGTCTGTTTTGCGTTTCACCTTCATCTGAGGATTCAGACGCTACAACATTTTCCGACGTCACTGACAGGCCAGAAACGACCATCGCACTCACTGCTTTTTCAACAGCCAAACGAACCAATGGCGTTATTGTGTCCAAAAAACGTTGGTTTAGCTGACGCTGAACGTTAGAGCGACTTGCCACATAACGAACAAAATCTGAATCAACGTCTCGAAGGCTGGCGCTGATAGTTTTTGTAAATGAAGTCAGATAGATACTTTCTTCAGCTAACGTTCGCAGCGCTTCAGGCTGAAATTGGTCGTGTCTAAATCTATAAAGCTGATCAATATCAGAATCGTTTAGATTATTAAAATCTATTTTCAGGAATGGCGAATCATCCATGATGTTCTTATCTTTCAGATCGGTGAAAAATCGCCATTCTTTTCCATTAGTTATTGCAGAAACCGTGACCTCTGGTGTCGCATTAAAATAGCGAGATAGCTGGGGACTATGGTTTGACAGATTTTGATTGAAAGACTTCGCCTCGATGAACATGACGGGAACCGCATGGCAAAAAAGGGCGTAATCAACGCGCTCACCCACCTTAACACCTGGAAAATCAGCACCATACTCTGCCTTCACCTTAGTGGGGTCATACGGATGAAAGCCTAAGGTTTCTAATAACGGCAAAATTAATGCCTGCTTAGTCGTTTCCTCAGTATTGCAATGCTGGCCAACAGAGGCCACATGAAGAACATGGGCCTTAAGCTTATCTCTGAATGCATTCATCAACCATCCCTCTGCTGTGTTAAATCGCTGTAGTCTTAAATCACACGTTTAAAAGTGCTTTTCTTGCAACAAAGCGGTGTTCTTAAATAGAACTCCGTCAATATTTAATAGAATTAGCATTAATTATTAGTTATATAGCAGAACAAATAGCCTTAATCAAAATAGGAACACGAAGACCTACAGCCGATCACAATAAAAAAGAGATAAGTATTAACAGATGGGAATTTATAGCGAGTGAACCATTATTGGTACTTATACAGAATCCAGCGACAAATGATGGGCAGGGAATACTGCCCATCTATCGCGTTACTTACCGTTTGTCAGCGTGTTATAGCTGGTCATCAGATTGCGGTAGTCCGGGATATGGTTGGAGAACAGCGTGCCCAGACCTTCGATGTCGTTGCGCCAGTCGCGGTGCAGCTCGCAGGCGACGCCGAACCAGGTCATCAGCTGCGCGCCGGCGGCTTCCATACGGCTCCAGGCCGACTGACGCGTCAGCTCATTGAAGGTGCCGGAGGCGTCGGTCACCACAAAGACCTCAAAGCCTTCATTGAGCGCCGACAGCGCCGGGAATGCCACGCACACTTCGGTCACCACGCCGGCGATGATCAGCTGCTTGCGGCCGGTGGCTTTCACTGCGTTGACGAAGTCGTCGTTGTCCCAGGCGTTGATTTGGCCGGGGCGGGGAATGAACGGGGCATCGGGGAATTGGGCCTTCAGTTCCGGCACCAGCGGGCCGTTGGGGCCGTTTTCGAAACTGGTGGTCAGAATGGTCGGCAGATTGAAGTACTTCGCTAAATCACCCAGCGCCAGCACGTTGTTTTTAAACCGATCGGGATCGATATCGCGCACCAGCGAAAGCAGCCCTGCCTGATGATCCACCAGCAATACGGCGGCCTGGTCCTTGTCGAGGCGTTTGTAGTTTGCAGTCATGGTTTTACTCCTGTGGGGGTTGATGTTGCGGATGAAGCGCCCCGCCGCAGGGACGGGGCGCTGAGGTCTAAGTGTAGCGCCTGAGCCGGGGAACGCTTCCCGGCTCGGGCGCCTGCGGTCAGCCGGCGCTCGCTTCGGCGTTCATGCTGCCGAACTTGCCGCTGTTGAAGTCGCGGAACGCCTGCTGGATTTCCGCGTCGCTGTTCATGACGAACGGGCCGTAGCCGACGATAGGCTCATCGATCGGTTCGCCGCTCAGCACCAGCAGCGCGACGTCGTTGTTGGCTTCGATAGTGATCGCATCCCCCGCCCGGTCGAAACGCACCATTTGGGTTTCGCGCACCACCTCTTCGCCGTTGACCAGGATCGCGCCGTGCAGCATCACCAACGCCAGCGTATGGCCTTCTTTCACCGTCAGCGTGGTGGTGTGGCCGGCATTCAGCTTCATATCCCACACGTTGAGCGGGCTAAAGGTGCGTGCCGGGCCGGCGTGGCCGCCGAAGTCCCCGGCGATCACCCGCACCTGCCCGGCGCCGTCCGCCAGCGGAACCACCGGAATATCGGCGTTCAGCAGCGTCTGGTAACCCGGCTCGGCCATTTTGTCCTTGGCCGGCAGATTGACCCACAGCTGCACCATTTCCATGGTGCCGCCCTTGCGCGAAAAGTCCCGCGAATGGAACTCTTCATGCAGAATGCCAGAGGCGGCGGTCATCCACTGGACGTCGCCGGGGCCAATCACCCCGCCGCTGCCGGTCGAGTCGCGGTGTTCCACTTCGCCCTGATAGACGATGGTCACCGTTTCAAACCCGCGATGCGGATGCTGACCCACGCCGCGGGTGCCGGAGGCAGAGCGGAATTTGGTTGGCGCCGCGTGATCCAGCAGCAGGAACGGGCTCATTTCCGCCCCCAAATCGTTATAAGAGAACAGCGAATTCACCAGGAAACCGTTACCGACCCAATGTGCTTCCGGGCTGTTGTGAATACCGAGGATTTTTTTCATCTTGAACTCCCGTTTCAGGCCTCACGGCCTTAAGTTGATGGCAGAAGTTTAATCCGTCGGGGTTTGCTGCAGTAGTAGGCAAGATGTACACTCAGCGTTCTACTGGTAGAACGATAAGGGATAGGATGCTGACCGATCTGAACGATCTGTTTTTCTTCGCCAGCGTGGTCGATCACCAGGGATTCGCCCCCGCCGGCCGGGCGCTGGGCATTCCCAAATCCAAGCTCAGCCGCCGCGTGGCGCTGCTGGAAGAGCGCCTGGGCGTGCGCCTGATCCAGCGCTCGACGCGGCGTTTCTCGGTGACCGAGGTCGGCCAAAACTATTACGCGCACTGCAAGGCGATGCTGGTGGAAGCGGAAGCGGCGCAGCAGGCGATCGAACAGACGCGCGCCGAGCCCTGCGGCACGGTGCGCATGTCCTGCCCGGTGGCGATCCTGCACACCCGCGTCGGCAGCATGGTGGCGGCCTTTATGGCCGACTATCCGAAGGTGACGGTGCATCTGGAAGCGACCAACCGCCGGGTGGACGTGGTGGGGGAAGGGTTGGATCTGGCGATCCGCGTGCGGCCGCCGCCGCTGGAAGACAGCGATCTGGTGCTGAAGATCCTGGCGCAGCGCACCTGGTGCGTCGCCGCCAGCCCGGCGCTGGTGCGCACCCTCGGGCCGGCGCACGCGCCGGAAGACCTGCGTAAATACCCGACGCTCGATCTCGGCCCCGCGCGCGCTCAGCACCAATGGCGGCTGACCGGCCCGCAGGGTGAACGGGTGGAGTGGGAACACACGCCGCGGCTGGTCACCGACGACATGCTGATGCTGCGCACCGCCGCCATCGCCGGCGCCGGCATCGTTCAGCTGCCGGCGATGATGATGCGCGACGACATGCTGCGCGGCGAACTGGTCCAGCTGCTGCCCGGCTGGCAGCCGCAGGGCGGCGTGGTGCATGCGGTTTACCCGTCGCGCCGCGGGCTGCTGCCGGCGGTAAGGCTGCTGCTCGATTATCTGGGCGAGCAGTTCACCAGCATCGAAGAGGAGTGATCAGGCGGTGATTTCAATCGCGTTGCCGTCCGGATCGCGGATGACGGCCTCGTAGAAGCCGTCGCCGGTCCAGCGCGGCGCGGACTGCAGGATGCCCTCCTGCTGCGCGCGCTGCGCCAACCGATCGACCTGCCGCTCATCCCCCAGCGACAGCGCGATGTGCGCCCAGCCCACCCGCTCTTCCTGGGCCTGCGCCGGCAACAGCGTCGGCACGCGCATGATCTCCAGCGTCGGCCCGGCCGCCAGGCTGACGAAGCGGGAAACAAACCCCGGCCGGTTGCGGCTGACATACTCCTCGCCCGCCTCAGCGTTGAAATAGCGCTGCCAGAACGCCAGCTGCGCGTCGATGTCGCGGGTCCACAGGGCTACATGGGCTATTTTCATCATCATTCTCCGGTCGGTAAATCGCTGTGCCAAACCTGGCCGCCGCCCTGCGCCACCTGCAGCTCGAGCTGCGGGTGCGCGCCGCGCGTCGTCACCAGATGATCCACCCGCCCGGCGGGCAGGAAGGGGTAAGGGGCGTAGGTATTGAGCTTATCGCAGGTACACAGCACCGCCACGCTGCCGGCACGCGTCAGCAGCCGCTTTTTGAACGTGGCATCCTGGTAGCTCAGCGCGGAAAAGCCGCCGTCCGGGTCGTAGGCGCAGATGCCGGTGAATACCAGATCGAAATGGAAACCGTCTATCTCTTCCGCCGCTTTGGCGTCCACGCAGCCGCCAACCTGCGCATCCAGTTCGCCGCCGATCAGAATGGTGCGGAGCCCCGGCCGTCCCAGCATTTTGCCGGCGATGCTCAACGCATTGGTCACCACCGTCAAACGCCGATCGCGCGGCAACAGATCCGCCAGATACAGATGGGTGCTGCCGGCATCGAGGAAGATCAGTTGTTCTTCACCGATCAACCCCAGCGCGGTCTGCGCCAGCGCCAGCTTCTCATCGCCGCTGAGCGCCATGCGCGCCGCAACGGGGCCTTCGGCCGGCGTCGGCGCCAGCGCGCCGCCATAGATGCGTTTGCACAGATTCTGCGCCGCCAGCTGGCGCAGATCGCGGCGGATGGTGGCTTCGGTGGTATTCAGCCGCTGCGCCATCTCCAGCGCCAGCACCCGCCCCTGTTGGCGAAGCGTGTCGAGAATGGCCTGGTGGCGCTCATTCGGTAGCAGTTTGGACATCGTGTTAATCCGGTGACGCTAAAGTGATCACAAATGTACACAAACAAACATAAACGTACAACCGTGAGCGAAAGAAAAATCGCCGGGCAGGATTTTCGCCTGCGGGATGTTGGCTATACTGAGGCAAGCGAAGTTACCGCAGACGTAACGGCTTGGACGCTAAGGGAAAACGATGTTATTGACGATCGCAAGGTGGCTGTTTCAACTCCCCGGGAAGCTGTTCGGGCTGATTTTCAAAAATCGCCTGAGGATATTTTTGTTCTTCATGCTGGTCGCCGTTGGGGTGCTCGGCGCCAAGCGCTATCTGCGCGCCCACCAATATGACGACGAGTTCAGCCTCGCCGCCCCCGCCGATTACAACCGCGCAATAAAGCGCGAAATGCCGCTGCGCGAGGCGCGTGAACAGTGCGGCGGGCCGCTGCATGACAATGCCGGGCAGCCGTGGCCCGCCTCAGCGGGTTATCTGCATCAGCCGACGCGGCTGCCCACGGCCGGTCTGCATCGGCTGACGCTGGATAATCAGGGCAACGATTTTGCGGTGCTGGTCAAGCTGGAAACGCCGACGGCGCCGCAGCAGCTGGCGGAAGTCTTTATTCCGCCCGCCGGCAGCTTCGAGGTGAAAATCAATGCGGACGCGGAACACGTGATGAAAATCAAGAACATCAAGACCGGCTGCATGTTCCGCTCCCGGCCGTTCAACCTGGATAAACAGCGCGATTGGCGCATGCCGCTGACGCTACAAAAGGACGGCAGCCTGCAGCTGCAGTCGATAGGGGATCGCCAATTCTGATCGGGCGCCGGGCGGAAAAGCCGGCGCCGCGAGGGTTACTTTTTCACCGGATGATCGCGGCGGAACAGCTCCCAGCTTTCAATTTCCTGCCCACTCGGCAAGGTACAGGTGGAATACTGGCCCGCCGCGTTCTCTTTGGCGTTCAGCTTGCCGCCGATTTGGGTGCAGTACACGTCGGCCGGGTTCGCCATGCCGATCGGTTTCACCTGCGGCGGCGGTGGCGCATCGTTGGATTTCACGGAACACCCCTGCAACATCGTCATCCCTGCCAGCAGGGAAAGCATCAACGTTTTTTTCATTTTTCCAGCTTATGCAAAAAAGAACGGCGGAGCGCTCCGCCGTTCGCTTATCATGAAATAAAGGATTTGCCCTGTTTCAGCACCAGATCGCAGGCTTTTTGCTTCACCTTCTCGGTGATCTGCGAGGTGCCCAGGCTGTTCAGATCCAGGCTCTTGCCTTCGCCGGTCTGCAGCAAGCCGCCCAGGCCCTGCTGATAATCCTGGCTCTTGGCGTTTTCGGTGCTGGTGATGCCCAGCTTGCTGAGCAGCTGATCTTTCACCCCTTCGGCGCCGTTAGCCGACAGCACGTTGTTTTTCACGCAGTACTGCAGGATGCCGGCGGCATTGGTCATGCTGCTGGAGCTCAACGCCTTGTCGCCACCGTTCAGCAGGCCGGTCAACGAGGAGAGCGACATGCCGCCGCTGCTGTCGCCGCCCGACTTGCTCAGTTCGCCCGCCGCGCTGCTGAGGGAATCCATCAGCCCGGCGGCCTGGGTGGCGCCGCTGGCCAGGGTAGCGGACAGCGCCAAAGCCAGCAGTAAACGATGTTTGGTGATCATAGTGGTGAAACTCCTGTAATAACGGCATGCAATCGGCGCAGCGCGCCGGGATACCCTTCCGACGCCGCCGGCGGCGACAAGTTCCTTTAATCTCGCCGCCGCGCCGTTTTTCGGAATTCAGGAAGTTTAGAACTGCCAGCGCAGCCAGGCAAAGAACACGTTGCCGTTGTTATAGGTGCCGGGAATGTAGGTCGCCTGGAACGTCAGCCGCTGATAGCCGATAGAGGCCAGCGGCAGCGGCGCCGGGATGGGAATGTATTTCCAGTTGTCGCGCGCGGTGACGCTGGCGGTGAAACCCAGCCCCAGGCGGAAATCCTTGTCATCCAGCGGGCGCCAGATCTTCTCGTAGGCGTAGCCGCCGATCGGCTCCCACTTGTTGAAGGAGTCCTTGAACGCCATGATGTAGATGCCGTGCCAGTCGCCGTCGCTGTCGTAGCGGGAGATGCCGTAACCGGCGCCCCACGGGCGTTCGTTGTACTTATCGATATGTTCATCATCGTAAGTCCAACGGTTGTGCCAGGTAATGGCCGGGATATAGAGATCGTGGTTAGGCGAGTTGTTCCAGGTCTCCGCCACGTTATCGGTAAAACGCTGCCATACACCCGGTTTTTCAGCCTGCGCGGTATTGCCACTTTCTGTACCAACCTCAGCGTAAGAAGGCAGTGCAGGAAATATCAACGCCAGAGAACATGCCAAAAGAGTCCGTTTGAGAAACATCGTAAAGCTCCTGTAAAAATACGGCCGCAGATTTTTACCGATAGCCCAGGCAAGATCAAGCTGTATCTAATTTATCCAACGCCCGTTGTGCTTTGGTTAAGTTTAGCGCCGGAAAATGCCCAATAATTCATAACAAATTGTACCGATATCCGCATGCTATCGCCTTTAAGGCGGCAAAGCCGTGGGAAAAGTCCGCTTTGTCGCACGCTACTCGCGGGCAAGATGCTTGACCAACACATCGACATTGAGACGGTTCACAAATTCCAGAGAATATGAGGAATAGAGGCCGAACAGGCGGTTTTGGTGCCCGACCACCACCAGATCGATGCCGGCCTGATGAATGAAATCGTTGACGTCCTTAAAGCGCCGGATGGTGACGATTTCCTTGACCGCAACCGGCGCATCGACGGCGCTCACCAACCGGCTCAGCATCGCCTTGGCGGCGATCACCTCCTGCGCCTGGCGATCTTTGACCAGCGCGTCGCTGCCGTACTCCAGCTCCGCATAGTCGGCGTTAAGGTGGCCGACGGTGATGGCGATCGGCAACCCGCGCACCATCGCCACCGTTTGACGCAGCAACGGCAGCCCATCGCGCTCATCGTGAATCAGTACCAGAATATGTCGATAGCTTTTCATCGCGTAACCCCCTCACAGACCAGCACTGCAGGGACATCATCCCCTCTGGTAGATATACGCCATCTGCGCGCACGTGGAGAAAAGTTTACGTATCACTTCCCACGGAATGTGATGGCCACCACGTTATCTTAGCGCCCGCAACGGCGTATTTTAACGCCGGCCCGACGTGGCGCGCACCGCCGCCCCCGTAAAGCAAAGCTGACGGAAACCGACGAATAAAAAACGATCGTTGTTAATTTTTTGCTTTTAATTGGTTGCGTGATGGTTTCTTAAAATAAGCGTGCGGCGGATCACCAAAATCCCCCTTCACGTCAGCTTCGGTTTTTCTTTCCCAGGCAAAAAGCGTTGTGTCGCTCAATGGGATTTAACGCGGCATCAAAAGTACCGGTAAACTCCCCCTGCGTCATGATAAATGCCAATGCGCCGCCGCTTTGCTGTCGATATACCGCCAATGAAAAATACCGCCACCTCCCAATACACGATAACCCTACTTTTTATGTATTTCCCAATCGCGTAAAGCGCCGAATACAAACCGCCTGTTTACCGCCTGCCCACGTTCTCTTGAACAAGCCGACGCTTTAAATAACTGTTAATGCTAACGACACAACATCGCCAGCAATTTATTTTTGCTGATTTTCGCCTGACAAAATAAAGATAAATAATCCGGAGCAATCAATGAAAATAACTATCGGGTCATTCATTCTGCAACAGCTTCACGCCCTGAACGTCGATCGTATTTACGGCGTGCCCGGCGACTATAACCTCAGCCTGCTGGAGCTGCTGGAAAGCGATGACCGGCTGGCGTTTATCGGCAACTGCAATGAATTGAACGCCGCCTACGCCGCCGACGGCTATGCCCGAATGAAGGGCGCCGGCGCGCTGATCGTCACCTACGGCGTCGGCGATCTGGCCGCGCTGTCCGGCATCGCCGGAGCCTATGCCGAATCCTCGCCGGTGGTCTGCATCGCCGGCACGCCGCCGCTGCACGCGATGAAGAATCATCAGCTATTGCACCATACTCTGGGCGACGGCAATTTCGACAACGTCATGAACTGTTTTAAACAATTCACCGTTGCTCAAACCTTGATTACGCCGGAAAATGCCGCGCAGGAAATTCCGCGCGTTATTTCCCGCGCCTGGATAGAGAAGAAACCGGTGTATTTACAGCTGCCTTCCGATATTTGCGACGTCGAAATTGAAATCGCCGCAGCCGCAGCGGCGCCGCAGTTGCCGGCCAGCGATAAATACAATGTGCAATTAGCGGCGATGGCGCTGTTAACCAAAATAAAACGCGCACAGCGCCCGATCATGTTGGTCGACCAAATGGTGGATCGCTATCAGCTGCAGCGGTTGGTGATCGAGGTCGCTCATCGCTTTGCCATTCCGCTGACCAATATGCCGACCGCCAAATGCATTATTCCGGAAGATACCGCCGGTTGGATGGGCGGCTACAGCGGCAACCTGTCGCGCCCCGAACTGTATGAACGCATGGCCCACTCGGACTGCGTGCTGAGCTTCGGCGTGCGTCTGGTGGACTCCACCACCGGCTATTTCTCGCAGCAAATTCCCGCCGCCGCTCAGGTAGATATCCAGCCGTTCTCGCTGAAGCTGGACAACACCTCCTATCCGGCGGTGGCGACGGCGGATCTGCTGCAGGCGCTGCTGGATCTGAGCGAAGACGCGCCGGTACAGCCCCTGGCGCCGCTGCCCGATCCGCGTGAAAAGCTGGCGACGCCGAGCGACGCCCCCATCGACCAGGCCTATCTGTGGCAACGGATCCAGCGATTTATCCGGGCGGATGACGTGGTGGTGGTGGAAAACGGCACCTCGGGCGCCGCCATTGGCGGCATGCGCATGCCGGGCGGCGTCAAGGTGGTCAACCAACCGATCTGGGGCTCGATCGGCTACACCCTGCCGGCGCTGCTCGGCACCCTGATGGCGGCCCCTGAGCGCCGTCACCTGCTGTTCATCGGCGACGGCTCCTTCCAGCTCACCGCGCAGGAAGTGTCTACCCTGCTGCGCTGCGAGCAAAAGCCGATCATCTTCCTGATCAACAACGACGGTTACACCATCGAGCGTTATATCCTCGGCGAAAACTCGTCCTACAACGACATCGGCCCGTGGGACTACGCCAAACTACCGGCGGTATTGAATACCCAGGCGCAGCCGTTCAGCGTGGCGGTGGAAACCACACAACAGCTGGAAATGGCCCTGGAACACGCCTCGCGGCAGGATCGGCTGGCGTTTATCGAGGTGAAAGTGCCGATGATGGACACGCCGCCGGTGATGAAAGAGTTCTGCAACCGCTGCAACAGCTTTAACTTCGGCCTGACCAACCCGCGCCGCAGCGCCTGATGCGCGATCGCGCCGCCGGTGGTTTCAGGCCACCGGCGGCGTTTTCTTTTGGGTTACCCGCCGGCGCGCGCCATGCAGCGCTGGCGGCGTTCATCCACCCGCTTGGCGAACCAAGCGGTGGTCAGCTTGCGGGTGATTTTCGGGCTTTCCAGCTGGATGCCCGGCAGCATCTCGCGCGGCAGCTTGCCGCCCGCCAGCGCAAAGACCTTCTTATACAGATCGGTGTCGGCAAAGTCGGCCGTCTCGCCTTTCTCGAGCGCCCGGCGAATGGCGCTGTCGCTCATGTTCAAGCGCTTGCCGAGCGTGCGCACCGCCAGCTCGGTCGAGCCGGGCTTGTCGCTGCCGAAGTCGATAAGATCACCGTCCAGCGCCAGCGGAATGGCGCTCGCCCGGCTGACCGCATTTTGGAACGCCGCGTTGCGGCTGGCGTACCAGCCGGCGTTGAAGTCGGCAAAGCGATAAATCGGCCTGCTGTAATCGGCCGGGTATCCCAGCAAATGCATAATACCGAAGTACATACCGCCGCGCCGGCTGAAAACTTCGCGGCGAATCGAGCCGTCGACCGGATAAGGGTACCCTTTGGCGTGCGCCTCGGCGAAGGCGATGCTCACCTGCATCGGGCCGCCGGTATGTACCGGGTTTAAATGGCCGAACAGCTTCTGCCCCATCGGCACGCGGTCGATCATGTCATCGAAGATATCGCTCAGATCCTTCTCGGTGCGCACCTTATCGAGCCGCTCGCTGTAGCTCTGGCCGTTCGACGACGAGATCTTCAACGCGGTGTGTACCAAAAAGTTCGGGATGTGCATCTGATCGGCGCGGCGGTCGATCTCCTTCCAGGCGATCTTCGGCAGCCCCGGCACCTGCGGGTTAGCCCGGAACGTCGACTCCTGTTCGGTCACCGCCAGCACCGAACACAGGTTCTCATCGCTCGGCTCGATGCCCTGCGCGGCGAAGGCGGCGGTAATATCGGTGGCCCAGCCCTGACGATCGCCGGCGTTGGCCGGGATCAGCGTCAGCAGCCGGGCTTTGACATCGGCGGGGCGCGCCGTCGGCGCCGTGGTGGTGGTTTTGCTGGTACAGCCCGCCAGCGCCAGCAGCGCGGCCAGGCTCAGCAAACGGAAGGATATCGGGTGGAATAAACGAGGTATCGGCATCTTTTCCCTGAACGTGATGACATGAACAGCACTGAAATTAGCCCAGCCGCCGCGCACAATCCAGTATAAAGATATGCCACGCCTTTCCGTCAGGCCGCTATGTTCAAACGCTCGATAAAGATGTATTTTATATACATCATATAAATCACTTTGCTTGCCCAGCCAGAGGAGCCCCTTATGGAGCAGCAGCTGCTTTGCTATAAAACCCTGCCGGAATGGAACAGCGACACGCTGCCGGAGGCCTTCCGCCAGCGCCACAACACCCAGAGCGGCACCTGGGCGAAGCTCACCGTACTGAGCGGCAGCCTGACGTTCGCCATGATGACCGAGGACGGCGCCACCACCGAGACCTGGCAGTTCAGCCCCGAAAGCCAGCCGCCGTTTATCGCTCCGCAGCAGTGGCACCGCATCGTTTCCTTCTCGGACGATATGACCTGCCGGCTGGCGTTTTACTGCACGCCGGAAGATTACTACCACAAGAAATACGAACTGACGCGCACCCACTCCGAAGTGATCGAGGCGGCGGCGCGCATCGCGCCGGGTAAGGCGCTGGATCTGGGCTGCGGCGGCGGCCGCAATTCGCTCTATCTCAATCTGAAGGGTTTCGACGTCACCGCCTGGGACAAGCACGCGCCGTCGATAGACCGCCTCAATCAGATCATCGACGCCGAACAGCTGACCCGCCTGAGCGCCGGAGTGCAGGATCTCAATACCCACCGCTTCAGCGGCGAATACGACTTCATCCTGTCCACCGTGGTGATGATGTTCCTCGAGCGCCAGCAAATTCCGCCTATCGTGCAAAACATGCAGGACAGCACCGTTCGCGGCGGCCATAACCTGATCGTGGCGGCGATGGATACCGAGGATTATCCCTGCCCGCTGCCGTTTCCGTTTACCTTCAGCCCGGGTGAGCTGCAGCATTATTATCGCGACTGGGAGATCCTCAAATACAACGAGGACGTCGGCCAGTTGCATAAGACCGACGCCGCCGGCAACCGCATCTCGCTGCGCTTCGCCACCCTGCTGGCGCGCAAGCTATAGCGCGTCGTGAAAGATCACCCCCAGCGTGTGGCGTTGGCCGGAACGTACCCGGCTGACGCCGTGGCGCAGATTGACCCGATAATAGCCTTTAGCCCCCGCCATCGGGCGATGATGCACGGCGAACACCACCGCGTCGCCCTGCTGTAGCGGCACCACCTCCGGCCGGCTCTGCATCCGCGGCCGCTGTTCGGTCAACACGAATTCGCCGCCGGTGAAGTCCCGTTCGGGTGCGGAGAGCAAAAACGCCACTTGCAGCGGAAACACCCGCTCGCCGTACAGATCCTGATGCAGGCAGTTGTAATCCCCCGCTTCGTAACGCAACAGCAGCGGCGTCGGCCGCCGTTGGCCGGCCCGGTGGCATTCGGCCAGGTAGGCTTCGTGTTCGGCGGGATAGCGCGCCGCCAGGCCCAATAAGGTATTCCAGCGGTTGGCCACCGGCGCCAGCCGCGCATACATCAGGCTGCGCGCCTCGGCCACCGGAAGCGGCAGCGGATAGGCGAAATAGCGGTACTCGCCGCGGCCAAAACCGTGCTGCGCCATCACGATGCGGCTGCGGAAGTGCGCATCGTGCGCATCGTGCGGGTAGAGCGCCGCCAGCTCGCGGCACAGGTCTTGGCTGAGCACGCCAGGCAACCGCGCACAGCCCTGCGCATCGAGTTCGCGTTCAATCGCCGCCCAGTCCAATTCGGCCAGCCGCGCCGCCAGCGAGCGGCTCATCGCTGCGCCTCTTTTTCCAGCAAGGCTTTCTTGCGCTCGACGCCCCAGCGATAGCCGGACAAAGCGCCGTCGTTGCGCACCACCCGGTGACAGGGGATCGCCACCGCCAGCACGTTGGCGGCGCAGGCGCCGGCCACCGCGCGCACCGCTTTGGGCGCGCCGATGCGCCGGGCGATGTCGGCATAGCTGACAGTTTCGCCGACCGGTATCGTCTGCAGCGCTTGCCAGACCCGCTGTTGAAACGCGGTGCCGCGAATATCCAGCGGCAGCGCCAACCCGTTCTCCGGCGCTTCAATCAACCCCACCACCTGCGCCATCAGCGCTTCATACTGCGCATCGCCGCCGATCAGCTCGGCATTAGGGAACTTGTCCTGCAGATCCTGCACCAACCGCTGCGCATCGTCCCCCAGCAGAATGGCGCAGATGCCCACCTCGCTCTGCGCCGCCAGGATCTCACCCAGCGAACAGCGCCCGACGGCGAAATGGATGCGCATGCCTTTGCCGCCCGCCCGGTAGGCCTTCGGCGTCATGCCGAGCGCGGCGTTGGCTTGCCGGTAGAAGCGGCCGTTGGCGCCATAGCCGGCGTCGAAAATCGCGTCGGTCACCGTCTCCTGCTGCGTAAGACCGGTGCGCAAGCGCTGGCTGCGCTGCGCGTCGGCATAGCCTTTCGGCGTCAGGCCGGTGATCGCTTTGAACAGCCGGTGGAAATGGTATTGGCTCAACCCGACGTGACGCGCCAGCGCCTGCAGCGACGGCGCTTTCTCCGCCCGTTCGATATAGCGGCAGGCCTCGGCTATCTGCCGCGCATGCTGCTCTGTCAACGGCGTCAGCCCCTGGCGGCAGCGTTTGCAGGGCCGATAACCCGCCGCCTCCGCCTGCTCGGCATCGTCGAACAGTTCCACGTTTTGCCGGTTCGGCTGGCGTGACGGGCAAGAAGGCGAGCAATACACGCCGGTGGTTTTCACCGCATAGATAAAGCGGCCGTCGGCGTGTTTATCGCGGCTGACGATCGCCAGCCAGCGCGGGTCGGCGCTGTCGATTACGTTTTTCATCATCCGTTCCTCACTGCGGTTTCGATGTTAACCAGCATAGTGACGGGCCGTTGGCGAAACACGTCGGCTCTTGCTTTTTAATTCGGCGCCGACGTTTTCAACAATGTTTCGACAATTTTTAACCAACAACATGAAGTTTATTACGTTGCCAACCCGGTTGCACAGCGTTAGGATCGCGGCCGGTCACGGGCGTGGCCAGTGTTTTTGCCTGTTAGTTGCGCGCATGGAGAGGTTATTGTGTTAGAGAGTTTTGGCGTCCTGAATTTATGGACCTATTTGGCCGGGGTGGTCTTCATTATCATTCTGCCGGGGCCGAATACGCTGTACGTACTGAAAACCGGCGTATCGCGCGGCGTGCGCGCCGGCTACACCGCGGCGCTCGGCGTGTTCATCGGCGATGCGATCCTGATCTTCTGCGCCTATATCGGCGTGGCTTCGCTGATCCGCACCACGCCGTTCCTGTTTACCCTGGTGCGTTTTCTCGGCGCGATTTACCTGCTGTTCCTCGGCGCAAAAATCCTCTACGCCACCTTCGTGCAGAAGGCGCAGGCGCAACAGCAGCAGATTGAAGGCGGCCACAGCATTCTGCGCAAATCGCTGACGCTGAGCCTGACCAACCCGAAAGCTATCTTGTTTTACGTGTCGTTCTTCGTGCAGTTCATCGACTTCAACTACGCGCACACCGGACTGTCGTTCACCATTTTGGCGCTGATCCTCGAAGCCGTCAGCTTTATCTACATGAGCACGCTGATCTTCTCCGGCGCGATGCTGGCGCATTTCTTCAATCACAAGAAAGGCCTGGCGAAGCTCGGCAACGGCCTGATCGGCCTGCTGTTCCTCGGCTTCGCCACCCGTCTGGCAACCCTAAGCTCGTGATCCCTCCCGGCCGGCGCCCGCCGGCCGCGGTTTATCCTTCCGTCACGGCAAAATGACACGCAGGGCAAACCGAATGTCAGGCAGACCAAAGCCGCCGCTTTTCCGCTGATCTAGACTTGCAGGGTTAACGATAACCTGATGAGCCTGATCGGAGGATGTATGTCTGACAATACCGTAGCCGTGCTGGATAGCGTGTCGCGTTTTCTCGATCGTCAGCATGGGCTGTATATCGACGGCCAGTGGCGCGCGTCCGCCGCGGAAGGCCGCCTGGCGGTGTATAACCCCGCCAATGGGCAGCAGATCGCCACCACCGCCGACGCCAATGAACACGACGTCGCGCTGGCGGTGCAGTCCGCCCACAAAGCCTTCAGCGAAGGCGTCTGGGCGCAGCGTCTGCCGGTAGAGCGCGAGCGCATCCTGCTGCGCTACGCCGATCTGGTGGAGCAGCACGCCGAGGAGCTGGCGCAGCTGGAAACCCTGGAACAGGGCAAGTCCATCAACATCGCCCGCGCCTTCGAAGTCGGCAGCACCCTGAACTGGATGCGCTACACCGCCGGGCTGGCGACCAAAATCACCGGCCAGACGCTGGACGTCTCCATTCCGATGCCGCCGGGCGCCAAATATCAGGTTTATACCCGTAAAGAGCCGATCGGCGTGGTCGCCGGCATCGTGCCCTGGAACTTCCCGCTGATGATCGGCATGTGGAAAGTGATGCCGGCGCTGGCGGCGGGCTGCTCCATCGTCATCAAGCCGTCGGAAACCACCCCGCTCACCCTGCTGCGCATGGCCGAACTGGCGAGCGAAGCCGGCGTGCCGCCGGGCGTGTTCAACGTGGTCACCGGCCGCGGCACCGTGTGCGGCAAGGCGCTGACCGAACATCCGCTGATCGCCAAAGTCAGCTTTACCGGCTCCACGCCGGTGGGCAAAAGCATCGCGCGCGCCGCGGCGGATCGCCTGACCCGCGTGACACTGGAACTGGGCGGTAAAAACCCGGCCATCGTGCTGAAAGACGCCGATCCGCAGCAGGTGATCGAAGGCCTGATGCTCGGCAGCTTCCTCAATCAGGGGCAGGTGTGCGCCGCCAGCTCGCGAATTTATATCGAAGCGCCGATTTATGATCGGTTGGTGGCGGGATTCGAACAGGCGGTGAAATCGCTGTCGGTCGGGCCGGGGATGGATACCGGCGCGCAAATCAACCCGCTGGTGTCGCTCGCGCACCGCGACAAGGTGGCGGCCTACCTGGACGACGCCAGGGCGAAAAACGCCGAGCTTATCGGCGGCGCGGCCGGGCCGGATGCCAACGGCTTCTACATTCCGCCAACGCTGGTGATCAACCCGGACGATCGGCTGAACCTGACGCGTGAAGAAGTGTTCGGTCCGGTGGTCAACCTGATTCGGGTGGCGAGCGCCGAAGAAGCGCTGAGCAAGGCCAACGACACCGACTTCGGGCTGACTGCCAGCCTGTGGACCACCAGCCTGCAGCAGGCGATGGCGCTGACGCCGCGCATTCAGGCCGGCACCGTGTGGGTCAACACCCATACGCTGATCGACCCTAACATGCCGTTCGGCGGGTTCAAACAGTCGGGCAGCGGCCGTGATTTCGGCCCGGATTGGCTGGACGCTTACACCGAGTCGAAATCGGTCTGCATCCGCTATTGAGTGAAGCGGCGCGGGCCTGGCCCGCGCCCTGGCTTACTGATACTGCCGACGGTACTCGCTCGGCGACATGCCGAAACGCTGCTTGAAAGCGGTCGAGAAATGGCTGTGATCGGCAAAACCCCAGTCGAGGCCGACTCCGGCCAGCTTCTCCTGCCCGGCGGCGCTGCGCAGCGCCTGCGCGCACAGATCCAGCCGACGGTTCCTGATGTACTGCGCCACCACCAGCCCCTGACGGGCGAACACCCGATACAGGCTGCGCAGCGACACCCCCAACTCGGCCGCCACCCATTCCGGGCGCAGCTGCGCCGACTGAATATGCCTGTCGATCAACGCCAGCGCCTTGTCGAAAACCGGCTGTTGCCCCTCCGGGCGCGCCTGTTCGAGCGCCAGGGCCGGGCGCAGCAGCGCCGCCAGCGCATTCAGCACCGCCTCGCTTTCCGCCGCGGCGAGCTGAGGATCCTGCATGCTGCTCAGCACCAGCCGGCGGCTGAGGCGCACCGCGCTGAGCTCTGCCCCGAGACGCTGGGCGCAAGGCGGCGGCACCGGCAGGCAGCCGCGCGGCAACAACAGGGAGATTTGGCGTGAATCGCGCTGGAAGGTGAAGCTGCTGGGCCGTGAGGCGTCGATCAGCGTGATGTCGCCGGGAGAGAGCACCGTCTGGCTCTCGCCCTGCTCCATCAACGCGCTGCCGCGCAGCTGGAAGACGGTAAAAAAGTGCGCGCCGTCGCTGCGGGCGATCTCGCGCGGCGTGCGGTACAGCCGGGCCTGAGACACGTCGACCACGCTCAGGCGCAGCGCATGGGCGCGAAACTCCTGCATCGCCCCGCTGAAGCCCGGCCCCAGCGTTTTTGCGCAGAATCTGCCGCAGGCGGTGTTGATTTTCCCCAGCCACTCTTCGAAGCCGACGTCCCGGAGCGTTGCCAATGCCGTCATGATCTCTCCCTTCAAACAGCAGCGGTGCTGCGCCGTTGAACAGAAAACCACCATAACAATCCGTTAACACACAATCAATGGCGAGCCGGGGATTTGGCGCCGCGATCACAGATCATCGGGCGCCGGAGGAGGAATCGCCTTAAGGCTGCGTATCCAACAGATGCCGCACCACCGCCGCGTACTCTTTGGCGTAGCCTTCAACGCTGGTGCTGGCCATGCCGGCATTGTCTATCTTGTATTTGCCGGCTACGTAGAACGACGGGGTGCCGCGCACCTCGAACGCCTTCACCGCTTCGTTCTGCTTGGCGATCAACCCTTTGACCAGCAGGCTGTGGCGCGCGTTTTCATAGGTGGCGGCATCGATGCCGGCCGCCGTGAACACCCGCTGAATATCTTCGGCGCTATTGACGGCGCGCTGTTTCTGCACCGCGTCGAACATCGCCCCTTCAATCTTGTCTTCCACGCCCAGCACCGTCGCCACCGCCCAGGCTTCGGTCAGCTCATTGCCCAATTTGCCCATCAGGCTGACGTGATACTTGGTGACTTTCTCACCGGCGGGCAGCGCCTGCGCCACGGTGCTGCCTACCCGGTAGGTTTCGGCGAACTGATAGCAAGGGCCGCAGTAGAAGGAGAAGAACTCCACCACCGCAGGCGCGGCGGCTACCGGCTTATCCAGCCGGGTGTATTGCTCGCCCGCACGGTAATCCGCGGCCTGAACCGCGGGCAGCGCCAACATCAATACGACGGCGGCAGCGAACGAACGCTTAACGTTTGCCAACATAAACACTCCTGGTTTCGATTATGAACATCGTCCTTAGCGGCGGTTTTTATAATCAAATAACCGGCAGAAGGCCAGTTTTTATTACCTTCTGTTTATGTGGGATTCAGTCAGCGGCCTTCGTAACCGTCCCAGTAGGCGCCCACCGCTTCCTGCGACAGCACCTGACGGCGTTTAGGATTGTCGGAGCCGCTGTAGGCGCGATTGATGAAAATGGTTTTGTGTTCCATGTTCTGCTGGAATTCCGGGCTGGCCAGATAATCGGCCTTTTGCTGCGCCTCGCTGCGCGCCACGCCCGCCGCGCGATCCTTTTTCCCCTGCTGGTAGAACTGTTCGAACATCGGCACGGCGTTTTTAATGCTGCCGTTCACATCGGTGCGGAATTGCGGGTCGAAGTCGTCGCGCGTTTGATAAACGTAGTGCTTGGCATGCCGCTCCGCGCTGCTGAGGTGGTGGGTGCAGGCGCTGAGCGCCAACAGCGGCAACAACAGCGCCGCGCTTTTCAGCCTTTTCATGTCGTCTGTCCCTGTCAGTGAGGAAGGTTCCTTTAGCGCCAAGAGCATAGCGCCGGCCCCCGGTAAACGTCAAACAAAAAAATACGCATCACATTGTTTTATATTAATATTATATACATTGATTGGTATTCATTGCCTGAAACACTATGCTTTAACCGAACAGGGTAAACACTCACCGACAGCGAGGCGGCCAATGAAACCGATCGACAAAAACGTGGGGGAGTACGACCTCACGGCGGAAAAAAAAGCGGGCATGATCACCGGCACTATCCGCGGCGAGCTGCCGGACAGCGACGCCAATCTGCCGCTGCTGCCCTTCTCCGGCACCTTCGCCGGCCCGAGCGTGGCCGAAGCCATCGCCGATATTCAGCAGCAGTTCCCCGACATCGAACCGGCGATTATCGACGACCTGCGCGAGGAACTGCTGAAGGCCGGTTTCTAAACCGGATCGCGGTGGCGCACGAACGGGCTATAGACCGGCGCACCGGGCTTCAGCGCCAGATCGGCGTCAAAATCTTCATTGCGGTTGAACCGCACCGCCGGCCAGGCAGCAAGATCGCCTAAGCCAGCCCGATACGCCTGCGTCACCTGCGCCAAAGCGGCGTTCTGCGCCTGCAGCGCCTCGCCCGTCAACCCGCCGCGCACGCCATAAACCAGGAACGGCTCCAGCACGCTAAAGCCGATATAGTGCAGCGCATGCATGATCGGCCACAGCATCAGCCGCATATCGCCGTCGCGCCCGTCCGGCGCGCAGGCCTGAGCGGAAGCGCCGGCGGTAACGGTCAGCAGCGCCCGTTTGCCGCGCATCACGCCGTTCTCATGGCGGTGGCGGCTGTCGTACACCCCGCCGTAAACGAACACCCGATCCATCCAGCCTTTGAGGATGGCCGGTGCGCCGAACCACCAGAAAGGGAACTGCAGCACCAGCGTATCCGCCCAGCGCAGCAGCTCGATATGCCGCCGGATCTCCGCCGGCAGCGCCTGAGTCGTCCAGTGATGGCGCTGCTCCTGCATCGCATCGAACCTGTCCGCCTGCTTTCTGCTGGGGTAATGGCCGGCGCCTTCGCGCGGATCAAACCCCTCCTGATACAGATCAACCGTCTTCACTTGGTGCCCCTGCGCCAGCCAGGCCTGCCGCGCCTGTTCGGCCAAATGGGCGTTGAAAGAATGCGGCTCGGGGTGAGCCAGCACAATCAGCACGTTCATCCTGTGTCTCCCGCTGTAAGGTGGTACTGCTATGCTGTGGCTTTATCGCACCCTTGGCAATTACGCACCTGAAGGTAACCCCCCATGGCCTATCCCGGCGACGTCTATTCGAGTAAATGCTCCGCGCGCGATGCGCTGGCGCTGATTTCCGGCAAGTGGGTGATGCTGATCCTGCCCGCGCTGGCGCAGCGGCCGATGCGCAACGGCGAACTGCTGCGCCGCATCGACGGCATTTCGCAGAAGGTGCTGACGCAAACGCTGCGCCAGTTGGAACGCAACGGGCTGCTCGAACGCTTGGATTTAAGTGAAAGGAATCAGGCGCATGTGGAATACCGGCTCAGCGCCGTCGCCTGCTCGCTGGTCGAGACGCTGACGGCGCTCGACCGATGGGCGGAATACCATTTCCCCGAGTTGGACGCCGCCCGCGAGCGCTATGATGCAGACCGCAAGCGCGCGGCCGATTAAAGCGGTTTGCCTGGCAACGCGGGGCGCACAGAATGCGCAGCTGAGACGCTTGTTCCCCGTCGCGCCATCCGTTATCTATAGTTAAATCAATTCGCCGCTAACGGCCCCCCACCTGAGGATCTTGCCTTGACGTTTTTAAAACACCCTATCGCCGGATTGGCGCTGGCAAGCGCCGGCCTGCTGTCGGCGGGCGGCGCGCTGGCCGCTTCCGATGCGCTGGTGTACTGCACCGTCGCCTCGCCGGAATCGTTCAACCCGCAGCTCGCCAGCTCCGGGCCGACCTTTATCGCCACCTCGCAGGTGCTGTACAACCGGCTGGTGACGCTGCGCGAAAGCGATAAAACCCCCGCTCCTTCGCTGGCCACCGAGTGGAGCGTCAGCCCGGACGGCAAGATCTACACCTTTACCCTGCGCCAGGGCGTGAAATTCAACAGCAACAAATACTTCACCCCAACGCGCGACTTCAACGCCGAAGACGTGGTGTTCACCGTGATGAGGCAGAAGGATCCGACTAACCCGTATCACAAGGTCTCCGGCGGCAACTATGAATACTTCACCGACATGGGCCTGGACAAGCTGATCGCCAAGGTGGAGGCGGTGGACGAGCATCACGTGCGCTTCACGCTGAGCCAGCCCAACGCCGCCTTCGTCGCCGACTGGGCGATGGATTTCGCCTCGATCCTGTCCGCCGAGTACGCCGACGCAATGCTGAAAAAGGGCACGCCGGAATACGTCGACAACTGGCCGATCGGCACCGGGCCGTTCGCGCTGCAGCAGTACAAACAGGATTCGCTGATCCGCTACATCGCCAACCCGCACTACTGGCAGGGCGAAGTGGCCAGCAAGCACCTGATCTTCTCGATTACGCCTGATCCGCAAACCCGGCTGGCCAAACTGAAAACCAATGAATGCCAGATTATCCCCGCGCCGCTGCCGGAACAGTTCGCCGCCATCAAGGCCGACGGCAACCTGCAGCTGCACGACATCACCGGGCTGAACGTCGGCTATCTGGCGTTCAACACCCAGAAAAAGCCGTTCGACAACCTGCTGGTGCGCCAGGCGCTGAGCTATGCGGTGGACAAGAAAGCGATCATCGCCGCGGTGTTCAAAGACAGCGGCACGCCGGCCAACTCGCTGCTGCCGCCGGGCATGCTGGGCTACAACGATCAACTGCCGGAATACGCCTACGATCCGCAGAAGGCGCGCGAGCTGCTGAAGCAGGCCGGGCTGGAGCAGGGCTTTGAGACCGATATCTGGTCGATGCCAGTGCAGCGCCCCTACAACCCGAACTCGAAGCGCATCGCCGAGATGATCCAGAGCGACTGGGCGAAGGTGGGCGTGAAGGCCAAGATCGTCACCTGGGAGTGGGGTCAGTATCTGGCAGGGCTGCGCAAAGGCGAACAGCAGAGCGCGCTGTACGGCTGGGTGTCGGACAACGGCGATCCGGACAACTTCGCCACCCTGCTCGGCTGCGCCGGGGTGCAGAGCGGCGCCAACGTGGCGCGCTGGTGCGATAAGGATTATGACCGGCTGATCCAGCAGGCGATTCTGGAGAACCAGCCACAGGCGCGCGCCAAGCTGTATCAACAGGCACAGGTGATCTTCGCCAAACAGGCGCCGTGGCTGCCGCTGGCCACCGGCAAAGTGTTCTACGCCACCCGCAGCAACCTGAGCGGCTATGTGGTGGACGTGAACGGCAGCGATTTCGCCAAGGCCAAATTGAACTGATCTCAGACGCCGCAGCGAAGGCTGCGGCGCTATTTGCTTCGCTACTTATTAAGCTGCCAGCCTCTGAATCTATCGTCCATTAGCTTCACAACTTACGATGCCAGCTGCCTCCCCTGCCGCCAAACACTTAGCCCACTAAATTCATAGCTTAATAAGCGGTTTAACCCCTGGCATTTTGCTTAAACTGCACACGGGCGCTTTCCTCACCTGTAACATTTCGTTACCATCGGCGCACAGACCCTTTAACATCAAAAGGCAACCCGGTGCAGAACACCTACATGCCGTGGCAAATTCGCCTGCACTGGCTGGTGGCGATCCTGCTGGTCATCACCTGCGTCACTATCGAGCTGCGCGGCTTTGCCGAACCGGGCAGCGCCCCCTGGTACGTGCTGGTTGTCACCCACTTCAGCTGCGGCGTAACGGTGTTTGCGCTGATGATCGCCCGCCTGTTCCTGCGCTGGCGCCACCCCTCGCCCGCCATCGCGCCCAAACCGCCGAAGTGGCAAACCGGCCTGGCGCACCTGACGCACACCCTGATTTACCTGCTGCTGCTGACGCTGCCGGTACTGGGGGTGTACTCGCGCTATCTGGGCGGCAAGGAGTGGTATCTGTTCGGCCTGCCGATGCCGTTCGCCGACGTGGCGGATCGGCCGCAGGCGCGGACGATTATCGGCTGGCACAAAACGCTGGCATCATTCGGTTACTGGCTGATCGGCCTGCATGCCGCCGCCGCGCTGTTCCACCACTACATCGTCAAGGACAATGCCCTGGTGCGCATGCTGCCGTTGATGAAAAAGCGCTGACTACCCGGCGCCAGGGATGAATTTTCGGGCCACGCCCGCTGACAGGGAATGACATGCAAACCCAATTTTTTCATGTGACCGTCGAGCAATGCGCTTGCCAACAGACGGCGCCCGACAACCTGGTGAGGATCATCGCTTCCGGCCAGACGTTCTTTTTTTACCGTGACGACTTCAGCGACAGCGAAAATCTGCTGGCCACGCTCGCCACCGGCGATCGGGTGAAGATTGGCGCCCATCGCCTGCAGGACGGCAGCTACTGGCTGCACTGGCTGCTGCACGAGACAAAAGGCCGGCTAGAGCCCGACAGAACGCTGAAATACAAGCTGAAATACTTCGCCCTGCTGGTGCTGGGCGCGGCGCTGGCCGGCGGTTTTCCGGCAGCCTTTTTCATCATGGACGGGGAAGATTCCTGGCTGACCATCGTTCTGTTCTTTATCGCCGTAATCGCCGGCCTTGTCGGCATCGGCATGGTGCTGTTCGTCGGTTCGGAGCTGCTGCTGATCGGGCACCGCGGCCGCAGGCGCCTGCTCAAGGCGCTGGATCGCGTGCTGCAGGGGCAAGACGTCACGCCGCCCGGATCGCTCAGCCTGAAAATCCCCGGCATCAAATACCGGGCCGTCCGTGCAGACGCAACGCCAGTGCCCACAACGCAACAAACCGAGTTTCCCCTCCCTGACGGCGTCGAGGCCTCCGGCATCGAGACGGTCAACGCCCTGAGCTACGAACTCCTCCACTATGAGATTCCGCGGCAGGTGCAATATTTGGACACTTATGCGTGGCGCCAGAAGGAGACTCACTTCGCGTTGACGACCCGCGCGCTCAACGTCCCCAATACCAAACTGCATCCGGTATTTCGTCGGCAGCATCCGCTTTTCATCGCCAAAGGCGATCCGCTGCAGGTGTTGTATTGCGAGAATGACACCGTCCCCGAGCTGCCTACGGTGCGTGGGATCATCAACCACCGCGATCGCCAGACCTACCTCATCGGCGGCCGCCGCTACTTCACCGAATCCGGCCTTAACCTGTGCGCGCGCGTTGTCTTCATTCTCGGCGCGATCGTGACGTGCTTTGTGCTCGGCCTGATCGTGTGGGATAACGCCGATACCCCGGCGGGCTTTTACCTGGATGCCTGGACCCTGCAGCGTCTCGGCAGCGAATTGCCACCGATTCTTCTCTTAATGATGCTGATGGTCAGCGGCCTCGCGCTGTTGATCGAGGGCTTCGCCCAGATCTGCCGCCTTTACTCTTTTGACCAGCACCGCACGTTTAAAACGTTTAAATACCTGCGCAATCTGCGCCGCAGGCTATGGCGGCAGGAACAGGTGACGGAGCTGAAATGATGACGTTAGCGCTTTATAAAAGACCCCTTATTATCCTGACGCTGTTTTTGGCCAGCGCGTTGGGCGTCTATTTCCTCGCCCCTGAACAACGCTATGCGCAGTGGCAATGGACCCAGAGCGACGAAACATTGCCGACGATAGCCCATTACGATCTCATCCACAGCTACCCGGCGCAGGGCGGCGCCCTGCTGCTCATCAGCAAAAGGAGTGAGCGCGGGGCCTACAATAGCTTTTACGGTTGGGCGGCCAACTATCTCAGCCAGGTGTTGTTCAGCGGCCCGCAGGGATTGCAGATGCTGGGGGAACTCGACGAGTCTATCCACGATGCGGTTTGCGGCGGGCAGGAGTGCGTGCTTTTTCTGTCCAAGGGGCGCCGGCTGGTCGATGTGAAACAGGGCACCATCGGGGCGCTGATCCCCTGGCCTGAGGGCGACGACAACCGGCCTTCCTTTATCGGCGGCAAACTGGTGGCGCTGCCGGGTAAACGCGCGCTGTATCTCATCAGCACCGAAGGCGTATTCTACAGCCCGGACTTTGGCGCCCATTGGCGGCAAACGCTGGATCTGCCGGCGCTGTTGGAAGCGCGTCAGCTGCTGGGTTTTGAGCGCGGCGAGGAGGACTCACCGACGGCTTACGCCTCCGGCAAGCGCAAATCCATACCCGAGATCTTTACCGCCGTTGACGGCGATCGCGTGCTGTTCTGGATGAATCCGGTGCTCGGCTCCGGCGCCTTGCACATCGCCGTTAACGGCAAAACCGGCGAGGTGGCCGAACCGCATTGGCTCACGGTGCGCGTGACGGAAAGCGCGCAGGCCCCGGATGGCGGCATCTACCTGATCGCACAGACGCTGGAAAGAGGGCTGTATCAGCTCCTGCGTTATCAATCCGACGGGCAGCTGACGGTGCTGTTGGAGACCGGCGATAAATCGCTGTATCAGCTGTGGGCAGGCAACGACAAGCTGGTCACCCAAACGGATAACGGCGATGCGCGCCTTTCGCTGATTTTCGATCTGCGCTCATCCAACGTGCGCTACCGCCAGCCGTTGGAGTATCGCTACAACGGGCGCGACGACGCACGCCAAACCGTGATCGAACCGGAAAGCCACTATGGCGATGACGGGGAGCCCCCGGCGCTGCCCTACTTCGTTCGCTACCGTTCCACCACGCCGTGAACATGAGGAACTTGCCATGCTGTTAGGTTATGGCGCCGGCGTTGCAGGGCTGGTGGCGCTATTGTTGGCGCTGCTGCTCGCCGGCATCCTGCTCGCCTGGTGGGGCTGGCGCTACGCCGCCGCCCGCTGCGGCCGCCCACGCCCGCCGCTTTCCTGGGGCGGCTATCTGCTGGCCTCGGCGCTGGCGATCTACCCGGTGGCGTTCGTGCTGATGCTGATCGACATCGCCATCCAGGATCTCAAGAGCCAGCGGGCGGAAGAACGCTGGAATCGGCGCAGCTACCTGACGCTCGACGAAGCCAAACCGTTCGGTGAAATCACGCTGACGAAAGGCAGCTGGGTAAACCGGCAGGAACCGCGCCTGCCCGGCACCGAAGACAGCCCCATCACGATGGACGGCGTGACCGCCGTGCGTTTTCCTCGGCCGCAGAGCGTGGCCGGCGTGCCGATCATTGCCTTCGAGGTTTTACCGCCGGTAATGGAGCTGGCAGGTGCGCATACCTTTACCCGCCCTAGCGGCCAAAGGGTGCGCTGCGAAGCGGGTTGGCTGGTCTCTTTCTCTTTACCGCCGGATAAGCCGGCCCCGCAGTGGGAAGAGTGGCAGGCCGGGCTGCCTGCGGCGGCGTTTCGGCCCAGCGACTGGATCTTTAGGGAGTGCTTTCCCGGCAGCCCGATCGCCGTGCTGACCTTGCACAACGGCGAAGTCAGGGTGCTGCCTTAAGCCTTACGCCGTGGCGTTGGGCAAGCGCACGGTCACGCGGTTATTGGCCGTGGGCAGCTGCAGCGGCGCGTCCTGCCAGCTTACCGCGATAACCAATACCGGTGGCGCCGCTACGCGCGGCGCAGGCCCGTCGGGCCCCACGCTGTAGGCATCCCATTCAATCACGAAGACGCCGCCGTCTTGCGGCTCGACCCGCTCGACAAAAAAGGTGGTGTCCGAACCGCGCCCGCCCGCCGGTTTGTGCGCGTAGGAAAGCAGGCTGAACCACTCGCCGGCGAAGTACAGATGGTACAGACCGTCGACGATATGCTCGCCGCGGAACTGGCAGCCACCGACGCTCAAGCCGTCGCCCGTCGGCGATTCCGCCACGCGTTCGAGATCGCACACCAAGCGATCGGTCGGCCGGTTATCCAGCAACAGCTCATAAGGCGGCGCGTGCAGCAGCGCGGCAGGATCGTCCGCATGGCGCAAATCCGCCGGTAACGTCGAGCGCGCCGCCAGCGCGCGGCCACTGGGCAAGGCGATCTCCAGACGATCCGCCGGATCCTCTGCCCACTGCGGCACCCACAGACCGCGCACCTGACGCAGCGGCGTGGCCGCCGCCTGCCGACAGCTCGCCCGCAGCCGCGCCAGCGCCTCGGCGGAACCGCCGGCCACTGCTTCCAGCTCGCGATCGGTCAGCGCAGGCAGCGCGTACATCGCCCGGGCGGCAGGTTCGTACACCGTCAGCCCCTCACCCTCGCGGCTGCGGGTCGGGATCAGGCGCAACCTGCCGCCGTCCACGTCCTGCGGCGCCGCACAGGCGCCATGCACAATCGCTCCGTCGCGCAGCAGCAGCGTCCAAAAACTGGGGCCGCCCATGCCCAGCTCCCCCACGCCGCCAATCTGCCGGTCGCTGTCGCCGGCGTGCGCCATTTCAATCGGCTGCGAACGCCAGTCGGTCTTGCGCCACTCTGCGGCCTCTTCGGGGTCTTGCTCGCCTTTTGCGGCGTATTTCGCCCATTGCAGCACGGCGAACAGCGCGATGCACAACGCGCCGAAAATCGGGTAATCCCGCCAAATCAACAGCCAACCGACGATCAAAAAGGCCCAGGCGGCCATGGCGATATCCTTTTTCAAGAGCAAACCGCCTGATTCTAGCGCAGGCGGTTAGCGGGGTTGAAGCCTATGTCATGAATAATTAGCCGTTAAATAGAAAGGCAATAATTGCAGCGTTATTTCTGTGACCATGAAGATCACATAAATAACGTTTCACTGAGTGATTTTAACGTAGAAAAGATAACTCTCTGTATCTCAATACAATATTTAAATCCGTATTAAAAACCGAAGAATTAAAGCGGGAAAAAAGCGCAATAATTTGTGCATATTCTAAACATTGACTATGTTTAGACATACTCTTTATATGCAGGTAAACATACTGAAAGACAAAAGAGCAAGGCCCTCAAGATAATTAAACCAACCTCACGCACCGCGTGGGTGAAACACTATTTACTATAAAAATTCCGAGGATATTTGATCTCCACGGAACGAATAACTTTGCGTTTTATCAGGCCAATAGGCTACACACCGCAATTAATATCATTATTAGCATTCCGGAGAGCGACAATGAAAATCGTTACAGGCATTATCCTTACCTCTGTGGCCGCCTTCAGCGGCGCGGCTTACGCGGCCGATGCGCAGCCTACCACCGGCAACGCGGAAGTGACGCTGGAACACGTGCACGCCGTGATGGAAAACGGCAGCCCGGCGCCGCAGCACGACGCCGCCTGCAAAAAAGAACTTTCCATGCTGGAATCGAAATATATGGGCATGAAGGTCAAAACCGATTACACCATCAACAGCAGCACCATGATGATGTCGGCCAAATCGATGTTCCCATCGCCAAACGACAAACAGCCGATGGAACTGACGGTCGATCTCTCCGCGCTGGGCCTGGCGGATGTGTATGCCTTCGGCGCCTTTAAACCGGCCGCGCTGCCGCAGGCCTATATTTATTTCACTATCGACAAGGATTTTAAAAATCCGGTCAGCACCTTTATGGTCATTAACCAAGGCAAGCAATATAACTGCGTAATTTCCAGCTCGAATAAAATGATGAGTGAAGAAATGCGCGGCAAGATGATGAAGAAACAGTAACGGAACGAAAAACGGCGCTTCCCTTAACAGGAAGCGCCGTCAGCAAAGCATTAAATCAGACCAGGATTGTATTTCTGGTTGAATTTCTCTTCCGATTGGAACAGATAAATAATGCCTTCGATAAAGCCGACAATCGCCGGGATCCCCGTCCAGCAGAACAGCAGGTAGAACAGCCCCCACCACTTCATCCCTAAGTAAAACTTGTGAATGCCCAGCCCACCCAGGAAGATGGCCAGCAGGGCCGCCGCGAGCTTGTCTTTTCTGCTCATAGTACACTTCTCCTTACTTCTCACCGAACCACCGGCATGTCCAAAAAACGGATGCCGCTCCAGAGAGCGCCGCATCGCAATGCTTACGGAGAAAAACATTCACTCCTGCAAGGCTCAACGGGGGTAATTATAACAGTAATTAATTAAACGGTTGTTTAACCGGCGAAACGGTAGACAAATGGGAGATCGCATTGATTTGACTATGCGCTATCCCTCCGTACTATCCCTGAGGCATAAGTTATTAACAACGCCATATTTAATCCTCTACAAAAAAGAGTGACAGGAAAATTGCACTCTCTGTTGGTAATCGGAATTTAGTATTTAATTCAATTAATTATCCGATTAACAGCCATCACCCTACCGTACACCAGGGTTCGCCTATTTGAACCAATGGCGTCAAAGGCGGTGTGACAAGTGAGCATCTAATGGGCCAGGCCGCTCAGCCATTACATATTGATCGCCCCTATCGCCCGACGCATCGTCCTTCATACGGCGTTGTATTTCGCCAATCGGTTTACCTCATTTCCATCATTCATTTTGATGTCAACTAAGTCTGCTTTATACAAGCGGCTTTGCCGTCCATCCTGCACAGTGCAGGAGCGGCCATCGCAACTCTCAAATTTTCAATGTCTCAATGACCATTCTTAGGGCGGGGGATACATTGCGATGGGGATAATAAAGAAATAACCCTTCCATTCGCAGGCTGTAACGCTGTAATACCCTGATTAGCACCCCACGCTCTAAATCATCGGCAACCAACTCGACAGGAACATAGGCCAGCCCCAGGCCCAGCCGCGCGGCTTCTGCCTCCATATAGCTGTCAGATAAGGCCCATTGCCCTTCCGGCCGATGAGTGATTTTTTTATCATCCTGATGGAGTTCCCACTGGTATAGGCTGCCGTCGGCAAGCTGATAGGCGATACAGGGATGTGTCTTTAAATCCGCAGGATTTTGTGGAAAACCGTAACGACGAAAATGTTCAGGAGTCCCCACAATCGCCATCTCCATATCGGGCGTAATACGCACCGCGACCATGCCCTGGCCTACTTCAGGCCCAAGACGGACGCCTGCATCGAATCTTTCCTCGATAATATCGACGAACCGGCTCTCGTTCATGAGTTCGAGCCTGATATCAGGATAGCGCTGTTTAAATACCGCAAGCTTTGGCAGCAGGCATTTATCAATCGCGTGCTGGCTGGCATTGATGCGGACCGTGCCGGAAGGGGTCTCACGATAATGCGCCAGTGTCGCAAGCCCAAGATCTAAGGTATCAAATCCGGACTCCGTTTTCTGATAGAGCTGCTCACCCGCTTGCGTCAGCGATAGCTTACGCGTGGTGCGCACCAGTAGCTGGACACCTAACCTTTCTTCAAGCTCGCGAACAGAACGGCTTATCCCCGATTGAGCCAGGCCAAGCCTGTGAGCCGCAGCGGTAAAACTGCCTTCCCGTACCACCTGCATAAACAGGTAAAGCTCGTTGTAGTTCTCCCTTTTTGCCATTGATTTACTCCCCCAAGAATGACGCCAGTCTCAGCATTAATTTATAACAATATGGTATTAATCTTAGCAATTATCTCCCTCTAATCAGCATTAATTCTGCTCACTATAATGAGCCCATCAAAACAAAGCACAGCAGCGTTGTCCGTAGGAAACCTGTCTCTCTATCTTGTTTTTCATGGGGATTTTTATGAAAGCTTTCACCCGAACGCTAAAAACCGCAATGCCTGCCATGCTGTTATTCGCATCATTAAGTGGAGTCACGACAATGAGTTATGCTGATTCAGTCAATCCGAATGCTCCTGTTTCGATGATCGATAAATGGGACAAGACGTTTGCCGAGAGCCAGAAAGTCGATCATCGTAAGGTCTCGTTTCAGAATCGATATGGGATCACCTTAGTGGGCGACCTTTATCTCCCCAAAGATCGTGGCGATCGCAAGCTGGCGGCGATTGCCGTCAGCGGGCCTTTTGGCGCGGTGAAGGAGCAATCCAGCGGCCTGTATGCGCAAACGCTGGCGGAACAGGGATTTGTTACCCTGGCGTTCGACCCTTCTTATACGGGGGAAAGCGGCGGCTATCCGCGTAACGTCGCCTCGCCGGATATCAACACGGAAGATTTCAGCGCGGCGGTAGATTTCTTGGGGCTGCAAAAAGAGGTGGATCGCAACCGTATTGGGCTGCTCGGCATTTGCGGCTGGGGCGGCATGGCGTTAAACGACGCCGCGATGGATACCCGCGTCAAAGCGGTGGCCACCAGCGTGATGTACGACATGAGCCGGGCGATGGGCCATGGCGTAGGTGATGGCAAAGACCGTTATTCGACCGCCGACCGTCGTGCCGTTCTGCAGTATCTGAATGAACAACGCTGGAAGGATGCGGAAAGCGGAACGTTCGCACGAGGTGGCCATGATATTAACGTCGACAGCAATGGCAAGGTCAGCGCGGGTGAGCGCATTCTGCCAGAAACCCTGCCGGCCGATCCGCATCCGGTGCTGAAGGAGTTCTTTGATTACTACCGCATGCCGCGCGGTTTCCACGAACGCTCCGTTAACTCGACCGGGGCGTGGACGGCAACGATGCCGCTGTCGTTTATGAATATGCCGCTGCTGAGCTACGCCAGCGAAATTACTATCCCGACGCTTATCGTGACCGGTGAAAAAGCCCATTCACGCTATTTTGCCGAAGATGCTTATAAGGCGGTCGGCAGTAAAGAAAAAGAGCTGGTGATTGTCCCCGGTGCAAATCATGTGGACCTGTACGACAATGCGGCCGGTAAAATACCTTTCGCTAAGTTCGAACAATTTTTCAAAGCCAATCTGAAATAGCCCCTCTACTGACAACATTAAAAGCCGCCTGTCTACGCGGGTGGCTTTTATTCTGACTTCCGTGAAATCTGACTATGTCTGCACTTAGCCAAACACCATCACCGAATAATCAGCCCGCTTACTGGAGCGGCATTTTTGCCATGACCCTGTGCGTCTTTGTGCTGATTGCATCGGAATTTATGCCCGTCAGCCTGCTTACGCCGATTGCCCGTGATTTAGACGTGACGGAGGGGCTGGCGGGACAGGGAATTGCCATCTCCGGCGCGCTGGCCGTTCTGACCAGCCTGACGCTTTCGACGTTGGCTGGAAATGTGAATCGCAAGTACTTACTGCTGGGGATGACGATTCTGATGGCCGTGTCGGGGCTCGTTATCGCACTGGCTTCCAACTATCTGATGTATATGGCAGGCCGCGCGATGATAGGTATTGCGATCGGTGGATTCTGGTCGATGTCTGCGGCAACGGCAATTCGTCTGGTGCCACAGCATCAGGTTACGCGTGCGCTGGCTATTTTCAACGCCGGCAATGCGCTGGCGACGGTAGTGGCAGCGCCGCTGGGTAGCTATCTTGGAGCGACCATCGGATGGCGAGGCGCTTTCTTGTGCCTGGTCCCCGTCGCGGCCGCGGCCTTTATCTGGCAGTGCGTGAGTCTGCCGGGTATGAACGGCAATAATAACCCTGCGTCACGCGGATCCGTATTGCGCCTGCTCAGTCGCCCTGTTGTCTCCATTGGCATGCTGGCTTGTGGCCTGTTCTTTATGGGGCAGTTTGCGTTATTTACCTATGTGCGTCCGTTTCTGGAGTTGGTGACGCGGGTTGATTTCTCTGGCTTGTCGTTAATTTTACTGGTTATCGGTGTGGCCGGTTTTATTGGCACGCTGGTTGTCCCGGCATTCCTCAATAGGAAATTCTATCTAACGCTGATGGCCATTCCTGGGCTGATGGCTGTCATTGCCATCGCCCTGATTCTTGCCGGGCATCACGTTTGGGCTGTCTCGTTGCTGTTAGGCCTCTGGGGCATGCTGGCAACCGCCGCGCCAACGGGATGGTGGACATGGATTACACGCACGCTGCCCGAGGATGCGGAAGCCGGAGGCGGCCTGATGGTCGCGGTGATTCAGCTCTCGATTGCCCTTGGTTCAACGGCAGGTGGCATGATGTTTGACAGCCTGGGATGGCGAAGTACTTTTGGCTTGAGTGGCTTATTACTTCTTGGTGCGGTAGCGATGGCGTTTCTTACGTCCCGTCAAAATAGCAATACGTACTAGCGTAATCAGTTTGTTCAAACGAACTCTCAGCCATGGCAGTGAAAGCTAGCCGAAAATTCAAGACCGAACAGAAGTACGCGCGCGCCGGTTTTTACCGGACAACAAACCAATCGATTCATTGTAATTCAAAGCGTTTAGGGATAATTAAGGATGTGGTAGGAAGAGAGGATGGTGCCGATAATAGGAGCGAAACAAAGAAAGTAATCAACTGTTTTAAAACGATTTTTATAATCACAAAACAGAAGTCTATACATATACCTATACACAATAAAATGGTGCACAATACATAGAATAAATTATAAGCAATTAGCACTAGCCCAGCGCTCATAATATTAAAAAAAGATTTATAGGAAAACTGTTCACTCTATACACCTTTTGATTTTATCCTTTTATTTCAATGCATTGATGGGTGTATAGCTACCTTCTCGGTGTACACCTCTGTTCACCTACAGGGTGAACAGCCTGAATCACAGGCACAAAAAAACCGGCCTGAGCCGGTTTGGGGAGGACTTGTCGTTATGATATTGGCCGTTCAGCAGCCGATAGGATGCCCTGGTGTTGCTGCATGTATTCGGGTCACTGCCACTATAGGCGGCGCGGCGATTGAGCGTCCAATGGGTTCGGCAGATCAATAACGGCCTATTGATCGGCCCGGCCGATCGACTTGCTCATTGTCACACTGCACCACACTTCGGCAGCCAGTCCGCCTCACATTCCTCACTCAATATCAGGTTGGTTTGTATTCCGTGCTTGGTGCGGCGTTTCAGCAACGTGTGTTCGTACTCTTTCAGCGTCTACGGCACCGCCTAGCCGAACGCCGTCAGGTTCATCACTTGCTGATACCCCCTTGCAGCCGTAAACGACAGGTAGGCGTGGTACAGGTTGCAATGCGATATACTACCGGTCACTGAATTACATCAGGTTTTTATTAACCGCCAGTATCACCGACGGGATATGGATCCACGTAGGCGGCCCGATATTTCAGCTCTATGATGAGCACATTTTCGTCAGTTAAGGCATCAATGCTCGCCCTTTATAATTCGCCCCCTAGACAGCATGAAAATAAGCAATTGAATTTTAAAAAATTACGCCAACTCATATTCTGCGTAAAAAACCAAGAAGACACTGAATAAAAATAGATGCCCCTCTTGTTTTACAAACATCTCTAGCGTACGAAAACATTTGCATAGAAACAGCGCACTCTACACACATTAGAATAAAAAAGGTTTAATTTAACAATCACAATACATATCATTTCACCCCAGTTTCAGAACTGCCCCTCATATAAAACAGTGACCTATCCAAGATAAATTCCATATCGCCACACTTACTTATAAAATCATCTTGCCAATCTCTTTATTTTCACTTAATAATTAAAGTTCAATTCCATTATTAACAACCCGGGATATTACTAGCACCCTTCACTATAATAATCAGTCAACGGCACCGATTTCCGCAATCGAACCTCGTTAATTCATTAGGCAGCTTAACGATAAAATCGTTACCCCCCTGAAAAAACATATCCCAACAGCCTCTACTTCACTCTAAAACGCATTATTATATTCTGATTTTAATAATATTCTGAGTGAGGAAATTACCCCCGGGGTTAATTATGTCAACAATGTTCAGAGCACTGTATTTCAAAGAGCAAACATCAATAGCCATACTTATGACGCCACATGAAGAAAAAAACATCAACACATTATAAAATGCACAACAATTACATGCCGTTAGCGTTAAAAACACCTTCTCCATCAAACCTTGATAAATAGCAGACAATAAATTAACAATCATCTATTAGAATGGCATAAAAACCGCCAATCAATAAACATGCAAAAGTCAAAGAATAGTGCTTGCAGGATATGAATCTTGAAAAAAAACATTATCTACGAATTACTCTCGGGACAGATCGTCCCAGGCCCTGTCTGGAGGAAGAAGAGCTTCCGTGCAAAGTTCTTACTTCGACTTATTTTATACTATTCACCGACTAAAAAGGCACTATCCATTTTAACTCAACAGAGTGATTTAAAATCGATATTATATCATCAAAACACATTCCCTTGTAAAACGCACAGGCAATACCTGATGCGCAACCTTAATGCCAAACAACGCGCATCGGCTATTGTCAGCCATTACCGATATGTGTCTTCCCTCAACAACAAAATGCTGTCCAATGCGCTGATATCACAAGAAGAAACGATTTTGGCGGAATTCACCGGCAGAGAAGAGGCGCGTTTTACCATTTCTGCCTCTTGTGCGCACAAGGCAGAACGAGAAGGTGAGTCAACGCTATGGCTGCGTGGTGACAATAATGTGTTACTCGCCAGCGTGACCTTTTCGGCCGTGTCCGAAGGGGCTGAATGGCATTTCATCATTGGTGGTCTGCAAGGCCCTGGACGGCACGTACCGCACGAGACCATCAAAGAAGCTACGCGTGCTCTGTCGGGTATTTTCCCCAAACGTGTTTTGATGGAGTTTATCAGCCGCTTCGCTGAACTCACTGCGGTGCGCGCCATTTATGGCGTCAGTGATAATGGACACGTTTTTCGCTCATTGCGCTATCGACTGAGCAAAGGCCGGCATTTACATGCAAGTTACGACGATTTCTGGTCATTGATAGGCGGGATAAAACAAAATACCTGGCGCTGGCAACTGCCCTTGACGTTTGAAAGAAAATCTTTGGAGCATATTCCCAGCAAAAAACGCGCGGAGTATCGCCGACGTTTTCAAATCATAGATGATATTGCAGAGCAAGTTCGCACGCTTAATACGCCCCGCCTCTGCGCGAAAAACGCTTAATGAAACTATCATGATCATTCTTGGGAACGTTTTTTTAAGTCAAGGTACCCGTGCGTTGCCCCCCTACTCCAGAGAAAACCATGTTGCCATCCGTCAATCGGCCAGCGCCACCGCACATCGACGCGTCGTCACAGAATAAGACGCTCTGCCCGCAGTGTGACATGCTGGTGGCGCTGCCGCCGCTGGCCTATGGCAGCAAAGCGGTCTGCCCGCGCTGCAAAACCACGCTCACTACCCGCTGGGACGAGCCGCGCAAGCGGCCGATCGGTTACGCGCTCAGCGCCTTGTTCATGCTGGTGCTGGCCAACATTTTCCCGTTTATCAACATGCGCGTCGCCGGCCTCGGCAACGAAATCCGGCTGATCCAAATCCCGGAAGTCATGGTGGCGGAAGACTACGCCAGCATGGCCACCTTGTTTATGGTGTTCGTGCAGCTGATCCCGGCGTTTTGCATGGTGGCGATCATCCTGCTGTGCGCCAGGTTGCGCTTGCCGCTGGGCCTCAAAGAGTGGATGGCCCGGGTGCTGTTCCAGTTCAAGACCTGGTGCATGGTGGAGATTTTTCTCGCCGGGGTGCTGGTCAGCTTCGTCAAGCTGATGGCCTACGGCGATATCGGCATCGGCAGCAGCTTCGTGCCTTATTGCCTGTTCTGCCTGCTGCAGGTGCGCGCTTTCCAGTGCGTGGACAGGCGTTGGCTGTGGCAGGACATCGAACCGGCGCCACGCCTCGACCGCCCGCTGACGGCGGGGCGTACCGGCATGCGCCAGGGCGTGCGCTCTTGCGCTTGCTGCACGGCGATCCTGCCGGCCAACCAGGTGCGCTGCCCGCGCTGTCACACCCCCGGCTATGTGCGCCGCCGCCACAGCCTGCAGTGGACGCTGGCGCTGCTGGTGACCTCCGTCATGCTGTATATCCCGGCCAACCTGATGCCGATCATGGTGACCGAGGCACTGGGCAACAAGATGAATTCCACCATCATGGCAGGGGTGATCCTGCTGTGGGGAAGTGGCTCTTACCCGGTGGCGATGGTGATTTTCATCGCCAGCATCATGGTGCCGTCGCTGAAAATGCTGGCGATCGGTTGGCTGTGCTGGGACGCCAACGGCAGGAAGAAACCGCGTGCCGACAGCGAGTGCATGCATCTGATTTATGAAGGGGTCGAATTCGTTGGCCGTTGGTCAATGATCGACGTGTTCGTGATCGCCGTATTGTCGGCGCTGGTGCGAATGGGGCAGTTGATGAGCATTTATCCCGCGACGGGCGCCGTGCTGTTCGCGCTGGTGGTGATCCTCACCATGTTCGCCGCCATGACATTTGATCCCCGGCTGACCTGGGATCGCGCAAGTGAAACAATCAACAAGGAGCCGCAAGGTGACGGAAAATAATCATAGCGTCGCGGACGTCGAGAAGATCAAACGCTGGTCGCCGGTGTGGATCATTCCCATCGTGACCGCGCTGATCGGCGCCTGGATCCTGTTTTACCACTTCAGCCATCAGGGGCCGGTGGTGACGCTGGTCACCACGACGGCGGAAGGGCTGGAAGCGGGTAAAACCAAAATCAAAAGCCGCAGCGTTGACGTCGGCGTGGTGGAAACCGTCACGCTGAGCGAGGACCTCAGCAAGGTGGTGGTGCAGGCGCGCCTCAACGCCAGCATGGAGAAATTGCTGCGTCAGGACTCCGCCTTCTGGGTGGTGAAACCGCAGATCGGCCGCGAAGGCGTCTCCGGGCTGGGCACGCTGCTCTCCGGCGTCTATATCGAACTGCAGCCGGGCAGCAAGGGCAAAGACGGCAAAGACCACTATCAGCTGCTCGATGCGCCGCCGCTGGCCTCCCCGGACGCCAAAGGGCTGCGCATCGTGCTGGACAGTGAAAAATCGGGCCAGCTCAACGCAGGCGATCCGGTGCTGTTCCGCGGCTACCGCGTCGGGTCGGTGGAAACCAGCTACTTCGATCCGAAAGCGCGCGCCATGCGCTATCAGCTGTTCATCACCGCGCCTTACGATCAGTTGGTCACTACCAACGTGCGCTTCTGGAAAGACAGCGGCGTGGCGTTTGACATGTCGGCGCAGGGCATGCGGGTGGAGATGGGCTCGTTGACAACGCTGTTCAGCGGCGGCGTCAGTTTCGACGTACCGGACGGTTGGGATCGTGGCGAACAGGCGAAAGAGAAGGCGGAGTACCAGCTGTTCGACAACCAGCGCAGCACGCAGGATTCGCTGTATACCGTGCATAAGGACTACCTGCTGTTCTTCTCCGATTCGGTACGCGGCCTGCAGCCGGGCGCGCCGGTCGAGTTCCGCGGCATCCGTCTGGGTACGGTGGCGCAGGTGCCGTTCTATAAAGAGGGCATGGCGCAGCGTCTGGATAACGATTACCGCATTCCGGTGCTGATCCGCATTGAGCCGGATCGGCTTCATAAACAGCTGGGGGACAATGTCGATATTGAAGGGCACCTGAAAGACGCGGAGTCTCGTGGCTTACGCGCCTCGATGAAGTCCGCCAACCTGCTGACCGGTTCGCTGTATATCGATCTCGACTTCTATCCGCAGGAGAAACCGTGGAAAGGGCCGCGCGAGCTGTTCGGTTATCCGCTGATGCCGACCACCAGCGGCGGTCTGGCGCAGATCCAGCAGAAACTGATGCAGACGTTGGATAAGATTAATTCGATGCCGATCAATCCGATGATCAACGAAGCGACCAAGACGCTGGCGGAAAGTCAGAAAACCATGAAGTCGACGCAGCAGACCATGAAGTCGCTGAACGACATCATCGCCAGTAAAGAGATGCAGGCGCTGCCGCAGGACATGCAGAAAACGCTGCTGGAGCTGAACCGCAGCATGAAAGGGTTCCAGCCTGGTTCACCGGCTTACAACAAGATGGTGGGCGACATGCAGCGCCTCGACCAGGTGTTGCGTGAGCTGCAACCGGTGCTGCGCACCCTGAATGAGAAGAGCAACGCGCTGGTGTTTGAAGCCGCCGGCAGCACTGACCCTCAGCCGAAGAAGGC